>NZ_CP074404.1:1329969-1994954 GCF_018388465.1 Cellulomonas fengjieae | reverse complement strand
GGACCTGGGGCTGGACGCCGACGTCCGCCAGACCGACGACGAGTCGGAGCTGGTCGGCTGGCTGCACGAGGCGGTGGACGCGCGGGCGCACGTCGCACTCAACCCAGCCGCGTTCACCCACTACTCGTACGCACTCAGAGACGCGGCGGCGCAGGTCACGCACGCGGGACTGGTGCTGGTCGAGGTGCACCTGTCCAACCCGTACGCGCGGGAGGCGTTCCGGCACGTCTCGGTGATCGGTCCGGTCGCGACGGGCACCATCGCGGGCTTCGGCGTCGAGGGCTATCGCCTGGCGCTCGAGGTCATCGCCGCCCGCTCCTGACGGCTGTTGGCGGGCACCCCGGCCTCAACTCCGGGTGGCCACGGACCGAACAACAGGACGTAGCCACCACCGGGAGGAGCTGACGTCCGTGCCGTCGAACGGGGGACCCGTGCGCGTCGCCGGGCCCGAGCGGCCGGCCGCCAGGCTCACGCGGGAGGCCGCACTGCTGGCCGTCGAGCGCCCTCGCCTCGTCGGCGCGGCGAGATGGGTGTGGGCGCGGCCCTGGACGGTCCTGCCGCTGTCGTTCGTCGCCTTCGGCGTCCTCGGCGCGAGCAACCCCGACAGCGACGCCGTGATGTTCCTGGCCGCCGGCCGGCGCCTGCTCGGACCGCAGGGACTCGACGTGTTCGCCGACCCGGAGCTCCAGCTCGGGCCGCTCGCGCTGCTGCTCGCCGGCGTCGTCGCCGCCATCGCGGACGTCCTCGGCGTCTCCGCGCTCTTCCTCCTGGGAGCCGTGCAGGCGGTGCTGGTGCTCGTGCTGGCGCAGGCGGTCGCCGGACGCGCGGCCACCCGCGGGGGCACGTCACCGGACGTCGCGCGATGGGTCCTCACCGCGGTCCTGCTCCTGAGCGGCTCGCTCGCCGAGGCGACCATGATGGGCCACGCGGAGGAGATCGGGTTGGGCCTCGCCCTGGCGTGGGCGGCCCTGTCCTGCATGGACGGGCGGCGGTGGTCCGTCGGGCTCGTCCTCGGTCTGGCCGTGGGCGTGAAGCTCTGGGCGATCCTCGGGCTGCCGCTCGCCCTGGTCGACCGCCGTCCGCGGGCCGCCGCGGCGCGTGTCGCCGTCGCGCTCGCGCTCGCGCTGGCCCTGTACGGACCCTTCCTCGTGTGGGGCGACGTCCGCACGTTCGAGTTCGTCTGGGCAGTGTCCGGACCGTCCACGGTCGGGCTCGCCCTCGGCACGGCCGCTCCCGCGGGCTGGGGTCTGCGGATCGCCCAGGGCGTCGCCGTCCTGGTGGTCGGCGCGGGCCTCGCGTGGCGTCGCGCCGAGCCGCTCGCGGTGGTGGCGGCCGTGCTGGCGGTCCGCCTCCTGCTCGACCCGATCCGCTTCCCGTACTACTCCGGGCCGCTGCTCGCCGTGCTCGTGCTCTGGGCCTGGACGTCGAGCGCGGGCGTGGTCCGTGGGCTCCGGGTCCCCGTGCTCGTCGCGGCGCCGGTCGTGACGCTCGCCCCGTACCTGCTCCCGCACGGCCTCCAGGCTGTGGTCGGGACCGCCGTCCTCGTCGGCGTCGTGGTCGTTGCGACGCGCAGTGCGCTCGGCCGGACCCGCGCCACCGTCATCCACCGTCCGCACCTGCCGGAGGCCGCGGGCACCACCACGTAGGCGCGACGGACTGCCGTGTGCCGGCCGCACGGTACGATGGTCGGCGGTCTGCTGCGTAGATGCCGCGCACGCCCCTCCGGGGCCGCGCCTCCGGCGGGCCGCACCGAAGCTCATCGACAGGAAGCGACGATCGTGGCGACCACCAACGACCTCAAGAACGGCACCGTGCTCAAGATCGACGGCCAGCTGTGGACCGTGATCGAGTTCCAGCACGTCAAGCCCGGCAAGGGTGGCGCGTTCGTCCGTACCAAGCTGAAGAACGTCATGTCCGGCAAGGTGGTCGACCGCACGTTCAACGCCGGCCTGAAGGTCGAGACGGCGAACGTCGACAAGCGCGACATGCAGTACCTCTACAAGGACGGTACGGACTTCGTGTTCATGGACACGGACAACTACGACCAGGTGCACATCTCGGAGACCACGGTGGGCGACGTCGCCCACTTCCTCCTGGAGAACCAGAACGCCATGGTCGCGACCAACGAGGGCATCCCGCTGTACGTGGAGCTGCCGCCGTCGGTGGTGCTCGAGGTGACCTACACGGAGCCGGGTCTGCAGGGCGACCGCTCGTCCGCCGGCACCAAGCCCGCGACCCTGGAGACCGGCTACGAGATCCAGGTCCCGCTGTTCCTCGAGGCGAACACGAAGGTCAAGGTGGACACTCGGGACGGGAGCTACCTGGGCCGCGTGAACGACTGAGGTGGGAGCTCGCACCAAGGCCCGCAAGCGGGCCCTCGACGTCCTGTTCGAGGCGGACCAGCGAGGGCTGGACCCCATCAGGCTGCTCGCCGACCGCATCGCGGAGCCGGGCACCGAGGCGGCGTTGCCCCAGTACTCCGTCGACCTGGTCGAGGGCGTGATCGCGCAGCAGGACCGCATCGACGAGCTGTTGGCGACCCACGCGCACGGCTGGACCATCGACCGCATGCCGGCCGTCGACCGCGCGCTGCTGCGCCTCGGCACGTGGGAGATCCTCTACAACGACGACGTGCCGGACGCGGTCGCGGTGGACGAGGCCGTGGAGCTCGCGCGGTCGCTGTCCACGGACGACTCGCCCCAGTTCGTCAACGGCCTCCTCGGCCGCATCGTCGACCTCAAGCCGACCCTGCTGGCCTGACGCCCGTCACACGGTGCGCGGCACGACGAGCCGGGAGTCGTCCTGCGCCGAGTTGGGCTGCGGCACCCCGACCGGCCGTCGCGCAGGCGTGCGCACGGTCGCCGGTCGGGGGCCGCGGACCGGCAGCGACGGCGCCGGGCGGCCCAGGAAGTTGCCCTGCACGCGGGTCACGCCCATCTCGGCGAGGGCGGTGAGCTGCACGGGCGTCTCGACGCCCTCCGCGACGATGGACAGGCCGTGCGTGCTCGCGAGCGCGACGATCGCCCGCACCACGCCACGCCCGCGGTCGGTCCCCATGTCGCGCACGAACGAGCGGTCGATCTTCAGCTCGTCGACGGGGAGCCGGGACATGCGCGCCAGCGAGCTGTAGCCGGTGCCGAAGTCGTCGACCGCTATCCGGGCGCCGCGGGCTCGCAGCTCGGACAGCACCGGGATCGCGGACGACGTCTGGATCAGCGCGCTCTCGGTGATCTCCAGGGTCAGGTGCTCCCAGAAGGCGCCGCCCCACGCGGTCTCGATCTGTTCCAGGGCGTCCACCTCGGCCAGCTGGCGCGCCGCCAGGTTGACCGAGACGGGCATCTGGAACCGCTCGAGGGCACGGCGGGCCTGGCGCAGAATCTCCAGGCCGATCGGCACGATGAGGCCGGACTCCTCGGCGAGGTCGAGCCACTCGGCGGGCAGGACGAACCGCCCGCGGTGCTGCCAGCGGGCGAGCGCCTCGACCTGCACCATCTCGAGCGTCTGCGCGTCCACGATGGGCTGGAAGTGCGCCGTGAAGCGCCCGTCCGCCACGGCGTGCTCGAGGGCGGTGCGCTGGTGGCGCTGCGCCTCGACCCGCTGCCGGAGCTCGCGGTCGAACACGCGGAAGCCCGAGCGTGAGCGCTTCGCCTCGAGCATCGCGGTGTCGGCGTGCCGGATCAGGGCGTCGGTGTCCACGATGTCGCCGGGCTGCCACGTGGCCACACCCACCGTGAGCCGTGCCGGCCTGCTGCCCGCGTGGCGGTCGACGAAGCCCTCGCGGATCTCGCGGGCGATGGCGACCAGGTGCGCGTCCTCGGGCGCGCGCGCGACCACGATGACGAACTCGTCCCCGCCGACGCGGCCGACGTGCGCGTCGAGGTCGGCGACGGCCCGCCGCAGGTACTCGGCGGCCCGGACGAGGAGCGCGTCGCCGTGCGCGTGCCCGAACGAGTCGTTGACGCGCTTGAACCCGTCCAGGTCGCAGTAGGCGAGGGACACCCTGGTGCGTTCCACGTTCGCCCGTTCGAGCATCGCCAGGAGGTGCTCCTCGACGGCCCTGCGGTTCGGCATGCGCGTCAGCGGGTCGGTGAACGCCGTCGTGTGCAGCCGCTCGCTCAGCTGGTAGCGCTCGGCGGCCGCCGAGACGATCTGCGCGAGGTCGATGAGGAACGCCCGCGCCCGCGCGGTGTGGTCCACCTCGTCGGCGGAGTAGAGCTCGCTGACGAACCGGTCGCGCGCGATCGGGCGCAGGGAGCCTTCGACGCTCGGGTCGCCCAGGATGGTGCGTGCCTCGTCGCGCGCGCTGAGCAGCAGCGCGTCCGCATCCTTGATGTACCAGGCGGCGTTGGCGAGCCGGGCCAGGGCGTCGCGCATGCGGTGCTGCCGGGCCGCCTCGTCCTGGGCGAGGCGGAGCCGGTTCAGGGCGAGCAGCTCGATGCCCACGGCCAGCGGGATGGATCCCAGGGCCGAGCACAGCGCTCCGACCGGGTGGTCGGACCACAGGACGCCCGCGGTGAACAGGGTCAGCGACGCCGCCCCGGCGATCACCAGCAGGCTGTCGAACCCCGTGAGCCGGATCCGGCCCAGCGCCGCGACGACGTACGACACGACGACCGCGGTGGGGACGAGCAGCAGGGCGGCCGTGAGGACGTCGTGGTCGGCCACGTACCGCTCGAGCGGGACCCACCACAGCACGGCGTGGGCGGTGAAGAGGGGGATGGCCGCCCAGAGCCAGTACCGGATCCTCGGACCGCCCGCGATCGCCCGGGTGGCGGGGATCGCGATGATCAGGAAGCCGGCCAGGAGCAGCGCGTGCGCGTAGACCAGGGCGTCCCGCACCGGACCCGGCGTGGTCAGCGCGAACAGCCCGCCGGCCAGCAGCACCAGGGCCATGTCGGTGGACCAGGCCAGGGACCAGGCCGCGCTGGCGGGACGGACCTCGCCGCGCCACCACAGCCACTGGAGCGCGCAGAAGCCACCCACCAGACCGGCAGCCAGCAGCTGCAGCACGGTGACCCAGGTCGGAACGCTTCCCAGCACGACCCGTGAATCGTCATCTCCCGGGCGGGGGATGACCTGGCATCCGGGTGACTGCGTCGGCGTCCCGGTCCCGCCACGTGCCGCGCGACAGTGACGGACGTCGCGCCGGGAGGGCCCGTGCCGCACGGTAGGCTGGCTGCCCGAGAGACATTCCTTTAAGACCCGTCCCGTGAGGCGGGGAAGGAGTTTGCTTGATGAGCACCGGCACGCCCGCACCCACGCACGACAGCGTCGACGACGACGCCAACGTCGTCCTCGGTGCCCCGGAGATCGGCCGGGCTCTGACCCGCATCGCGCACGAGATCCTCGAGCGCAACAGGGGCGGGTCCGACGTCGTCCTGCTGGGCATCCCCACGCGTGGCCTGCCGCTGGCCCGGCGCCTCGCGGAACGGCTGATCGCCGTCGAGCCCGGGCTGGACCTCGCGCTGCTGGTCGGCAGCCTCGACGTCACGATGTATCGCGACGACCTCGCGCACCATCCCACGCGGACCATCGGAGCCACCGACATCCCCCCGGGCGGGCTCGACGGCAAGGTGGTGGTGCTCGTGGACGACGTCCTCTACTCAGGCCGCACCATCCGTGCGGCGCTCGACGCGATCAGCGACCTCGGACGGCCGCGCGCCGTCCAGCTTGCCGCCCTCGTCGACCGCGGGCACCGCGAGCTGCCGATCCGCGCCGACTACGTCGGCAAGAACCTGCCGACCTCCACGGTCGAGCGGGTCCGTGTGCTGCTCGAGGAGACCGACGGCCGGGACGCGGTCCTCATCGAGGGAGGAACGCGATGAAGCACCTGCTGTCCACCGCGGACCTCGACGTCCTCGACGCGGTGCGGATCCTCGACACGGCCGGGACCATGGCGGCGACGCAGGCCCGCGAGATCAAGAAGCTGCCCACGCTGCGCGGCCGCACGGTGGTGAACCTCTTCTTCGAGGACTCCACCCGCACGCGGATCTCGTTCGAGACGGCCGCCAAGCGGCTCTCCGCGGACGTCATCAACTTCTCCGCCAAGGGCTCCAGCGTCTCCAAGGGCGAGTCGCTCAAGGACACCGCCCTGACGCTGCAGGCGATGGGCGCGGACGCGGTCGTCATCCGGCACCACGCGTCCGGAGCGCCGCACACGCTCGCCACGTCCGGCTGGACCCACGGCGCGGTCATCAACGCGGGTGACGGGATGCACCAGCACCCCACCCAGGCCCTGCTCGACGCGTACACGCTGCGGCGGCACCTGTCGGGCCCGGGCGACGTGACCGGCCGGGATCTCGCCGGCCTGCGGGTGGCGATCGTCGGCGACGTGCTGCACAGCCGGGTCGCGCGGTCCAACGTGCACCTGCTGCACACGCTCGGCGCCGAGGTGGTGCTCGTGGCACCGCCCACGCTGCTGCCCGTCGGGGTCGGGTCCTGGCCTGCCCGGGTGTCCTACCACCTGGACGAGGTGATCGCGGACGAGAAGCCGGACGCGGTCATGATGCTGCGGGTGCAGCGCGAGCGGATGTCGAGCGCGGGCGGCGGCTTCTTCCCGAGCCCGCTGGAGTACACGCGGCGCTACGGGCTGGACGCGCGCCGGCTCGCGATGCTCCCCGAGCACACGATCGTGCTGCACCCCGGCCCGATGAACCGCGGGCTCGAGATCTCCGCGGACGCCGCGGACTCGCCCCGTGCGGTCATCGTGGAGCAGGTGGCCAACGGCGTGGCGGTCCGCATGGCCGTCCTGTACCTGCTGCTCGCGGGCGGCGACGCCGCTGTCCGAGCGGCCGCCCCGAGCATCACGGACGAGACGAAGGTGGACGCGTGACGAGGAAGTACCTGCTGCGGGACGTGAGCCCGCTCGGCGACGGCACGACCGACGTGCTCCTCGCCGACGGCGTGATCGCCGCGATCGGTGGCGACGCGGAGTCGCTGGCGGGCGACGACGCGGTGGTCATCAACGGCGGCGGCCTGATCCTGCTGCCCGGGCTCGTCGACCTGCACACCCACCTGCGCGAGCCGGGCCGGGAGGACGCCGAGACCGTCCGGTCGGGCACGCGCGCGGCGGCGATGGGCGGGTTCACCGCGGTCCACGCGATGGCCAACACCACGCCGACGCAGGACACGGCGGGCGTGGTGGAACAGGTGTGGCGGCTGGGGCGCGACGCCGGCTGGGCCGACGTCCGACCGGTCGGTGCCGTCACCGTCGGCCTCGAGGGCGAGCGACTGGCGGAGCTCGGGGCGATGGCGGAGTCCGCAGCCCAGGTGCGGGTGTTCTCCGACGACGGGAAGTGCGTGCACGACCCCGTCGTGATGCGTCGCGCGCTCGAGTACGTCAAGGCCTTCGACGGCGTCATCGCCCAGCACGCCCAGGAGCCGCGGCTGACGGAGGGCGCCCAGATGCACGAGGGCGTCGTGTCCGCCGAGCTCGGCCTGGCCGGCTGGCCCGCCGTCGCGGAGGAGGCGATCATCGCCCGGGACGTCCTGCTCGCGGAGCACGTCGGGTCCCGGCTGCACGTCTGCCACCTGTCCACCGCGGGCTCGGTCGAGATCATCCGCTGGGCCAAGTCCCGCGGGATCGACGTCACCGCCGAGGTGACGCCGCACCACCTCATGCTGACCGACGAGCTCGCCCGCGGCTACGACCCGGTGTTCAAGGTCAACCCGCCCCTGCGCACCCAGCGGGACGTCGAGGCGGTCCGCGAGGGCCTGGCGGACGGGACGATCGACATCGTCGCCACCGACCACGCCCCGCACACCCGCGAGGACAAGGACTGCGAGTGGGGTGCCGCGGCCTTCGGCATGACCGGCCTGGAGACCGCGCTGTCCGTCGTGCAGGAGACGATGGTGGACACCGGCCGCCTCACGTGGGCGGACGTCGCGCGGGTGCTGTCGACGGCCCCGGCACGCATCGGCCGCGTCCCCGACCACGGCCGGCCGATCGCGGTGGGGGAGCCGGCCAACCTCACGCTGGTGGACCCGGGCATCCGGCGCGTCGTGGTGCCCGAGCAGCAGTCCACGCAGAGCGTCAACTCGCCGTTCGGCGGCCGAGAGCTGTCCGGCTGCGTGATCGCGACCTGGCTGCGCGGCCGGGCGACCGTCATGGACGGCTCGGCGTGCGACGAGAGCGTGGTGGTCAGCTCGTGATCCGCCAGCTGGCCTCCACCGTCGTCCTCCTGCTGGTCGTCCTCGCGGTCTTCTGGGCCATGCGCGCCGGCTGGCGCGCGCGCACCCAGAAGTCCACCGCCTTGGTGCCCCGCCTCCCGGTGCCTCCCGCCGAGCTCGGCGCCCTGCGTGCGGGCCCGGTGGAGGCGGTCTACGTGTCCACCACGCGCGCCGGGGACTGGCTCGACCGGGTGACCGCCGAGGGCCTGGGCGTGCGCAGCCCCGCCCAGGTGAGCGTCCACGACGCCGGGGTGCTGATCACCCGCCAGGGCGCTCCGGACCTCTTCGTCCCGGCCGCGGCGCTGCGTGGCGCGGCCGCCGCCCCCGGGATGGCCGGGAAGGTCGTCGGCGGGGACGGCCTCGTGGTCCTGACCTGGCAGGCCGACCCGCAGGACCCGCGCGGCCTGGACACAGGGCTGCGCCCGCGACGCGCCGCCGACCGCACGCGGCTCATCGACGCACTTACGACCTTGACCACGGGCCAGGCGCCCGCGCAGGAGGAGAACTCATGACCGACGCAGTGCTCGTGCTCGAGGACGGGCGGACCTTCACCGGCCGCGCCTACGGTGCCGAAGGCTCCACGCTGGGCGAGATCGTCTTCAACACGGGGATGACCGGCTACCAGGAGACGCTGACCGACCCGTCGTACCACCGCCAGATCGTGGTCATGACGGCGCCGCACATCGGCAACACGGGGGTGAACGACGAGGACGTCGAGTCCGGGCAGATCTGGGTCGCCGGCTACGTGGTGCGCGACCCCGCTCGGCGCGCGTCCAACTGGCGCGCCGCCCGCACGCTCGCGGACGACCTGGTCGCGCAGGGGATCGTGGGCATCAGTGACATCGACACCCGCGCGCTGACCCGCCACCTGCGGGAGCGCGGCGTCATGCGCGCCGGCATCTTCTCGGGCGCGGCGCTGCTGGACGACGGGGGCGGGCGCGCGCCGCACGACGAGCTGCTGGACCAGGTCCTGGCCGCGCCCGCGATGGCCGGCGCGGACCTGGCCGGTGAGGTGTCCACGGCCAGCGCCTACGTGGTCGAGCCGATCGGTGAGCACGTCGCGACCGTCGCCGCGGTCGACCTCGGCATCAAGGCCATGACGCCGCAGCGGCTGGCGGAGCGCGGCGTGCGCGTGCACGTGCTGCCCTCGCACGCCACGATCGACGACGTGCTGGCCACCGAGCCGGACGGGGTGTTCTTCTCGAACGGCCCGGGGGACCCCTCCGCGGCGACGCACGAGATCGAGCTCCTGCGCGACGTGCTGGACCGCCAGATCCCGTTCTTCGGCATCTGCTACGGAAACCAGCTGCTCGGGCGAGCGCTCGGCTACGGCACGTACAAGCTCGGCTACGGCCACCGCGGGGTGAACCAGCCGGTCATGGACCGCGCCACCGGCAAGGTGGAGATCACGGCCCACAACCACGGCTTCGCGGTCGACGCGCCGCTCGACGGGGAGTCCGTCGCGCCGCACGACGCCGGTCGGTACGGCCGGGTCGTGGTCAGCCACGTCGACCTGAACGACGACGTGGTGGAGGGCCTGCGCGCGCTCGACCTACCGGCGTTCTCCGTGCAGTACCACCCCGAGGCCGCGGCCGGGCCGCACGACGCCGCCTATCTCTTCGACCGTTTCATCGATCTGATGAAGGATCCCGAGAACTCACAGAAGGGTGCCGCCTGATGCCCCGGCGCACAGACATCAGCAGCGTGCTGGTCATCGGTTCCGGCCCGATCGTGATCGGCCAGGCGTGCGAGTTCGACTACTCGGGGACGCAGGCCTGCCGCGTGCTCAAGGAGGAGGGCCTGCGGGTCATCCTGGTCAACTCCAACCCGGCGACGATCATGACGGACCCGGAGTTCGCCGACGCCACGTACGTCGAGCCGATCACCACGGAGATCCTCACGACGATCATCGCCAAGGAGCGCCCGGACGCGATCCTGCCGACGCTGGGCGGCCAGACGGCGCTCAACGCCGCCATCGCGCTGGACGAGGCCGGTGTGCTGGAGAAGTACGACGTCGAGCTCATCGGCGCCAACATCGCGTCCATCCAGAAGGGTGAGGACCGCGAGCAGTTCAAGGAGGTCGTGCAGGTCTGCGGCGCCGAGAGCGCCAAGTCCGCCATCGTGCACTCGCTCGACGACGCCTTCGCCGCCGTCGCCGTCCTCGGCTACCCGGTGGTCGTCCGCCCGTCCTTCACGATGGGTGGCCTGGGCTCCGGGATCGCCTACGACGAGACCGACCTGCGGCGCATCGTGGGCCAGGGCCTGCACTACTCGCCGACCACCGAGGTGCTCCTGGAGGAGTCGATCCTGGGCTGGAAGGAGTACGAGCTCGAGCTCATGCGCGACAAGCACGACAACGTCGTGGTGGTCTGCTCGATCGAGAACGTCGACCCCGTCGGCGTGCACACGGGGGACTCGGTGACGGTGGCCCCCGCGCTGACCCTGACCGACCGCGAGTACCAGCGGCTGCGGGACATCGGCATCGCGGTCATCCGCGAGGTCGGCGTCGACACGGGCGGCTGCAACATCCAGTTCGCGATCGAGCCGTCCACGGGCCGCGTCGTGGTCATCGAGATGAACCCGCGCGTGTCGCGCAGCTCGGCCCTGGCGTCGAAGGCGACGGGCTTCCCGATCGCGAAGATCGCGGCCAAGCTGGCGATCGGCTACACGCTCGACGAGATCCCGAACGACATCACCGGCGGCTCGACCCCCGCGTCGTTCGAGCCGACCCTCGACTACGTCGTGGTCAAGGTCCCGCGGTTCGCGTTCGAGAAGTTCCCCGCGGCCGACGACACGCTGACGACGACCATGAAGTCGGTCGGCGAGGCGATGGCCATGGGCCGCAACTTCTCCGAGGCGCTCGGCAAGGCGATGCGCTCGCTCGACAAGAAGGACTCGGTGTTCCACTGGGCCGGCGACGCCCTTGCGGGGCCCGCCCTGGACGCGGTGGTCGCGACCATCTCCCGGCCGACCGAGCACCGGCTGGTCGACGTGCAGCAGGTGCTGCGCGCCGGGGTGAGCCTCGAGCAGGTCTACGAGCTCACGGGCATCGACCCGTGGTTCCTCGACCAGATCCAGCTCATCAACGAGGTCGCCGAGCAGACCCGCACGGCCGAGGCACTGACCCGTGACGTGCTGCTGCACGCCAAGAGGCACGGCCTGTCGGACGCGCAGATCGCGACGCTGCGGCGCACCTCGGAGGACGCCGTGCGCCGCGCCCGGCACGCTGTCGGCCTGCGGCCGGTGTTCAAGACCGTCGACACCTGCGCCGCCGAGTTCGCCGCGAGCACGCCGTACCACTACTCGTCCTACGACGAGGAGTCCGAGGTCGCCCCGCGCACGCGCCCCGCGATCCTCATCCTGGGATCGGGCCCCAACCGCATCGGGCAGGGCATCGAGTTCGACTACTCGTGCGTGCACGCCGCGCTGGCGCTCAAGGGCGAGTACGAGACCGTGATGATCAACTGCAACCCGGAGACGGTCTCCACGGACTACGACACGTCGGACCGGCTGTACTTCGAGCCGCTGACCTTCGAGGACGTGCTCGAGGTCTACACCGCCGAGCTCGCCGCCGGGCCGGTCGAGGGCCTCATCGTGACCCTCGGCGGCCAGACCCCGCTCTCGCTCGCGCAGCGCCTGCACGACGCGGGCCTGCCGATCCTGGGCACGTCGCCCGCCGCGATCGACGCGGCCGAGGACCGCGGCGAGTTCGGCAAGGTGCTCGAGGCCGCCGGCCTGCCCGCACCGGCGTTCGGCACGGCCACGACGCAGGCGGGTGCCCGCGACACCGCCCGCCGGATCGGCTTCCCCGTCCTGGTGCGGCCGAGCTACGTGCTCGGCGGCCGCGGCATGGAGATCGTCTACGACGAGCCCCAGCTCAACGAGTACGTGCAGCGCGCGCTCGACAACGCGGCCGACGGCGGGCGGGCGGGGACCCTGCCGCCGCTGCTCATCGACCGCTTCCTCGATGACGCGATCGAGATCGACGTGGACGCCCTGTTCGACGGGACCGAGCTGTTCCTCGGCGGCGTCATGGAGCACATCGAGGAGGCCGGCATCCACTCCGGCGACTCGGCGTGCACGCTGCCGCCCGTCACCCTGTCCACGTCCGAGCTCGAGCGGATCCGGTTGTCGACCGAGGCGATCGCGCGCGGGGTCGGCGTGCGCGGCCTGCTCAACATCCAGTTCGCGCTGGTCTCGGACGTGCTCTACGTGCTCGAGGCCAACCCGCGGGCGTCGCGCACGGTGCCGTTCGTGTCCAAGGCCACGGGCGTCTCCCTGGCCAAGGCCGCGGCGCTGGTCATGGCCGGCCGCTCGATCGCGGACCTGCGCGCCATGGGCATCCTGCCGGTGGACGACGCGAGCGTGCTGGACCTCGACTCGCCGATCGCGGTCAAGGAGGCGGTCCTGCCGTTCAAGCGCTTCCGCACCAAGGAGGGCGTCGTCGTCGACACCGTCCTGGGCCCGGAGATGCGCTCGACCGGCGAGGTCATGGGCTTCGACGTCGACTTCCCGACGGCGTTCGCCAAGTCGCAGGACGCGGCGTTCGGCGGGCTCCCGACGGGGGGTCGGGCCTTCATCTCGGTGGCCGACCGCGACAAGCGCTCGATCGTGTTCCCGGTGAAGCGGCTCGCGGAGCTGGGCTTCGAGATCCTCGCGACCGAGGGCACCGCGGCCGTCCTGCACCGCAGCGGCATCGCCTCCACCGTCGTGCGGAAGTACTCCGCGGGCCGTGGCGCCGACGGGCAGCCGACCATCGTGGACCTCATCACGTCCGGTGAGGTCGACATCGTGGTGAACACCCCCTCGGGGCAGGGTGCCCGGGCCGACGGCTACGAGATCCGTGCGGCGACGACCGCGGCCGACAAGGCCATGGTCACCACCGTGCAGCAGCTGGGAGCGGCCGTGCAGGCGATCGAGGCGCGGCAGGCCGGGCCGTTCCGCGTGACCAGCCTGCAGGAGCACGACGCTGCCATCCTGGGCCGCCGTGCGGCGCGCGCGGCGGCCCGCGGATGACCGCACCGTTCGGGGCCCGCCTGGCGGCCGCCATGGGGTCGCACGGGCCGCTCTGCGTCGGGATCGACCCGCACCCGAGCCTGCTCGGCGCGTGGGGACTGGCGGACGACGCCTCGGGTCTGCGCTCCTTCGCCCTGACGGTGCTGGACGCCGTCGCCGGGCGGGTGGCCGCGGTCAAGCCGCAGGCCGCCTTCTTCGAGCGGCACGGCTCCGCGGGCGTCGCCGTGCTCGAGGAGATCGTGGCGGCCGGTCGGGACACCGGCACGCTGGTGATCGTCGACGCGAAGCGGGGCGACATCGGCTCGACGATGGGTGCCTACGCCGACGCGTTCCTGCGGGACGGCTCTCCGCTCGCCGGTGACGCGCTCACGGTGTCGCCCTACCTCGGGTTCGGCTCTCTCGACCCGGCGGTCGACCTGGCGCTCTCCTCGGGTCGCGGCCTCTTCGTCCTGTGCCTCACCTCCAACAAGGAGGGGCACGAGGTCCAGCACGCGCGCACCGACGACGGGGTGACCGTCGCGGCGCGCATGGCGGCCCGCGCCGCAGCCCTGAACGCCGACGTCGCGCCGCTCGGGTCCATCGGGCTCGTCGTGGGTGCCACCGTCGGGGACGCCGCCGATCGAACGGGGGTGGACCTGGCCGCGGTGAACGGGCCACTGCTCGCGCCGGGCATCGGCGCGCAGGGTGCAGGTGCGCGGGAGCTGGCGCAGGTGTTCGGCGCCGCGCGGGGTCAGGTTCTCGCCTCGTCGTCGCGCGGTGTGCTCGCCGCGGGCCCCGACGTCGGGGCGCTGCGGGCAGCAGCCCGACAGGCCGCCCAGGAGGCCTCCGCAGCGCTCTCGTGAGCTCATCGGCTCCATGTCGGTGCAGGTCCGGGGCGACACGATGCGCGTCCGCGTTGCCGATGAGGGTGCCGCTCGCTAGTTTCATTGTCACGAACCCGTGCATTTCCACATGGGTCGCCGGCCCAGAGACGAGAAGGTGACGCGCGTGGCACTCCCTCCGCTGACTCCCGAACAACGAGCAGCAGCGCTCCAGAAGGCCGCTGCAGCCCGGCAAGCCCGCGCTGAGGTCAAGAACCGTCTGAAGTACTCGCAGGGCACCCTGTCCGAGGTGATCACGCAGGGGCAGCAGGACGAGACGATCGGCAAGCTGAAGGTCCTGGCGCTGCTGGAGTCCCTGCCCGGCGTGGGCAAGGTCAAGGCCCGTGCGATCATCTCCGAGATCGGAATCTCCGAGACGCGCCGCGTGCGCGGTCTCGGACCGCACCAGGTGAAGGCTCTCGTCGACCGATTCGGGTGATCAGCTCGAGGAGGGGCGGGCCGCACCGTACATCTCGAGGAGCACCGCACCACCCATGACGACGACGCCTGCCCGGCTGACCGTTCTCGCCGGACCGACCGCTGTCGGCAAGGGGACCGTGTCGGCCGACGTCCGTGCCCGCTATCCCGAGGTGTGGCTGTCGGTCTCCGCGACCACCCGCCCGCCTCGCCCTGGTGAGGTCGACGGGGTGCACTACCTGTTCGTGTCGGCCGACGAGTTCGACCGTATGGTCGAGCACGGCGACCTACTCGAGTGGGCCGTGGTCCACGGTCGCAACCGGTACGGGACGCCCCGCAAGCCGGTCGAGGAGCGGCTCGCGGCCGGCAAGCCGGCGCTGCTGGAGATCGACCTCCAGGGCGCCCGTCAGGTGCGGGAGTCGATGCCCGACGCCCACTTCGTGTTCCTCGCCCCGCCGTCGTTCGCCGAGCTCGAGCGGCGGCTGGTGGGGCGGGGGACCGAGGACGAGGAGGAGCGCGAGCGCCGCCTGAGCACGGCCCGCGTCGAGCTGGCCGCGGCCTCCGAGTTCGACCAGGTGATCGTCAACGACGACGTCCACCGGGCGACCGACGAGCTGGTCCGCGGGATGGGTATCCCGACCAGGTAGGATGACCTACAGGCCCCGCCTGCCCCATCCTCTGCCCTCAGGGAGATCACCTTGTCCGGAACCGTCGCTGCCCCCACCGGCATCACCGACCCGCCCATCGACCGCCTGCTCGAGCGCGCCGACTCCAAGTACGCGCTCGTCCTGTACTCGGCCAAGCGCGCCCGCCAGATCAACGCGTACTACTCGCAGCTGAACGAGGGCCTGCTCGAGTACGTCGGCCCCCTGGTGGACACCCGCCCGCAGGAGAAGCCGCTGTCGATCGCCATGCGCGAGATCGACGCCGGTCTGCTCACGTCCGAGGCCACCGAGGGCTGACCAGCCCGCCATGCGCATCGTCCTCGGCGTCGCGGGCGGGATTGCCGCCTACAAGGCGGTCCTGCTCCTGCGCCTGCTGCGTGAGGACGGCCACGCCGTCCGCGTGGTGCCCACGCGCGCGGCGCTCGAGTTCGTCGGGCGCGCGACGTGGGAGGCACTGTCCGGGCAGCCGGTGACGACCGACGTCTTCGAGGACGTCGACCAGGTGGCGCACGTCGCCGTCGGCAAGCAGGCCGAGCTCGTCATCGTGGCTCCGGCCACCGCCGACCTCCTGGCCCGAGCCGCCACCGGGCAGGCGGACGACCTGCTGACCGCCACCCTGCTGGTGGCGCGGTGTCCCGTGCTGCTGGCGCCGGCCATGCACACGGAGATGTGGGAGCACGCCGCCACCGTCGCCAACGTGGCCACCCTGCGGGCGCGGGGCGTCCACGTGCTCGACCCCGCCGCAGGCCGCCTCACCGGGTCCGACACCGGGCCCGGGCGGCTGCCGGAGCCGGAGCACATCGCCGCCGCCGCCCTCGCGCTGGTCGCCGCCCGTCCGCGTGACCTCGACGGCTTGCACGTCGTCGTCTCCGCCGGCGGCACCCGTGAGCCCCTGGATCCCGTGCGCTTCCTGGGCAACCGCTCGTCCGGCCGGCAGGGAGTCGCGCTCGCGCGCGCCGCCCACGCCCGCGGCGCCCGCGTCACGCTGGTCGCGGCGAACGTCGAGGTTCCCCTCCCGCAGGGCGTCGACGTGGTCCGCGTCGAGACGGGGGCGGAGCTGCGGGACGCCGTGCGGGCCGCCGCCAAGGACGCCGACGTGGTGGTGATGGCGGCCGCCGTCGCGGACTACCGGCCCCGCACCAGTGCGGAGAGCAAGATCAAGAAGCAGCCGGACGGCACCGCTCCGGTGCTCGAGCTGGTGGAGACGGTCGACATCCTCGCCGAGCTGGCACGTGAGCGGCTCCGAGCGGGACAGGTGGTCGTCGGCTTCGCCGCGGAGACGGGCGACGACACGGGCAGCGTCCTCGAGCACGGTCGGGCCAAGGCGCGGCGCAAGGGCGCCGACCTCCTCGTCCTGAACGCCGTCGGCGGCGGGCGGGGCTTCGGCACCGACGACAACGACGTCACCGTGCTCGACGGGGCGGGCACCGTCGTCGCCGCCGCGTCGGGGAGCAAGGACGAGGTCGCCGACGCCGTCTGGGACGCCGTGCTGACGCGCGGCTGAACCCACGCCCGCACACGGACGCCTGACCACTACGCTGTCCGGCATGACCGAGCCCGACATGCGCCTCTTCACGTCCGAGTCCGTGACCGAGGGGCACCCGGACAAGATCTGTGACCAGATCTCCGACGCCATCCTCGACGCCATGCTCGAGCAGGACCCGCAGGCCCGCGTCGCCGTGGAGACGATGGTCACGACCGGCCTCGTGCACGTCGCCGGCGAGGTCACGACCAGCGCGTACGTCGAGATCCCGCAGATCGTGCGGGAGGTGGTCCGGGGGATCGGCTACACCTCGTCCGCGATCGGGTTCGACGGCGACTCCTGCGGCATCTCGGTGTCCATCGGGCAGCAGTCACCGGACATCGCGGCCGGCGTTGACAAGGCGCTCGAGGTCCGCGAGGACTCGGCGGACCTGGACCCGCTGGACGCGCAGGGTGCGGGCGACCAGGGCCTGATGTTCGGCTACGCCTGCGACGACACACCGACGCTGCTGCCGCTGCCGATCTGGGTCGCGCACCGGCTCGCCGAGCGGCTGACGCTCGTGCGCAAGGACGCCCTGCTGCCCGGTCTGCGCCCCGACGGCAAGACGCAGGTCACCATCGGGTACGACGGTGACCGCGCCGTCCGGCTCGACACGGTCGTCCTGTCCACGCAGCACGACCCCGACGTCCAGCTGGAGACCACGCTCCGTCCGCAGATCGCGGAGCTCGTGGTGGCGCCCGTCCTCGAGCAGCTGGACCTCGACGTGAGCGACTACCGCCTCCTGGTGAACCCGACCGGCTCGTTCGTCGTCGGCGGGCCCCAGGGCGACGCGGGGCTGACCGGGCGCAAGATCATCGTGGACACCTACGGCGGGATCGCCCGCCACGGCGGCGGCGCGTTCTCCGGCAAGGACCCCTCGAAGGTGGACCGGTCGGCGGCCTACGCGATGCGCTGGGTCGCCAAGAACGTCGTCGCTGCCGGGCTGGCCCGTCGGTGCGAGGTCCAGGTCGCCTACGCGATCGGCAAGGCCAACCCCGTGGGCCTGTACGTCGAGACGTTCGGCACCGGTACGGTCCCCGTCGCGCGGCTCACCGCCGCCATCCGTGAGGTCTTCGACCTGCGCCCGGCGGCGATCGTGCGCGACCTCGAGCTGCTCCGTCCGATCTACCGCAAGACGGCCGCGTACGGGCACTTCGGCCGCGAGCTGCCGGAGTTCACGTGGGAGCGCACCGACCGCGTGGCGGACCTCCAGTCCGCGGTGGGCTGACGCCGGGGCGCCGCCGGGCGCGGTCGACGGCGCGCCGTGCGTGGGCGCGCGATGTTCTGATGGACGCGTGCACGTGAGCGGCGACGGTGAGCAGCTGATGCTCGAGGGTCTTCCGACGCCGAAGCGGCGGGCGCGCCCGGCGGTCGGCGGGGTGCCGATGGCGGAGCACCTGCCGGTCGCCCGCGTCTGCGTGGATCTCGTCCCCGCGCACCTCGACCGTGTCTTCGAGTACCTCGTCCCCGCCGCGCTCGAACAGACCGCCGTCCCGGGCACGCGGGTGAAGGTGCGCTTCGGCGCGCAGGACGTCAACGGGTACGTGCTCGACCGGGTGGCGGAGGCCGAGCACGACGGCACGCTGGTGCCCATCCGGCGGGTGGTCTCCGCCGAGCCCGTGCTGACCCCGCAGGTGACGCGGCTGGCCCGCGCCGTCGCCGATCGCTGGGCCGGCACCCTCAACGACGTGCTGCGGCTCGCGGTCCCCGCCCGACACGCGCGGGTCGAGGCGGAGACGCCGGTGGCTCCGCAGGAGCCGACTCCGCCGTCCACGTCCGCCACCGCCTGGGCGCCCTATCGCGGTGGTCCGGCCTTCCTGCAGCACGTCACGGGCGGCGGAGCGCCGCGCGCGGTGTGGACGGCGCTGCCGGGCGCGGCGGGGCAGCGGTGGCCGGACGCCATCGCCCAGGCCGTGGCCGCCTGCGTGCTGGGTGGCCGAGGTGCGCTGGTCGTCGTGCCCGACGCGCGGGACATCGACCGCGTCCTGGCCGCGCTGCAGGACGCCGGGATCCCGCGCTGGACCCCCGGCACCGCGGGCGGCGCGGTCCGCCTGGCGGCCGACGACGGCCCCGCGGGCCGCTACCGATCGTTCCTCGCCGCGCTGCGGGGTCATGCCCGGGTGGTCGTGGGCACCCGCGCCTCGGCGTTCGCGCCCGTCGCCGACCTCGGGCTCGCGGTCGTGTGGGACGACGGCGACCCGCTGCACGCGGAGCCGCGCGCGCCCTACCCGCACGTGCGCGAGGTGCTCGCCCTGCGTTCCGAGCTGGAGCAGTGCGCCCTGCTCGTCGCCGCCCACGGACGGAGCGTGGAGGCGCAGGCCCTGGTCGAGTCCGGCTGGGCCCGCGAGGTCGTGGCGGACCGCCCGACCACCCGCGCTCGTGCGGCGCGCGTGCTGGCGCTGACCTCCGTCGAGCTGGCCCGTGAGGGTCCCGCCGCGGCGGCGCGCCTCCCGGCGCCCGCGTGGCGCACGCTGCGCGATCGGCTGGCCGACGGGCCCGTCCTGGTGCAGGTGCCCCGCGCCGGCTACGTGCCCGCCGTCGCCTGCGGGCGGTGTCGGGCAGCCGCGCGCTGCGGTGCCTGCCACGGACCGCTGGGGCTGACGAGCGCCGGCGGCGTCCCGACCTGCGGCTGGTGCGGGCGCCTGGCCACCGACTGGCGCTGCACCGAGTGCGGCGCCGGAGCGCTGCGGTCGGTCCGGGTCGGTTCCGAGCGGACCGCCGAGGAGCTGGGGCGCGCGTTCCCGGGAGTGCCCGTCCGGGTCTCCGGTGCCCGTGCGGCCGGGGGAGTGCTGGCCACCGTCCCGGACGTACCGGCCGTCGTCGTCGCGACCCCGGGGGCCGAGCCGGTCGCGCCGGACGGCTACGCGGCCGCCCTGCTGCTGGACGCGGCCGTCAGCACGGCGGGCACGTCCCTGCGCACCGGGGAGGACGCCCTGCGGCGCTGGCTCACCGCCGCGGCACTCGTCCGGCCCGCGTCCGAGGGTGGCACCGTGGTGCTCGTCGGTGACGCCGAGGAGCGCGCGACCCAGGCTCTGGTCCGCTGGGACCCCGCCGGGTACGCGTCGCGCGAGCTCGCCGAGCGGGTGGAGCTGGCGCTGCCTCCGGCCGTGCGGATGGCCGCGGTCACCGGACCGCGCGACGCCGTCGACACGCTCCTGGGCCGGCTCGACCTGCCGGACGCGGAGGTGCTCGGACCCGTCCCGACCGGCGAGGCGGAGAAGGGCGCACTGGAGCCCGACGTCCGGGCCCTGGTGCGGGTGTCGCGCGCGTCGGGAGCGGCGCTCGCACGCGCGCTGGCGTCGTCGCTCGCCGTGCGCAGCGCCCGCCGCGAGGGCGGGTCCGTGCGCGTCCAGCTGGACCCGACGGAGCTCGGGTGATCGAGGCCGTCGTGCTCGACCTCGGCAACGTGCTCGTGCGTTGGGAGCCGCGCCGTCCGTTCGCCGGGCGGCTGGCTCCGGACGCGGTCGAGGCGTTCCTCACGCAGTTCGACTTCATGACCTTCAACCATCACCAGGACGCCGGCCGCTCGTGGGCGCGGGGGCGAGCCGCTCTTGCCGCGAGCGCGCCGGAGCACCTGCCGGCGCTGGACGTCTACGTCGAGCACTTCGAGGAGACGTTGGCCGGGCCGGTCCCGGGCACCGAGCGGCTCGTGCGGGACCTGCGCGCTGCCGGCGTGCGGCTGCTGGGCCTGACCAACTGGTCCGCGGAGACGTTCCACCTGGCCGAGCCGGCGGCACCGGCGATCGGGCTGCTCGAGGACGTGCTCGTCTCCGGCGAGGTGGGCCTCGCGAAGCCGGACCCGCGCATCTTCGCGCTCCTGGCGCACCGGTACGGCCTGGCCGCGGCCGGCACGGTGTTCGCCGACGACTCCCCGGTGAACGTCGCCGCGGCGGCCGAGGCAGGGTTCGACGCCCTCCTCTTCACGACTGCCGACGCACTGCGCGCGGAGCTCGTGGCGCGCGGGGTGCCCCTGCCGCGCGCCTAGGATCGACGCCATGCGACTGCTCTTCGCCGGAACTCCCGCGGCCGCGGTGCCGTCGCTCGAGGCGCTCCTCGACTCGCGCCACGAGATCGTGGCGGTCCTCACGCGCCCCGACGCCAGGTCCGGCCGGGGCCGGTCGTCGGCGCAGAGCGCCGTCAAGGCGCGCGCCCTCGAGGCCGGGCTCGAGGTCCTCACTCCGCAGCGCCCACGCGACGAGGAGTTCCAGGCCCGGCTCGCGGAGCTGGCCGTGGATGCCGCGCCCGTGGTGGCGTACGGCGCGCTGATCCCGCCTGCCCTGCTCGACGTGCCGACCCACGGCTGGGTCAACCTGCACTTCTCGGTGCTGCCCGCCTGGCGCGGAGCGGCCCCGGTGCAGCACGCGATCATCTCCGGCGACGAGGTGACCGGCGCCTCGACGTTCCGGCTCGAGGCAGGCCTCGACACCGGACCCGTGTTCGGGTTCCTCACCGAGACCATCCGCCCTCGCGACACCGCCGGCGACCTGCTGGACCGGCTGGCCATCGCGGGCGCCGGGCTCCTGGTCCAGACGCTCGACGCGCTCGAGGACGGCATCCTGAGCCCTGTCCCGCAGGCCACCGACGGCGTGAGCCACGCCCCGAAGATCGAGGTCGAGGACGCCCGCGTCCGCTGGTCGCACCCCGCCCACGCGGTGGACCGGCTGGTCCGCGGCTGCACGCCTGCCCCGGGCGCCTGGACCACGCTCCCGGACGGCTCACGTCTCGGTCTGGCGCCGGTGGTCCCGATGGCGGAGGTCACCGACCTCGCGCCGGGTCGGCTCCGGGCGGGCAAGAACGAGGTGCTCGTCGGGACGGGCGGGCACGCCGTGCGGCTGACCGACGTGACACCGCAGGGCAAGCGGACCATGGCAGCGGCCGACTGGGCCCGCGGTGCCCGCCTGGCCGACGACACGGTGCTGGGCGGCGGAGCGTGAGCCCCGCGGACGACCGCCGCGACCCGAGCGGCCGGCAGCGCGGCGCCGCGCGGGCGCAGGGCCGCACCCAGCGCTCCGCGTCCGCGCCGTCGCAGCGCCGCCGGGGGAGCGACCCCGCGCGGACCGCCGCCTACGACGTCCTGCGGGCCGTCGACGGCTCGGACGCGTACGCCAACCTGGTGCTGCCGCCGCTGCTGCGCGAGCGCCGGATCACCGGTCGCGACGCGGCGTTCGCCACCGAGCTCGCGTACGGGACGCTGCGGCTGCGCGGCCGGTACGACGCGATCATCGCGCTGGCGGCGGATCGGGAGGTCGGCAGCATCGACGCCCCGGCGCTCGACGTCCTGCGGCTCGGCGTCCACCAGCTCCTCGGCATGCGGGTGCCGGCCCACGCCGCGGTCTCGGAGACGGTGGGACTCGCCCGCGAGCAGCTGGGCACCGGACCCTCGCAGTTCGTCAACGCCGTCCTGCGCACCGTGGGTCGGTCGGACGAGAGCGACTGGGAGCAGCGGATCGCGCAGAGCGCGGGGGACGACGAGGTGGCGCGCCTCGCGGTGCTGCAGAGCCACCCGGTCTGGGTGGTGCGCGCGCTGCGCGAGGCGCTGGTGGGCAACGGGCGGTCGGCCGACGAGATCGGCGCGCTGCTCGCCGCGGACAACGTTGCGCCGCGGGTGACGCTCGTGGCGCGGCCCGGACTGGCGACCGCCGACGAGGTCGTCGGCGACGCGGGTGACGGTGTCGGCACGGTCGGGGGCCTGGCGCCCACCGCCGTCGTCCTGTCCGGGGGCGACCCGGCCGCGCTGCCCAGCGTGCGTGACGGCCGTGCGGGCGTGCAGGACGAGGGCAGCCAGCTGGTCACGCTCGCCCTGACGAGCGCGCCCCTGGAGGGCCCGGACGCGCGCTGGCTCGACCTGTGCGCGGGTCCCGGGGGCAAGGCCGCGCTGCTCGCCGCCGTCGCGGGGGAGCGCGGTGCCAGGATCGTCGCCAACGAGGTGCAGCCGCACCGCACGCGGCTGGTCGAGCAGGCGTTGCGGGCCGTGCCCGCGGACGCCGTCGAGGACGTGCGCACGGGCGACGGGCGCACGGTGGGGACCGACGAGCCGGGCGCGTACGACCGTGTCCTCGTGGACGCGCCCTGCACCGGGCTCGGCGCACTGCGGCGCCGCCCGGAGGCCCGGTGGCGGCGCACTCCCGCCGACCTGGCCGGGCTCAGCGCCCTCCAGCGAGACCTGCTGGTCTCCGCGCTGCAGGCCGTGCGGGTCGGCGGCGTGGTCGCGTACGTGACGTGCTCGCCCCACCTCGTGGAGACGCAGCTGGTGGTCAAGGACGCCGTGCGCGCCGCCGGCCGCCTGGGCGTCGGGACCGAGCAGGTCGACGCGCCCGCGCTGGTCCGCGCGATCGCGCCGGGGCACGTGGACCTGGACGAGGCGCGGACCGACGTCCAGCTGTGGCCGCACGTGCACGGCACGGACGCGATGCACCTGACCCTGCTGCGCCGCCGCTGAGCCGTCTACGCTGGCCAGGTGCCTGCGCTGATCAACCCGAGCATCCTGTCCGCCGACTTCGTCAACCTCGAGCGTGACCTCCGGGCGATCGCCACGGCCGACTTCGTGCACGTCGACGTCATGGACAACCACTTCGTGCCCAACCTGACGCTCGGGCTGCCCGTGGTGACCCGCATCGCCGAGGTCTCCACGCTCCCGCTCGACGTGCACCTGATGATCGAGGACGCCGACCGCTGGGCCCCGGAGTACGCCGCCGCCGGCGCCGCCTCGGTGACGTTCCACGCCGAGGCAACCCAGGCACCGGTCCGGCTGGCGCGCGAGCTGCGGTCCCGCGGCATCCGGGCGGGGATCGCCCTGCGGCCGGCCTCACCCGTCGAACCCCTGCTCGACCTGCTGCCCGAGTTCGACATGCTGCTCGTGATGACCGTCGAGCCCGGGTTCGGGGGGCAGTCGTTCATCGAGGGGACGCTGCCCAAGATCCGCCGTGCCCGGGCCGCGCTGGACGAGTCGGGTGCGGCCACCTGGATCCAGGTGGACGGCGGGGTCTCCCGGGACACGATCGGCCGGATCGCCCAGGCCGGCGCGAACGTGTTCGTCGCGGGCTCGGCGGTCTACGGGGCACCGGACGTCGCCGCCGAGATCGCGGCCCTGCGCGACCTGGCGGACGCGGCCGCCTGACGTCCGGGAATGCCCCGTGTGGCATGATCGTTGGCGCAGTACGAACACATACACGTGCTCCGGGGTCGGTGTAATTCCGAGCCGGCGGTGACAGTCCGCGACCCGTTCGGTCCGCAAGGACCGCGCGGTTGACCTGGTGGAACTCCAGGACCGACGGTGAAAGTCCGGATGGGAGGATCACGTGGCGGCGCCTCGGCGTCGTGGCTGCGGGAACTTCCTGCCGCCCTCACCCCGGAGCCCCGCGCGTCCGGAGGTGAGCATGGCCAGCACTGGCAGCGATGTGCACGCCCCCTGCGAGGTCGACGCCATGCGGCACGCGCTCGAGATCGCGCGGCGCGGCCCGGCGACCGGCCCGAACCCCCGGGTCGGCTGCGTCCTGCTCGGTCCGGACGGCGTGGTCCTCGCAGAGGGCTGGCACCGCGGGGCCGGCACGCCGCACGCGGAGGTCGCCGCACTGTCCGACGCCGCCCAGCGGGGCGCGTCCGTGCGCGGGGCCACGGCGGTGGTCACCCTCGAGCCCTGCAACCACACGGGACGCACCGGCCCGTGCTCCGAGGCGCTCCTCGCCGCGGGCATCTCGCGCGTCGTGCTGTCGGTACCGGACCCGAACCCCGTCGCGGCGGGTGGTGCCGAGCGGCTGCGTGCCGCGGGCGTCGACGTCGAGACCGGCCTGCTGGCCGACGAGGGCCGTGAGCTGCTCGGCGCGTGGCTGCCGTCGGTCGAGCGCGGCCGACCGTTCGTGACCCTGAAGCTCGCCACGTCGCTCGACGGCCGCGTCGCCGCCGCCGACGGGACCAGCCGGTGGATCACGTCCGAGGTCGCGCGGCAGCACGCGCACGGTCTGCGGGGCGAGGTCGACGCGATCGTCGTGGGCACCGGGACCGCGCTGGTCGACGACCCGTCGCTGACCGCACGGAACGCGGCCGGCGAGCTGCGCGGGCACCAGCCCCTGCGCGTCGTGGTCGGCCACCGCGACCTGCCGGCGGCCGCCCGACTGCACGGCCCGGGTGGTGAGCTCGTCCAGGTGCGGACGCACGACCCCGCCGACGTGCTGGCCACGCTCGCGCAGCGCGACGTCCGCCACGTGCTCGTCGAGGGCGGGCCCACCCTGGCCGCCGCCTTCCTGACCGCCGGGCTCGTCGACGAGGTGCACGCCTATGTCGCCCCCGTCCTCCTCGGGTCCGGCCGTTCGGCGCTGGCCGACCTGGGGATCACCACGATCGCCGACGCCCTGCGCCTCACCACCCGTTCCGTCCGTCCGCTCGGTCCCGACGTCCTCGTCGTCGCGACCGTCGACCCGCACACCCCCCAGGAGCACTGATGTTCACCGGAATCGTCGAGGAGATCGGCACCGTCGAGTCGATCGAGCGTGGCGCCGACGGGCCGCAGGAGGCGGACGCCCGCCTGCGCGTCCGCGGTCCGCTGGTCGTGTCCGACGCGCGGCTGGGGGACTCCATCTGCGTCTCCGGGGTGTGCCTGACCGTCACCGAGCTCCCGGGCGACGGCACGTTCCTCGCCGACGTGATGCCGGAGACGCTGCGCCGCAGCGCCCTCGCGGACCTCGGGGTCTCCAGCCCGGTCAACCTGGAGCGGGCGCTGCCCGTGGGCGGCCGGTACGGCGGGCACGTCGTGCAGGGGCACGTCGACGGCGTCGGCACCATCCTGAGCCGCTCGCCCGGACCGCGCTGGGACGACGTCGAGATCGGTCTCGCGCCCGAGCTCGCGCGGTACGTCGCGGAGAAGGGCTCCATCGCCGTGTCGGGGATCTCGCTGACGGTCACGCACGTCACCGACGAGTCCTTCGGGGTGTCGCTGATCCCCACGACGCTGGAGGCCACGACGCTCGGCACGCTGGCGCCCGGCGCCCGCGTCAACCTGGAGGTCGACGTGCTGGCCAAGTACACCGAGCGGCTGCTGTCGTCGGCCGGGGTGCTGCGATGACCGCCACGTCGGTACGGCTCGGCACCGTCGAGGAGGCGCTCGAGGCCCTGCGCGCGGGACGTCCGGTGCTCGTCGCGGACTCGCCCGACCGGGAGAACGAGGCGGACGTCATCCTCGCCGCGCAGTCGGCGACGCCCGAGTGGATCGCCTGGACCATCCGACACTCGTCGGGCTACCTGTGCGCACCCATGCCGGCGTCGCGGGCGGACGCCCTCGACCTGCCGCTCATGGTGCCGCACAGCCAGGACCCCCGGCGCACGGCGTACACCGTCACCGTGGACGCCGCCACCGGCGTGACCACGGGCATCTCGGCGGCGGACCGGGCGCGCACCCTGCGCGTGCTCGCCGACCCGGCGTCGGGCCGCGAGGACCTCATCCGGCCGGGGCACGTGCTGCCGCTGCGCGCCGTCCCCGGCGGCGTGCTGCACCGTGCCGGGCACACCGAGGCGGCCGTCGACCTGTGCCGCCTCGCCGGGTTGGAGCCCGTCGGCGCGATCGCGGAGCTGGTCAACGACGACGGGTCGATGACCCGGCTGCCGGTGGCGTCCGCGCTGGCCGAGGCCGAGGGGCTGGTGCTGCTCACGATCGAGGACATCGTCGCCTGGCGGACGCAACACGGCGACGACGTGACGGCCGACGTGGCCGTCGCGGCGCCACCGAAGGCCCGGGTGCACGCGACGCACACCGCCTACCTGCCGACCAAGCACGGCGACTTCCGCATCCACGGCTACCGCGACCTGCGCACCGGCGCGGAGCACGTCGCCCTGGTGCCGACGGCCGGCCTGGCCGCCCACCCCATCGTGCGCGTGCACTCCGAGTGCCTCACGGGCGACGCGTTCGGCTCGGCCCGCTGCGACTGCGGGCCGCAGCTCGACGCGGCCCTCGAGCTCGCCGCCGAGCGCGGCGGTGCGGTGATCTACCTGCGCGGCCACGAGGGCCGGGGGATCGGCCTGCTGGCCAAGGTCGCCGCGTACGCGCTGCAGGACGAGGGTCGGGACACGGTCGAGGCGAACCTCGACCTGGGCTGGCCCGCGGACCGACGCGAGTACGGCGCCGCCGCCGCGATCCTGAGCGATCTCGGGGTGCAGCGGGTGACCCTGCTCACCAACAACCCGGCGAAGGTGGCCGGGCTGAGGGCACACGGCATCGACGTCGCCGAGATCCAGAGCCTCGAGGTGGGCCGCACCCCGCAGAACGAGGCGTACCTGCGCACCAAGGCGACGTCGATGGGGCACCTGCTCCACCTGCCGCCCGGGACGGAGCGGGAGCCGATCCCGGTCTCGCCCGTGCACGCCACGCCGGCCACCCCCGGCGCGGACCACGACGACCACGCGTTCGAGAGCCTGGAGGACCTGGCATGAGCGGTGCTGGAGCACCCACCCTGACCGTCGACGGCACCGGCCTGAAGGTCGTCGTCGTCGCCGCGAGCTGGCACACCGTCGTCATGGACGGACTGCTGGCCGGCGCGCAGCGCGCCCTGACGGCGGCCCACGTCGAGGACGTCACCATCATCCGCGTGCCGGGCACGTTCGAGCTGCCGGTCGCCGCACGCGCCGCCGTCGACGCCGGTGCGCACGCCGTCGTCGCGCTCGGCGTGGTGATCCGTGGAGGGACGCCCCACTTCGAGTACGTGTGCCAGGCCGCCACCCTCGGGCTGACCGACGTCGCCACCTCGACGGGCGTCCCGGTCGGCTTCGGCGTGCTGACCTGCGACAACGAGGAGCAGGCCCTCGACCGGGCCGGCTTGTCCGGCTCGCACGAGGACAAGGGCGCCGAGGCTGCCGAGGCGGCGGTCGCCACCGTCGTGGCGCTGCGCGGACTGTGATGCACTGGCTCTTCGACGCCACCTGGACGATCGCCGGGAACGACATCCTCTGGCGGGAGATCGTCGGCAACGGGTTCGGGCTGGCGTCGGCGGTCGGTGGCATGCGCCGCCGCGTCTGGGCGTGGCCGGTGGGCATCGCGGGCAACGTCCTGCTGTTCACGGTCTTCCTCGGCGGGGTCTTCCACACGCCCCAGGCCCGCGACCTGTACGGGCAGGCGGGGCGACAGGTGTTCTTCGTGGCCGTCTCCGTCTACGGCTGGGTGCGGTGGCGCCAGGCGCGCGCGGAGGGGCGTGCGCAGGGGAACCGCGACGCACCCGCCGTCGTGCCGCACTGGGCCGGCCGACGGGGCTGGATCCAGCTCGTCAGCATCGGGGTCGTCGGCACCGTCGCGTTCGCCTACATCTTCCAGGCACTCGGGTCGTGGGGGCCGTGGGCGGACGCCTGGATCTTCACGGGCTCGTTCCTGGCCACGTACGGCATGGCGCGCGGGTGGATCGAGTTCTGGCTCATCTGGATCGCGGTGGACGCCGTCGGGGTGCCTCTGCTGTTCGCGGCCGGCTACTACCCGTCCGCGGTGCTCTACCTGGTCTACGCGGGCGTCGTGATCTGGGGCTTCGCGGTCTGGTGGCGCCAGCGAGACCGCGCCCGGCCCGCGGACGGCGACCGAGAGCTCCCGCGGCAGCCCCTACTCTTGGCGGAGTGAAGACCTTCGACACCCTGTTCGCCGAGCTGTCCGACAAGGCCGCCACCCGACCCGCCGGCTCGGGGACGGTCGCCGAGCTGGACACCGGTGTGCACGGCATCGGCAAGAAGGTCGTCGAGGAGGCCGCCGAGGTCTGGATGGCCGCGGAGTACGAGTCGGACGAGCGGACGGCCGAGGAGATCTCGCAGCTCCTCTACCACCTGCAGGTGTTGATGATCGCGCGCGGGCTCACGCTTGCCGACGTCTACACCCACCTCTGAGGAGAACGACCGTGCTGAGGATCGCCGTCCCGAACAAGGGCTCCCTGTCCGAGCCTGCTACCGAGATGCTCAAGGAGGCCGGGTACCGCCAGCGTCGCGACTCCCGCGAGCTGGTGCTGCCCGACCCGGACAACGACGTCGAGTTCTTCTTCCTGCGCCCGCGGGACATCGCCGTGTACGTGGGAGCGGGCACGGTCGACGTCGGCATCACCGGCCGCGACCTCATGCTCGACTCCGAGTCCGCCGCGGTCGAGCACCTGCCCCTGGGCTTCGCCCGTTCGACGTTCCGGTTCGCCGGGACGGCGGGGGAGTGGACCGACGTCGCGCAGGTGGGCGGCCGCCGGGTCGCCACGTCGTACCCGGTGCTGGTCCGCGCGTACCTGCGCTCGCTCGGGATCGAGCCCGCCGGCGTGGTCCGCCTCGACGGTGCCGTGGAGTCGGCCATCCGGCTGGGCGTGGCCGACGTGATCGCCGACGTGGTGGAGACCGGGACCACGCTGCGTGCGGCTGGGCTGGAGATCTTCGCCGAGCCGATCCTGCGTTCCGAGGCGGTGCTGGTCCGCCGCTCCGACGTGGACGAGCCGGCCGGGCTCGACATCCTGACGCGCCGGATCCAGGGCGTGCTCACCGCCCGCGAGTACGTGCTGATGGACTACGACGTGCCGCTCGGCCTGGTCGACGACGCCGTCGCGATCACCCCCGGCCTGGAGTCGCCCACGGTCTCGCCGCTGCACAACCGCGACTGGGCCGCCGTGCGCGCGATGGTCCGCCGCGACCAGACCAACCGGGTCATGGACTCCCTGTACGACATCGGTGCACGGGCGATCCTCGTGACCTCGATCCACGCCTGCCGGCTCTGATCGGACCGCGGTGGACGACCTCACAGCCCCGTTCCGGCCGCGGTTCGCGCGCGTCGTCACGCTCGTCCTCGCGGTGGTCGTGCTCGCCCTGACCGCGGCGATCATCGTGGCGATGCCCGTGCTGTCGACCGGCGACAAGATCGGCTTCGCCCTGGTGGGCGCGCTCATCGCCGGCTTCCTGTGGCGGCAGGCCTCGGTCACCGCGCTGGTCCGTGACGACGGGCTCACCGTGCGCAACCTCCTGTTCACGCGTCGGCTGGAGTGGGCCGAGATCGTGTCGGTGCGGTTCGGCTCCGGCCGGCCGTGGGTCCAGCTGGACCTGTCCGACGGCGACACCCTGGCCGTGATGGGCATCCAGCGCGCCGACGGCGAGTTCGCGGACGCCGAGGCGCGCCGGCTGGCGACGCTCGTCGCGATGCACACCACGACGACGCGCGACGACTGAGCCTCAGAGGTCGGCCGCGTGGACTCCCGCGGCGGCCGCGGCGAGGAAGGACGCGGGGTCGTCGGCCAGACCGCGCCCCATCGTGGCCAGCCGGACGGGGGACGCCGTGAGCGCGTCGAGCAGGTCCGCGCCCGCGGTCACCGGCACCAGGCGGTGACGAGCCCCGAGCTCGTCGGCCTGGTCGGCGACCCGTCGGCCGAGCTCGGCGAGGGGACCTTCCTCGAACACCGGCACGACGACGTCGGCGGGCGCCAGGGCGACGCGTCCGTAGGCCGTGCGCGAGTGGTGGGAGATGCCCAGGTGCCGTTCGCGCGGGTCGGCGCCGGACACCCGCAGCGACGCGACGGGGCGGCCGCCCAGGGTCGCGGCGGCGTTGACGGCCTCCCCGGCGGCCACCCCGGAGAAGCCCCACCGGGTGCCGGTGCCGAGGTTGCCCGGTCCCTGCGCGACCACGGCGAGGTCCGCGCCGACGACGTGCCGCGCGGCCAGCATGCCGGTGTGCACCGACACCGCCTCGAGGTCGCCGCCGAACGCCTGCCCGGTGGTGATGCACGCCTCGACCCACCCGGCGGACCGCAGCCCGGCGACCGTGCGCGAGAACCATGCGGGCAGCGCGCCGCCGTCGGTCATCACGTAGGCCACGCGCGGCGCGGGGCGACCGGCCCGCCTCGCGGCGAACCGCGCGCCGACCACGATCGCGGGCAGGGCCGAGTGCAGGTCCGCGACGACGACCGGCAGGCCGGCCAGGTCGTCGGCGTCCCGCAGGACCTCGTGGTGCGGGGACTCCTGGTCGTCGACCCCGAGGACCATGGCCTGCAGCGGCGTGTAGCGGGCCTTGACCAGGTGGCCGGGTCCCTCGGGCGGGTCGGCGGGCGTGCGGTCGGGCAGGGCGATCACGAGGGCGTAGCCGCCCGTGCCGAGCCCGCGGGCCAGCGCGGAGACGTTGAGCAGCACGCGGTCGCCGATCTCAGGGCTGCCGACGAGGTCCGGGAACGCCAGCGCGCGGACCGAGTCCCCGGCGGTCGCCGTGCCGACCGGCGCCTCCAGCTCGACCGTCACCTCGGCGGCCCCGGGCCACGTGGCCCCGAGCGACACCACGACACCCGCACGCCACGTGATCACGCGCTCACGCTACCGGCCACTACGGTGGTGCCCGATGGCTGCTCAGATCCCACCCGCGGAGCGCCTGCTCAACCTCGTCATCGCCCTGGTCAACACCGCGGGGCGGATGACGAAGGAGCAGGTGCGCAGAAGCGTCGCCGGATACCAGGAGGCTCCGTCGGACGATGCGTTCGAGCGGATGTTCGAACGGGACAAGGACACGTTGCGCGACCTCGGCGTCCCGATCCTCACGGTGACCGACGCCGGGCACGGCGACGACATCGGCTACCGGGTGGACCTGGAGGCGTACGCGCTCCCGCCCCTGGAGCTCACCGCCGCCGAGCTGGGGGTGCTCGCGATGGCGGCCCAGGTGTGGCAGGACCAGGCAGTCCGGGCGGACACCACGCGAGCGCTGACCAAGCTGCGGGCCGTGGGCGACGCCCCCGAGTCCACCGACCTGGTGGCTGGCCTGGCGCCCCGCGTGCGGGCCGGGGGAGACGCGTTCGGCCCGCTGGTCGACGCCGTGCAGGCGCGGCAGGCCGTCCGGTTCACGTACCGGGCCGCGACCACGGGGGAGGTGCGCGAGCGCACGGTCGAGCCGTGGAAGCTGCTGGCCCGACGCGGCGGCTGGGTGCTGGTCGGGCGCGACCGCGACCGGGGCGCGAGCCGCTCCTTCCGCCTCAGCCGGGTGGAGGGTGCCGTGCGGACGGTGGGCGAGCCGGGCTCCTTCACGGCGCCCAGCGCCGAGGAGCTCGCTGCCGCGCTGCAGTCGTGGGCCAGCGGTCCCGAGCGCATCGCGACCCTCGCGATCCTGCCCGAGCGGGCCAGCGCCCCGCGCGCACGCGCCGTCCCGCCGCCACCCGACGCGCCTGACCTGTCAGGTGAGCCGCTGCTGGCGCACCGGGACCTGGTGTACGTGCCGTTCCGGGCCGAGTGGGAGCTCGCGGAGGAGCTGGTCGGGTACGGCGACGCCGTCGTGGTGCTCGCTCCGACCGGTCTGCGGGAGGCCGTCCTGCACCTGCTGCGGAGGGCGGCGACGCTGGACCAGGGGGTGCGTTCGGATGGCTGAGCGGGCGAGCGACCGGCTCCTGCGGATGCTCGGCATGATCACCTACCTGGACCGGCACGAGGGTGTCCCGGTGGAGGCGATCGCCGAGCAGTTCGGTGTGAGCGCCCGTCAGGTCATGGACGACATCGACACGCTGTGGGTCACGGGCACCCCGGGCTACTACCCGCACGACCTGATCGACTTCGACGCCGCCTCCTACGAGCAGGGGGTCGTGCGGCTCACGGAGTCGCGCGGGATGACCCGCCCGTTGCGCCTGGGTGCGCGCGAGGCGGTCGCCCTCGTCGCGGCCCTGCGCGCCGTCGAGGGTGCGCTCGGCAGCGCCATGGACCCCGAGCGCGCCGCGGTCCTGCGCTCCGCCCTGGCCAAGCTCACGGCCGCCACGGGCGACGCGGCGGCCGCCGTGGACGTCCAGCTCGCGGTGGATGCCGCGCCCGACGTCGCCGCCGCCGTCGCGACGGCCCTGCGGCACGGACGGCGGCTGCGCCTGCGGTACGTCAACGCCTCCGACGTGACGACGGAGCGCGACGTCGACCCGATCCGGCTGGTCACCGACGACGAGCGGTCGTACCTGCTCGGCTGGTGCCTGCTCGTCGAGGGCGAGCGCCTCTTCCGGGTCGACCGGGTCCTGTCCGCGGTGGTGCTGGACACCGACGCCGAGGACCACAAGGTGCGAGCGGGTGCCGAGGTCTTCTCCCCGGGCCCCGACGGCGAGCTCGTGACCCTGCACCTGAGCAGCCAGGTGCGCTGGGTGGCCGAGACCACCCCCGTCGACGCGATCCGCAACCTCGACGACGGCTCGTTCGAGATCGACGTCCGCGTGGTCCAACCGGCGTGGTTGCGTCACCTCGTGCTCCAGGTGGCCGACGACGTGCTCGAGATCCGGCCCGCCCGGATCGCCCACGAGGTCGCCGCCGCGGCGCGGGCAGCGCTGCGCGCCTACGGAGAGGTCTGACGTGCTCTGGTTCTCGGTCTGGACGGTGCTCGTGCTCGGCACGGTGGGCGGAGCGTTCCTGCTCGGCCGCCGGTTGTGGCGCTCGGCCGTCGCGCTGGGCCGCGAGCTGTCCCGCGCCGCCGATGTCACCGCGGAGCTTGCGGACAAGGTCGACCGGCTCCAGGCTGCGGCCGGTCCGCGGACGGGACCGACGCTGTTCGCGGACCGCGACGTCCTGCGCGCGCGGTGGGACGCCGTGCGCGAGGCCGCTGCCGATCGCCGGGTGCTGCGGCGCGAGCGGCACGTCGCGACCCGCCTGCGCTGGACCGCGTACTGGCGGTAGGCGCCGGCACCTGATCCCCAGGTGGAGCGCGTAGGATCGCCCGGTCATCGACATCGCGACGGAGGACTCGACGTGGGCCGCAACATCACCGCCGTGCACGTGCTCATCGTGCTGCTCGTCGTTCTCCTGCTGTTCGGTGCCAAGCGGCTCCCCGACCTGGCCAAGAGCGTGGGCCAGTCGATGAAGATCTTCAAGCACGAGGTCAAGGACCTGCGGACCGACGAGACGGCGACGACGACCGCGACCGTCCCGCCGCCCCCGACCGGCGTCACGCCCGTCGGCAGCCCGCCCGCCGTCCCGCCGGTTGCGGACCCCCAGCACGTGACGCCCATCGTCCCACCCGTCGCGGATCCGTCCGAGGGCAACGCCCCGCCGAAGGTCTGAGCCTGTCGTGAGAACGCGCCGCGGGGGTGAACCCGGCGGCCGGATGCCGCTGCGAGAGCATCTGGCCGAGCTGCGTCGCCGTGTGTTCCTCGCCGCCCTCGGCATCGTGGTCGGCGCGGTGATCGGCTGGTTGCTCTACGACCCGGTGTTCCACGCGCTCCAGTCGCCGATCATGCAGGTGGCCGAGGAGCGCGACATGCTCGTCTCGCTCAACTTCGCGGGCATCGCGTCCTCGTTCGACATGCAGGTGAAGGTCTCGTTCTTCATGGGCGTGATCCTGTCCAGCCCGTGGTGGCTCTACCAGTTCTGGGCGTTCGTGACGCCCGGTCTGACCCGCCGGGAGCGTATGTACGCGTTCGCCTTCGTGGGCGCCGCGGTGCCGCTCTTCCTGGCCGGAGCGTTCGTCGCCTGGTGGGTGCTGCCCAACGCCGTGCGGCTGCTGATCCAGTTCACCCCGCTGGGAGCCACCAACATCATCGACGCCCAGACGTATCTGGGCTTCTTCATGCAGATCATGCTCGCGTTCGGTGCCGCGTTCCTGCTGCCCGTGGTCATGGTCGCGCTGAACTTCGCGGGGATCGGCACCGCGGCCACCTGGCGCAGGAGCTGGCGGTGGGCCGTGCTGGCCTCGTTCGTGTTCGCCGCGATCGTCACCCCGACCCCGGACGCGGTCACGATGCTCGCGGTCGCGCTGCCGATGTGCGCGCTGTACTTCCTCGCCCTCGGCGTCTGCGTCCTGCACGACCGGCGGGTGGACCGCAAGCGGGTGGCCGCGGGGCTGCCCCGGCTGGACGGCACGATGGCCGACGAGCCGGGCACCGCGTGATCCACCTGGGGCTGGTCGTCAACCCCACCGCGGGCAGCGGGCGCGGCACCGAGGCGGGCCGTCGGGCGCACGACCTGCTGCAGTCGCGCGGGCACAAGGTGGAGGACCTGTCCGCGGCCACGCTGGCGCAGGCCACCGATCAGGCGAGGGCCGCTGCGGTCCAGGGCCTCGACGCCCTCGTGGTGGTCGGCGGGGACGGCATGGTGCACCTCGGCGTGAACGTGGCGGCGGGTACGGGGCTGCCCCTGGGCATCATCGCGGCCGGTACCGGGAACGACATCGCCCGCACGCTGGCGCTCCCGCGGGGTGACGTCGCGGCGTCGGTCGCCACTCTGGAGCACGGCCTGCTGGACGGCCCACGCCGGGTGGATGCCGTGCGCGTCGGATCCCCGGAGCACGCCGCGCACGAGTGGTACCTGGGCGTGCTGTCGTGCGGGTTCGACGCCGCGATCAACGCCCGCGCGAACGAGATGGCGTGGCCGCGGGGTGCCGGTCGGTACGTGCGCGCGCTGCTCGCCGAGCTCGGCAGGTTCCGCCCCTACGGCTACCGGGTGACCCTCGATGACGCGGTCTGGGAGTCGGCCGGCAGCCTCGTGGCCGTCGCGAACACGGCGTGGTTCGGGGGCGGGTTCCAGATCGCACCCGACGCACACGTCGACGACGGGCTCCTCGACGTCGTGGTGGCCGGCCCCTTCACCAAACCCGGCATCGTGAAGATCTTCCCGGGCATCACCCGGGGCCGGCACCTGAGCCACCCGGCCGTCCAGGTCCTGCGCAGCCGGACCGTGCTGATCGAGCCGCTGACGGACCTGGGTCCGCCACCGCCGGTCGCGTTCGCGGACGGGGAGCGGGTGGGTCCGCTGCCGCTGCGCGTCTCGGTCGACCCCGGAGCGCTGTCCGTCCTGTGCTGAGCACGCGTCGCGAGGTGCGGCCGTCGCCCGTGTGCCTAGGGTGTGCGGGTGGTATCGCGCTCCCGCAGATCCGTCCCCCCGTCGCCGCACGACGACTCGCCGGCTGAGCCGTCACCGGCGCAGCGGTACGCCGCCGCCCGGCGCAGGGCCGAGGTCGAGCGCAGCGAGCTCGGCCAGTTCCGGGAGCTCCTCGGCTTCCCGCTGGACGACTTCCAGGTCGACGCGTGCCGGGCGCTCGAGCGCGGCAGCGGCGTGCTCGTCGCCGCGCCCACCGGCGCGGGCAAGACCGTCGTCGGCGAGTTCGCGGTGCACCTCGCGCTGGCCGCGGGACGCAAGGCGTTCTACACGACACCCATCAAGGCGCTGTCCAACCAGAAGTACTCGGACCTCGTCCGCCGCTACGGCCCCGACCGGGTGGGGCTGCTGACCGGTGACACCACCATCAACGGCGAGGCCCCGGTGGTCGTGATGACCACCGAGGTGCTGCGCAACATGCTCTACGCGGGCTCGACGAGCCTGCAGGGCCTCGGCTTCGTCGTCATGGACGAGGTGCACTACCTCGCCGACCGGTTCCGGGGACCCGTGTGGGAAGAGGTGATCATCCACCTGCCCGACGACGTGCAGCTGGTCTCGCTGTCCGCCACCGTGTCCAACGCGGAGGAGTTCGGTGACTGGCTGGCGACGGTGCGCGGCGACACGACCGTGGTGGTCAGCGAGCACCGGCCCGTGCCGCTCGGGCAGCACGTCCTGGTGCGCGGCGACCTCCTGGACCTGTACGCGGGCCACGTGGACCCGACGGCGCCGGGCGTCGACCCGCCGATCAACCCGGACCTGACGCACCTGCTGCGGCGCAGCAACCGCGAGGAGCCGACCCAGCAGCGGCGCGGTCCGCGCGACCGGGGCGGGCGCCAGCGCACCGGTGGCCGGCCCCTGGGTCGTCCGACGCCGCGGTTCGCGGTCGTCGACGCGCTCGACCGCGACGGCCTGCTGCCCGCCATCGTCTTCATCTTCTCGCGCGCCGGGTGCCAGGGCGCCGTGCAGCAGTGCCTCGCCGCGGGCATCCGGCTGACCACCCCCGCCGAGCAGTCGGAGATCCGCCGGATCGTCGAGGAGCGCTGCGCGGCCGTGCCGCCCGAGGACCTGGACGTCCTGGGGTACTGGGAGTTCAGCGACGCGCTGCAGCGCGGTGTGGCCGCGCACCACGCCGGCATGCTCCCGCTGTTCAAGGAGACCGTGGAGGACCTGTTCTCCCGCGGGCTGGTCAAGGTCGTGTTCGCCACCGAGACGCTCGCGCTCGGGATCAACATGCCGGCGCGTTCCGTGGTGCTGGAGAAGCTCGTCAAGTGGGACGGGTCCAGCCACGTCGACGTCACGCCGGGGGAGTACACGCAGCTGACCGGCCGGGCGGGCAGGCGCGGCATCGACACGGAGGGACACGCGGTCGTCGTCGCGCACCCGGGCCTGGACCCCGTGCAGCTGGCCGGCCTGGCCTCCAAGCGGCTCTACCCGCTGCGCTCGAGCTTCCGGCCGACGTACAACATGGCCGTCAACCTCGTGGCGCAGGTGGGTCGCGACCGGGCACGCGAGGTACTCGAGACGTCCTTCGCGCAGTTCCAGGCCGACCGCGGCGTGGTGGGCCTCGCCAGGCAGGCACAGGGGCACGCAGAGGCCCTGGAGGGCTACGCCCGGGCGATGGTGTGCCACCAGGGCGACTTCGCGGAGTACGCGGCGCTACGCCGGCAGATCACGGCCCGGGAGAAGGAGCTCACCCGTGCCGAGGCGGGTGCCCGCCGGGCCGAGGTCGCGCGGACGCTCCAGGGCCTGCGCGTCGGCGACGTGCTCGAGATCCCGATCGGCCGCCGCTCCGGCCACGCGGTCGTCATCGACCCGGGCGGCGACGCCGGCTTCGACGGACCCAAGCCGACGGTGCTCACCGTGGACCGGCAGGTGCGCAAGCTGACCGTCGCGGACGTCGGCACCGGCGTCCGGACCGTCGGCTTCCTGCGCGTGCCGAAGGGCTTCACCGCGCGGGTGCCGGCGGCGCGACGTGATCTGGCCGCGGCGCTGCGCTCCACGGTCGGCACGGCGTCCGGCCCGACCCGCAAGGACCGCCCCAAGGGCGGGCAGCGGGCGGCCGCGGACGACGCGGAGATCGCCGCCCTGCGGCGCAGGCTGCGCGCGCACCCGTGCCACAGCTGCCCCGACCGTGAGGAGCACGCACGGTGGGCCGAGCGCTGGTCCCGCCTGAGCGCCGAGCACGACGCCCTGGTCGCCCGGATCGCCGGCCGGACGGGCTCGATCGCGGCCGTGTTCGACCGCATCTGCGACATCCTGCTGCGCCTCGGCTACCTCGAGACGGCGACCGACGACGCCGGCCGCGCCGCGGTGCAGGTCACCGACGACGGGCGGTGGCTGCGTCGGCTCTACGCGGAGAACGACCTGCTCCTGGCCGAGTGCCTGCGTCGGGGCATCTTCGACGAGCTCGACGCGCCCGGGCTCGCGGCGGTGGTCTCGACGCTCGTCTACCGTTCCCGGCGCGACGACCAGAGCGAGCCCCGCGTGCCCGGCGGACCGGGGGGCCGCCTCGGGGTCGCCCTGGACGGGTGCGTCCGGGCGTGGTCGGAGCTGGACGACCTGGAGAGCGCGCACAAGGTGGAGACGATCCAGCCGCTCGACGCGGGTCTGGTCGAGGCGGTGCACCGCTGGGCCAACGGCCGCAGCCTGGACGCCGTGCTCAAGGGGGGTGAGCTGTCCGCGGGCGACTTCGTGCGGTGGTGCAAGCAGGTGATCGACGTGCTCGACCAGGTCGCCCAGGCCGCACCCGTCCCGCGGCTGCGCGAGACCGCACGGCAGGCGGTCGACGCCCTGCGCCGCGGGGTCGTGGCGTACTCGTCGGTCTAGCCGCGCGTCCCGGCGCCCGCGCGGTCCCGGCGGACCGGCCCCGGGCCCCGGGCTGCTCTAGGGTGCCCCTGTGACCTCGACCCTGTACCGGCACGGCGTCGTGCACACCTCGGCCGACCCCTTCGCCGAAGCGCTGCTGGTCGACGACGGCACCGTCGCCTGGGTCGGGGCGGACGACACCGCCGACGGGCTGGTCGCGCGGGCCGACGAGGTGGTGGACCTCGACGGCGCCCTCGTCACCCCCGGGTTCGTCGACGCCCACGTGCACGTGCTCGAGACCGGCCTCGCGCTGGAGAGCATCGACCTGTCTCCCGCGGGCGGCGTGCGCTCGCTGGCGGACGCGCTCGACGCCGTGCACCGGACGGCCACCGCACTGCCTGCCGGCGAGCCGGTCCTCGGCTACGGCTGGGACGAGCTGCGCTGGCCCGAGGGCAGGCCCCCGACCCGGGAGGAGCTCGACGCCGCCGGCGGGGGCGCCCCGGTCTACCTCGCGCGGGTCGACGTCCACTCCGCCGTGGTCTCGAGCGCGCTGTCGCACGGTGCGGGGCTCGACCGGCTGCCCGGGTGGAGCTTCGACGGACGCGTCGAGCGCGAGGCGCACCACGCGGCACGGGACGCCGCCAGGGCGGTCAGCCCCGAGCGTCGGACGGCCCTGTACCGCCGTGCCCTGGAGCACGCAGCGGCGCGTGGGGTCGTCTCCGTCCACGAGCACTCGGCGCCCGCCATCGACACCCGCGCCGGCCTCGTCGAGCTGCTCGACCTGACCGCGGACGCGCGCGGCGGCCTGCCGCACCTGGTGGCGTACCGGGGGGAGCTGTGCGTCACCGTCGACGACGCCCGCGAGCTCCTGGAGGCGATCCCGGGGCTGACCGGCATCGGCGGCGACCTGAACGTCGACGGCTCGCTGGGCTCGCACACCGCCGCCCTGCGCACCCCGTACGCGGACGATCCCACCGGCGCGGGGGTGCTGTACCTGGCGGCGGAGCAGATCTGCAACCACCTGACGGCCGCGACCCGTGCCGGGGTGCAGGCCGGGTTCCACGTCATCGGTGACCGCGCCATGGACGAGCTGCTGGTCGGGCTGGGTGCCGCGGTCGACGTGGAGGGTGCCGACGCGATGGCGCGGATGGGCCACCGGCTGGAGCACGCCGAGATGGTCGACGCCCGGACGCTCGCCGCTCTCGTCCTGCTCGGGGTGCGACTGAGCGTCCAGCCGGCGTTCGACGCGGCGTGGGGCGGGACCGAGGGCATGTACGCAGCCCGGTTGGGCGCCGGCCGCGCGGCCGCGCTCAACCCGTTGGCCGACCTCGCCGCCGCGGGCGTCCCCCTGGCGTTCGGGTCCGACTCGCCCGTCACCGCGGTGGACCCGTGGGCGGGTGTCCGCGCCGCCGTCCACCACCATGCGGCCGACCAGCGCATCTCGGCCCGCGCGGCCTTCCGGGCCTCGACGCGAGGTGGCTGGCGGCTCGCGGGGCTCGACCACACGGGCGCCGGCGAGCTGCGCGTCGGCGCCCCCGCGCACCTCGCGGTCTGGCGCGCGGACCACCTCGCCGTGCAGGCGGCCGAGGGCCGGTTCTCGTCGTGGAGCGCAGATGCACGCGCCGGGATCCCGCTCCTGCCGGACCTCGGGCCCGACGTCCCGCCGCCGGACTGCCTGCGGACCGTCCGCGCCGGGGTGGTCCTGCACGACGCGCTCTGAGCCGGGAGCGGGTGAAGTTTCGGCGTCTCGAGGGCGACCGGATCCGCCCGCTTCGACCCGATCCGCCGACACACCCGGCGACACGCCGAGCCGAACCGGATAGAGGGGACCGATGGTGCGTGGATGACCTGCACGGACGACCCTCACCTGCGTCGTCACCGCCTTGACACCTCTGTGGATCTCGATAGGTTCCTCAGGAGATCCACCGCTGCGACATGCCCACGACGACGTCGGGCCTGGGGGGCAGTGTTGGGGGGCAGGGCTCCGACCGGGCCCGCGTGTTCAGTAGACAACGGTCCGTGCGCATGCACGCCGACCGGTACGAAGGACACGCGGGCCGGTCGGTCGGACCTCGGGCGACTCGGCGGACGTTCCCCTCGTCACGAGAGGCTCAGCCTGCTGACGTACCCTCCTGGGGTGCTTGCCCGCGAACCCGCCCGCCTGTGGACCGTGGTCCTGGCCGTGGCAGGCGGGCTGCTGACGCGTCTCGCGTTCCCGGCGCCCGGCTGGTGGGGCACCGCGTTCGTCGGCGTCGCCCTGCTCTACCTGGCCCTGCGCCGCGACAGCGCGCGCTGGAACGCCCTGGTGGGGTTCCTGTGGGGCCTCGCGTTGTTCCTGCCCCTCATCACGTGGGCCGACGAGGCCGTCGGACTGGTGCCGTGGCTCGCGCTCAGCACCCTGGAGGCCGGGTACTTCGCCCTGTTCGGCGCGGCGTGGAGCTGGGCGCGGCGCGGCAACTCGGTCTGGCGCAACGTCGGGCTGCAGGTCACGGTGTTCACGATCCTGTTCGTCGCCACGGAGGAGCTCGCGGCGGCGTGGCCGTTCGGGGGCTTCCCCTGGGGGCGGCTGGCGTTCTCGCAGGCGGACTCGCCCCTGGCCTCGCTGGCATCGCTGGCCGGCACCCCGCTGCTGACGGCCGCGGTGGTGGTCGTCGGCGTGCTGCTCGCACGGGTGGTGCTGGCGGCCCCGAGGCTGCGCGTCGGCGAGGTGGTCGCGTCCGCCTCGGTCGCCGTGGCCGTGCTCGTGGTGGGGCTGCTGGTGCCGCTCGACACCCAGGCCCAGAGCGGCTCGCTGCGCGTCGGCGCCGTCCAGGGTGACGTCCCCGGCACGGGCCTCGACGCGTTCGGCCAGCGCCAGGCCGTCCTGGACAACCACGTGAGCGGCACGCTGGCGCTGCTCGACCGGGTGGAACCCGGCGAGCTGGACCTCGTGCTGTGGCCGGAGAACGGCACCGACATCGACCCCCAGGTCGACCAGGGGGCCGCGGACCTGATCGACGGCGCAGCCCGGGCCGTCGGAGCGCCCATGCTGGTCGGGACGGTCCAGTACCCGGACAGCGGCGGTCGCTACAACACCGCTGTCCTGTGGGAGCCCGGCGCCGGGGTCACCGCCACGTACACCAAGCAGCACCCGGCGCCGTTCGCCGAGTACATCCCCATCCGCTCGTTCGTCCGGCAGTTCTCGTCCGCGGTCGACCTGGTGACGCGGGACATGCTGCCCGGCGACCGACCGGGCTACGTCCCGCTCGACTCCGAGCGGCTCGGCCGGAGCGTCGGCATCGGCGACGTCATCTGCTTCGAGGTCGCCTACGACGGCATCGTGCGCGACGCGGTGCGGACCGGGGGAGAGGTGCTCGTGGTGCAGACCAACAACGCGTCCTTCGGAGTGTCCGACGAGTCCACGCAGCAGCTGGCGATGTCGCGCATCCGCGCCATCGAGCACGGGCGGGCCACCGTGCAGATCTCGACCGTGGGCGTCAGCGCGGTGATCGAGCCGAACGGCGTCGTGAGCCAGCAGACCGGCCTCTTCACCGCGGAGCAGATGGTGGCTAGCCTTCCCCTGCGCGACACGCTGACGCCCGCAACGCGGCTGGGCTCGTGGCCCGCATGGATCATCGACGCCCTCGCGGTGTGCGTGGTGCTCGCCGGTGCTGCCGGGGCGCGCCGGGTGCGCCGCGCCGACCGGATCGAGACGGCCGTATGAGCGAGACCTCCCCGCGCGTGCTCGTCGTGGTCCCGACGTACGACGAGCGCGAGAACCTCCCGGGAGCGCTGGACCGCCTGCGCGCCCACGTCCCGGACGCCGACGTGCTCGTCGTGGACGACGGCTCACCCGACGGCACCGGGGAGCTCGCCGAGAAGATCGCGGAGCGGGAGGTCGCGGCGGACGGCGTCCAGCGCGTCCACGTCCTGCACCGCGCGGGCAAGCTGGGGCTGGGCACCGCGTACGTGGCGGGGTTCTCCTGGGCGCTCGAGCGCGGCTATGACGTGGTCGTCGAGATGGACGCCGACGGCTCGCACCGCGCCGAGGACCTCCCGCGGCTGCTCGCCGCGCTCGCCGACGCGGACCTGGTGCTGGGCTCGCGGTGGGTCCCGGGCGGCAGCGTCGTCAACTGGCCGGTCAGCCGGCACGTCCTGTCGCGGGGGGCGAACACGTACACCCGCCTCGCGCTCGGCATCCCGCTGCGCGACGCGACCGGCGGGTTCCGGGCCTACCGCGCGGGGCTGCTGCGCGGGCTCCGCCTCGACGACGTCGCCTCGCAGGGCTACTGCTTCCAGGTGGACATGGCCTGGCGAGCGGTGCGCGCGGGAGCGCGCGTGGTCGAGGTACCCATCACGTTCGTCGAGCGCGCGCTCGGACAGTCCAAGATGAGCCGCGCGATCGTCGTCGAGGCCCTGCTCAGCGTCACCCGGTGGGGGATAGCAGAACGCTCCCGCCATGTGGCGGGAGCGTTCCGTCGTTCGTCAGGCTGAGTGCGTCAGGCGCTGCGGCGCAACTTCCCCGAACGCAGCAGGTCGAGGCGCTCGTCGAGCAGCTCCTGGAGCTCGCCGACGGTGCGGCGCTCGAGCAGCATGTCCCAGTGCGTGCGCGGCGCCTTGCCGGCCTTCACCTCGGGACGCGACGCGTCGCGCAGCAGCGCCTCTTCGCCGCAACGGCACTCCCACACGACCGGAACGTCGGCCTCGACCGAGAACGGAAGGATGATGGTGTGCCCGTTGGGGCAGTCGTAGTGAGCCTGAAGACGGGGGGCGAACTCGACGCCCGCTTCCGTCTCCATGCTGTGGGACCCGATGCGCATGCCGCGCAGGGACCGGTTTGCCATCTGGGGAACCTCCGTGCCGGTGTCCGGCCGTCGATAGTGAGAACTTCCACCGGTGTCAACGGCCGACGGCCCTCCGGTGTTCCAGGAGGACGTGAAGGTCTCGTGAACGCGGTTCGTGCGAGGAGAGGCCTAGGGTTGCTCGGATGAACAACTCGACCGCTCCCGTGTCCCCAGCCTCTCGCATCGACGCCCCCATGTCTTTTCGACAGCTCGGCGACAGCGGCCTCGTCGTCTCGGTCGCGGGGCTGGGCTGCAACACCTTCGGCGCCACGCTGGCACCGCAGGACGTCCCGGCCCTGGTCGCAGCGGCGCTGGACGCGGGCATCACCTTCTTCGACACGGCCGACGTCTACGGCGGGGTGCCCGGTCAGAGCGAGGAGCTCCTGGGGGCAGCGCTGGCGGGCCACCGCGACGACGTCGTCATCGCCACCAAGTTCGGCATGGACACTCGCGGTCTCAACGGTCCCGACTGGGGCGTGCGCGGGTCGCGGCGCTACGTGCGGCGGGCCGTGGAGAGCTCCCTGACGCGGTTGCGCACGGACCACGTGGACCTGCTGCAGATGCACGCCCCCGATCCCGTCACCCCCATCGAGGAGACGCTCGCCGCGCTGCACGAGCTCGTCGTCGAGGGCAAGGTGCGCTACATCGGCTCGTCCAACTTCGCGGCGTGGCAGGTGGTGGACGCCGACTGGAGCGCCCGCACGGCCGGCACGACGCCGTTCGTGTCCGCGCAGAACCGGTACAACCTGCTGGACCGCGGCGCGGAGGCCGAGCTGGTGCCGGCCGCCGAGCAGGTGGGCGTCGGCCTCATCCCATTCGTCCCGCTGGCCTCCGGTCTGCTCACGGGCAAGTACCGGCGGGGCGAGTCGGCACCCGAGGGCTCGCGCCTCACCCGCATGCCCGAGCGGCTCGCCCGGGCGGACTTCGGCCGCATCGAGGCGCTGGAGTCCCTGGCCGCCGGCTGGGGCATCGACCTGCCGACCCTCGCGCTCGGTGGCCTGGCCGCACAGCCGGCCGTGGCGACCGTCATCGCGGGCGCGCGCACGCCGGAGCAGCTGCGGGCGAACGTCGCGTCGATCGCCTGGGAGCCGACCCTCGAGCAGCTGGCGGCGATCGACGAGGCCGCGCCCGGCCCGGCGTCCTGACGGCGCTCACCACTCGAGCACGCGCGCGCGGCTCTCGCCGATCGCGACCACCGCCCAGACGGGCACACCCGCGTCGTCGGCCGCGGTGCGCAGCGCAGCACCCCACTGGAGCTCGAACGCACCGCGGTCGCCACCTGTGGCGCGGACGAGCCCCACGACGATCGACCCGCCGGGTGCGTCGGACGTCAGCACCGACCCGAGCACCCCGACGAGTCGGCGTGCGACCGCCTCGTCCGCACGGACGGGCACGTCGACGATCGGCAGCACGACGGGGATGGTGCGGCACTGCGCGTCCAGGAGGAGGAACCACAGGGCGGGCGCACCGGCGCGCTCCGGGCCCACCAGGTCGAGCAGGACGGCGAGGGCCTCGTCAGCCGACCGCAACGGCGACCCGGGCGGGTCGGGGAGGTCGTGGTCGGGGCCGTCGGCGCGCCACGGCACGTCGTCCCACGCGTCGGTGCCGTCGTCGTCCCAGCCCTCACCGAACCACCCGTGCTCCGTCATGCCGAGCAGCCTTCGGCACCGACGCGGACGACGCGGACGCCCGTACGCGGGCTGGGGAACGTCGACGCAGGCGGGCGGGCTGTGGGCGGTTCGGCGGCCTGAGCCGCTCAGGCGAGGTGCGCGGTCACGGCCTCGACGACGAGCGCGTGGTCGTCCGCCTGCGGGAGCCCCGAGACCGTGACGACGCCCACGACGCCGACGCCGCGCACGCGCACGGGGAACGCCCCGCCGTGCGCGGCGTACTGCTGGAGCGGCAGGTCGTGCTCCGCCGCGAACGTGGTGCCCTTCGCGAGGGCCCGCAGCCCCACCAGGTACGACGACTCCTCGAAGCGCTGCACCACCCGGACCTTGCGCTCGATCCAGCTGTCGTTGTCCGCCCTGGTACCGGGACGTGCGGCGTGGAAGAGCTGCTGCGTGCCGCGGCGGATGTCGACCGTGACGGGCAGGGCCCGCTCCTGGGCGAGCTCGACGAGCAGGCAGCCCAGCCGCCACGCGTCGTCGTTGTCGAACGTGGCGAACTCGAGGTCCTGCTCCTGCTGGACGACGCGGGCGATGGTGGCGTCGATGTCGGTGCTCATCGGCTCATCGTGGCACGTCGTTCGCGTCGGCCCGGGGGAGGGGCGCCACCCCGAAGTTGCCGTCGAACACGTGCTCCGGGTCGTAGCGACCCTTGAGCCGCGCGATGCGCGCGAGGGTCTCCGGCGGGAACGCCTCAGCGACGCGGGCGGGGGACTGGTTGGTCTCGAAGCTCAGGTAGACACCGTTCAGGTGGGGCTCGAGCCGGTCCCACCACTCGTCGATCCGTGCACGGCGGGCTCCGCGGGCGGTGGCGAGCAACGAGAAGTTCTGGGTCCGGTGCGCGTAGGCCGTCTCCGCCGGGCCGAGGTCGTTGACCGCACCGCCGACCGCGCGCAGCTGCAGCATGTCGGCGTCGCGCGCTGCCAGCAGCTCGCCCAGCCGCGCGGCGAGCTCGGGCGTCACGTGCTCGACGAGGCCGCCGCGGGTCGTGGCCTCCGCGCCGCCGGTGTGCCGGCTGTGCGAGGCCACCACCGTCGCCGCGTAGGGTACCAGCTGGGCCTGCTGCTGGAGCACCGGCGCCAGGTCGAGGAACCGCTCGAGCGACGTGATCGCCGCGGCGGTGTCGTCGCTCGCCCAGACGAGGACGACGTAGCCGACCGCCGGGTCCTGTCCGCGCGCGGGGACCAGGCTCAGGAAGCTGGTGAGCTCGCGCGGCGAGGACTCGACCAGGGCCGCCCACGACTCCACGAACGGCGCCGTGTCCGTCGCGTCGAAGATGACGGTCGCGTAGACGACGTCGCCGAGCTCGGCCGCCTGGATCTCGACCGCGGTCAGGATCCCGAAGTTGGCGCCGGCACCCCGGACGGCCCACAGGAGGTCTGGCTCGTGCTCCGCGTCGGCCCGCACCAGCCGCCCGTCGGCGAGGACGACCTCGGCGGCGACCACGTGGTCGAGCGTGAGGCCGTACGAGCGGCTGAGGAAACCCTGCCCGCCGGCCGTCACGAGCCCGCCGACGCCGACGTCCCCGTAGTCACCCGAGCTGATCGCGAGCCCGTGCGGCTGCAGCGCGACAGCGACGTCGCCCCAGCGCGCCCCGGCGCCGAGCCGGACGAGCCGCTGGTCCCGGTCCAGCACCTCCACGGTGTCGAGCGCGCCGACGTCGATCACGATGCCGCCGTCGTTCGTCGACCGGCCACTGATCCCGTGGCCGCCGCTGCGCACGGCGAACGGCACGTCCTGCGCCCGCGCGAACACCAGCGCCTCCTGCACCTGCGCCGCGTCGCGAGGCCGCAGGACGAGGCCGGGGGAGCCGGTGTAGACGTAGGTGGACCGGACGTAGCCGTAGTCACGGTCGCCCGGCTCCACGGCGTTCTCCACCAGGGACGCCGGGACCGCGTCGTAGTCGATCCCGGTCCGGCGCGCCGCCAGCGCAGCGAGCGAGCGCACGGAGCCGGTCGACGTCCCCGTCGAGGCGCGTGCCGCGGCGACGGCCTCCCGGAGGGCGGGGGCCACCTCCTCGCCGAACCGCGCGATCGTGCGGGCGTCGTCCGTGCTGAGCACGAGCCCGGAGATGCCCTGGTCGAGCACCAGCGGGAGCAGGTCGTCCACCCACCGCTGCGGCGGGCCCTGCAGGAACCCGGAGCCGGAGAACGACCCACCCCCGAGGTTGAGCAGGCGGCGGATCTCCCGCGGGTCCCGGTCGGCACCGTGCGCAGCGTCGTCGATGCGCGCGTTGCCCGCGGCCAGGTCACCGTCCTGCAGGTAGCCGAGACTCGGCAGCCATCCGTCCGCCTTTCGCCCGACCAGGGCGAGCATCCGGGGCTTGTACGCGCCGAGCCACACCGGGATGTCGTGCGCCGGTGACGGGCCACGCTTGGCACCGTCCACGTGGTGGTGCGTCCCGTGCACCCGCAGGGGCGTCCGCTCGGCGGCGTCCCAGATGCCGCGGATGATGTCGATCGCCTCGTCGAGCGCGTCGACGCCCTGACCGGGTGTCAGACGGGGCGAGCCCATCGCGACGATCGCGTCCCAGAACGCACCGGCGCCGAGCCCCAGGGCGACGCGGCCACCCGAGAGCAGGTCGAGGCTGGCCGCCGCCCGAGCGAGCACCGCGGGGGGCCGCAACGGCAGGTTGAGCACGTTCCCGGCGAGGTGCACCCGCTCGGTCGAGGCGGCCACCCAGGACAGCAGCGTCCACGTGTCCAGGAACGCGGGCTGGTACGGGTGGTCCTGGAACGTGACCAGGTCCAGCCCGGCGTGCTCGGTTGCCTGCGCGAGCCCCACGACGCGGTGCGGGTCCGCCGCCGACGGCGTGAGGAACGTGCCGAGCACCAGATCGTGGCCGTAGTCGGGCATGGACGTCCTCTCGATGATTGACAGTTCAACTATACCCGTCCGGGCACACCGCGTGGCACGATCATGCAGGTGAGCAGCAGCCGTGCGGACGAGCAGCGCCTGAGCGACCTGGTACGGCTGCGACGCGTGCGCGACCGCATCGACCGCGAGTACGCGCAGCCGCTGGACGTGGAGTCGCTGGCGCGCGGCGCGCACATGTCGGCCGGTCACCTGAGCCGGGAGTTCCGCCGCGCGTACGGGGAGTCGCCGTACGCCTACGTGATGACCCGGCGGATCGAACGCGCGATGGCGCTGCTGCGACGCGGCGACCTCAGCGTCACCGACGTCTGCTTCGCCGTGGGCTGCTCGTCGCTGGGCACCTTCAGCACCCGCTTCACCGAGCTGGTCGGCGTGCCACCGAGCGTGTACCGGACGCAGTCCGCGGGTGCCACGGAGGGCATGCCGTCCTGCATCGCCAAGCAGGTCACCAGACCCGTCAGGAATCGAGAAGCGCGCGCCGCAGGCCGCGCCTAGCGTGACCGGCATGGAGATCAGCCTGCACTACGCGTTCCTCCCGCACGACGACCCGGATGCCGCTCTCGCGTTCTACCGCGACGCCCTCGGCTTCGAGGTCCGCAACGACGTCGGCTACGACGGGATGCGCTGGATCACCGTCGGCCCCGCCGACCCGTCCGCCACGGCGATCGTCCTGCACCCGCCGGCCGCGGAGCCGGGACTCACGGACGCGGAGCGGCGGACCATCGCCGAGATGATGGCCAAGGGCAGCTACGGCGCGATCACGCTGGCCACTCCCGACCTGGACGAGGTGTTCGCGCAGCTGGTCGCACGCGGTGCCGAGGTGGTCCAGGAGCCGACGGATCAGCCGTACGGCGTGCGCGACTGCGCCTTCCGGGACCCCTCGGGCAACCTCGTCCGCATCAACGAGACGCGCTGAATGAGCGTCGAGACACGGCACCCCGCCGACAGCCACGACCGGATCCGGGTGCACGGGGCACGGGAGAACAACCTCCGGGACATCAGCGTCGAGATCCCGAAGCGGAGGCTGACGGTGTTCACCGGCGTCTCCGGCTCCGGCAAGAGCTCGCTGGTGTTCGACACGATCGCCGCGGACTCGCAGCGCATGATCAACGAGACCTACAGCGCGTTCGTGCAGGGCTTCATGCCCACCCTCGCGCGCCCCGACGTCGATGTCCTGGACGGCCTGACGACCGCGATCATCGTCGACCAGGAACGCATGGGCGCCAACCCCCGCTCGACCGTCGGCACCGCGACCGACGCCAACGCGATGCTGCGCATCCTGTTCAGCCGGCTCGGGACGCCGCAGATCGGGCCGCCGCAGGCCTTCTCTTTCAACGTCGCATCGATCAGCGGTGCCGGCGCGGTCACCATGGAGCGCGGCGGCCGCGAGGTCAAGGAGCGGCGCAGCTTCCGGGTGCTGGGCGGCATGTGCCCACGCTGCGAGGGCATGGGCCGGGTGGACGACATCGACCTCACGCAGCTCTACGACGCGAGTCTGTCGCTCAACGCCGGTGCCCTGACCATCCCCGGCTACAGCATGGACGGCTGGTACGGCCGGATCTTCCGCGGCTGCGGGTTCTTCGACCCCGACAAGCCGATCGCGAAGTACACCCGCAAGGAGCTCGACGCGCTCCTGTACAAGGAGCCGACGAAGATCCAGATCGACGGGATCAACCTCACCTACGAGGGCCTGGTCCCGCGGATCCAGAAGTCGATGCTGTCCAAGGACGTCGACGCCCTCCAGCCGCACATCCGGGCGTTCGTGGAGCGGGCCGTGACCTTCGCCGTCTGCCCCGAGTGCCACGGCACCCGGCTGAGCGCGGAGGCGCGGTCCTCGACGATCCAGGGCAAGAGCATCGCCGACGTGTGCGCGATGCAAATCAGCGACGCGGCCGACTGGGTCCGCGAGCTCGACGAGCCGTCCGTGGCGCCGCTGCTGACCGGGTTGCAGCACGTGCTGGACTCGTTCGTGGCGATCGGCCTCGGGTACCTGTCGCTCGACCGACCGGCGGGGACGCTGTCCGGGGGAGAGGCGCAGCGGACCAAGATGATCCGCCACCTCGGCTCGTCGCTCACCGACGTTACCTACGTGTTCGACGAGCCCTCCATCGGCCTGCACCCGCACGACATCGAGCGCATGAACACCCTGCTGCTGCAGCTGCGGGACAAGGGCAACACCGTGCTGGTCGTCGAGCACAAGCCCGAGATGATCGGGATCGCCGACCACGTGATCGACCTCGGCCCGGGCGCCGGCGCGGCCGGTGGCACGGTCTGCTTCGAGGGCACCATCGACGGCCTGCGCGCCAGCGGGACTCTGACGGGGCGCCACCTCGACGACCGGGCCAGGCTCAAGGAGCGGGTCCGACAACCGTCCGGCGCGCTCGAGGTTCGCGGCGCGACGGCCAACAATCTGCGCGACGTCGACGTCGACATCCCGCTGGGCGTGCTGGTCGTCGTCACGGGGGTGGCGGGCTCGGGGAAGAGCTCGCTGCTGCACGGCTCCATCCCCGCGGGCGACGGCGCGGTGTCGATCGACCAGGGGGCCATCCGCGGGTCGCGCCGGAGCAACCCGGCGACCTACACGGGCCTCCTCGAGCCGATCCGCAAGGCCTTCGCCAAGGCCAACGGGGTCAAACCCGCCTTGTTCAGCGCCAACTCCGAGGGCGCGTGCCCCGCGTGCAACGGTGCCGGTGTCATCTACACCGACCTGGCGATGATGGCCGGCGTCGCCACGGAGTGCGAGGTCTGCGAGGGAAAGCGCTTCCAGGCCTCGGTGCTCGATTTCCGGCTGGGCGGACGCGACATCAGCGAGGTGCTTGCCATGCCGGTGTCCGAGGCGGAGGCGTTCTTCGCCGCGGGGGAGGCCCGAACCCCGGCCGCGCACGCCGTGCTCCAGCGGCTGGTCGACGTGGGCCTGGGCTACGTGAGCCTCGGACAGCCGCTGCCGACGCTGTCCGGTGGCGAGCGACAACGACTCAAGCTGGCGACGCACCTGGGGGAGAAGGGCACCGTCTACGTGCTCGACGAGCCCACGACCGGGCTGCACCTGGCGGATGTCCAGAACCTGCTCGCCCTGCTCGACCGGCTGGTCGACTCCGGGCGCTCGGTCATCGTGATCGAGCACCACCAGGCGGTCATGGCCCACGCCGACTGGATCATCGACCTCGGTCCGGGCGCCGGCCACGACGGCGGCCGGATCGTCTTCGAGGGCACGCCGTCCGACCTGGTCTCCACCCGACCCACGCTGACGGGCCAGCACCTGGCCGCCTACGTCGGCGCCTGACCGGAAGGCACCTGCCATGGCGAGCACCACGAAGGACGCCTCCGAGGGCTTCACAGCCGAGGAGCGCGCCGCGATCAAGGAACGCGCGAAGGAGACGCGCAAGAAGGCGAACGGCGAGGCGGACCTGCTGGCCAAGATCGCCGAGATGGACGAGGCGGACCGCGTCATGGCCGAGCGCATCCACGCCATCGTCACCGAGACGGCGCCCGAGCTCATGCCGAAGACCTGGTACGGGCAGCCGGCCTACGCCAAGGACGGACAGGTCGTCGTCTTCTTCCAGGCCGCGTCGAAGTTCGGCACCCGCTACGCGACGCTCGGGTTCAACGAGGCGGCCCAGCTGGACGACGGCGCCATGTGGCCGACCGCCTTCGCGCTCACGCGACTGACCGCCGCCGACGAACGCCGCATCGCCGAGCTCGTCCGGAAGGCGCTCGGCTGAGCGGCTCCCTCGAGGGCCTGCGCTCTGGTCCTGTTCGCCGATAATGCACATTATGACATTACGCCGTTCACGACCCCCCGATCGGCGTCTCTAGCCGTGGCGCGTCGCGGTCGTCGTCTCACCGCGTCGCACGACGCGAGGCCCACGCCGCGACGATGCGGTGCGCGCGGTCCTGCGGTCCCAGCTCCGAGGAGTCGAGCACCAGGTCGAAGCGGTCCGGTCCGCAGACGTCGTAGTGACCCCTGCTGAGCCCACGGAACGTCTCCGGATAGCGCTCCGCCTCCCGTTCCTCCAGCACGTCCAGCGGAGCGCCCACGTGCACCCACAGCACCCGGTACCCCGACAGCGCGGTACGCCAGGCCGGTACAACCGTCGGATCGATCGGCATCTCGTCGACGATGACGTTGTTGCCCTCGCGCAGCAGCGAGGCGACCGCCCCCCGCATCCCCGCCAGCACGCGTGCGCCTACCGGGCCGTACCCGATCCGCAACCGCGGATGGCCCTCGTCGTCGACATCCCGGAGGTAGGAGAAGCCGTCGCCGGCACGCTCCCCCTCGCTGGACCACCGGCGCGGGAGCGTGCCGAAGAACGTGTCGAGCCCCAGCGCGAGGAACGGCTCCGGCAGGGCCCTCTGGAGCTCCGTGGCTGTCGAGCTCTTGCCCGCGCCGGACGTGCCGATCAGCATGATCGCGTGACCTGGTTCCTGCATGGTTCCCCTCCGTCGCGTGCCGGCTGGACGGGCAGAGGAGGTCGGTGACCAGCGTCGCGAACCCGCGGGGCTGGGCATCACCTGCTCAGGCCACGCCGTCCCGGAGGGTCAGCTGGTAGCGCTCCTCGGTCTGCGACGGGTCGCGCGGCACGACCTGCCGTTCGCCGGTGCGGGTGAACCCGGACCGGACGAACAGGTCACCGGCGGCATGGTTGCCGTCCAGCAGCCACAGCGACACCGTCCGGGCGTCCTGCTCCCGGGCAGCCTGACGGACGGCGTCGACGAGCGACCAGCCGACGCCCTGGCGACGTGACTCCGGCGCCACCCACAGCGACACGATGTGCCGGTCGTCGGTCGGCGACCCGGGCTCCTGCATCATCGTGACGATCCCGCGACCGGTGCTGGCGTCGTCCACCGCGACCCAGGTGGTCGACGTGCGCAGCCGCATGCGCCAGTGCGACTCGACGAACCGTTCCTCGCGCACCAGGGAGGCCCCGAGCAGCGCAGGGTCCTCGCGCAGCGAGCGTAGGCGGACGTCCTGGACCAGCGGCCAGTCGTCCTCTGTCACCTGCTGGATGCGCACGGACACAGGATGCCCCAGGAGCGCCGGACGCGCGTCACCGCTCCCGGCGCGCCGCCGACGGTTCCTGCGGCGTGCCGCCGTGCCCGTCGGGGTCCGGGACCGAGCGCGCGACGTCGGCGATCTCCTCCTCGGGGCGGGGCGGGACGTTCTCGTCGTACTCGAGCTCGGGCACCTCGTTCGGTACGGGCGTGGTCATGACGTTCTCCTCTCGGGCTCTACAGGACGGTCGGTGCGGTCGCGGTGGTGTGTCCAGACGGTGCGTGCAGGCGGTGCGTTCAGAGGTCGATGCCCTCTCCGGGGTCCAGCACGACCGGCTCCCCCGCGCCCGCGAGCCGCCCCAGGAGGTCGGTCGCCATCCCCTGGCCGATGGCGCTCAGCATCGCGTCGTGCACCACCACGACGCGCGCGGGAGCCACCCCGCGGACGTAGTCGACGACCTCCCCGAGCCTCAGCCACGGCGCGCCGATCGGCGTGCACAGGACCTCGACGTGCGCGCCGGCCGGGTCGACGTAGGCGTCCCCCGGATGGAGCACGCCCTCGATGAGGTAGCCCACGTTGTGCACACGGGGCACGTCCGCGTGCACCAGCCCGTGCCACTCCCCCAGCACGTCCACGTCGAACCCGCCGGCCGAGACGCGCTGACCACCCTGCACCGCGTGCAGGCGGTCGGCAGGGGCGCCGGCGGCGACGAGGGCATCGACGACGGCGTGGGGCGCCCACAGCTCGAGACCACCCTGCAGCGCCTCGACGACCGGCTCGACGGCCAGGTGATCGGGGTGCTCGTGCGTGACGAGCACTGCGGACACGCCGTCGAGCGCCCCCGGCAGGTCGGAGAACACGCCGGGGTCGATCACGACGTGATGGTCCCCGCGGTCGAGGCGGATGCAGGCGTGGCCCCAGCGGCTCAGTCGGATGCTCATCGCCTCAGTCTGTCCTGACCAGCACGAACGCGCGCGGCGTTTCGACGCGGAGCGCCGGCCCCGCTACGGTTGCGCCCGTGCTGGTGCTCGGGGTGTGCAGTCTGAAGGGTGGCGTCGGCAAGACGTCCGTCACGCTGGGCCTGGCGTCGGCCGCGCTCGAGCGCGGCCTGCGCACGCTCGTCATCGACCTCGACCCCCAGGGCGACAGCACGATGGCGCTCGGCGCGCGGCCGCAGGGCGGGGACGTCGCGTCCGTGCTCGACGAGCCGGGCGCCGCGACGATGTCGGCCGCCACCGTCCTGTCGTCGTGGGCCGACGACGGGCTCGACGTGCTCGCCGGCTCCGAGCGCTCGGCCGTCCACGACCGCCTCGACGGCACCGACGTGGACCGGCTGCGCTACGCGCTTTCCTGGGTCCACGGGTACGACCTGGTCCTCATCGACTGCCCCCCGTCGCTCGGCGGGCTCACCCGCACCGGCCTCGCGGCGTGCGACCGCGCCCTCGTGGTGACCGAGCCGGGGCTGTTCGCGGTGATGGCCGTCGGGCGGGCCATGCGCACCATCGACGAGCTGCGTCGCGGTCCCGCGCCCGCGCTCCAGCCCCTCGGCATCGTCGTCAACCGGGTGCGGACCCGCTCGATCGAGCAGGCGTTCCGGCTGGACGAGCTGCAGACCCTCTACGGGCCCCTGGTCCTCGCTCCCCCGGTGCCCGAGCGCGCGGCGCTCCAGCAGGCCCAGGGTGCTGCGCAGCCGGTGCACGCGTGGCCCGGCGCTGCGGCCGCCGAGCTCGCACGGACCTTCGAGGCCCTCCTCGACCGGGCGCTGCGCGCCCCTCGGCACTGAGACGACGAGAGCGGCCGCCCGTTCGTCGGGCAGCCGCTCGCGTAGGTCGGTGACGTCAGCCCGCGGTCCTGGCCTGCCGGCGCGCCGCGAGCTCGTCGTTCACGGACGGCTGGACGCGGCCGTCCTCGTCCTCGTCCGCCCGCTCCGTCGGCAGGGCGGCGAGGGTGCCCTCGACCTCGCGCCAGACGCGTCCGACCGCGATGCCGAACACGCCCTGACCGCCCTGCACGAGGTCGATGACCTCGTCGGCGGAGGTGCACTCGTAGACGCTCGCACCGTCGGACATCAGCGTGATCTGGGCGAGGTCGTCGACGCCCCGCTCACGCAGGTGGCTGACCGCCGTGCGGATCTGCTGCAACGAGACACCCGTGTCGAGCAGTCGCTTCACGACCTTGAGCACGAGGATGTCGCGAAAGCTGTAGAGCCGCTGCGTGCCCGAGCCGGTGGCCGGGCGGATCGACGGCTCGACCAGACCGGTCCGCGCCCAGTAGTCCAGCTGGCGGTACGTGATCCCGGCGGCACGGCAGGCCGTGGGGCCGCGGTAGCCGGTGGCGGTGTCGAGGTCGGGGAGGTCGTCGTCGAACAGCATGCCCTGAGCGCGCTGCGGCACTGTCCCGCTGACGCTCTCGGCACTCTCGTTGCTGGTCACGAATCCTCCACTCGTCGCACGCCGGTCGGCGCACATCTCCCCCGGCTGCTTGTCAGACTAGGCCCGTCGGGGTGCAGACGCCATGACGCCCACCGGGCGTGTCGCGTCGGGCGAGTCTCAACTTCGACCTGAACTCGAAGGTTGCGGCCCTCGGTGGGCGTGAGCAACCGTCATCGACCCTCGCCACCCGGGTCGTCCGGCTCGACGCCCGTCGAGAAGTCCTCGGGCGTCACCACGTCGAGGAAGCGCCGGAACCGCTCCAGGTCCTGCTCCGACGTCGTGGTCCGCACCTCGACGCCCGCCACCGCGACGACCTCCGCCGAGCACAGCACCGGGCAGCCGAACCGCAGCGCCAGCGCGATCGCGTCGGACGCGCGCGAGTCGACACGCGTACCGGAGTCGAGCACCAGCGTCGCGTGGAAGACGCCGTCCTCCAACCGGGTGATCTCGGCCCGGCTGAGGCTCGAGCCGGCGGCGATCAGGGCGTCCCGCAGCAGGTCGTGGGTCATGGGGCGCGGTGGCACGATGCCCGCCTGCGCGGACGCGATGGCGCTCGCCTCCGTGGGACCGATGAGGATCGGGACCAGCAGCTCGGAGTCGGGGTCGAGGAGCAGCACGACGATCTCGTCGTTGGCCAGGTGCTGGCGCACCCCGACGATCTCGACCGGTACCAGCTCGGCGTCGTCCCCCATGACATCCACGCTACGACGCCGTCGCCGATCCGGCGCTCTCCGCGCCGCATTGCGCGGGTGGACCTGCTACGGGGTGAGGTCCGCGACCGCGGCCCGCACGAGCGCGGTGTGCATCTGCGTGCAGAGCTCACCCACCTCGGCCGCCAGCGTGCCCGCCCGCGCGCGCGACGAGGCGCTGCGCTGGCCGCGCCACGGGGCGACGACCTGCTCGACGAGGTCGGCCTGCCGGTCGGCGGACGTGCGGAACTGCCGCAGGTGCCGCGCGTCGATGCCGTGCTCGGCCAGGGCAGCCGCGGCGACGACGATCTCTCGCGCCCACAGGTCGAACGCCCCGGACTTGTGCGTCCGGAGCACGCCCGCGGCCAACAGGTCCCGGACGAACTCCACCTCGACGCCCGCCTCGCCGGCGAGCGCCTCGAGGGTCAGGTGCGTGCCGGGGGCCTCGGCCACACCGTCGCGGGTGGCGAGCCGTGCGCGCGGCGCCGGCTCGTCCTCCTCCCCCGCGTCGAGTGCGGCCAGCCGGTCGCCGATCACCTTCAGGGGCATGTAGCGGTCCCGCTGCTGGCGCAGGACGAACCGCAGCCGCTCGATGTCCGCCGGCGAGTACTGGCGGTAGCCGGCCGCGGTGCGCACGGGCTCGACCAGCCCCTGCTCCTCGAGGAAACGCAGCTTGGACGTGGTGACCGCCGGGAACTCGATCCGCAGCGACGCCAGCACGTCGGAGATGCGCATGGACGGCCGCCGGGAGATTCCCCGGGGCCACGGCTCGTGCGGGACCGGGGCAGGCCCGGGGTCGGCCTGGACGCGCTGCGCGCGTGCACTCACCACCTGGCACTCCCCGTCTGGTCGAGCGTCCGGAGCCGCCCGGTCACGCGCCGGCCGTGCCGCGGTGCGGACTGGGGTGGAACGTCATGCGGTACTTGCCGATCTGCACCTCGTCACCGGCCCGCAGCGCGGACTGATCGATGCGCGAGCGGTTGACGTAGGTGCCGTTCAGCGAGCCGATGTCCCGCACGAAGAAAGTCTGCCCCTCGCGGACGAACTCCGCGTGCTTGCGCGAGACGGTGACGTCGTCGAGGAAGATGTCGGCCGCGGTGGACCGTCCCGCGACGGTCCGCTCGGCGTCGAGCAGGAACCGTGCCCCGGCGCTGGGGCCGCGCTGCATCACCAGCAGCGCCGAGGTCGGCGGCAGCGCGTGCACCGCGGAGACCTCGTCCGCGGTCAGCCCGACGGGGGCCGACCCTTCGATCTCGACAGACTCGATGGCTCCGAAGCTCATCGTCGTGTCCGGCCCGTGGGCAGGACGCCCGACCTGCGGGTCCTCGCCGCTCATGCCACCTCCCCGGCCCGTCCATCACGTCGACCACCGGCGATCCTCGGGGTCACGCACACCCTATGCGGACCGAGCGGGTCGGCGCAGCACGCCACACCAGGTCGCGGCGGCGTCGGCGCTCGTCGGCAGCGCAGAAGGGGATCAACCGCCCTGCGGCGGAACCGGCGTGGCGTACACGGGGTCCGGGACGACGCGCACCGCGTCCACCGACACGAGCTCCTCCCGGTCGACCGTGCCCCTGCCGCCGTTGTTGCGGACCTGCGCCATCGCTCCACCGGGGATCGTCAGCGCCGGCGCGATGATGTCGGGGTCCCCGATCGCGATCCACCGGTACGGCGGGGCCAGGGTGACGCCGTCGAGCACCACGGCCCCCGCCGTGCCCGTGAACGCGCTGCTCGCGGTGACGCGCAGGTCGTTGAGCTCGATCGCCTCGGCCCCGGCGTTGCGCAGCTCTTCGAGCATGTTGAGCATCGTGATCGGCTTGACGCCGTCGGTGTCCGTCAGGGTGACCACGACGCCCGGCCCCTCGGCGGGCAGCCGGCCCGTGAGGATGCCCTGCGTCTCGGCGCTGCGCCGCAGGGCGTCCAGGGCGGCCTGCCGCCGGTCGGAGCCGGAGAGCAGCTCGTCCCGTTCCCGGGCGAGGTCCGCGGCCTCACGCGCGAGGCTGTCGCCGCGGTTCGTCGCCTCGTCGAGGATGCGGACGAGATCGTCCTGCCGCATGCCGCCGAGGTCCGCCTCCCCGGACTGGCGCACCTGGGCCACGAGCGCGAAGCCGAGCACCGCGCACAGGATCCCCGCCACCACCTGCGCGCGAGTGGCGCGCGGCCTCAGGGCGCGACCGAGCACGGCCCACCCGGTGGGCGGTGCGCCGTCGGCCCGCGCGGTCGCCGGCTCTGCGGGTCCGGTCGGCTCCTCGCTGCCTGCGTCCGCGGGTACGCCGGCGCTCGGCTCCGCGCCGGGATCCGGTGGCGGCACCGGCTCGAGGTCCGGTTCGTCGGGGACGGCCGGCGCGTCGGGGACGGTCGGTGCGTCGGGGACGGTCGGTGCATCGTGCTCGTCGCCCGCGACGAGCTCGTCGTGCTGCTCGTCGTGCGCGTCGTGCTCACCGTGCGACGGGGTCATCGTCATGCCTTGAGCAGGTGCCGGCGGATCGAGGCGGCGTTGGAGAAGATGCGGATACCGAGCACCACGACCACGGCCGTGGACAGCTGCGTGCCCACACCGAGCTGGTCACCGAGGAACACGATGAGCGCCGCGAGCACCACGTTGGACAGGAACGAGACGAGGAAGACGCGGTCGTCGAAGATGCCGTCGAGCATGGCGCGCAGGCCACCGAAGAGGGCGTCGAGCGCGGCGACCACCGCGATGGGCAGATAGGGCTGCAGCTCCTGGGGCACCGTGGGCTGCAGGAGGAGGCCCCCGACGACGCCGATGACCAGACCGATGACTGCGATCACGTGCCGTCCCTTCCCGTCGGACGTGCCGACCCTGTCACATCGCCGTCCTGCGGCGCACGTCCTGACCCGAGCGCCTCGGGATCGTCGGCAGCCCCGGGCACCTGGGCCTCGCGCATCGTGACCATCCCCGAGCCGGTCAGCTCCAGCCTGCTCTGCGACGTCAGCTGGACGCCGATACCGAACGTGGAGCGCAGGGTCGCGAGGTGCTGCCCGGCACTGGCCCGCGCGAGCTCGGTCTGCATGTGCACGGCGTCGCCGATCGCGTCGACCGTGTATGGGCTGCCCAGCGCCACGAGGTCGACCAGGACCGCATCCCCGGCGCTGCGGATCGCCGTCGTCGCCGTCAGCCGCTGCCCGTTCACCGCGATGGCCTCGGCCCCCGTCGCCCACAGCCCGTTCACGACGACCTGCAGGTCCACGTCCTGCACCCGCAACGACGGATCCTCCTCGTCGGGCGAGTCCGACGGCGCGTCCGTGAGCACCACCCGCAGTCCGGGGCCCGCGACCGGCATCACGCCGGCCTCGACGGCGTCCGCCCGGATCTGGTCCCGCACGGACTGACCCTCGCCGCCGAGCAACTGCTCCTGCAGCGTGGCGATCTCGTCCGTCATCGCGGTGATCTCGCTCTGCATCGCGTCCGCCTCGGCGCTGCGCTGGCCGATCTGGCTCTCGAGGAGCTCACGGGCGGCCAGCACGGAGCCGGTGGGGCGACGCAGCGCCAGGGTCGCGGCGGTCGCCCCCAGCCCCAGCCCGATCGCGAGCACGACCATCACCGCCGTGGCACGCACGCTGCGCCGCGGCGCGGTACCGGACGACCGCCGCTGGGCGGCTTCGGCGTACCCGGGGTCCAGCGGCCGTCGGTAGACCTCGGTGAGGAGCGTCATGGACGCGTCCGGGCTGCGCGGCGGCTCGCTGGAACCGTGCCGCACGCTCATGCGGGGTCCGGGGCGTCGATCGGGTCGTCGCGCAGGAGCTCGCGGGCCTGGGCCAGGTACAGGACCGCGGAGAACCAGTAGAGCGCAACGCCCCACAGCGCGAACGCCCACCCGGCCACGCCGGCGACCGTGCCCAGCCACGAGTCCCACTCGGCGAGCAGCAGGAGGGGGAAGGCGTACAGCAGTGCGAACGTTCCCGCCTTGCCGGCCAGGTGCACCGGAAGCGGCGCGTAGCCGGCGCGCGCCAGCACGACGAGCATCACCGCGAGCACGACGTCGCGCAGGGCCAGGACGCCGAGCAGCCACCAGGGCACGATCTCGCGCAAGGCCAGGGCCACGAGCGTCACGACGATGAACAGGCGGTCGGCCGCGGGGTCCAGCATCTGACCGAGCCGGGAGACCTGCCCCATCCGCCGCGCGAGCACGCCGTCGAGCCAGTCGCTCGCACCCGAGCCGGCGAGCACGGCGAGCGCCCAGCCGTCCTGCCCGCGCGCAAGCAGCAGCGCGAACACGGGGACCAGGAGCAGTCGCGCGAAGCTGATGAGGTTCGGCACGGTCAGCACACGCATGGAGACGACGTCGTTGCTCGTCACTGCCTCCCCCGTCGCTGTCCGTGCTGGCGGCGTCGATCCTATGCGGCCCACGCGCCAGGCCCAACGACGCCGCGCCCTGACCGCGCTGCACGCCCGTCGGTGCGAGAGTGCACGGATGGCGCACCGCAACGACCCCGAGGTGATCACCCGGCTCCTGAGCACCCCGGGACGGTGGGCAGTCGTCGGCCTCTCGACGAACACGGCCCGTGCCGCCTACGGCGTCGCGCGCTACGTCCAGGCCCTGGGGCACGAGATCGTCCCGGTCCACCCGAAGGCGCCCGTCGTGCACGGAGCCCAGGGGGTCCGCGCGCTCGGTGAGATCGACGGACCGGTCGACGTGGTCGACGTGTTCGTCAACAGCGGCCGTGCCGGGGCGGTGGTCGACCAGGCGATCTCGGTCGGCGCCGGCGCGGTGTGGCTGCAGCTCGGCGTCGTCGACGAGGAGGCCGCCGAGCGCGCCCGGTCGGCCGGGCTGGACGTCGTCATGGACGCGTGCCCGGCGATCGAGGGCCCCCGACGCGAACTGTGACGCTGTGCCGGACGTCACCGCGCCCGACCTGCGGCGCAGCCCTCTGACCAGGTAGAGTAGGCAACGAATCTGGAGTTCGTCGCGTCCCCCTTCGAGGCGTCGCCACCACCGCTGAGGCGGTCGGGGCCCGCCTCGCGTGGTGTGGTCTGGACATCGCGCAAGCGTTGTCACTGGGTGGTCCGGGGCTGCGACCCGCTGTTCGCCGTCCCGGTGCACGGTTCAGGGCTCCGCCCCGCGATGATCGGTTTCCCCATTTCATGAGTTCTGCCATGCCCTCTGCCCTGCCCGCCGAGGCTCTCGTCGACGCGACGTTCGCCGACCTCGGTCTGCCGCCGGCCCTCGACGCCGCGATCGTCGACCTCGGCTTCACCGTCCCGTCCGCCATCCAGCTGCAGGCCGTGCCCGCGCTGCTCAGCGGCCGTGACATCGTCGGCGTCGCCCAGACCGGTACCGGCAAGACGGCCGCGTTCGGCCTGCCGCTGCTGGCCTCGATCGACTACGACCTGCCGGCCGTGCAGGCCATCGTCCTGACCCCGACGCGCGAGCTCGCGATGCAGGTGGCCGACGCCATCCAGTCGTTCGCCACCCACCTTCCCGGCCTGAACGTGCTGGCGGTCTACGGCGGTTCGCCGTTCCTCCCGCAGCAGCGTGCGCTCGCCCGTGGCGCCCAGGTGGTCGTCGGGACCCCCGGCCGCGTCCTGGACCACCTCGAACGCCGGACGCTGAAGCTCGACCAGGTCCGGTTCCTGGTGCTCGACGAGGCCGACGAGATGCTGCGCATGGGCTTCGCCGAGGACGTCGACAAGGTCCTGTCCGCGGCGCCGCGCGAGCGCCAGGTGGCCCTCTTCTCCGCGACGATGCCCCCGCAGATCCGCCGTGTCGCCGAGCAGCACCTGAACCGCCCGGTCGAGATCACGGTCTCGCGCCAGGCGTCGACCGTGACGAGCGTGCGCCAGACGTACGCCGTGGTCCCGCACCGCCACAAGACCGGAGCGCTCGCTCGCGTGCTCGCCGTCTCCGACGCCGACGCCGCGATCGTGTTCGTCCGCACCCGCGGTGCGGCCGAGGAGGTCGGCAGCGCGCTGATCGAGCGCGGCATCTCCGCGGCGTACATCTCCGGGGACGTCGCCCAGACCGAGCGCGAGAAGATCGTCGACCGACTGCGCACCGGCGCGCTCGACGTCCTCGTCGCCACCGACGTCGCCGCCCGTGGGCTCGACGTCGACCGCATCGGCCTCGTCGTCAACTTCGACGTGCCGCGCGAGCCCGAGATCTACGTGCACCGCATCGGCCGCACGGGCCGCGCCGGCCGCGAGGGTGAGGCGCTGTCGTTCGTCACGCCGTCCGAGCAGTCGCGCCTGCGCCAGATCGAGCGGACGACGCGTCAGTCGCTCCTGCAGGTCGACATCCCGTCGCCGGCGGAGGTCTCCGCACACCGGGTGCACGCCCTGCTGGCCCGCACCGGCGCCCGCGCCGAGCTGGACCGCCTGGACCTGTACCGCGAGGCCATCGCGGTGCACCTGGCGCAGAACCCCGACGTCGACCCGGTGGACCTGCTGGCGGTCGTGACCGCGCTCGCCGTGGGTGACGAGGGTCCGGTGGCCGTCCGGCAGGGAGACGACCTCGACGACGCCCTGTCGCGCGCCCACCTGACCGGTGGCAACGACCGCAGCGACCGCGGTGACCGGCCGGACCGGCCGGAGCGCGGCGAGCGCCGTCGCGCCGACTCCCACGTCGCCGGCGGGTCGCCCCGCTGGCGCGTCGCGGTGGGCCACCGCGACGGCCTGCAGCCGGGTGCCCTGGTCGGCGCGCTGACCGGTGAGGGCGGGCTGACCGGCAAGGACGTCGGCAAGATCGACATCTTCGGCAGCTTCGCGCTCGTCGACATCCCGGACGGGCTGTCCGCCGACGTGATCGACCGGCTGGCGCGCACCCGCGTCGCCGGGCGCCCGCTGCGCATCCGCCTCGACGCGGGCCCGCGCCCGGGCCACGGCGCTTCCCGGCCCGCGCACGGCCCGGCCCGCGGCCGCAGCTGAGCACCCCGACGCCCCTGTCCCCCCGTCCGGGAGGCAGGGGCGTCGTGCTGCCCGGGTGTCGTCGGGCTACCGCAGGACCGGACCGGGCCTGCCCTGGCGCGAGGTGCCGCGCAGCAGCGTGATGTCCGCCTCGCGGAGGACCTCGCCGACGTCCCGGTAGCCGCGGACGCTCCCGAGGACCCCGATGGCCACCCGGGAGCCGAGCTCGTGGCGCAGCTGGTCGAGCAGGAGGGTGAGCCGGTTGGGGATGCCGCCCTGGCCCACGTCGTCGAGCAGGACCACGAAGTCGTCCTCCGCGATGCGCGCCGGCGTGTCCCCCTCGCGCAGCGGACGGCGCAGCCGGCGGACCAGCTCACGGTGCAGGTCGAGCCGCGCGTCCATGTCCGACTCGGCCCCACCGTCCAGGACCCGCACGAGCGCGAGCGCGCAGTCGTAGCCCGGCGAACGCCGGGTCCGCAGCACCGCGGCGCCGAGCCGGTCGAGGAACAGCAGCCGGTTCACCAGGCCGGTCTCCGGGTCCCGCAGCGCGTCGCGCTGCAGGGCGATCTCCTGCTCCTTGCGCTCCGTGACGTCCACGAGCGCGCCCACGAGCCGCGCGGGACAGCCCGCGTCGTCCAGGACGGTCACCGCGCGGCACAGCATCCAGCGGTAGTCGCCGGAGGACGTGCGGACCCGGTGCTCGAGCTCGAGCGGGGTCCCGGCACCCGCGAGCTGGGACGCGATCGCCGCCGACAGCTCGTCCCGGTCCGCCGGGTGCACGCGCTCGAGCCACTCCCCCGGCGAGTCGCCGATCACGTCGTCGTCGTAGCCCAGGGTCTGCTTCCAGCGCGGTGAGTAGTACACCGTGCCCGCCGACACGTCCCAGTCCCAGGTGCCGTCGTGGGCCGCCATCGACGCCAGCGCGTACCGCTCCTCGCTGGCCCGCACGGTGTCCGCGAGCGACCGCTCGCGCGCCGCGGCCTGCTCCAGGGCGCGGCGCTGCTCACGCAGGTTGGCCAGCAGCCGCTCCTGGTCCAGGGCGACCGCCAGCAGAGCGGCCCAGTGGTTGAACCTGTCGCGTGCGCTCGTGGCCCGCGTCTCGACGAGGCCGTCGATCGCGAGCAGGCCCCAGTCGCTGCCACCGAACGTGACCGGGACGACGAAGGTGACCTCGTTGGTGCCGACCGTCCCGGCACGCGTGAGCGCGGCCGGCGGGAACTGGCTGGCGGTCGTGCGCACGCCGACGAGGCGCGACAGCGTCCCGGACGTGTCGTGCACCCCCACGATCTCCATCTCCCGGTCCCCCGGGCCGCGGTCGGCACCGAGCCACAGGCCGAGGCAGGCGTGGCCGCGCACGCCGCGCGGGAGCCAGCCGAGCGCCCGAGGGCTGGCGCCGTCGCCGCGCAGGAGGTCCATGTCCACCTCGTACTGGTCGACGATCGTGCGCTCCAGCTGTCCGCTGCGCGCCAGCATCGCCCGCGTACAGCCCTTGGTGATCGCCAGGAGCACCTCCGTGACGGCCCGCCGGACGACGGGCTCGTGCTCCGGGCGAGAGAGCGCTTCCACCACGTCCGACTCCACGCCCCGCAGGCAGCTCACCAGCTGCTCCAGCGCCTCGGGGTGGGGCTGCATCGCCGACGTGACGTCGGCCAGGCGCGCCAGACCGGCGGTGCTGGGCGGCGTGCCCCGCTCCGCTGCCGTCTCGATCGGCTCGACGACGGCGTGCCACCACGTCTCGCGCGGCGCCACGCCGGTCCGGCGCGCCCCCGCGGCTCCGGTCGGGCCGACGAACGCGGTCCCGGCAAGCGCGCGCAGCACCTGGTAGCCGCCGCGGCTGCCCGTCCCGGCCGCCGGGGCGGCCGACTGCGCGGGCTCCGTGCACCCGCAGGACTCGCGCAGCACGAGGGTCGACGGCGCGCGGTACTCCCCGCCGGGGACCTCCTCGCCGCGCATCCGCGACAGCAGCAGGGAGACCGCCGTCTCGCCGACGCGGTCGTAGTGGGCGTCGACCGTCGACAACCGGGGCGTCACACGGGCGCCCGAGTCGGCGTGGTCGAACCCGACGACCGCCTGGTCCCGCGGCAGGACCAGGCCCGCCGCGCGCAGCGCGCGCTGGAACCCCACCGCGTTGCGGTCGGTGGCGGCGACCACCGCGGTCGTGGGTGACCCGGCGGCGAGCATGCGGGCCGCTGCGTCCGCGCCACCCTGCTCATGGTTGTCCGACGACTCGTAGAACCAGGAGTCGGCGGGCTCGATCCCGTGCTCGGCGAGAGTCGCGCGGTAGGCGGCGAACCGCTCGCGCATGTCGCGCTGGGTCAGGCAGCCGACGAACCCGATCGCGGTGTGACCGTGCTCCAGCAGGTGCTCGAGGGCCGCGCGGACACCGCCCACGTTGTCGGGGAGCACGACCGCGTCCTCGCTCGACAGCGGTTCCTCGCTGACCAGCACGACCGGCAGGCCCCACTGCTGGACGGACGCCAGGCGGTCGCTGCGCAGCGCCTTGCCCACCACGACCAGGCCGTCGACCGCGCCGAGCGCCACGGGGGCGTCGAGGATCGACTCGTCCGGGTAGCGCTCCCGGTCCAGGCCCGCCGGGTAGGTCTGCACGGCCACCACGCGGTGCCCCGCGGCGCGGGCCGCCCGCGCGACGCCGGCGATCAATGCTCCGAAGTAGAAGCCGCCGACCACCGGCGAGAGCACCCCGATGGTCCGTCGTGCCGTCGGTGAGACCGGTCCGCGTCGCACTGTTCCCATGACCCCACATCCCTCGCCCACGTCGTCGGAGCCGAGATGATGCATTTCACCCGCATCGGGCGACACACTAGGTGATCGTGGTCACACCTGCATATGACTCCGGAGTACCCGCCTCTACCGCGTCACCGTCGACGCCGTCGTCCGGGCCGTCCTCCCCCACCCCCTCGCCCCCGGCTCCCGCCCCGGCGAGGCGACCGACCATCACCGACGTCGCGCGCGCCGCCGGGGTATCGATCGCGGTCGTGTCCTACGCCCTGAACGGTCGCCCCGGCGTCTCGGCGGCGACGCGGGAGCGGGTGCTGCGCGTCGCCGACGAGTTCGGCTGGCGGCCGAGCGCGGCGGCGCGGTCGATGCGTTCCGGCCCGCGCGCGATCGGTCTCGTGGTCGACCGCGGCGCCGCCGGCCCCGTGGCGCAGGCGACCGGCGTCCTCGAGTTCGTCATCGCGCTGCAGGAGGTCCTGGCGACCCGGAACCTCGCGCTCATGCTGCAGATCGTGGACGGCCCGGAGGCGGCCGTCAGCCTCTACGGCGACTGGTGGGCCGAGCGCCGGTTCGACGTCATGGTGGTGACCGACGTCCTCGTCGAGGACCCCCGGATCGACGCGCTGCGCCGCCTGCGCGCGCCGGCCGTCATCGTCGGTGCAGGTCACAGCGACGCGGACGTCGCCTCGGTGACGCTCGACCACACCGAGGGCTTCGTCCGGGTGGGGCGCTACCTGCTCGAGCTGGGACATCGGCACGTGGCCCTCGTCAGCGGTCCGACGGAGCTGGAACGCACCCGGGAACGTCTCGCGGCGCTCACCGGGGTGCTCGACGCGGCCGGCGGGCTGCTGGTCCACGAGGCCACCGGCGGCACTGCCGAGGAGGCCGCGGTCGCCACCAGACGCCTCGTGACGGGGGGCCGGGCGCCCACGGCGATCGTCTACGACTCCGACCAGATGGCGGTCGCGGCGCTCGACGTCGCGCGCCGTACGGGCCTGGCGGTGCCCTGGGACCTGTCGGTGGTCGCCGGGTCCGACTCGGCGCTGTGCCGGCTCGCCACGCCGTCGATCACCACCCTTCCCTCGGCCCAGCGCGAGCTCGGTGCGGCCACCGGCGAGGTCGTCCTCGCGGTGCTCGACGGGGACCCGCGCGCGCAGCGGGAGCTCCACATCGGTGGCCTCGCGGTCCGCGGGAGCACCGGCCCACGGTCGCGATGAGCACACCCTCATCCATGTCACATTTTGGTAACGGCAGGTACCTAAACGATTTGCCCCGTGCCGTCCGGAAAGTCCGCGTGGTGATCTAGCGGCCAGTCGCCGTGGACTTTCCCGGCCGACTTGCGCTCGGACGGGTCGACCGGCCGGGCACGCCGATCGACCACCCGGAGGACTACGTGTCCACACACGGCAACAGAGCGGTGAGGCAACGCGTGCGCGCCGCCGCCACCGCAGCGGCAGCGATGGCGCTGATCGCCGCACCACTGTGCATCACCACGACTGCGAGCGCCGCCGAGGCGCACGTGGACAACCCCTATGCGGGCGCGACGCAGTACGTGAACCCCACGTACGCGGCAGCTGTTGAGAGCGCTGCCACACGCGCCGGCGACCCCACCCTCGCAGCGAAGATGCGGACGGTCGCCAAGCAGCCGACCGCCGTCTGGATGGACCGCATCAGCGCGATCAACGGCAACGCGGACGGCAACGGCCTGAAGTTCCACCTGGACAACGCCGTCGCCCAGAAGGGCTCCGGCCCGATCGTGTTCAACCTGGTCATCTACGACCTGCCCGGCCGCGACTGCTACGCCCTCGCGTCCAACGGTGAGCTCCCCGCCACCGACGCCGGCCTGGCGCGGTACAAGACCGAGTACATCGACCCGATCGCGGCGCTCCTGGCCGACCCGAAGTACGCGGACATCCGGATCTCGGCCACCATCGAGCCGGACTCCCTGCCGAACCTGGTGACCAACATCTCCGAGGCCGCCTGCCAGCAGGCCGCGCCGTACTACCGGGCCGGCGTGAAGTACGCGCTGGACAAGCTGCACGCCATCCCGAACGTCTACAACTACATCGACATCGGCCACTCCGGCTGGCTCGGCTGGGACAGCAACGCCGGTCCCGCCGCGACGCTCTTCGCGGAGGTGGCGAAGTCCACCACCGCCGGGTTCGCGTCGGTCGACGGCTTCGTCAGCGACGTCGCCAACACGACCCCGCTCAACGAGCCGTTCCTGCCGGACTCCTCGATCTCCGTCGGGGGCACGCCCATCCGGTCGAGCGACTTCTACGAGTGGAACTTCGACTTCGACGAGGCCGACTTCACGGCCCACATGCACCGGCTGCTGGTCGCGGCGGGCTTCCCGTCCTCGCTCGGCATGCTCATCGACACGTCCCGCAACGGCTGGGGCGGCCCGAACCGGCCGACTGCGGTCTCGACCAGCACGGACGTGAACACGTACGTGAACCAGTCGCGCGTGGACCAGCGCGTCCACCGTGGCGCGTGGTGCAACCCGATGGGCGCGGGCATCGGCGAGCTGCCGCAGGCCACCCCCGCCGGCTACGCCGCGTCCCACATCGACGCGTTCGTGTGGATCAAGCCCCCGGGTGAGTCCGACGGGGCGTCCTCGGACATCCCCAACGACCAGGGCAAGCGGTTCGACCGCATGTGCGACCCGACGTTCGTCTCCCCCAAGCTGGAGAACCAGCTGACCGGAGCCACGCCGAACGCGCCGCTGGCCGGCCAGTGGTTCGAGGACCAGTTCCGGACCCTCGTGGCCAACGCCTACCCGGTCATCCCCGGCAGCGGCACCAACCCGACCGACACGACGGCGCCCTCGGTGCCGACGCGTCTGACGGCGGGCACCACGACGGCGACCACGGTCCCGCTGTCCTGGACGGCGTCCACCGACAACGTGGCCGTCACCGGCTACGACGTTTACCGCGGCACCACCCTGGTGGGTACCTCCACCTCGACGAGCTACACCGTGACCGGCCTGACCGCCGCCACCGCGTACTCGTTCACGGTCCGCGCCAAGGACGCCGCCGGGAACGTCTCGGCAGCCTCCACCGCCGTCTCGGCCACCACGCAGTCCGGCTCCGTCACCGACACGACGGCGCCCTCGGTGCCGACGGGTCTGACGGCCGGCACGACGACGTCGACGAGCGTCCCGCTGTCCTGGACGGCGTCGACGGACAACGCCGGTGGGTCGGGACTCGCCGGGTACGAGGTCTACCGCGGCTCCACGCTGGTGGGCACGACGACCTCGACGAGCTACACGGTGACCGGCCTCACCGCCGCCACCGCGTACTCCTTCACGGTCCGGGCCAAGGACATCGCGGGCAACGTCTCCGCCGCGTCGTCCGCCGTCTCGGCCACCACGCAGTCCGGCTCGGTCACGGACACGACGGCGCCCTCGGTGCCGACGGGTCTGACGGCCGGCACGACGACGTCGACGAGCGTCCCGCTGTCCTGGACGGCGTCCACCGACAACGTGGCCGTCACCGGCTACGACGTCTACCGCGGCACCACCCTGGTGGGTACCTCCACCTCGACGAGCTACACCGTGACCGGCCTGACCGCCGCCACCGCGTACTCGTTCACGGTCCGCGCCAAGGACGCCGCCGGGAACGTCTCGGCAGCCTCCACCGCCGTCTCCGCCACCACGCAGCCGGGCGCCTCCACGGGCTCCTGCTCGGTGAAGTACACGGCGAACAGCTGGAACAACGGCTTCACGGCCTCCGTCAAGGTCACCAACACGGGGACCTCCGCCCTCACGGGCTGGACGCTCGGCTTCTCGTTCGCGAACGGGCAGAGCGTCACCCAGGGCTGGAGCGCCGAGTGGTCGCAGTCCGGCTCGGCGGTGACGGCCAGGAGCGCCGCATGGAACGGCACCCTGGGCGCCGGTCAGAGCGTTGACATCGGGTTCAACGGCTCTCACTCGGGCACGAACAACGCGCCCACCGCCTTCACGATCAACGGTGCAGCCTGCACCGTCGCGTGAGCTAGCGGCATGACGAGCGGGGGTCCTCCCACCGAGGGCCCCCGCTCGTCGTGCAGGGACCACCGCACCCCGACCAGAGCCTGAGGAGAACCGTGTCTTCCACCCATCGTCTGCGCGCGCTCGCCACGAGCGTCGCCGCCACGGCCGCGTTGGCCGCACCGCTCGTGCTCGGAGCCGCCCCCGCCCACGCCGCCGTGGGCGACGACTGGCTGCATGTCTCGGGCAACAAGATCGTCGACGAGTCCGGGAAGGAGGTGTGGCTCACCGGGACCAACTGGTTCGGCTTCAACGCGAGCGAGCGCGTCTTCCACGGCCTCTGGTCGGCGAACATCACGACCCTCACCAAGAGCATGGCCGACCGCGGCATCAACACCGTGCGCGTGCCGATCTCGACCCAGCTCCTCCTCGAGTGGAAGGCGGGGACGTTCCTCACGCCGAACGTCAACACCTACGCCAACCCCGAGCTCGAGGGCAAGAACAGCCTCCAGATCTTCGACTACTGGCTCACGCTGTGCGAGCGGTACGGGATCAAGGTCTTCCTCGACGTGCACAGCGCGGAGGCCGACAACTCCGGTCACGTGTACCCCGTGTGGTGGAAGGGGTCGATCACCACCGAGGACGTGTACGCGGGCTGGGAGTGGGTGGCCGAGCGGTACAAGAACAACGACACGATCATCGGCGCGGACGTCAAGAACGAGCCCCACGGCACCCAGGGCTCCACGGAGCGGGCGAAGTGGGACGGCACGACCGACAAGGACAACTTCCGGCACTTCGCGCAGACCGCGGGCCGCAAGATCCTGGCCATCAACCCGCACTGGCTCATCTTCGTCGAGGGCATCGAGGTGTACCCGAAGCCCGGTGTCCCGTGGACGTCGACCGGTCTCACCGACTACTACGGCACGTGGTGGGGCGGCAACCTGCGCGGCGTGCGCGACTTCCCGATCGACCTGGGGGCGAACCAGGACCAGCTCGTCTACTCGCCCCACGACTACGGACCGCTCGTCTTCGACCAGAAGTGGTTCCAGGGCGAGTGGGACCGGTCGACGCTCGAGCGCGACGTGTGGGACCCGAACTGGCTGTACCTGCACAAGGAGAACATCGCGCCACTGCTCATCGGCGAGTGGGGCGGGTTCATGGACGGCGGCCGCAACGAGAAGTGGATGGTCGCGATCCGTGACCTCATCGTCGACCGCCGGCTGAGCCACACCTTCTGGGTGCTCAACCCGAACTCCGGAGACACCGGCGGCCTGCTCAACTACGACTGGACCACCTGGGACGAACCCAAGTACGCCCTCCTCAAGCCCTCGCTGTGGCAGGACGGCGGCAAGTTCGTCGGCCTCGACCACGCGGTGCCGCTGGGGGGTGTCGGCAGCACCACCGGCAAGTCGCTCTCGGACGTCGGCGGGCAGCCCGGGGACACGACGGCACCGACGGCCCCGGCCAACCTCTCGGTGGGCACCCCGACGGCGACGAGCGTGCCGCTCACGTGGTCGGCGTCCACGGACGCGGGCTCCGGGGTCGCGGGCTACCAGGTCTTCCAGGGGTCGACGCTCGTCGCCACCACCACGTCACCGGCCGTCACACTGACCGGGCTCTCCCCCGACACGTCGTACACGTTCTCCGTGCGGGCCCGGGACGTCGCGGGCAACGTCTCGGCGAGCTCGGCGCCGGTCAGCGTCCGGACGGCCGCCGGCGGCGGTGGGGACACGGTCGCCCCCGGTGCGCCCACCGGGCTGGAGGCCGGCACGGCGTCCACCACGGCGATCCCGCTGCGCTGGACGGCGTCGGCGGACAACGCGGGCGGATCAGGGGTGGTCGGCTACGACGTCTACCGCGCCGGCACCCTCGTCGGGAGCAGTGCGACGCCCAGCTACACCGCCACGGGGCTCGCCCCGGGCACCCCGTACGTGTTCACCGTGGTGGCCAGGGACGCGGCCGGGAACCGGTCGGCCGCGTCCGCCGCGCTGACGGCCTACACGGCACCCGACGTGCCGACCGGCTCGTGCGCGGTCACGTACAGCGCGAGCACCTGGAGCACCGGGTTCACCGGGACGGTCCGGATCACGAACACGGGCACGAGCGCCCTGACCGGGTGGACGCTCGGCTTCACCTACGCCAACGGTCAACGGGTGACGCAGGGCTGGAGCGCCACCTGGACGCAGACCGGCGCGGCGGTCAGCGCGACCGGCGCGGCGTGGAACTCGACGCTGGCGCCGGGCGCCAGCACGGAGATCGGGTTCAACGGCACGCACACCGGCACCAACACGGCGCCGGTCGACTTCACCGTCAACGGCGCCGGCTGCCAGGTGCTGTGAGGCGATGACGCGTGGGGGTCCGGCAGCGGACCCCCACGCGTCAGGCGACCGCGTCGGCGACGGCTGCCACCAGCTCGTCGACGTCGGCGTCCGTCGTGTCGAACGAGCACATCAGGCGGACCTCGCCGGTCTCGACGGTCCAGTCGTAGAACCGCCACCGACGGCGCAGCACGTCGGCCACGCCCGCGGGGAAGATCACGAACAGACCGTTCGCCTGCGTCGGGCGCGTGACCTGGACACCCGGCAGGTGCTCGATGCCCGCGCGCAACCGCGCCGCCATGGCGTTGGCGTGCTGCGCAGACCGCAGCCACAGGTCCCCCTCGTACAGCGCGACGAGCTGCGCGGACACGAAGCGCATCTTGGAGGCGAGCTGCATGTCCATCTTGCGCAGGTAGGCGAGCCCGCCGTCCGCGGTGGGATCCAGCACCACAACGGCCTCCCCGTACAGCAGGCCGTTCTTCGTGCCGCCCCAGGACAGCAGGTCCACGCCGGCATCGGTGGTGAACGCCCGCAACGGCAGGTCCAGCGCGGCGGCGGCGTTGGAGATCCGCGCCCCGTCCATGTGCAGCCGCAGGCCCAGGTCGTGCGCCTGGTCGGCCAGCGCTCGCACCTCGTCGGGGGTGTAGACGGTGCCCAGCTCGGTCGACTGGGTGATCGACACGACCCCGGGCTGCGCACGGTGCTCGTCCCCGAACCCCCAGGCCTGCGCCGCGACGAGGTCCGGCGTCAGCTTGCCGTCCGGGGTCGGCACGGTCAGCAGCTTGATGCCCCCCACGCGCTCGGGGGCACCGTTCTCGTCGGTGTGGATGTGCGCGGTGTCCGCGCAGACGACAGCACCCCAGCGCGGCAGCACGGACTGCAGCGCCAGCACGTTGGCGCCCGTGCCGTTGAAGACCGGGAAGGCACTGGCGCCGTCACCGAAGTGCTGCGCGGTCACCTCCTGGAGCCGGGAGGTGTAGACGTCCTCGCCGTACGCGGTCTGGTGTCCGCCGTTCGCGGCCGCGATCGCCTCCAGCACCTCGGGGTGGATCCCCGCGTAGTTGTCGGAGGCGAAGTCACGGCGGTCGGCATCATGCAGTCGGGTCACGGGGCAAGTGTCCCCGATCGGCGGCTGCACCTGCGCACGACGGGCAGGTAGAGGATGATCCGTCCAGACCACGAGGAGGACCACCGTGCACGAGCACGAAGCCCGGCCGGACGACGGCCGTTCCGAGACGCAGAACGAGCGCGCAGACCGGAACTGGAACGAGCTGCTGCAGGAGCTGCGCGTCACGCAGACGGGCACGCAGATCCTCACGGGCTTCCTGCTGACGATCCCGTTCCAGCAGCGGTTCAACGACCTCGACGCCTACCAGCAGGACGTGTACCTGGTGCTCGTGGTTCTCGCGGTGCTGGCCACCGCCCTGTTCGTCGCCCCGGTGAGCCTGCACCGCGTCCTCTTCGGGCGTCGGCTCAAGCCGGAGCTGGTCACCGCGGGGAGCCGGTTCGCCCGGGCCGGCCTGGTGGTGCTGGCCCTGGTGATGGCCGGGAGCGCGATGCTGATCTTCGACGTCGTCCTGTCGCGCCGGGCGGGCTGGACCGTGGGTCTGTCCTCGATCCTGCTCCTCGCCGTGTCGTGGTGGCTCGTCCCCCGGCTCCTCGCCTGGCAGGCGCGCGCCTGAGCCGTCAGGACGAGGCGACCGCGCGGCAGCCTGCGCAGGTGCCCACCAGCTCGATCGTGTGCTCCACGTCGTCGAACCCGTGGGCGGCGCCGACCTGCGCGGCCCAGGCCTCCGCCTGACCGGCCTCGATCTCGACCGTGCGCCCGCACGTCCGGCAGACGAGGTGGTGGTGATGACTGCGCTGTGCACACCGGCGGTAGACCGACTCGCCGTCGGGCGTGCGCAGCATGTCGACGTCCCCGTGCTCGGAGAGCGCCTGGACCGCGCGGTAGACGGTGGCCAGCCCGACGCTCGACCCCCGGGCCCGGAGCATCTCGTGCAGCTGCTGGGCGCTGCGGAACTCGTCGAGGTCCTCGAGCAGGTCGAGGATCTCCGCGCGCTGGCGCGTCTGGCGCGGCATGACCACCATGACGTGACCCTTCCTGAGACTGATTCCCACTATAACGCGGCCGGGCCCGCGATCCCTCAGGATCGCGGGCCCGGTCGAGTGTGCTGAGGTCAGCCCTGCACGGCGCGCTTGAGGGCGCTACCGGCGGTGAGCTTCACGCGGAAGCCGGCCGGGATCTCGAGCTTCTCACCCGTCTGCGGGTTGATGCCGGTACGCGCCCCGCGCTCGGCCCGCGACACGGCGAGGAACCCGGGGATCGTGACGGCCTCGCCCGCGGCGAGGTTCTCGATCAGGACCTCCTGGAAGGCCTTGATGGCCTTGTCCGCGTCGGTGTTGGTGAGGCCCGTCTTGGCGGCGACGGCCTGGACGAGCTCGGTGCGGTTCACGCTCACTAGATGTGCTCCTCTTGTGTTCACACGGACATGCGAGTCCGGTTCCGGGCTGTTGCCTCGGGCATGCGGTAAACCGCGAGCTGCCGAGGACAATCGGTTGACACTAACCCGGGCGGCGCGCGTTTCCGTGCATCAGGCGTGTCGCGTCACCGGTGCGTACGCGCCAGGAGGTCCTCGACGGGCCAGGTCGTGATCACCCGTGCCGGGTCGAGGTCGTGCTGCGCGGCGCGCGCACAGCCCGCCGCCAGCCAGTCCAGCTGGCCCGGCGCGTGGGCGTCGGTGTCGATCGAGAAGTCGCAGCCCGCGTCGATCGCGATGGCCAGCAGCTCGTGCGGCGGGTCGAGCCGGTCCGGGCGGCAGTTGATCTCGACCGCCACGCCGTGCTCCGCGCAGGCGTCGAACACCGCCCGCGCGTCGAACTCGCTGGGCGGCCGGCTCTTGCCTGCGACCTGGCGCCCCGTGCAGTGCCCCAGGACGTCCGTGCGCGGGTTGCTGACCGCCGCGATCATCCGGCGGGTCATCGGTCCGGACTCCATGCGCAGCTTGGAGTGCACCGACGCGACCACGACGTCCAGCTCGTCGAGCAGGTCCGGGTCCTGGTCCAGACCGCCGTCCTCGAGGATGTCGCACTCGATCCCCGAGAGGACCCGGAAGGGACCGACCGCCCGGTTGAGGGCCGCCACCTGGTCCAGCTGGGCGCGCAGGCGCGCCGCCGACAGCCCGTTGGCCACCGTGAGCCGCGGCGAGTGGTCGGTGATCGCGAGGTACTCGTGTCCCAGCTCGAGGGCCGCGAGGACCATCTCCTGGATCGGCGTCGCGCCGTCGGACGCCTCGGTGTGCGAGTGCAGGTCGCCGCGCAGGCGCTCGCGCAGCGCCGCGGCGCCGGCGTCGAGCGACGCGCCCGCCGACGCGTACTGCTGCTCCAGCTCGTCCAGGTACTCCACGGGCTGGTCGCGCAGCACGTGCGCGACCACGTCGGCCGTCCGGGCCCCCACCGACGGCAGGTCGGTCAGCGAGCCCGAGGCGGCCAGCGCAGCGAGCCGCTGCTCGTCCTGCCGCTCGATGCTGCGCGCGGCGCCCCGGAAAGCCTCCGCGCGGTAGCGGCTCGCCTGGGCGCGTTCGAGCAGGAAGGCGATGCGGCGCAACGCCGCCACGGCGTCGGCCTGCTGCTGGGCGGCTCCCCTGCGCGACAGGCCGCTCACGACGCCTTGCGGCGCGTCTTGCGCGGGGTGGGCTCGTCCTCGTCGCTCTTCGGCTTCTTCGCCTTGGCCTTCGCCTTCGGCTTCTCCTCGGGCGGTGCCTCGTCGCGCGCGCCCCGAGCCTTCTCGACGCTGCGCTGCAGGGCGGCCAGCAGGTCGACGACGTCGCCTCCGCCGTCGCCGGACTCCTCCTCACCCGCCGGCAACGGCACCGCGCGGGTGCTCCCGGCCGAGACCTTGGCCTCGATGAGCTGCTCCAGGGCACCGGCGTAGCGGTCCTCGTACTGCGAGGGGTCGAAGTCCGCGGCGAGCGACTCCACCAGGGAGGCCGCCATGGCGAGCTCCTGTGGGCGCACCGACACGTCCTCCTCGAGGACCGGGAAGTCGGCGGCGCGCACCTCGTCGGGCCACAGCAGGGTCTGCATCACGATCACGTTGTCCCGCACCCGCAGGATCGCCATCGACTCCCGCTGGCGCAGGGCGACCTTGACGACCGCCACCCGGTCGGCCTGCTCCAGCGCACCGCGCAGCAGCGCGTACGGCTTGGCGGCGGCCTTCTCCGGCTCGAGGTAGTACGTCTTCTGCAGCAGGATCGGGTCCACCTGGTCGACCGGCACGAACTCGAGCACCTCGATCTCGCGCTCGGTGGACAACGGCAGGGACTTGAAGTCCTCGTCCGTGAGCACCACGAGCTCGCCGTCGTCGGTCTCGTAGCCCTTCGCGATGTCGGACATCTCGACGGGCTCACCGTCGATGCTGCAGAACTTGCGGTATCGGATGCGGCCGCCGTCCTCCTTGTGCACCTGGTGCAGGGTGACCTCGTGCTCGCCGGTCGCCGAGTACAGCCGGACCGGGACGTTGACCAGCCCGAAGGCGACCGCGCCCTTCCAGATCGCTCGCATGTGGCCTGACCTCCGTTGCTGGGGCGGACCAGGAGCACTCCTGGTCACGCGCATGTCGGGATCGACCGCGCGCAGCGCGGCCTCCATGGGCAGGATGGACCCGTGCAGCCCATGCTCGCCACCCCTGCGGCCGGACCGGCGGAGCTTCCGCGCGGTTCCGACTGGTCGTTCGAGGTGAAGTGGGACGGTGTGCGCGCGCTCGCGGACACCACCTCGGGCCACCTGCGGCTCTTCAGCCGCAACGAGCGGGAGATCACCCTGGCGTACCCGGAGCTGGGCGGTCTGGCGGCGCTGGAGGGCGCGGTGCTCGACGGTGAGATCGTCCTGATGGCGGACGGCATCCCCTCCTTCACGGCGCTCGCGGAGCGCATGCACGTGCGCGACCCCCGACGTGCGGCGGCGCTGGCGGCCCAGCGCCCCGTCACGTTCCTGGTGTTCGACGTGCTCCGGCTGCACGGCGTCGACCTGACGGCGAGCACCTACGACGAGCGCCGCGCGGCCCTCTCCCGGCTCGAGCTGCCCGACCGCGTCGAGCTGTCGCCGGTGTACCCGGACGGGCAGGAGCTGTGGGAGATCACGAAGCAGCTCGGGCTCGAGGGCGTGGTCGCCAAACGGCGCTCCTCCCCCTATGTGCCGGGCCGCCGTTCGGCCGACTGGGTGAAGGCGCCGCACCGGCGGACCCGCGCCGCGCTCGTCGGCGGCTGGCGCGAGGAGACGAACGGCTCGGGCCGGATGGGCGCCGTGCTCTTCGGCGCCCGCGACGCCCAGGGTGCGCTGCGGTTCCTGGGCCGCGCCGGCAGCGGCCTGACCGGCAGGCGCGCCACCGAGCTCCGTGGGCTGCTGGTCCCGCGCAGCGACTCCCCCTTCGACGACGAGGTGCCGGCGGTCGACGCCCGCGGCACCCGGTGGTGCGAGCCCACGGTCGTCGTCGACACGCTCTACCTGGCCCGCAACCCGACCGGTCGCCTGCGCCAGCCGGTCGTGCGTGCCGTGCGCACGGACACCGACGCCGACCCCTGGGAGCAGCCGTGACACCAGAACGCCAGATGGTCGACGTCGAGGGGCGCCAGGTGCGGGTCAGCCACCTCGAGAAGGTCATGTACCCGGCGACCGGGATGACCAAGGCCGAGGTGATGAACTACCTGGTCCAGGTCGCCCCGGCGCTGCTGGCCCAGCTGCGCGACCGGCCCGTGACCCGGATCCGGTGGACGGACGGTGTCGGCAGCGAGAAGTTCTTCGAGAAGAACACCCCGCGCGGCGCCCCGGACTGGATCCGCCGGCAGACGTTGCGGGCCGCGCCGGGGGCCGAGGATGAGGGTGCCGAGCTGGAGCTGCCGTTCCTCGACGACCTCGCCGGGCTGGTCTGGGCCGCCAACCAGGGTGCGCTCGAGCTCCACACGCCGCAGTGGCGGGTGGGCCCGCGCGGCAAGATCCATCGTCCCGACCGCCTGGTCGTGGACCTCGACCCGGGCGCCCCCGCAGGGCTGGACGAGTGCGCCGCGGTCGCTCACCTCGTGGCGGACCGGCTCCGCGAGGACGGCCTCGGGACCACGGTGCCGGTCACGTCCGGCAGCAAGGGCATGCAGCTGTACGCACCACTTCCGGGGAACCGCACGGTCATGGAGATCCGCCAGTACGCGCGGGACGTCGCGTACGAGATCGCGGCCGCGCACCCCGAGCAGGTCGTGGCGATCATGAAGCGAGACCTGCGCGGCGGCAAGGTCCTCATCGACTGGTCGCAGAACCACCCCGCCAAGACGACCATCACCCCCTACTCGCTGCGGGGTCGGGACGTGCCCCACGTCGCCGCACCGCGGTGGTGGGAGGAGATCGGGCCGGGTCTGCAGCAGCTCGGTCCCGACGAGGTGGCCACGCGCCTGGCGGACCGCGGCGACCCGTTCGCCTGAGACCGACGCGTCCCGTTCCGATGGCGGCACGGTCTGACCTGCGGCACCGTTGAGCCGAGCCGGGTACCGACCCGCACGAACTGAACGAGGAGTTCCGTCATGGCGTTGCCGAAGTACACCGTCCCGTCCCTCACCCTCCAGGAGGGGGCCGATGTCGCCGCAGTGCTGCAGAAGCGACTGGACGCCTTGAACGACCTCGCCCTGACGCTCAAGCACGTCCACTGGAACGTCGTCGGCCCGCACTTCATCGCGGTGCACGAGATGCTCGACCCGCAGGTCGACGCCGTCCGGCTCATGGTGGACGCGCTCGCCGAGCGCATCGCGACCCTCGGTGGCGCCCCTGTCGGCACCCCCGGCGCGCTCGTCCAGAGCCGCACGTGGGACGACTACTCGATCGGCCGCGACAGCGCCATCGCCCACCTCGGCGCGCTCGACGTCGTCTACACCGGCGTCATCGAGGACCACCGCCAGGCCGCCAAGGACGTCGAGGAGATCGACGACGTCACCAACGACCTCCTGGTCGGGCACCTCGGCGAGCTGGAGCTCTTCCACTGGTTCGTCCGGGCGCACCTCGAGTCCGCCGGCGGGGTCCTGACCACGGGCGCCACGCAGAGCGAGAAGACCGCGGCGCGGAAGGCGTCCGCCAAGGACACCGCGTGACGGCATCCTCCAACGCCCGGCCCGCCGTCGGTCCGTCCGACGGCGGGCCGGTGCTTCGTACCGCCCGCGGTACGGGCGCGTCGACCAACCCGGCGTCGTCCGTCCCCCGCTCCCACCTCGCAGCCCGGCTGGAGGACGGGTTCGACCGCGCGCTCGCCCACCAGCTGCGCGCGCGGGGCTGGACCGTCCGCATCGAGCCGTACGCGGGCTACGGCGCCACGGGGTGGGTACGCGTCCTCGCCAGGACGCTGCTCGCGGCGCCGCAGGTGAGCGACCACGAGCTGCCCGGCGCGGGTGGCAGCGCGCAGGCAGGATCACGCTCCGCCACGGCGCTGCGCGGCTGGCGCAGCTTTGCGACGGCCCAGGTGTCCGGTGCCGAGCTCGAGGTGCGGGTCGGCGACCGGACGCACACCGTCGTCACCGACCGCGGCGGTTACGTGGACACCATCCTCGAGTCCGACCTGCCGCCGGGCTGGCACGACGTGCGCCTCACGACCAGCGACGGAGCGACAGCGAACGCCCCCGTGCACGTGATCGGCCCGGACGTGCGGACGGGCATCGTGAGCGACATCGACGACACCGTGATGGTGACGCGTCTGCCTCGACCGTTCGTCGCCGCGTGGAACGTGTTCGTGCGGCACGAGAGCGCACGAGAGCCCGTGCCCGGGATGGCCCGGCTCTACGCCGAGCTGCGCGAGCGCGACGAGGACGTTCCCGTGGTGTACCTGTCGACGGGTGCGTGGAACGCCGCGCCCACGCTCGCGCGGTTCCTGCGCAGGAACCGGTACCCGGCGGGCCCGCTCCTGCTGACGGACTGGGGACCCACGAACAGCGGCTGGTTCCGCAGCGGTCCGGCCCACAAGGTGGCCCAGCTGCGCCGGCTGTTCGCCGAGCTGCCGGACGTCCAGTGGATCCTCGTGGGCGACGACGGGCAGCATGACCCCGAGATCTACGCGGGCGCCGCGCAGCACTTCGGCGGGCATGTCCGGGCCATCCTCATCCGGCAGCTGACCTTCGGCGAGCACGTGCTGGCGCACGGTGTACCGGCGCCCACGGTCGACTCGGTGCGTGCGGAGGAGCGGGCGGCGCGCCGCCCGGACGGTATCCCTGTGCTGCAGGGTGCCGACGGTACGGAGCTGCTGCGCCTGGTGCGCGAACGGGGCCTGGACCCCGCCTAGAGGCGCTCGGGGTCGTCCCAGTCGTCGCTGCTCGCGATCGCCTCGTCGTCCGCGGTGATCTCGACGGAGTGCAGGGAGCGCGGCGCGTGCTCGACGTTGCCGCCTGACCGGGCGTCGCCCGCGTCGAGCTCCGCCTGCGCCGGCGCGTGGTCGGCGAGGCGCTCGGCGGACGGGTCGGACGTCAGGTCGCGGCTCATGGTTCGGTTCTACCCCGCGCCGCCCCACGGCGCACGCGCGGACCGCCCACTGGTCGGCGCCGTCCCACCGCGGCACGGCGCGGCGCCGGCCCGGCCGGCCGCGGCAGGTCGGGCGCCGCGGCAGGTCGGGCATCGCGGTGCACTGCGCGAGAATGGCGGCATGACCGACCACGTCGAAGCCGTCAGCGCGGAGATGCGCAACGCCAAGGTCCGCGCCGCCACCGAGCACACGACGGTCGGGCAGGTGGCGACCACCGACGGGCGCGTGAGCATCGCGTGCGCCTGCGGCATGGAGCTCACGAACGGGCCGACCTGGTCGCTCGACGAGCACATCCGGCTGCACCGCGCGGAGGCGCGGTTCCTCGCACTCGCCGCCGTGGCACCGGCCGGCATCCCGCGGCTGGTGCGCTGGCCCCTCTAGACCGCGGCGTGCTCGTGCGGCAGGCCGAGCTCGTGCGCCCGCTCGTGCGCCTCCCGCGCAGCGATCCGCGCCTGCACGTCCGCCCGGCGCAGGGGTGGCACCGTCGTCGGCGGCTGGCGCCGCTGCGGAAGGTCGTCCAGCAGCCGCGCGGTGATCTCCGCGACCCGCCGGACGGCGTCCTCGAACGGCTCACGGGTGGCGTCGCTCAGCGACTGGACCCCGGTCACCTTGCGGACGTACTGCCGCGCGGCGGCCTCGATCTCCTCCGAGGTGGCGGGTGGCTCGAGCCCTCGGAGCGTGGTGATGTTCCGGCACATGCCGCCGACGCTACGCCGCCGCCCCGACGCGCGTCTCCAGGTCCAGGAGTGCGCGCTTGGCCGCCGCCCCGCCCGCGTACTGCCCGGGCATCCCGTCCGAGCGCACCACCCGGTGGCACGGCAGCACGACCGGCAACGGGTTGAGCGCGCACGCCGTGCCGACGGCCCGCACCGCTCGAGGGCTCCCGGCCAGGTCCGCCATGTCCGCGTAGCTGACGGTGCGCCCGTACGCGATGTCGGGCAGGTGCAGGACCACGTCGCGCCGGAACCCCCGCAGCAGCCGCAGGTCCAGCGGCACGTCGAACGTGGTCCGGCGGCCGGTGAAGTACTCGTCCAGCTCGCGCGCCACGTCGTCGAACCGGTCGGGCGCCTCGAGCACGCGAGGACTGACGGTCGCTGCGAGCGCGTGCAGGACGGCGTCGTGGTCCTGCACGTCGAACGCCACGCGCACCAGTCCCGCCGCGGTGCGCGCGAGCAGCAGCCGGCCGACCGGGCTGTCGACGGTGCGGTAGGCGACGTCCAGAAGACCATCGGCCGCGGCGGCCGCCACGAGGCGCGCGTGGAGCCGGGCGAGGTCCGCCTCGTCCACGTCGGTCACGCGGGTCATAGCTCCTCCTGGTCGATCGTGGGGTAGGTGCGGCGCAGGGTCGCGACGCCGTCCGATGCTGCGCGGCGCACCGCTGCCGCCGTGCCGCCGACGAGTGCGGCGACATCGGCGTACGGGAGCCCGCCGAGGTGGTGGTAGGCGACGGCCTCGCGCTGCCTGGGGGGCAGCGCCGCGACCGCGGACCACAGGTCGAGGTGCCGGTCCGCCGGCTGGACCACCCGGTCCGGGACCTGCGCGACCGGCACCGCGTGCCGGGAGGCCCGCCGCACGACGTCGACCGCCTTGCGGTGCGCGATCGTCACCAGCCAGGCCTCGACGTTGGCGTCGGACGGCAGGTCCGGGTACGCGCGCAGGGCCGCCAGGAACGTCTCCGACCAGGCGTCGTCGGCATCGACCGGCCCGACCACCGCGCGGCACACGCGCAGGACCGTGGCGCCGTGCCGGGCGACCACCCGCTCGAAGGGCTCCTTCATGCTCACAGTCTGCAGACGCACGAAGCCCCCCGTGTGTGAGGTCCGCCTCCTACAGTGGGCCGGTGACCTACCGCGAGGAGGACTCCGCGACCCGCAAGCCCGTGCTGCTGACCGTGGACGACGACCCCGCCGTGTCCCGGTCCGTGGCCCGTGACCTGCGGCGGCGCTACGGGAGCGCGTACCGCGTGGTGCGCGCCGACTCGGGCCCGCTGGCGCTGGACGCGCTGCGTGACCTGCGGCTGCGCGGCGACCAGGTCGCGGTGCTGCTGGCCGACCACCGGATGCCCGGAATGACGGGCATCGAGTTCCTCGAGCAGGCGATGGACATCTACCCCCAGGCGCGGCGCGTGCTGCTCACCGCGTACGCCGACACCGACGCGGCCATCGACGCGGTCAACGTCGTCGACCTGGACCACTACCTGCTCAAGCCGTGGGACCCGCCGGAGGAGAAGTTCTACCCGGTGCTCGACGCGCAGCTGGAGGCGTGGACGGCGAACCCCCCGAGGACGGTCGTCGAGACCAAGGTGGTCGGCCACCGTTGGTCGGCCCGGTCGTCGGAGGTCCGGGAGTTCCTGGCGCGCAACCAGGTGCCGTACCGCTGGTACTCCAGCGACAGCCCCGAGGGTCGCGTCCTGCTGGACGCGGCGGAGGCCGACGCCACGAGCCTGCCCGTGGTCGTGACGACGCAGGGCGGCGTGCTCGTCGCGCCGACCGACGCCCAGCTGGCGCAGCAGGTGGGTCTGTCCGTGAACGCGTCGGAGCGCTTCTACGACCTCGTCGTCATCGGCGCCGGCCCCGCCGGGCTCAGCGCCGCGCTGTACGGCGCCTCCGAGGGACTGCGGACCGCGCTCGTGGAGCGGACGGCGACCGGGGGCCAGGCGGGGCAGAGCTCGCGCATCGAGAACTACCTGGGCTTCCCCGACGGGGTGTCGGGCGCGCAGCTCACCGAGCGCGCGCGGCGGCAGGCCCTGAAGTTCGGGGCGGAGATCGTGCTGACCCGCGACGCGGTCGCGCTCGAGGTCCGCGGTGCGGGGCGCTCGGTCCGCTTCGACGACGGCAGCACGGTCGACGCCCACACCGTGATCGTCGCCAGCGGCGTCGCGTACCGGGAGCTCGCTGGCCCGGGGATCGGCGAGCTGACCGGGCGCGGCGTGTACTACGGCTCGGCCCTGACCGAGGCGACGGCCTGCGAGGACCAGGACATCTACGTGGTCGGCGGCGCCAACTCGGCGGGCCAGGCGGCGATGTACCTGTCCCGGCACGCACGCTCCGTGACCCTCGTGGTGCGCGCCGGCTCGCTGGACCAGTCGATGTCCCGCTACCTCGTCGAGCAGGTGGAGGGCAACGACCGGATCCGCGTGCGCACGCACAGCGAGGTGGTCGAGGCCGTCGGCGCCGAGCACCTCGAACAGGTCGTGCTGCGCGACACCGTCACGGGCGAGCAGGAATCCGTGGACACCGGCTGGTTGTTCGTGTTCATCGGGGCCGCACCCCTGACCACGTGGCTGGACGGCACCGTGACCCGTGACGAGCACGGGTTCGTGTGCGCCGGGCACGACCTGCTGGTCGAGGGCAAGGCACCCGACTCGTGGCCGCTCGACCGTCCTCCGTACCACCTGGAGACGAGCGTCCCCGGGGTGTTCGTGGCCGGCGACGTGCGCGCCGAGTCCGCCAAGCGTGTGGCGTCCGCCGTGGGCGAGGGCGCCATGGCCGTGATGCTCGTCCATCGTTACCTGGAGCAGCTGTGACCACCACCGAACCGATCGCGGCCACCACGGCGACCCGCCTGCCGTGCGACATCGACGAGCTGCGGACCCTGTTCCTCTTCGAGCGCCTCAGCGACGAGCAGCTCACGTGGTTGTGCGGGCACGGGCACGTCGAGCACGTCGAGCCGGGCATCCTGTACCGCGAAGGAGAGCCGGCCGCCAGCTTCTACGTGCTGCTCGACGGCTCGCTCGCGCTGTACCGCCGGGTCGGCACGGACGACGTCGAGATCACCCGCACCGGCCAGGTCGGCGTGTACGCCGGCGCCTGGGGGGCCTACCTCGACGACCGGGTCCCGCAGACCTACACCCAGACGTTGCGCGTCCTGGAGCCGTCGCGCTTCTACGTGCTGGCCGCCGAGGACTTCGCGTCGCTCATGAGCGACTGGTTCCCGATGGCGGTGCACCTGCTGGAGGGCCTCTTCTTCGGTCAGCAGAGCACCCAGGCGGCGACGGGCCAGCGCGAGCGGCTGCTGGCGCTGGGGTCCCTGTCGGCCGGCCTGACGCACGAGCTCAACAACCCGGCCGCCGCCGCGACCCGGGCGACGGCGACGCTGCGTGAGCGCGTCGCCGGGATGCGGCACAAGCTGGCCCTCATCGCCTCGGGTCCGTACGACCGCGACCAGCTGGCGCAGATCATCCACCTGCAGGAGAAGGCGGTCGTGGCCCTCGCGCAGCAACGGGCGTCCGGGGTCGTGCCGAGCGCGCTGGAGGTGTCCGACCTCGAGGACGCGCTCGCGGACTGGATGGACGAGCACGACATCGCCGAGGGCTGGGAGCTCGCCCCGAGCTTCGTGGCCGCAGGCCTGGGCCCGCAGTGGCTCGACGGGGTCGCCACCTGGGTCGGTCCCGACATCCTCGAGGGCGCCGTGCGGTGGTTGGCGTACACGCTGGAGACCGAGTCGCTGATGAACGAGGTGCAGGACGCGACGAGCCGGATCTCGTCCCTCGTCGGCGCCGCCAAGCAGTACTCGCAGATCGGTCGGGCGCCCGACCAGGACGTCGACATCCACGAGCTGCTCGACAGCACCACGACCATGCTCGAGCGGAAGATCGGTGACGGGGTCACCGTGGTCAAGGACTACGACCGGACGCTGCCACCGATCCACGTGCTGGCCGCCGAGCTGAACCAGGTCTGGACCAACCTCATCGACAACGCGGCGCAGGCCATGGACGGCCACGGCACGCTCACCCTGACGACGCGGCGCCGCGACGACTGGCTCGAGGTCGAGGTCGCGGACACCGGCCCGGGCATCCCGGACGGCGTCGTGGGCCGGATCTTCGAGCCGTTCTTCACCACCAAGCCCGTCGGGTCGGGCACGGGCCTCGGGCTCGACATCTCCTGGCGGATCGTCACCGGACTGCACCACGGGGACCTGAGCGTCACCTCCGTGCCCGGCGACACCCGTTTCCTCGTCCGGCTGCCGTACTCCCCGACGGAAGGACCCACCCCGTGACCGACACCGCGATCGACCCCACCGTGCCGCCCAGCGGGAGCGGCTGCGTCGAGTGCGACGCGACCGGGAGCTGGTGGTTGCACCTGCGCCGCTGTGCCACCTGCGGGCACGTCGGCTGCTGCGACACGTCACCCAACCAGCACGCGACGGCGCACTACCGCGCGACCGGGCACCCCGTGGTGCGCACGTTCGAGCCCGGCGAGGACTGGTTCTGGGACTACGCCGCCGACGACTACACCGACGGCCCACCCCTCGCGCCGCCCGAGCACCGACCGCTGGAACAGCCCGTGCCAGGTCCGGCCGAGCGGGTGCCGGCGGACTGGCGGCGTCGCCTGCACTGAGCGGCTACAACCCGCCCGGGATCCTGACATACGCTGCGCAACGCAAACACGCCGGGCGTGCAGCCCGACGACCCGGATTCAGCAACGAGCCCGGCCCAGAGCTCCTTCCCCGCTCACCGGGGCCTACGCGGAGGACGTCGTGCCCACCCCCACCCCCAGCCCCGCCCAGGTCGGTCGCTTCCGGTACACCGCACCCACCGGCAGATGGACCTGGTCGGACGGCATGTTTCGGATCCACGGCATGGCCCCCGGCGAGGTCGTGCCGACGCTGGCGCTGATGTCACGCCACGTCCACCCCGACGACCGGGGCCGGGTCATGGACGCCCTGAGCCAGTGCGCCGTCGACGGCGAGCCGTTCGGCTGCCACTACCGCCTGCTGGACCTGACCGGCGGCGAGCGCTCCGTCACACTGACGGGGGCCGGTGACCCGGACGGGGACGCACCGCGCACGGTGTCCGGGTTCCTGGTGGACGTCACCGCGTCCCAGCGTGACGCGGTCGCGCGCCGGGTGAACCAGGAACTGACCCAGGCCCTGCAGTCGCACGCCGTGATCGACCAGGCCAAGGGCGCGCTGATGCTCGGGTACGGGATCGACGGCGAGGCGGCCTTCGAGCTGCTGCGGTGGGGCTCCCAGCAGCGCAACGTCCGGCTGCTGACGCTCTCGGAACGGCTCGTCGCCGCGGTCGAGAGCGGTGGCGGGCTCGGGTCGGAGACGCGCCAGCGACTGGACGACTTCTACGTCGAGAGCTTCACCGAGCCGACACCCGAACCGCCCGCCGCGCGGAACTCCCCCACGCTGCTGGCCACGTTCGACACCTCCGACGGCGTCCCGGTCGTGCGCATCGACGGTCCGGTGGACCTGGCCACCGCGCACGAGTTCACGGCCGCCGTGACGCAGCTGATGATCACGGCACGCGAGGTCGGCGAGATGGTCGTCGACCTGCGGCTGGTGACGCACCTGGGCTCCGTCGGGGTCTCCGCCCTGAGCGCCGCCAACCGGCGCAGCACGGCGGCCGGGGTCAAGATGCGGATCGTGCTCTCCGCAGGGATCGGCCTCGGTCTGGTCGGGGCGCACGACCTGGACATCGTGACCGCGCCCGCGCCGTCGCGGACGCGCCTGAGCGCTCCCACCGGCTGAGGCGCACGCGGATGGCCACCGGCGGGTACGCCGACGAGTCTGCCGTGCTGCACGCGTTCGACGGCTCTCCCGGGATCCAGATCGTCGTCCGCTCCACCGACCTGCAGGTCGTCGCGGCCAACCGCGGTGCCCGGGAGTGCCTGGACCGCAGCGACCTGGTGGGGCTGCGCCTCCCGGAGCTGCGGGCTCCGGGCGTGCAGGTCGTCGTGACCGCCCTGTCCGAGGTGGCCAGGACGGGGGTGCCGTTCCACGAGAACCTCGTGCCGGTCGTGACCGACTGGTCGGGCCGGTCCGGTGGCCGGTGGATCGACCTGCGCGTCTCGCCGTGGCTGGACGCGTCCGGGAACGTGGTGGGCGCCGTCGCTGCCGGCGTGGACGTGACCGAGCACGTCCGAGCTGCCGGTCGCGAGCGCGCGCGCGCCGCCGAGGCCGACGAGCTCCTCGCCCGTGCCCGGGAGGTCACCGGACGCCTGCAGGGCGCGCTCCTGCCCGCGACCGTCCCGCTTCTTCCTCGGCTGGACGTCGCCGCGTCCTACCTGCTGGCCCGACCCGAGCAGGACGGCGGCGCCGGCTGGTTCGACACCGCGTCGCTCTCCGACGGGCGGGTGGCGCTGGCCGCCGGCCACCTCCCGGGCGGTGTCGAGGCGTCGGCCGCGACGAGCGAGCTGCGTACCGTGCTGGCGGCGCGACTCTCCGAGGGTGCCGGCGTCCTCGAGGCTCTGGAGGCGGCGGAGGCGTACGCCGAGCGTGTCGGCCTCCACCGCACCACCGCCTGCATCGCGTTCCTGGACCCGCGCTCGGGCGAGCTGGAGTACGCGACGTTTGGCCACCCGACGCCCCTCGTCGTCGGACCGGACGGCACGCGGAGCCTGCCGGCGGCCAGCGGCCGGCGGCCGGCCTCGCGCTCCGAGCAGCGGGTGCTGCGCGCCGCGCTGCGCGACGGTGAGGCGATCGTCCTGTACGCCGACGGTCGCGAGGGCGGCCCCGGGCAGGACGCCTTCGCGCCGCTGCACGTCGCGACCGGGGGCGTCTGGACGGCGGACTCCTCCGTCGCCGCGGACCTCTGCCGGGACGTCTCCGGGGTGCTCACCGCGGAGGGCCGGGCCGACGACGTCACGGTGCTCGTCGCCCACCGCCGCACGCCTCCCGCACCGCTCGACCTGGTGGTGCCCGCCGAGGCTCGGCAGCTGGCACCGGTGCGGGGCGAGATCGAGGCCTGGGCCCGTGGCGTCGGCCTCGGCGACCGCGACCGCGCAGGCCTCGTGCTGGGCGTCAGCGAGGCCGCGGCCAACGCCGTCGAGCACGCGTACGGCACCGCGGCGGACGCGGCCGTCGGCACGGTCGAGATCCACGCCGCGGTCCACGATGACGCGACCGTCGAGGTGGTCGTCCGGGACCATGGCCGATGGCACGAGCCGCCCTCCGACCCGGGCGACCGCGGGCGGGGGTTCCCCATGATGTTGTCGGCGGGCCTCCAGGTCCGTGTCGTGACCGGGTCCACCGGCACCGCGGTCACCCTCAGATGCCCTGCGCGGCGGCCGGTGTCCCTCGCGCAAGCGGATGCCGAAGCCGACGACGGCAGGCCGCAGGTGGTCCCTCTCGCCGGACGCTGACCGGGCCAGTCAGGTGTGCGCCGCCGCGAGCGGCGCGTCCGCGCCCTCCACCCGGATCTCGACCCGGCGGATCATGTCCGTCGTGATGCTCGACGACGCGCCCAGTCCGCGCGCCCCCACGTTGCGCGCCAACCAGGTCGCCACGACCGTGGTCGTGCCGTCCTCCTCGACGAGCACGAGCTCGTAGACCGGCCCCGTGCCGTCGGCCCAGGCCTTCTCCGGGTAGCTGCACTCCCAGTCGATCCGGGTGCCCCAGCCCTTCTCCTGCAGGGTCAGGTCGGCGCTGACGGCCACGGCGCCGACGGGCTCGAGCTCGAGGGCCCGCACCGCGGCGGTGGCCGACGGGGACGCCACCGGCGCCGTCGTCCCCGCGGGGCGGCCGAGCTGGACGCCCGCCACCCCGCCGAGCAGCAGCAACGCCGCCGCCGCTCCGACCAGCCTGACCCGCCCGCGCCGGCGGACCCGCTGGGCCGCGCGAGCGACCGACGCCAGCTCGACCACGTCCGCGGCGGGGCCGCCGAGGGTCGCAGCCTCCTCGGCCGGAACCAGCCGGAGCAGCCCCGGCAGCCCGGCGAGCTCACCGACGGCCGCCCGGCACGGTGCGCAGGTGCGCAGGTGCTCCTCGAAGGCGCGGCGGTCCGCTGGACCGAGCGACCCGAGGACGTAGGCCGCGTCCCAGTCACGGAACGCGTCGTCGCTCGACACGGTGGGCTCGTCCTCGTCCCGGCCGGTCATGAGGTCACTCCTCTCTCCTGGAGCGCGAGCCGCAGCGCTCGCAGTGCGTAGTGCATCCGCGACTTGACGGTGCCCTCGGGCACCTGGTGCTCGCGGGCGAGCTCGGCGACGGACCGTCCCCCGTAGTACGCCCCGACCACGACGGCCCGGTGCTCGGGGGTGAGCTGTTCCAGCGCATCGGCCACCAGCCAGCTGTCGAGGACGGCCTGGGACGCGTCCGGCTGGGCGGTGTCCGGTGCGTGCTCCGTGCTGCGCTCCCGCACGTGCCGCGCGCTTCGACGGTCATCGATCACGAGGTTGCGCACGACCGTGTAGAGCCAGGCGCGGGTCGCGCCCTCGTCGCGGGTCAGGACCTCAGGGTGCGTCCATGCCCGGACCATCGCCTCCTGCACCACGTCCTGGGCGAGCGCGTGGTCACCGGTCAGGCGGACGACGTAGTGCTGCAGGGGGCGCGCGTACGCCTGGTGGAGCGCTCGCAGGAGTGCGTCGGCCTCATCCGCCACGCCGCCTCCCTGGTCTGCCCGTCGGTCCTACCCCGTCAACGGCGCACGCCGCCCTGAGGTTCAAACCCCGGGACGATCCGACGCGACGTCCCCCGCCGAGCGAGGCGGCGCCCCTGTGGCCGTCCGATTCGCGGTGGTACGTTCCGCGTGACGCGGGGGTCCTGAGCACGGCCGAGTTCGAGGCCCAGAAGAGCCGCATCCTGTCGAGCTGACGCCGCCTGCTCAGCCGGCCAGGGCAGCGCGCAGGAACGCGATGTCCTGCGCCTGGCTCTCCGCGGGCGTCTCGACGAGCGCGTCGCAGCCGGCCTCGCGCACGACGTGCGCGATCAGCTCGGGCGGGATCGTGCCCGAGGCGAAGCCTGCGTGCCGGTCGCGGCCCGAGCCGGCGGGGTCCCGCGAGCTGTTGGCGTGCACCAGGTCGATCCGCCCGGTGATCCCGCGCACACGCTCGACGATCGTCTCCAGGTCCTCACCCGCCGCCCAGGCGTGGCACGTGTCGAGGCACAGGCCGACCTCGTACTCCCCGATCGCGTCCCACAGCATGGCGAGGCGGTCGAGGGTGCGCGCGCACGCGTTCTCCCCGCCCGCCGTGTTCTCGACGAGGACCCGCACGGGGAACGTCGCGCGCTCGAACGTCTTTCGCCAGTTCTCGATCCCGACGGCGATGTCGTCGCCGTCGCCCACGTGCCCGCCGTGCACGACGAGCCCGCGCGCACCCAGGCCCGCGGCCGCGGCCGCGTGCTGGGCGACCATGTTCCGGCTGGGGATGCGGATCCGGTTGTTGGTCGACGCCACGTTCACCAGGTACGGCGCGTGCGCGTAGACCCCGAGCCCGGAGGCCACCAGCGCGTCCGCGTCGTCGCGCGGGACCGGCTTCTTCCAGCCCTGCGGGTGTGCCAGGAACAGCTGGACGCACTGGGCGTCCAGCTCGGCGGCTGCCGCCACCGGGTCGTCTCCACGCACATGCGCGCCGATCAGCACCACGTCGTCCTCCCTCTGCTCGGGCATGCGCCAGGCTAGACCCGGCCGTGCACGCCGGCGTGCTTCGCCGCTCAGTCCCCGGCCGCGGCCAGCAGGCGCAGGCCCAGCAGCCGCGGTGTGGAGCGACCCTCGCCGGCGTGGATCACGACGGGGATCTCGACGTTGAGCTCCCGACCGAGCGGTAGGCCGACCTCCTGGACGACCCTGCGACCGAGCGGGTCCGGCTCGAGCAGCTCGTCGAGGACGACCTGGCCCGCGGCGACGACGCGCAGCGCGGTCGGCTCGGTGTCGCTCAGCCACTCCAGGCGCAGCGATGTCGCCGTGCTGCGCCAGTCGAGCACGGTCAGGCGGATGTCGCCCGTCGCGGACCGCCACCGCTCGTCACCCTCCCGCCCGACGACCGTGCCGCTGCCCACGACCCCGTGGTCGACCTCGGGCTGCTGCTCACCGAACGCCACCTCGTCCAGCGTGCGAGCCGCGAGGCTCAGGGAGGACTGGTCGACGGCCTGCAGTGCGGCCCGGCGCCCGACGGCGTCACCGTCGGGCGCGAACGGCCACGCGGCGACGTAGCGCGCGTCGTGGAGCGTCGCGAACGGCTCGAGCACGATCGGCAGACCGTCGATGTCGCGCATCGTGAACCCGTCCGGCGTCCGGCTGATCGACCTGCCCGACCCGGGGCCGAGAACCGGTGCCTCGGCCAGCGGTCGCAGCGGACCACCGGCGACGTGCCCCATCCGGGTGGGGGCCGCGACGTAGCTCACCGTGTCGTCGGGCACGCGCTCGGCGAGGACGAGCGGGCCCCAGAGCGCCTGCGCCCAGGGCCCCCCGTCGGGGCTCTGCTCGAGGCGGGCGGCCGCCGGCAGCACCAGGTCCACCGTCGTCGTGCCGGCCCACTCGCGGTCCACCCGCAGGCGCGACCCCGCGGCCACGGCCGTCCGCTCGGCGTCGATGGTCGCGGTCGCGGCGGTGCCCACCCAGCTGGGGATGCGTACCGCGAGCGTGAAGCGGGTCGGCTGCGCCGCCGTGACCTCGAGGGTGACGCGCTCCGTGAGCGGGTAGCCCGAGCTGACCCGGACGGTGACGCCCCGGTCCCGCCAGCGCGCGGTCGCGTCGAGCAGCAGGTTGACGCCGAGCTCGTCCCCGGACGTCGAGAACGCCCAGGCGCCGTGCCTGGTCGGCGTCTCCAGCCCGGTGCCGACGCAGCACCAGAACCCCTGCTCCGGCGCCGAGTAGCTGCGGTAGTGCCCGGGACGCATCGAGGTGAAGTAGACGAAGCCGCCGTCGGGGTGCTGCGTCGAGAGCAGGTGGTTGACCAGCGCGCGCTCGGCGACGTCGAGGTAGTCGTCGTCGCCCGTGGTCCGGAACAGCTCGGCCGAGAGCTTGACCATGTTGTAGGTGAGGCAGCTCTCCGGACCCTCCCGACCGGTGAACATCGGGGAGAAGTCCTCGGCGGAGTGGAAGTTCTCGCGCACGCTGGCCGCCCCGATCGCGACGGACCGGCGCCGGGCCACGGAGGTCCAGAAGGTCTGCGCCCCGACGCGGCAGGCCTCATCACCAGCGGCATCCTCGAGCGAGCGCGCAACCCGGTCGACGGTGGCGAGCCCCACCGCGACCGGCGCCTGCGTGTTGGCGTGCTGCCCGTCGAGCTCGTCCCGGCCCGCGACGAGCGGCTCCGCGATCGCGGGCAGGAGGCGTCGCGCCGTCGCGAGGTGCCGCGGCTCCCCCGTGAGCTCGGCGACCCGGGCGAACGTCTCGACCAGTCCCCCCGACTCGGTGACGAGCACCCGGGCCAGGGCGGCGTCGTCGAGGTCCGCCAGCAGGCGCTCCCACCACCGCACGACGTCGGTGAGCACAGCGTCGGCGCCCGAGACCTGCGCCGTCACGGCATCGACCAGCCCTGCGACCGTCTTGTGCAGGTTGTACAGCGGGACCCACCGGTCGTTGAGGTGGAACGACGTCTCCCGGATGTCGCCGGTGCGGAGCTCGTCCCACAGCGCCCCGCCCCCAGGGATCCCCCCGACGTAGCCGGTGCCGCCGGCGACCTGGCACTCGCGCAGCCCCGCGACCAGCTGCTCAGCCCGACCCCGCACCTCGGGGTATCCGGACTGCGTCAGGGAGGAGAGCGCGGACAGGACGTGACCGGCGGTGTGCCCGTCGAGCCCCGAGGACTCCCAGCCGTCGTACGACGCGGCGACCGGCGGCAGCCCGACCTCCCGCCGGAACGGTGCGAGCAACCGGTCCACGGACAGTCCGAGAAGGGTCTCGCGGACGCGCTCCTGCGCGGTCCGGAACAGCCCCGGCCCCAGCTCGACGGCGGACAGCGGCAGGAAGTCGGCAGACGTCATGGCGGCCGTGACCCCTCGTCGGATGGTCGAGCCCCGGCTCGCTGCCGGGCGGAGGCACGATGATCCCATCCCCCGAGGTCACGACCCGACGACGTGGTCCCGGTGCGTCCCGGGTGCGGGCTGCCCTCCCCCGCGCTTCAGCATCGCGTCGACCAGGACCGCCGGACGCTCACGTCAGCGCAGCAGCTTCCGGCCCTTGGTGGCGGCCGACTCGACCGCCCGCAGGCCTCGCGAGCCCAGCGTCGGCCCCGCCTTGCGGCGTTCGACCCGCTCCGCCAGCCGGCGGGCGATCGACGAGACGACGGGGAGCAGGACGGCCGCCACGACGATGAGTCGCAGCCGTCGGAAGACGAGGGCCCACATGGTGCCTCCGGTGGTCGGGGGTCGACGCACGCTGTCGGACGCCGGTGCCCATCGTCGGTCAGGGTCGTGCACGGCGCACCCCGAGGCGACGGTCAGCGGGCGCCACCCTCGGCGAGCAGCGCGAGCCGGTGCAGCGTCTCGGTGTTCCGCGGCACCAGCAGGGCGGTACGCACCGGCCGAGGGACCAGCGTGCCCGGACCGCGGACGGCGTCCTCGATCATCCGCACGTCGCTCCCGCCGTCGGGTCGGGAGCGGACGTCGATCCTGATCCGCGCCTCGCCCACCGGCCAGCCCCGGGCCTGGACCTCGATGCCTTGCTGCGGATCCCACGAGAGCACCGTCGTGTCGTCGTCGAGCAGCGCGGGCCACACGCCGACGGAGTGGTCGATGCGCGAGCCGACGGCTGGCCACCCCGGTTCGACCGCCCGGATCCGCGAGGTGCCCACGACCCACGTCGCGTACGTCCAGCCGTCGGCGAGAACGCTCAGGACCCGCTCGGGCGGGCAGTGCATGACGCGGGTGACGGTGGCCATGCACCGAACCTAGCGAGCCGTGCGCGACGAGCAACCCGGCCGGTTCGGAGTGCGGTCCGTCGGGGCCGCGGTTAGCGTCGCCGTGCGCGGAGCCAGCGGCGCACCCTGCTCGACCGCACGACGCTCGACACGGAGGCGCACATGCATGCTCTGACCTGGCAGGGACGCGAGAAGGTCAGCGTCGACGAGGTTCCGGACCCGTCGATCCAGGAGCCGACGGACGCGATCATCCGGGTGACGTCCACGGCCATCTGCGGCTCGGACCTGCACCTCTACGCCGTGCTCGGCGCCTTCCTGGACGCCGGTGACATCCTCGGGCACGAGGCGATGGGCGTCGTGGAGGAGGTCGGCTCCGCCGCCGGCTCGCTGCGGGTGGGCGACCGCGTGGTGGTCCCGTTCGGGATCGCGTGCGGCACGTGCTGGATGTGCACACGGGGGCTGTACTCGCAGTGCGAGACCACGCAGGTGCGCGAGCAGGGCAAGGGCGCCGCGCTGTTCGGGTACACCAAGCTGTACGGACAGGTCCCCGGCGGTCAGGCGCAGTACCTGCGCGTGCCGCAGGCCCAGTTCGGGCCCGTGGTGGTGCCGGACGACGGGTCGCCCGACGAGCGGTACCTCTACCTGTCCGACGTCCTGCCGACGGCGTGGCAGGCCGTCGAGTACGCGCAGGTACCGGCCGGCGGGACCGTCGGCGTGCTCGGCCTGGGGCCGATCGGCCAGATGAGCGCCCGGATCGCCGCCCACCGCGGCGCGTCCCGGGTGATCGGCATCGACCGGGTCCCGGAGCGACTCGCGATGGCGCGCCGCCACGGCATCGACGTCATCGACCTGCGTGAGACCAAGGACCTCGTAGCGGCCGTGCTGGACCTCACGGACGGCCGGGGCGTCGACGCGGCGATCGACGCCGTGGGCATGGAGGCGCACGGCTCGCCGGCCGCGTCGGTCGTGCAGCGGGCCGCCACGTTCCTGCCGGACGCGCTCGCGACTCCTGTGATCGAGAAGGCCGGCATCGACCGGCTCGCGGCCCTCCAGTCCGCGATCGCCATCGCCCGACGCGGCGGCACGGTCTCGATCTCCGGGGTGTACGGCGGCGCGGTCGACCCGCTGCCGATGATGACGATGTTCGACAAGGGCCTCACGCTGCGCATGGGGCAGGCCAACGTGCGCCGGTGGATCGACGACCTCCTGCCGCTCGTGACCGACGACGCCGACCCGCTGGGCGTGCTGGACCTGCGCACCCACCGGCTCCCGCTGCGGGAGGCGCCCGCGGCGTACGAGATGTTCCAGAAGAAGCACGACGGCTGCATCAAGGTGGTGCTGGACCCGCAGGCGGGCTGAGGCGCGGCTCGGGTGGCGACCGCATCGCGGCTGGCCTAACGTCCAAGGTGTCGAACGACGAGAGTCGCCCGGCGGACCGTCACCCGGGACAGACCCGTACCCGGGCATGGGACGGGTGTGTGGCGCTGTGGCCCGCACACCCTGAGAGCCGGGTCACGGAAGCGCACGAGCGTTTCCCGCCCTCTCCATGCAAGGCGGTCGCGCGGCAGAAGGTCCGCGCCCAACAAATGCCCCTCGGAGCACGCCCGGCAGTGGCCGGGCGGCCCTTCGACGACCCGAGAAGAGACACACGCCATGACTGACGACTACACGAGCAGCTATCCGCACGGCGACGGCGGATCCGGCACGGACGGCGGAGCCAGCACGGCGGACACCGCCAAGGAGCAGGCCAAGACGCTGAAGGAGAACGCCGCGGGGGCCGGTGGGCACCTGGTCGGCGAGGCCAAGAGCGAGGCCGCGGCCGTCACGCAGGAGGCGCGCCGCCAGCTGAGCGACCTGTGGACCCAGGCACGCACGGAGGTCACCGACCAGGCGAGCAGCCAGCAGACCCGGCTCGCAGGCGGTCTCACCGCCGTGGGGGGCCAGCTCACGCAGATGGCCTCCGCACCCGAGGAGCAGAACTTCGCGACGGACATCGTGCGCGAGGTCGGCGACCGCGTGGACGCGCTCGGCCAGTGGCTCGAGAACCACGGACCCGACGAGGTGCTCGAGGAGGTGCGCACCTTCGCGCGGCGCCGTCCCGGCACCTTCCTGCTCGTGGCCGCGGGCGCGGGCGTCGTCATCGGTCGCCTCACGCGCGGGCTCAAGGACGCGACGCCGACCTCGTCGACGAGCGCCTCGCCCGCGACCACGTCCGTCCCCACCGCACAGCCGGTGGCGGAACCGACCGAGGTCCTGCCCGTCTACGCCGACGTGGCCCAGGAGCGCCCGCAGCTCCCCGACGAGGTCGGCTCGCCCGTGCCCAGCACGACCGGTTGGGACCAGCGATGACCGAGCCGCTCGGCGCACCCCCGCGCCAGTCCGTCGGGGAGCTGCTCGGCGAGGTCACGCGTGACCTGTCCAACCTCCTGCACCAGGAGGTCGAGCTGGCCAAGGCCGAGGCTCGCCAGTCGGCGAAGGCCGCCGCGAAGGGCGGGTCCATGTTCGCCGGGGCCGCCGTCGCCGGCCATTTCGTCCTGCTGTTCCTGTCGCTCGCCCTGTGGTGGGCGCTCGGTGACGCGATGGACTCGCTGGGCTGGTCCGCCGTCATCGTCGCCGCACTGTGGGCCGTCGTCGCGGCCGTCCTGGCCGCGCGTGGCAAGGCCGAGAGCAAGCGCGTCGGCGGCATGCCGCAGACAGCCGACACCGTCAAGAAGATCCCGAACGCACTGCAAGGTCACGAGGAGAAGAACGCATGAGCACCGATCCCGACCAGATCCGCGAGGACATCGAGCGCACCCGTAGCGAGCTGAGCTCGGACGTCGACGCCCTGACCGACAAGGTCAGCCCGACGCAGGCCGCACAGCGCCAGGCCGACAAGGTCCGCTCGGCGGTCACGGGCGTCAAGGACAAGGTGATGGGCGGCGTCTCCGACGGCGCCGGCTCCGTCGGCTCGACCGCGTCGTCACTGGGCGGGTCGGTGTCCTCGCTCGGCCAGTCCGCCGCAGGTCTTCCCGACGCCACGAGGAACCGTGCGCGCGGGAACCCGTTGGCGGCGGGCCTCGTCGCCTTCGGCGCCGGGTGGCTGATCTCGTCCCTGCTGCCGAGCACCCGCCGGGAGCAGGATCTCGCTCAGGCCACGAAGGAGCAGGCCGCCCCCCTCGTGCAGCAGGCCAAGGACGCCGCGCAGGGTATGGCCGACAACCTGCGCGAACCCGCGCAGGAGGCCGTGGCCGCCGTCAAGGACCGCGCGACGGAGGCCGGGTCCACGCTCCAGGAGGAGGGACGATCGGCAGCCGACGACCTCCGCTCCGGGGCGACGGACGCCGCCGACTCGGTCAAGGGCGCGCACGCGGACGAGGGCAACCGGTCCGGGTACTAGAAGCCTGCGCGGCGGGGCACATCGTGGTGCCCCGCCGCGTGGCACGGACCTCACACCGGGAAAGGAAGTCGAGTCGCGATGACCACGCACGACGCGAGCGGCGTTGAGAGCACGCAGAAGACGGCAGCACCGGACCCGGACGACCCGCGCAAGCCGGACTCCCCCGGCGACATGACCAAACGGTCGTGGCTGTACGTCCTGCGCAAGACCGTGCGGGAGTTCACCAAGGACCAGTGCACCGACCTGGCCGCAGCGCTGACCTACTACGCCGTGCTGGCCATCGCCCCCGCCCTCCTGGCCATCGTGTCGGTCCTCGGCTTCGTGGGGGACCCCGAGAAGATGATCACCGACGTCCTGAAGATCGCGAGCGACGCCGGCGTCTCCTCGGTGGACGACACGCTGAGACCGATCCTCGACAACCTGACCTCGGCGCCGGCCGCCGGGCTCGCGTTCGTCCTCGGCCTCGCCCTGGCGCTGTGGTCGGCCTCGGGCTACGTCGCGGCGTTCAGCCGCGGGATGAACCGCGTGTACGAGATCGACGAGGGCCGGCCCATCTGGAAGCTGCGCCCCGTGCTCCTGGTCGTGACCGTGGTGCTGGTCCTGATCGCCGTGGTGGTCGTCGCCGCCGTCGTGCTGTCCGGTGGGGTCGCCCGCTCGATCGGCGCGGCCGTCGGACTGAGCGATGCCGCGGTCACGGTCTGGAACATCGCGAAGTGGCCAGTCATCGTCGCCCTGGTCGTCACGGCGATCGCGGTCCTCTACTACGCGACGCCCAACGTGCAGCAGCCGAAGTTCCGCTGGATCAGCCTCGGCGCCATCGTCGCACTCGTCGTGTGGGTGCTCGCCTCCGCGGCGTTCGGGTTCTACGTCACCAACTTCTCGAGCTACAACGAGACCTACGGCTCGCTGGCCGGCGTGATCGTCTTCCTGCTCTGGCTGTGGATCACCAACCTGGCGCTGCTGTTCGGGGCGGAGCTCGATGCCGAGATCGAGCGCGGACGTCAGCTGCAGGCCGGCATCGAGGCCGAGCGGACCATCCAGCTTCCGCCGCGCGACACGCGTGCGAGCGAGAAGAAGCAGGCCAAACAGGAGGAGGACGTGCAGCGGGGTCGTGCCCTGCGTCGACAGCGCGGGTGAGGCCAGGACGGTTCGACGAACGGGCGCCGGGTCCACCCGGCGCGACGACAGAGGAGTTCCCATGTACCTGCACGTTCAGCGACTCATCAACGAGATCGAGGCCGACGAGCCGGACCCGGCCGCAGCGAACGCCCTCCAGGAGGGTCTCGGCGGCCAGTTCGGCGAGATGCGGACGATGATGCAGTACCTCTTCCAGAGCATCAACTTCCGAGGCCCGAGCGGTAAGCCGTACCGGGACCTGCTCCAGGGCATCGGCACCGAGGAGATCAGCCACGTCGAGCTCATCGGCACCACGATCGCCCGCCTGCTGGACGGCTCGCCGCGGTACAACGGCAAGAAGACCGACCCGTTGGACGCGCCGGGCGCAGGAGGGGCCACGCCCCTGGAGAACGCGCTGCACCAGAGCAACATCCACCACTACCTGGTGGCTGCCCAGGGCGCCCGGCCGGTCGACGCCGCGGGCAACCCGTGGAGCGGGACCTACGTCTACAACTCCGGGAACCTGGTGCTGGATCTGCTCTACAACCTGATGCTCGAGTCCACGGGCCGGCTGCAGAAGTGCCGGATCTACGAGATGACCTCCAACAAGACGGCCCGCTCGACCATCGCCTACCTCATCGTGCGCGACCAGGCGCACGAGAACGCGTATGCGAAGGCCCTGGAGACCCTGGGCGTGAACTGGGCGTCCGTGCTGCCGATCCCCAAGACGAACGCGGAGAAGTTCCCCGAGGTCAAGAAGCTGCTCGACCTGGGCCTGCAGAGCAAGCAGTACACGTTCGACCTGACCGCCTCGTCGGAGGCGGGACGGATCTTCCAGGGGATGTCGCCCTCCAACGACGGCACCCAGCTCGACGCTCGTGAGCAGGCGCCCGGCGGCGTCCCCATCACGATCGCCGAGGAGCGGTTCGAGGAGTTCTCCCCCGGCCTCGACACCGACCTGCTCGCTCTGATCCAGGCGACCGCAGACCTGGAGATGGCCGAGCCGATGCCGGCGCTGTTCGGTCCGATCGCCCCGGGCGGAGCGACGACCACCGCCTGAGCGGCACCTGACGACGGGCGCCGGCGGTCCACATCGGCCGCCGGCGCCCGTCGCGCGCGGGCGGTCGGGCGCCGCGCTCTGGGACCGAAGGCCCAGGGCGCGGCCCCGACCAGGCGTTCGACTGGTCGCCTGGGCACACGCGCCCCGACCATCTCTGCATCTCTGAAGGAGACGCTCATGCCCGCCGAGCCCATCGACATCCTCACCACCACGCCCCAGCCGGCCGCGCACACGTGCGGCTGCGGCGGCAAGGACGAGGCCGAGCCGGTCCTCGACGTCCGCACCATCCCGCACGCGATCCGGCACGGAGCGGTGTTCGGCGCGTTCGATGCGGTCGCTCCCGGAAGCTCCATGGTCCTCGTCGCCCCGCACCTGCCGCGCCCGCTCATCGCGCAGCTCCAGGACCGCGGCCCGATCGACGTCGAGGTGCTCGTCGACGGGCCTGACGCGTGGCGTGTCCGTCTGGCGAAGCCCGTCACCGCCTGACCGCGGTCCGCTCGACCGCCGGCAGTGTCCTCGGCGGCCCCACGGCACGTGTCGGCGCGGGCGTCGGCTGGCGGCACGACGCGATGCGTCGCACGCTCGTATGAGCCCCGCATCGGCGGCTGAGGGACGTGGCGGACGCGAGGCTGCGAGAGAGCCCTGGGAGGGCTGTCCCCGGCCCCGCGCCGTATGACCCCGCAGAGGAGCCCGACGGATGACGATCACCGCACCGGACGGCCGCGGCACCCCCCTGAGCACGCCCTGGTCGCTCCCCGCTGACGAGGTGCTGCGGGCGGTCGCCGGGTCGCCGGACGGGCTGACCTCGCAGGACGCGGCGCGGCGGCTCGCTCGCGACGGCCGCAACGAGCTGCCCGAGCCGCCCCAGCCGTCCGTGCTCAGGCGACTGCTGAGCCAGTACGCCGACGTGCTCATCTACATCCTGATCGCGGCGGCGGCGCTCAAGGGGTTCACCGGTGACTGGGTCGACTTCACGGTGATCGTCACAGTGATCGTCGCGACGGGTCTCATCGGGTTCGTCCAGGAGGGCCGGGCGGCGTCGGCGCTGGCGGGGCTGCGCAGGATGCAGTCGCTGAACGCGCAGGTGCGGCGCGACGGTGAGTGGGGCGTGGTCGACTCCGCGACGCTGGTGGTCGGTGACCTCGTCCGGGTGCGCAGCGGCGACCGGGTGCCGGCCGACGCCCGCCTGCTCACCTCCACCCAGCTGGAGGTCGACGAGTCGGCGCTGACGGGCGAGTCGCTGGCCGTGGACAAGCTCGACGAGGTCAACGCCCCGGACGCGGGCGTCGGCGACCGGACCTCGATGCTGTTCTCCGGGACGATCGTGACCGCCGGGACCGGCGAGGGCGTGGTCGTGGCGACCGGGGGCAACACCGAGATCGGGCGCATCTCCACCCTGGTCACCGAGCAGGAGACGGTGGACACCCCGTTGGCGCGCCAGCTCGCGCACCTGGGCACCCAGCTGTCGATCCTCATCGGCGTGCTGGCCGTCGTCATGCTGCTGGTCGGCCGGTTCGTGCACGACCTCGACGCCGAGGAGCTGATCTCCGCGGCCATCGGGTTCGCGGTCGCCGCCGTCCCCGAGGGGCTGCCCGCCCTGGTGACCATCACCCTCGCGCTCGGCGTGCAGCAGATGGCGCGCCGCAACGCCATCACGCGCAAGATGGCGGCCGTCGAGACGCTCGGGTCCACGACGACCATCTGCTCGGACAAGACCGGCACGCTCACCCAGAACGAGATGACCGCGCGCGCCGTGGTCACCGCCACGGGGACCTACACGGTGGAGGGCACGGGCTACGACCCGACGGGCCGCGTCGTGACGGTCGACGGCGCCACCGCCGACCTGGCCACGCACCCCGACCTCGCCGCCCTCGTGCTCGCCGCCGGACTGTGCAACGACGCCCACGTGGAGCCCACCGACGACGGCTGGCGCGTGGTCGGAGCACCGACCGAGGGTGCGCTCGACGTGCTGCGGAGGAAGGCGGGGGCCGACCTCGCCGGGGTCGCCCGGGTCGCTGCCGTGTCCTTCGACTCCGCCCACAAATTCGCTGCGACCCTCGACCAGCTCCCGCCCGGCGCGGTGCAGCTCGGTGCTGCGCGCGTCGTGCACGCCGTGGGTGCTCCGGACCGGCTGCTCGACCGCTGCAGCACGGAGCCGGCACCGGGTGGGGTCGCTCCGTTGGACAGGCACGCCTGGGACGAGCGGATCGACGCCCTGTCGGCCCGGGGCCTGCGCGTGCTCGCCGCGGCGGCGCGCCCCGCCGACGGCGTCGAGACCCTCACGCTCGACGATCTCGACGGCGGCCTCACGTTCCTCGGCGTCGTCGGCATCGTGGACCCGCCGCGCCCCGAGGCCACCGCGGCGATCGCGGAGGCGCACGCCGCGGGCATCCGCGTGAAGATGATCACCGGCGACCACCGGGGCACGGCCACGGCGATCGCCCGGGAGCTCGGCATCGCCCCCGAGGAGGGCAGGGTCCCGGCCCTGACGGGGGCGGACCTGCAGGCGATGTCGGACGACGAGCTGCGCGAGGTGGTGCGCGACGTCGACGTCTACGCGCGCACCTCGCCGGAGCACAAGCTGCGGATCGTGCGTGCCCTGCAGTCCCACGGCGAGGTCGTGGCGATGACGGGCGACGGCGTCAACGACGCGCCGTCGATCACCCGGGCGGACGTCGGCGTCGCGATGGGCATCAAGGGCACCGAGGCGACCAAGGAGGCCGCGGACATCGTCCTCGCGGACGACAACTTCGCGACGATCGAACGAGCTGTCGAGGAGGGCCGGCGGATCTACGACAACATCCGCAAGGCCGTCGTGTTCCTGCTCCCGACCAACGGCGCGCAGTCCCTGGTGATCCTCGTCGCCGTGCTGGCCGGCCTGACCCTGCCGCTGTCACCCGTGCAGATCCTCTGGATCAACCTCGCCACCGCACTGACCCTCTCGGCGACGCTGGCGGGCGAGCCCGCGGAGCCGGGCATCATGCAGCGCAAGCCGCGCTCCCCGGGCGAGCAGGTCCTGTCGTCGAGCGCGATGGCAGTGGTCCTGATCGCCTCGGGGGTCCTCGGGGCCGCCACGCTCGCCGTCTTCCTGCTCGAGCGCGACCGCACGGGCGACTACGCAGTCGCGCAGACGTCCGCGGTCATGATGCTCGCCCTCGGCCAGCTCGCCTACCTGCTGAACTGCCGCCTGCTGAACGGGTCGGCGTTCACCACCCGCGTGCTGACCGGCAACCGCGGCCTGTGGGTCTCGGCCGGCGCCCTGCTCGTCCTGCAGCTCGTCTTCACCTATGCGCCGTTCATGAACTCGTGGTTCGGCTCCACCCCGATCGGCCTGCGCAGCTGGGCGCTCACGGCGGGGATCGCCGTGGTGGTGTTCCTCGTCATGGAGGCCGCCAAGGCCGCGGTGCGGCGCGTCGGGGCACGGGCCGCGACCGGACGGCGGGCGGTGACGTGACCTTTCCAGGGGGCCGCCCCGACGGACCGACCGCGCTCACCCGGCCCTGCGCACCGTCTCCCACGCCCGCAGGGCGCGCGCCGGGGCGACGCGCCGCTCGCGTGCGGCCGCGGGCAGGTCACGGAGGGCGGCGCGCAGGCCGCTGCGACCTTCGGGCCGGCGGCACGCCCGTGCTCCCACCCGCAGGACGTCGGACCACGGGAGGCGCAGGACCGCGGTGAGGACCTGCGAGCGGGTCACGGCCGCCGCCCGGACCTCCGGCGCGTCGCGCATCGGCGACGGGTGGTGGTGCACGAGCGCCTCCGGGACGTGCACGAGCGACCACCCCGCGCCCACCAGGTCGAGGGCCACCCGCTGCTCCTCGCCGGGAAAGCGCACGATCGGGTCGAACCCGCCGACGTCGAGGAAGGCGTCCCTGCGGACCATCGACCCGCACGCCATGAAGCCCAGCAGCGAGGCCCGTCCGCCCACCGGGCTGAGTGGCGAACGGGCCAGGACCCGGTCGAACGGGTCGATCCGCTCCTCCTCGCCCAGCAGCACCCGCGCGTGCGCCACCGCGACCTGGGGCGACGCGGCGAGCACGTCCGCCGCGCGGCGCAGCGAGCCCGGCGCCCACCACGAGTCGTCGTCGGCGAACGCGACGAACGGCGTCGCAGCGCGACGCGCGCCCTCGGTGCGAGCCGCGGCCCCGATGTTCCCTCCGAGCGCCACGACCTCGACGTCCGGGAACACCTCGCGGACCGCCTGGACCGTGCCGTCGTCCGACCCGTTGTCGACCAGGATCACGGGCGCGCGGTGCCGGGCCAGCGAGTCGAGCAGCGCCGCTCGACGGTTGCGGCTCATCACCACGACGGTGACGCGCGCGTCCTCGACGGTCCTGATCATCCCTGCTCGTGCCGCCTCTGCTCCTCGACCGGCCGACGGGCGCCGTCGCCGTCCCGATCCTGCTCAGGCTAGGCACCACCACCGGCTCGCGCGCGTCCAGCGGGCCATCGGTTGAACGGCACGCGACGGCGGGTCATGATCGTGACGACCCGTCCGGAGGCGTGCGGCGACGGCACGCCCCCAGGAGCGCCGAATGATCACCACCGAGGTCGCCGACCGCGTCTACCGGCTCGGCCACGCCTTCGTCAGCTGCTACCTCGTCGAGGAGGACGGCCGCCTCCTGCTCGTGGACGCCGGGCTCCCGGCGATGTGGCCCCAGCTCGCGGGGGCGTTGCGCGAGCACGGTCGCCGGCCGCAGGACATTGCGGCCCTGGTCCTGACGCACGCGCACTTCGACCACACCGGCGTCGCGGCCCGCGTCCAGGCGGAGCTCGGGCTGCCGGTCTGGGCGCACCCGGACGACTTCGCCCTGGCGGAGCACCCGTACCGCTACGCGCACGAGAACCCGCGCGCCCTCTACCCGATCCGGCACCCGCGCGCGGTGCGGATCCTCGCCGCGATGGCGCGCGCCGGCGCCCTGCGCGTCCCGGGGGTGAGCGGTCTGCGGGCACTGCCGCCGACGGGCGCGCTCGACCTGCCGGGGTCGCCGGTCGTGGTGCCGACGCCGGGCCACACGTACGGCCACTGCGCCCTGCACCTGCCCGGGCGCGACACCGTGCTGAGCGGCGACGCGCTGGTCACCCTCGACCCGTACACCGCGGTCCCCGGCCCGCAGATCGTGGCCGGCGCGGCGACCGCGGACAGCGAGCAGGCGCTCGCCTCACTGGACGCGCTGGCCGCCACCGGCGCATCGACGGTCCTGCCCGGTCACGGCGAGCCGTGGACGGCGGGCGTCCAGCGGGCGGTCGAGGAGGCGCGGGCGCGCGGCGCCCACTGACGCGTCGTGCCAGCTGACGTCCGCAGTCAGTCCGGCGGCTCGATCGAGCCGACCGCGGCGTCGTCGGTCTCGCGCTCGTCCTCCCCGAGCAGGATCGCGTCGGGCGACTGCTCGCGGTCGTCGAGCTCGGTGGAGTCCGGCGCGTCGGGAACCAGGTCGGGGTCGGGCATCGGGTCACTCATGGAGCACCTCCGGGTGGCTGGCGTGCTGCGACGGTAGGCCGCCGCGCCCGATCGCGCGCGCCGGGACGGTCGGTGAACGTCGTCCGCACGCTCCAGTGGCAGACCCGCCGATCCGGTCGCACGATGCCTCGATGACGAACACCACGCCCGACCTCACGGCCGTCGTCCTCGTCGGCACCCTCTCCCCCTCCCCCGCACCCTCGAGCAGCGAGCTGCTCGCACGCCAGGTCCTCTCCGCCCTGTCCGCGCACGGGGTCACCGGGACGGTGATCCGCCTCGTCGACCACGACATCCGGCCCGGCGTGCAGGCCGACATGGGCGACGGCGACGCCTGGCCGGCGATCCGCGCGCAGATCCTCGCGGCCCACATCCTCGTGGTCGCCACGCCCATCTGGATGGGCCAGCCCTCCAGCGTCACCAAGCGCGCCCTCGAGCGGCTCGACGCCGAGCTGTCCGAGAAGGACGACCAGGGCCGGCTCCTCACCTACGGCAAGGTGGCCGCCGTCGCGGTCGTCGGCAACGAGGACGGCGCGCACCACGTCAGCGCCGAGCTCTTCCAGGCCCTCGACGACGTGGGGTTCACGATCCCGGCCGGTGCCGTGACGTACTGGGTGGGCCGTGCGATGGAGGGCGTCGACTACCAGGACCTCGACCAGACGCCGGAGTCGGTCGCGTCGACGACCGCGACCCTCGCCGCGCACACCGCGCACCTTGCGCGGCTCCTGGCACGCGAGCCGTACCCGCCCTCGTGACCGCCACAGAAGGCGTCGGGGCGCTCGGGCACGACGCCTGATCAGGGGCGTCACGTGGGGAGCGGCTCGTGTCCCCGACCGGCTGCCACGGGCGAGTAGGCACGGGAACGGAACAGCGGAGAGGGGAAACGAAGCAGCCCGAGCCGCTGGGCCTCCAGCACCGCACCGAGCCGGTCGTGCACCTGCAGCTTCTGGAACAGGTGCCCGACGTGCTTGTGCACCGTCCGGATCGAGCAGCCGAGCCGGCGCGAGGCCGCAGTAGCGGTCAGCCCTTCCGCGACCAGGACGAGCACCTCGACCTCGCGGGACGTGAGGCCGATCCGGCCCGCGACCTCTGCGGCGCCGGCGGGTGATGTGTCGGACCACCGGCTCAGCCGGGTCACGTGCCGGTCCACCGCCTGGAGCACCGGCTGCACCTCGGCCAGGAAGCTCAGTGCGGCCGGGGTGAAGTCCGTCCCCGACCGGGCGAACGCCAGGCCACACACCTCCGTGCTGCCGCCACGCAGTCCGACGCTCACCATCTGTGGCGACTCCACCAGGGTGGCCAGGAATCGCTGGCACGGCGACCGTTGCCATGCCGAGCGACCTCCCGCGGCCTGCTGTGCCGTCAGCGGTGCCAGCTCGCCGCGGGCGCACGCCACCAGCAACGGGTGCGTGTGGCGCAGCGATCGGGTGGCCTGCAGCAACGTCGGAACCGAGGCCTGTGGCTGGCCGTGCAGGAACAGCTCGGAGTCCCCGGTGCGCCAGTCGACGCGTTGCCACACGCCGCCGCCGGTCGCGTCGAGCTCGTCGCAGAGCAGGCTGAGCAGGCGCACGGGGAACGCCGGTTCCACCCCGATGCCGTCCATGGCCGCCACCGCGAGGTCAACCAGCCGACCCCGCGTACCGAGCGCCGCCGCCCCCCCGGGCCCCGCTGCCCCCACTCCCCCGCTCTACCACGCTGCGCGAGTCCCTGTCACGGCTCGGCTCCGTGGTACGAACCGGCCCTGACGAACGCCGATCCGGTTGACCGCTCACCGGTCCGCGGCGAGCGCCTGTGCGATCGGCCCGGCGACGTCCGGGTCGGACAGGTAGTCGTCGATCGCGTGCGGGTACAGCGGGTTGTGGGTCCGCTCGTCCCGGATGGACGCGTCGCCGCCCGAGAAGAGGTGGGCGATGGGATGGATCACCGCCACGACGTCGCGCACGTCGTAGGCGTTGACCCACGTCGGTTGACCTGCGACGGGGGTGATCGACCTCGGCACGGGACGGCGCTCCGAGCCGACGTCGGGGCCGCGCAGGTTCCGACGCACCACCTTCTGCCCCAGCGGGGACCCGGCCGTGACGAACAGCCGCACCGTCACGCCCTCCGGCAGGTCATCGAGCGCGTCGTACGCGACGACGGTGCCGAGGCTGTGCGCGATCACGATGATCTCGCCGTGCCCGTCGTCGCGCGCCTGCTCCATCGACCTGCGCACGTGCCCCTGCACCAGGTCGCGTGCGCCGCGGTCGGCCAGGTAGTAGGCGACATCCCGCAGGTACTGCTCGATGACCCACTCGGCCGTGCCCGTCTTGTCCGAGAGGAACTGCAACGCCGACCGGGCGATCTTCAGCTGCAGGAGGTCGGACCATCCCGCCTCCTGCCCGCTGCGGCGCAGCCTCTCCACCTCCCGTACCGCGTCGATCGTCGCGGCGTCGTGGTCGAGCATGTGGTGCGACGCCAGGAACCCCGTCTCCTCGGCCGCCTCGATCACCATCTCGCGGTGGAGAGCTGCGATGTCCACTCCCGCCTCGAGATCCGGTCGCGGACCACCGGCCGCTTCGTAGGCCACGAGGGCGTCGGCCAGGTCGTTGCCGTAGAACGGGAAGTAGGTCACGTCCGCGGGCACCGGACCCGCCCCGGAGAGCACGAATCCCCTGGCCAGTCCGCCGAGCCAGGTACGGGTCTTCCCGGCCACGTAGCGGTCCACGGCATCCTGGTCGCGCCCGAGCTCCTTCGCCATCTGCTGGCTGCGTCCGTGCACGAGCAGCAACGCGGTCATGTGTTCCCCCCCAGGGTCAGTGCCTCGGTGATGAGGTCGCCCGCGCGGCTCCCGGCCGCGTCGAGGGCTCGTGCTCGGAGCTCCGCGACGATGGCGGACACGCGCTCGCCGCGGTTGGCCACCCAGACGCGGCGCGACGCCGGTGTGTCGCGGGTGACCAGCTGACCGTCCCGGTCGATGTCCTGGCCGTGCTCGTCGCGGGCGGAGACCGCCCGGGAGTGGAGGGCGACCAGGTCCCAGTCGTCATTGAGGACGGGCGAGCCGGAGGATCCCGAGTCGGTGTCCGTCTCGTACGTGAGGTGGCGCTCGTCGTCGAGCTCGACCAGGAGGTTGCTGCGCAGGGCGACGTGCAACGGAGTGTTGAAACCCGGGTGCTGGATGATGTTGAGGTGATCCCCGAGGACGGCCTTGCCGGTGAGGCCGCGCAGGGGGATGACGCCCAGCGTCGCCCCGGCCGGCTTCCCGTTCGGGAACGGCTCCAGGGCGACGACCGTGAAGTCCAGCCCGTCGTCGTCGACGGACCCGGTGACGAAGCAGGCGTCCGGGTCGAGACCGACCGTCCGTGCGCGGCCGGCGCGCTCGCGCTCGTCGAGCACGTAGCGGAAGACGACCTCCTGGCCGCGGGCGCTGTCCGGGTCGCGCAGGACGTGGGCGTTGGTCAGCAGCAGCCAGGGTGAGACCAGGAACCCTGTCGCCGTCTGACCTGGCAGCCGCACCATGCCCACCGCGTCCGCCCGCCGCGCACCGAGCGACAGCCAGTTGCCAGGCAGGAAGTCGCGGGCTCCGATGACCCGTTCGAGTGCGTCGTCGACTTCCTCGGGCGGAGCCTGGGCCGGGAGGCCCACGCCGTGACGGGTCAGGTAGCGGCGCTTGCGCTCCTCGGGTTCGAGGCGCCAGGCCGACGAGGGGGCTGCGCGGACCTTCTCGTGGAGCGCCCGCGACGGGTCGTCGGGCTCCGGGAGCCGTTCTGGCGCGCTGCTGGAGGGGTTGTCGTCGTTCGGGATGGCCGCCGCCGTCTCGCTCATGAGCCGACCGCCATCGCTGCTGTCCCGACCATGTCCGCGCTCCTCCTCCGACAGCCGTGCGTGGCTGCTCAGAACGGCGTTCGGCCGGCGCCGGCAGAGAACTCGGGCGGCCGCTTGTTCCACAGGCCTGCGCCGCGGATCCGTGCGAGCAGGTCGGCGAGACCCCGCCGCACCTGGGTGCTGGTGCCTGTGCTGTCGACCGCCGCGAGGTGGGCGGAGACCAGCGGCTGGACGGACGCGACGTCCACGAGCAGCCCGGCCCGGGACATGGCCTGCGCCAGCTGCGCGAGCGCGACCTGCACGGCGGTCGCCTGCGCCTCCTGCAGCCCGCCCGGCGCAGCGCCCGCGTCCAGCCCGAGCGCACGTGGGGCGTCCGGGAGGCCGTGCCCGACCCGGTGCGGGTCGCCGAACGCGAGCGGGGTGGCCGAGGCCTTGAGGATGGCGAACAGCCGGTCCACGCGCGCCGCCCCGCGGAGCTGGAGCTCGGGGGTCTGGAAGTCGGGATGGTGCGCCAGCACGAGCGCGGCCAGCCCCGCGACGTGCGGGGTGGCCATCGAGGTGCCGTCCCAGGAGGCGTACCCCGTCGCCGGCACGGTCGAGAGCACGGCGACGCCCGGTCCCGCGACGTCGACCTCCGGGCCGTGGCAGGAGAACTGCGCGGAGAAGTAGCCCTGGTCCCCCGACCCGCCCGTCCAGCGTTGTTGCGCGTGGTAGCTGGTCTCCGGGAAGGTGCCGTCTCGGCCGATCGCCGAGACCGTGAGGACGTCGGGCGAGGTGCCGGGGAACTGCACCTCTCCGCCGGTGTTCCCGGCCGCGACGATGCACGCCACGCCCAGCTCCTTGGCCTGTGCGAGCTTCTGCAACATGATCTGCGAGGTGCCGCCGGTACCCAGGCTCATGTTGACCACGTCGATCTCGTGGTCGATGCAGTAGTCCACCGCGTCGATCAGGCTGCTGATCCGGCCGCCGGGGAAGATCCGCGCCTCGAACAGCTCGGCGTCCGGGGCGAACCCGCGGACCCCGCTGCCGTTGCGGGCGCCGGCGATCACCCCGCTGCAGTGGGATCCGTGGGCGATCGTGTCGTCGCGCCACTGGGTGTCGTTCGTCGGCGTGGTGGTGAGGTCGACACCCTCGCCGATGGCGGCGAGGTCGGGATGGGTCACCGCGGCGCCGGAGTCCACCACAGCGACCTTGATGGCACGCCCGCTCATGTCGGCGGGCACCTGGTCCAGCCGCATCGCCTGCTGGCCCCACCCGAGCACCTCGGTGCCCGGGAACCCGGTGGTGGAGTCCGCCAGCGGCTGCAGCGTGATGGTCGTGGTGGCACCGCCGGTCAGCGGCGGCCGTGCCAGCCACAGCGACCAGTAGTCGCGGACCGGGTTGACGTAGAGGGCGCGCAGGGTCGCGTCGCTCTCGTTCATCAGGCTGAGGGTCACCGTGCCCTGGCCGTCGGTACGCCCCTGGACCGGGACACCGCTGCCGTAGAGGTAGACGGTCGCCTCGGCCACCGGCGCGCCGTCGGTCCCCGTCACCTGCACCGTCCACGAGCTGCTGACCCCGAACGGGCTGAGCACACCGGGGTTGACGTCGACCGTCCCGGTGGGGGCGTCGACCTCCGCCGGCTGCGGGAGCAGCGGGGCGTCCTCCTCCACCAGCACCTGCGGGTGCCGGCCGAGGTCGGCCGCCACGTCCTCCGTCATGGTGGCGACCACGACCTCGTCGGTGACCGAGCTGCTGAGGTTCATCGCACGCAGGTTCTGCGGCCGCAGCGTCTTCTCGACGTGCACGCCGGGGGTGGCGCTGAGCTGCTCGACGATCCAGTCGAACTGGAGCGGGCCGGCGCTGGCCGGGTTGATGGACGTGTCCTGAGCAACCAGGAACGTGCGGGGACGGCTCGGTGGGGAGCCGGCTGAGAGGACGTCGGTCATGGTGGCGGTCCTAGAGGATGAGAGGTTCGTCCGGCTCGATGAGGACCAGCGTCCCGAGGGCTGTCCTCATGGCGGCCGCCCTCGCCGGGTCGATGGAGATGGTCAGTCGTTCGGGATCGGTCTGGTCGTTCCGGGTGACGCCGGTGACCGCGGTCTCGGGGTCGGCTTCCAGGAGGTCGAGCAGCGGCCGCAGGACACCGGGCGGCCCGGCCACGATGAACTGCTCGGTCCGGGGCACGGGCCCGTCTGTCGTGCTCACGGTTGCGGGATGGTCGGATCGGTCCGGCGCTCGGCCTCGATCGCCTGCAGCGCTCGCCGCAGCGCCGCCTGCACGTCGTCCGCCCGGCCCGACTGATAGGCGGCGACCGCCGTGGTCGTCTCCGCGATCGCCGGCGCCAGGCTCGGGTGGTTCGGCGCGTTGTCGCGGAGGTAGGCGAACATCTTCGGCAGGACGGAGGCGGCCCGAAGGAGCTGGTCGTCCGCCACGACCGCCGCCGCCGGGGCGACGGTCGTGGACGTGTGCACCGCCGAGTCCGCGTCGCGGATCCAGGTGAAAGGCATGACGGTCACCCCTTCAGCGCGCGGTTGCGGGCGGCAGCATGCTGAACGGCTCCACGCCGGTGTTCCAGGGCAGGACCTTCTCGGCCAGCCCACCGGCGATGTCACCGATCTGACGGCCGAGGTCCTTCTTGCCGAACATCCCGCCGACCGACCCGCCGACCAGGCCGCCGAGGCTGCCGAGGAGACCGCCGATCACACCGGCCGGGACCACCACGAGCTTGTCCTCCTCGGTGCCGCCTCCGCCGGGACCCGCCGACGCGGGCTGCAGGGCGTCGGGCAGGACGGAGAACGCCTTGAGGGCCTCGCCGGCAGCGCCGCCCAGCTGTGCACCGAGCTTCGCGTTCCCGAGCCAGCCGCCGACGCCGCGACCGATCGTGCTCCCGAACGTCGAGGCGATCTTGCCGAACCATCCGGCGGGCACCAGCACGAGGTCCTCCGTCTGCTGCGGCCCGGCCGGTCCGGCGGAGGCGGGGACGAGGTTCGGGGGAAGAGCCGACCACGGGACGAACTTCTCCGCCAGGTCGCCGGCGATGTTGCCGACGGTCGTGGCGGTGTCACCGCCGACCATCTGCCCCACGCCGCGGGCGACGCCGCCGAACAGGTGGCCGAGCCAGCCCGCCGGCACCACCACCATCGCCTCCTGCGGCGTGGTGGCCGCGGGGCCGTTGGACTGGGGGGCGACGTTCTGCGGCGGGACGACGGAGAACGGTCCGAAGAAGGAGCCCAGGGCACCGCCGGCGCCCCCGCCGATCTGCTCGCCGAGATCCTTGTTGCCGAACAGACCGCCGACCGCGCCGCCGAGAAGCTTGCCTCCGACGCCGCCGAGCAGGCCCGTGATGAAGCCTGCCGGGACGATCACCAGCGACTCGTCGGAGCCGCTGGGCACCGCACCGGGACCGGCTGACGCCGGAGCCACGGACGGGGGAACGACCGACCAGGGCGACAGGCCCTTGATGAGCTCGCCCGCGGCGCCCCCGAGCGTCTTGCCGAGAGCCCGGTCACCGAACCAGCCCCCGAGCTCGCCGCCGATCGTGCTCCCGAGGCTGCCGACGATGTCGCCGACGATCCCCGCCGGCATGAGGATCAGCGGTTCGGTCGTGGAGCTCGAGCTGTACAGCGACAGGTAGGAGGGCCGCTCGGTGTCGGTGCCTCCGGTGGCCGGGGTGCCCGGCGACGAGCCGCTCCCGGTGGAGGCCGCGCCGATGCTGTCGACCTCTGCGCTCATCGATCCGCTCATGATGACTCCTTGGTGCTCCGGGGTGGACGCCATTCACTGTGCTGGCGGCGACTCCGCTGGTCATGGGCATGGCGATACTCGGCCCGTGCCCAGCGGGCGCGTGAGTACGGCTACCTATGTCCCGGGCGCCGCGCGGCCCGGACGGCGGCGCGGAGTGAGTACGGGGCACCCTGGCGCCGCGGTCCGCAGCACGGCGACACTCCCCGGCGGAGACGGCCCGGCTCGGAGCGTCGTTCGACGCGGAGCTGCCCGTGATCGCGGTGCCGAGCGGGCACCGTGCTCGGGGCGCCGCGCCCGCCTCCGTCGATGTCAACCGTAGATGCCTACTCATTCCGGCCGGAGGTGTCGAGTGAGTACTAGTACGCACATCCCCCGGCCGGGTCGCCTACGGATACTTGGTTCTGTCACGGTGCCGCTTCGGATGGGTGGGTCGAGATGGAGAGCATGGGGGCGCGGCCCCGACCAGACCCCGTGCAGGTGGCTCTGGCCGCGCTCGCGGACAGCCGCAGGTCGGGCGCCGTGTTCGTCGGTCCGTCAGGCAGCGGGAAGACCCATGCGCTGCGCGGTGTGATGCGCGGGTTGGGTAGCGCCCGCAAGATGAGTAGCCAGCCGCCGGTGCTCCCCGCGGGAGCGCTGCGGCCGCGGGCGATCCGGGCGCTGCTGGAACCGGACCCGCCCGAGCTGGCGCCATCGGGACGACGGATCCTGGCCGTCGACGACCTCGACCGGTGGAGCCCGTCCCTGCTGCACCTGCTGTCCGACGCCGTCGACGCGCGGCGTGCGGCACTGGTCGCGACCGTCCGGTCGTCCGCGCTCGAGCAGCTGCTGAGCCGGTTCCGGCCCGCAGAGGCGCCGGTCCTGGTCGAGCTGCCGCCGTGGCGGGCCGCGGACCTGTCCCACCACACGCGCGCGGTGCTCGACGGGCCTCTGCACCCCGTCGACGGCGCCGCACTCGTCCAGTTCAGCAGCGGCAACCCGCTGTGCCTGGTCGAGATGATCGAGCACGGCCGGCTCACGGGCCGGCTGCAGCGTCGGCACGCGGTGTGGTCCTGGGCGCTGCCGCTGACCGTGCCGCCGATCACCGCGGCGCGGGTGTGGTCGATCCTGGCGGACGAGCCCTCCGCGGTGCTGGAGGTGCTGACCACCCTCGCGATCGCCGAACCTCTGTCGCTGCCGGTCCTGGTGCGCGTGCACTCCCTCGCGGCGGTGACGGACGCCGAGGACCGCGGCTGGCTCATGAGTACGTCCACCCGGAACGGTGTGCTCGTCCACCTGACACGGCACCTCGACGGCCAGGTCGCGGCCGCGTCGGTCTCCCAGCTGCGCCAGCGCGCGCTGCGCGCCGCGCTGGTCGAGGCGCTCGCGGTGGAGAGGCACGGCGACGGCGACGCGATGGTCGCCGCCGTCGCCGCGTGCGTGCAGACCGGGGTCGGGCTGCCCGAGAGCGTCCGGATTCCCGCCGCAGCCACCGCCCTCCGGCGCCACCGGACCGCCCTCGCCGTGGAGCTCACCGACGAGATGCCGGACGCGGCCGCGGTGCAGGTGCGCGCGGCCGCGCTGGCGGAGCAGGGACGGTTCAGGGACGCCGCCATCACGCTCGGTGCGCCCATGCCCGCCGGCGGCGCCGAGCCTGCGGCATCGCCTGTACCCTCCGCCGGGCCGCCCTGGTCAGCCGCGCTGCGCGCGCTGGCCGGTGAGCCGGACGACTCCGACACCGTGGGGTCCGACCCGGTGGCGATGCTGTGCGCGGACTCCTGGTCCGGCCGGCGGTTGGAGGCGGCCGCCGCGGTAGGCGGCCGGTCGCTGGCGAGCACGCGGCTGCCCGAGCAGAGCCGCTCACTGCGCCTGGCCGCCACCAGCTGGGCGCACCTGCAGCTCGGGCAGGTCGAGCAGGCGCTGGATCTGGCCGGCACCGCGCCGGCCGGCCCGCCCGGCGTGGAGCGCACCACATCCGAGTGCCTGCTGGTGTTCACCGTGGGACTCGCCAACCTGGTCCGCGGCTCCGTCCGGGAGGCCGGTTCCCACGGCGAGCGTCTGTGCCGCGTCGGCATCGACGAGCAGTGGCACCTGGCCTACTGTTTGGGCGCCTTCTTGCGGGGCCGCGCCGCCGCCGCCGAGGCGCGGCCGGAGCTCGCGCGCCGTCGCCTGTCGGAGAGCGCCGCGTCGCTAGCGCAGGCGGCCCCCCTCGTGGACCGCCGCGGCATCCTGCAGGCCCTGGCCCTGGCCCACCGGATGTCGGGCCGCGAACCGGGCGCGGACAGCGCCGCTCCGGGTGACGCCCGGACCACGCCGGCGCCCCTTCTGCTGACCGAGCTGGGGCACCTCGCGGAAGCCGAGGCGTTGCTGCTCGGAGGCCGGCGGCGGGCCGCCGCCGAGCTCGCCGGACTGGTGGCCGACCGGGCCCGCACCGGGGGGTGGCCCCTCGTGCTCCTGCAGGCCCTCCACCTGGTCGCCCGGACCAATCCGTCCGCCGCGGTGGCCGACGAGCTCGCGCAGGTCGCCGACACCGCCGACTTCGACCTGGCGGTCCGGTACGGCGCACACGCCGTTGCGGCCGTGAGCGGCGACCGGCCGGGCCTGACCGACGCCGCGGAGCACTTCGAAGGGCTCGGTCTGCGCTGGCTCGCTGCAGAGACTGCCGCCGCCGCCCTGGCCGGTGCAGACCGCTCCCACCTGGGCGTGGAATGGGCCGCGCGGGCCACGCGGGTGCTGGGCCGCCTCGACCAGGAGGACGACGTGGCGCTGCCCGAGTCGTGGGGGGCCGCGTCTGCGCGGGTCGCCCGAGTGACCCCCCGGGAGCTGGAGATCGCGGAAGCCGTCGTGCGCGGCGAGACGTCCGCGCAGATCGCGCAACGGCTGAGCCTGTCCCGCCGGACCGTGGAGAACCACCTGCAGCACATCTACCGCAAGCTCGGCATCGCCCGCCGCGAGGACCTCGACCTGGCCTACGGCACCGTCGTACCGCGTGCGCCCGGCCACTCGCGCGGCTGACCACGGCGCACATCAACGACATCTTCGCCAGGATCGGAGCACAGTGCGATCGACGGACGCGTCGTGCTGGACGCTAGGCACGCGCGGGTCGCCCGGCGGTGCCACGCTGAGGCACCGCACCCGGGAGGTGACCATGTCCGAGAACGCGTTGGACCGCTACGACCGACTCGCGCCGGTCGGGTGCTCCGACCTGCGCGGGCTGTGGCGGGGCACCGGGGTGCCGACCGGCCACCGGCTCGACGGGGTGCTGGAACGGCTCGGGTGGTTCGGCAAGCGGTTCGACGACGACGACCGGGTTCAGCCGCTGGTCTTCCGCGGGCGGGGCGGTCTGACCGCCGTCAACCCGGCCCTGGTGCCGCTCGGCCTGGTCCTGCGCGTGGCTCCGTTGCTGGGCACGGCGCCCGCCGCGGGCGCGTTTGCGCTCGTCCGGCCCTTCATGACCACCCGTCGACCGCGGGCCCGGCTGCGCGAGGTCCGCTTCCGCGGCGTGGTCTCGGCGGCGCTCGTCTACGACGACCTGCCGGTGATCGACGTGTTCCGGGCCGTCGACGACGACACGGTGCTGGGTGCGATGGACGCGCGCGGGATGGCGCAGCCGTACCTGTTCCGGCTGCACCGCGTCACCGACCGGTGAGTCACCCGGGAGGTCGGGCTCAGACGGTCAGCAGCACCTTGACGGCGCGACGCTCGTCCATCGCACGGTAGCCCTCGGCGGCGTCCTCCAGCGGCAGCGTCAGGTCGAAGACCTTTCCGGGCTCGATCTCGCGGTCCCAGATCCGCCGGACCAGGTCCGGCAGGAACCGGCGCACGGGGGCCGGTCCACCGTGCAGGTGGATCCCCGCCCCGAACAGGTCCTCCCCCGGCAGGGAGACGCCGTGGGCGACGCCGACGAACCCGACGTGCCCGCCGGGCCGCGCGGCGTGGATGGCCTGCATCATCGACTCCTGGGTGCCTACCGCCTCGATGACGCTGTGCGCACCGAGCCCGCCCGTGAGCTCCCTGACGTGTGCCACGCCCGCATCTCCGCGTTCCGTGACGATGTCCGTCGCCCCGAAGCTGCGGGCCAGCGCCTGCCGCTCGGCGTGGCGCGACATCGCGATGATGCGCTCCGCCCCCAGCTCCCTCGCGGCCAGCACACCCATCAGTCCGACGGCCCCGTCGCCCACGACGGCGACCGTCCTGCCGGGACCGGCCTGCGCGGCGACGGCGGCGAACCACCCGGTGCCCAGGACGTCGGACGCCGCCAGCAGCGACGGGACCAGGTCGGCGTCGGGCTGCCCCGGGGTCGCGACGAGGGTGCCGTCGGCCAGGGGCACGCGCACCTTCTCGGCCTGGGTGCCGATGGTGCCCATGAGCACCCGGTGGATGCAGTACGCCTGATACCCGGACCGGCAGATCTCGCACGTGTTGTCGGAGGCCCAGAACGACCCGACGACGAAGTCACCGACCGCGACGTCCCGGACGCCGTCCCCGGCCTGCTCCACCACGCCGACGTACTCGTGGCCCATGGGCTGGTGGTCGACGGGCTCGGCACCCCGGTACGGCCACAGGTCGGAGCCGCAGATGCAGGTGGCCGTCAGCCGGACGATCGCGTCGGTCGGCTCGACGAGGGTCGGGTCCTCGCGGTCCTCCACCCGCACGTCCCCCGGGGCGTACATGACGACTCCACGCATGACGTACTCCTCGCTCGACCTAGGAGCCAGTGCATCCCACCGGGCGCGTGCGCGCCACCGCTCTACGCGGCCGGAGCCTCGGCAGCGCGCCTGATGGAGGCGGCCTCCGTCGCGACATAGCTCCTGGTCCTCGAGCCCGTCAGCAACCAGGCGAGCCCGGACAGCGGGCCGGACATCGTCAGGGCGAGCGTCAGCCGGCTCCCCTCCGGGTGCGGCTCGACGGCGTGCAGGCCGGTCACGGTGACGCCGGACGACCGGGACACCCACGTGAAGGACGACCCCTCGGACAGCTCCGTGACCGTCCATACCGCCGCGGCGAGCCGGGGCTGCTGCAACCGGGTCCGGGAACAGACGGCGAGCGGGCCGTCGTCCAGCCGCTCGACGGCCTCGACCGTCGGGATCCGCTCGGGCCAGCGCTCGACGTGGACGACGACGGCCCAGACCCGCTCGGGCGGGGCCGCGATGATGACCGTGTGCTGCACGCCGGGCATGCGCCGAGTGTAGTGACGGCCTCTCGCGGCGCGAGGAGTTTTTCCGGAGCGTGCGAGCCCGCTCCGGCCCGCGACCGGGCGCTAGTGGTGCTCGTGGTCCGCCCCACCATGGGTGCTTCGGCTCGTCGTGCCGCCGTGCCACTCGAGGAGCAGCAGGGCCGCGTCGTCCTGGATGTCGTTGCCGACCGTGTCGAGGAAGATCCGGGAGATGCCCTGGGCCACGCTGCGGGTGTGCTGGTCTGCGGTGTCGCGAAGCGCACCGGGCAGGTCGAAGCTCGCGGCGCTGCGCTCGAACATGCCGTCGGTCATGAGCAGCAACCGGTCGCCGGGGAACAGCTCGATCTCCTGCACCTGGAACTCGTGCTCCTGCAGCCCGAGCAACGGGTTGTTGGCCGGCGCGACGCTGGTGACCTGCCCGTCGCGGAGCAAGAGGGCGCCGGGGTGCCCCGCGTTGATGATCCGAGCCACCGTGCGGTCGTCGCCGCCGTCCTCGCCACCGGACGACCGCAGGTCCATCTCCAGGAGGATCCCCGTGACGAGGCTGCGGTCCCCGCCGTGCTCGAGCAGGGCGGTGTTGGCGGCGTTGGCCTGCTCGGCGAGGTCGGCACCCCGCCGCCGGGCGTTCCGCAGGGCATTCACCGAGAGGGTCGCCACCATGGCGGCGCCCAGGTCGTGACCCGTGGCGTCCGTGAGCGACGCCGTGAGGCGGTCGGAGGACGCGACGTAGTCGAAGGTGTCGCCGGCGGCGCTGGCGGAGGGTTCCAGCCATCCGGCGATCGTGAAGGATCCGCCCTCGCAGACGAACCCGGGCGGCAGGAGGCGTCGTTGGATCTCGCGGGCGAGCGTGAACTCGACCGGCCGCATGGCCGTCTCGTACTTGTCGGTGTGCCGCTGGTTCGCGATGAGGACATAGCCGAGGGCGTGTGCCACGGCGGCGAGATGCTCGGCTGTGGCCACGTCCTGCGTGGCGTCCTCGCCAGCGGTGCGCACGGGCATCTGGACGGCCAGCACGCCCAGGGCATCGCCGCGCACGGTCACCGGCGAGTACACCCATCCGTCCGGACCGTGCACGGTGCGCTGCTCGCGCCAGGCCCGCCCCGGCTCCGTGCGGTCGAGCTCGAATCGGCCCTCCGGGTCCGCAGGATCGACGAGCGTGCTCCCTGCAGCGTCGGCGATCAGGAACGTCGCGGACTGCACGCCGAGCGTCCGGCGCAGCTGGTCCGCGGCGACGGACATCGCCTCGGCAGGGGGGACGTCCTCCACGGCCGTGAGCAGCGCGGGGATGTCGACCTGGGCAAGAGAAGTCACGGCGCAACCATGTCACGGCCACCGAACGGCCGCCCGCCGGGACCTGCCCGAAGGGCTTCTCCCCCGCCCCTGCGGCCACCGTCGTCGAGCGAACCTCGCGGACCCAGGCCGCTCGTCAGGTGTCGTCCTCCGCCAGGTAGGGCGCGTCGGTGCTGAGCGGGTCCTCGGTGAGGCCGAGATCACCCAGCACGTCACGGTCGGTCGCCCCGTCGGTGCCTGCGGTGAGATCGTCGAACAGGACGTCCTGGTCGACGCGCGGGTCCTCGTCCTCGAAGGTCTCGTCGGCGTCGGCCAGCTCGAGCTGGTCGAGGACCACGTCCTCCTCCTCGACGACGTGGATCGCGCCCTCCTCCGCGCTGACCGTGCCGGCGGCCGACCCGGTCTCGATCGCGAACACGTCGGTGCCACCGGCCGCGACCGCATCGTCGTCCTCGACCAGCTGGCCCGCCCCGTCCGGTGTGACGTTCGGGTCGGCCGGCGCGACGTCCTCCCAGACCTCGGGCTCCTCCTCCTCGAGGCGCTGGGTGAGCGTCTCGCCGTGCGCCTCCTCCCATGCCGTCTCACCGAAGCGGTTCTGCCGCGGGTGGTCCGGCGGGGAGTAGCCCTCGTCGAGCATCGTGTCGTCGGTGGGCTCCGCCAACGTGTCCTCACCCGGGAGCTGGTTCGAGTCGCCCTCGGAGCCGAGGGCGGGGTCCGTGCGGGTGCCCGGTGTCTCGTCAGTCATGAATGCACGATGACACCGACCGACGTGCCCTGCGAGGCGGCGCCCGGCGGGTCCGAACTGCCGTACGGATCTCCAGGACCTTCCCCCGTCACTGCGCGCCTTCAAGCACGGTAGACGGGTCATCAAGCTCTACCGTGCAGACGCCTCGTAGGTGACCGGCACCGGGTGATGCCCGAGCCCTCATCTGCTGCGGAACCAGCGCGGCGGGGCTGGTGGCGGCACGCCTGGAGCTGCCGACGAGCCATGCCCGAGGCGTCCTGGTGAGCGGACGACGGCGAGCGGGCGCATGATCGATACAGCCCAGCGCTCCGGAGCTCACGCTCGGTGCGTTCGGGGAGTTGCCGCACGAGAGTCACCACGCCGCCGAAGCCGCGCGGCGAAGGCACATCGGAGGTAGCAGATGAACGGCGCGATCGTGGTGGGGTACGACGGTTCACCCCAGGCTCAGCAGGCTCTGGCGTGGGCCGCGCAGGAGGCTCGCAGAGAACGCCGCGCGCTGCGGCTCGTGCACGTGGGAGAGGGCGACGGTCAGTCGCTCGACGCGGCGGTGGAACGCGTGCGCTCCGAGGCCCCGGGCGTGGAGGTGACCGCGGACGTCGAGGCGGACCGCAGCGTCCCGCGCGCGCTGATCAGGCTGAGCAGCGACGCCCACCTCCTGGTGGTGGGATCACGCGGACGCGGCGGGTTCGAGGGCCTGCTGCTGGGTTCCGTGAGCAGCGCTGTCGCGGCGCACGCCCACTGCCCGGTTGTCGTCGTCCGCCAGGTTCCCGACGCCTCCTCGACGTCGGGCGTGCGACCCGTCGTCGTCGGGGTCGACGGCTCACCGACGAGCGTCCGTGCGATCGACCTGGCCTTCGACCAGGCATCGTGGAGGAACGCTCCCCTCGTCGCGGTGCACGCCTGGGACCTGCCGGCCATGATGGGCCCGGTCCCGCCGTGGACCCTCGAGGAGGTCGAGCAGCTGCTGGTCACCGAGAAGGCCGTGGTGGCGGAGAGCCTGGCGGGCCATGCCGACCGGTACCCGGACGTCAAGGTCGAGACGGTGGTGCAGCTCGGCGCCCCCGCGCCGGTCGTCCTCGACGCAGCCAGCGACGCGCAGCTGCTGGTCGTCGGCTCCCGCGGCCGGGGAGGCTTCGGTGGCCTGCTGCTGGGCTCGGTCAGCCAGGTGGTCGTGTCGCACGCGAGCTGCCCCGTCGTCGTCGTCCAGCCGTCGGTGGGTTGACAGGCCACGGCCTCGACGCCGTCGGCGGACGTCGAGGTATGGCGCCCGCCCGGCTTGTGGCGTAGAACGGGTCGCATGTTCGAAGAAGGACAGCTGTACGCCCCCGTCACCGCCGACGAGGACGGCACGGTCACGGTGCACCTCGCCGACGACCACCCGGGTGCCCAGGACCAGGACTACCGCCGCCGCCGTGAGGCGATCGCCGGTCCGGCCCTGGGCTGGCAGCCCGGGGACCCGGTACCGCGCGTCGAGTACACGGACGCGGAGAACGAGATCTGGGCGACCGTGTGCCGGGAGCTGGCGCCCAAGCACGAGCGCCTCGCGATCCGCGGCTTCCTGGAGGGCAAGGAGGCCCTGGGCCTGCCCACCGACCACGTGCTGCAGCTCGACGAGGTCAGTGCGGGGCTCGGGTCGCTCAGCGACTTCCGGCTGCATCCCGCGGCGGGGCTCGTGCCGCTCGACGTGTTCTACGGCTCGCTCGCGGACGGGGTGTTCCACTCCACCCAGTACCTGCGGCACGGTTCGCAACCGCTGTACACCCCGGAGCCGGACGTCATCCATGAGGTGGTCGGGCACTGCAACCTGCTGGCGAATCCCGGCATCGCCGAGGTCAAGCGGCGGGCCGGCGAGGCTGCACGCCGGTGCCAGACGCCCGAGGGCCTGCAGTACGTGGCCGACGTCTTCTGGTTCACCATCGAGTTCGGCGTGATGTACGAGCACGGCGAGCTGCGCGCGTACGGCGCCGGGCTGCTGTCCTCCTACGGCGAGATCGAGGAGTTCCGTGGCGCGGACGTGCGCCCGGTCGACTTCCACCAGATGGCTACGTTGGAGTACGACATCAGCCACTACCAGCCGATCCTGTTCGCCTGCGACGGCATGAGCGAGCTCACCGACCGGGTGGGTGGCTTCTTTGCCGAGTTCGACGACGAGACACCCGCCCGGCTGGCCCACGACGCCGCGTAGACGGAGCTACGCCTGCGCCACCCGCTCCGGGACACGCAGGTGCTGGCGGAAGAACGCCGCGAGGGCGTCCGTCGCGTCGAGCGGCAGGACGGCGGCGACGTACTGGTCGGGCCGCACGACGACGACGCAGCCGCCCCGGTCCACGCCGCGCAGCTCGAAGATGTCGTCGTCCGGGTGGGTGGCGAACACGTTCTCGTAGTCGACGAGCTGGAACGGACCTGTCCGTGGCAGGAACGGCTCCGGCACGGCCGCGAGATCGACGTCGACATGTCGCTGCTGGTAGACGGCCTTGAGGTCGACGACGCCCTGGCTCAGCGGGGAGTCCGGCGCGCCGGCCATCCACTCGGCCCACGTCGACAGGAGGGAGGCGTCCTCGTCGGCGAACGCGTACACGCGCCAGCGACCGTCCGCGCGGTGCTGGTGCCCGAGGTGCAGGGGGTTCGCGTCGGCGACGCGAACCACGGGGACGGACTTGAACCGCTTGCCCACCGGGAAGCCGGTGGCGAGCGCCTGGTGGACCGGCTCGGCGACGATCATCGACGGCGGGTACTGCGTCATGAATCCGAACAGGAACTCTGTGGTGCGCACATAGAAGTCCGCGAGCGCGCCGGGGTCCCCCAGCTCCTCCGGCGGCGTTGCCATCAGCGTCGACCACTCCTTGTCGAAGTCGATGAGGTTCTGGGCCACCGCCTGACGCTCCGCGGAGTACGTGGCCAGCAGGCTCTCCGGGCTGCGGCCCGTGAGCACGTACCCGAGCTTCCACGCCAGGTTGAAGCCGTCCTGCATGGAGACGTTCATGCCCTGACCGGCCTTGGCGCTGTGCGTGTGGCAGGCGTCGCCCGCGATGAACACCCGGGGGGTCCGCGTGCCCCGCTCCTCGACCCGGACGTCGTCGAACCGGTCCGTCAGCCGGTGTCCGACCTCGTAGACGCTGTGCCAGGCCACGTCCCGCACGTCGAGCGTGTACGGGTGCAGGATCGCCTGCGCGCGCGCGACGATCTGCTCGATCGTGGTGCTGCGCACCTCGTGGTGACCGTCGGGGTCGACCTCGCCGAGGTCGACGTACATGCGGAACAGGTGCCCGCCCTCGCGCGGGATGAGCAGGATGCTGCCCCCTGTACCCGACTGGATCGCGCACTTGAGGCGGATGTCCGGGAAGTCGGTGACGGCCAGGACGTCCATCACGCCCCAGGCGTGGAAGGCCGCGTTCCCCGCCATGGTGCAGCCGATCGACGCACGTACCCGGCTGCGGGCACCGTCGGCACCCAGGACGTACTTGGCTCGCACCACCTTCACCTGCCCGGCGCGCCTGAGCGTGACGTCCACGTGGTCGCCGTACCGCACCAGGCCCTCGAACTCGTAGCCGTAGTCGGGAACCATCCGGCTCGGCGAGCTCGCCATGTACTCGGCGAAGTAGTCGAGCACCCGCGCCTGGTTGACGATCAGGTGCGGGAACTCGCTGATGCCGCCGGGGTCGTCGGCCGGGCGCTCGCCGCGCACGATGCGCGAGGGATCCGTGCGGTCCGGGTGCCAGAAGCACATCTCGGTGATCCGGTACGCCTCCTCGGCGATCCGCCCGGCGAAGCCGAACGCCTGGAACGTCTCGACGCTGCGCGCCTGGATCCCGTCCGCCTGCCCGATCGGGAGCCGACCCTCGCGGCGTTCGACGATCCGGGTGGTGACCTCGGGGAACTGGGAGAGCTGTGCGGCGGCGATCATCCCTGCCGGCCCGGAGCCGACGATGAGGACGTCCACCTCGTCGGGGAGCTCGTCGGGCCGGTCGAGGCCGACGCCTGCCGCGGGCTGGATCCGCGGATCGCCGGAGACGTAGCCGTGGTGGTGGAACTGCATGGGACCGACTCCCCTGACGCCGCTGTCGAGGTGAACGGATCGTATATTATCCCCAGAACCGCAACGCCGCGGTCGCCCCGGACCGAGAGGCCCCCGCCATGACGACGGTCTCCGCGCACGTCGCCATCACGCTCGCCGCCCACGTGGACCACGTCTTCGGAGTCATGGGCAACGGCAACGCGTACTTCCTCGACGCCCTGACGCGCCAGACCGACGCCGACTTCGTCCCGGTGCGACACGAGGCAGGCGCCGTCGTCGCCGCCGACGCGTTCCACCGGTCCTCCGGGCGGCTGGCCGCGGCGACCACGACGTACGGGGCGGGGTTCACCAACACCCTGACCGCCCTGGCCGAGGCGGTGCAGGCGCACGTGCCGCTCGTGCTCGTCGTGGGCGACGAGCCGACGTCGGGACCGCGCCCCTGGGACGTCGACCAGATCGCGATGGCGTCGGCCGTCGGCGCCCGCACCTACACCGTGGGACGCACGGACGCCGCCGCCACGACCGTCATCGCCGTCGAGCACGCGCTGACGTACCGGGTGCCGACCGTCCTCGCGATCCCGTACGACGTCGCGACCCTCGACACCGGCGGGGTGCCCGAGACACCGACCCCGCGACTGCCCGCGCCGCTGGCCGTCAGGGGAGAGTTCGCCCACGGCGTGGTGCGCGAGATCGCGGCGGCCCTGGCCACGGCGCGCCGGCCGCTGCTGCTGGCCGGCCGCGGTGCCTGGTTGGCCGGCGCGGGCGAGGCGCTCGGTGCACTCGCCGACGCGACCGGTGCCCTCACCACGACCACGGCGCTCGGACGGGGCATCTTCCCCCGCAACGAGTTCGACCTCGGAGTCGCCGGCGGGTTCGGTGCCGAGGAGGCGATGGCGCTGGTCCGCGAGGCGGATGTCGCGGTGGTCGTCGGCGCGGCGCTCAACCAGTTCACGATGCGGTTCGGCGAGCTGTTCGCCCCCGGCTGCCGGCTCTTCCAGGTCGACGTGGCGCCCGCGGCCACGCACCCGCACGTCAGCGGGTACGTCCGCGGGGACGCCGCAGTGGTCGCGGGAGCGATCCTGGGCGAGCTCACGGGTGCGCCGAGCGGGTGGCGCGAGTCCGTCGACCTCACGACCGCCCGACAGCACGACGCCGGCGACGGGATCGCGGCGGACGGGCGGCTGGACCCCCGGTCGGCGGCGGCCCGCCTGGCGGAGCTGCTGCCCGAGGACCGCGTGGTCGTCTCCGACGGCGGGCACTTCCTCGGCTGGTCGAACATGTACTGGCCGGTGTCCGCACCGGACCGGATGGTCATGGTCGGCACCGCGTTCCAGTCGATCGGGCTCGGTTTCCCCAGCGTCGTCGGCGCCGCGCTCGCCCGGCCCGAGGCGACGGTGGTCCTGACCACGGGCGACGGGGGCGGGCTCATGGCCCTGTCCGACCTCGAGTCGGCGGTCCGGGTCGCAGGTGGCCGAGGGATCGCCGTCGTGTGGAACGACGGGGCCTACAGCGCCGAGGTGCACCTGTACGGACGCAAGGGTCTGGCGCCCGACCCCATGCTCATCCCGGAGGTCGACTTCGCCGCCGTCGCCACGGCGCTCGGTGCCGAGGGCGTCGCCGTGTGCTCGGTGGAGGACCTGGAGGTGCTCACCACGTGGAGTGCCCGCCCGCCGGCGGACCGCCCGTTCCTCCTGCTGGACCTCCGGATCTCCGGTGCCGTGGTCGCGCCGTTCTGGGAGGAGATCGCCCAGGCGAGCGGGTGACCCGTGACCGACGACCGCACACGACCCCTGACCAGACGGGCGAGGACCACATGACCGACGAGAGCACCGGCACCGACCACCGCTTCTCCGCCCTGCCCGGCCGTCCCGGCAAGATCATCGCGGTGCACCTGAGCTACGCCTCCCGCGCCGACCAGCGCGGCCGCCGGCCCTCCGACCCCTCGTACTTCCTCAAGCCGTCGAGCTCAGTGGCAGCGTCCGGCGGCACGGTCGAGCGCCCGCACGGCACCGAGCTGCTGGCCTTCGAGGGCGAGGTCGCGCTGGTCATCGGCACGACCGCCCGGCACGTGCCCGTCGAGCACGCGTGGGAGCACGTCGCCTGGGTCACGGCGGCCAACGACCTCGGGCTGTACGACCTGCGCGCCAACGACAAGGGCTCCAACGTCCGGTCCAAGGGCGGCGACGGGTTCACGCCGATCGGACCCGAGCTGCTCGACGCCCGGGCGGTCCGGCCCGACGCGCTGCGCGTCCGGGCCTGGGTCAACGGCGAGCTCCGCCAGGACGACACCACCGCGGGGCTCCTCTTCCCGCTCCCCCGGCTGGTGGCCGATCTGTCGCAGCACCTCACGCTCGAGCCGGGCGACGTCATCCTCACCGGCACGCCCGCCGGCTCCTCGGTCGTGGTCCCCGGGGACGTCGTCGAGGTCGAGGTCGACGCACCGGACGCGCCGGGGGCGCCGACCTCCGGCCGGCTCGTCACGACCGTCACCCAGGGCGAGCACCCGTTCGACGACGCGCTCGGGTCGCTGCCCGCCGTCGACGACGTCCAGCGTGCCGAGGCGTGGGGGGCACCGTCCCCGCGGTCGTCCGTCCTCACCCCGGAGCTGCGCGCGAAGCTGCTCCGTGCACCGGTCGCCGCGCTCAGCGCCCAGCTGCGCAAGCGGGGTCTCGACGAGGTGACGATCGACGGCGTCCTGCCGATGCACCCGTCCGCCACGCTGGTCGGCACCGCGCGCACCCTGCGGTTCCTGCCGGGACGCGAGGACCTGTTCGCCCGGCACGGCGGCGGCTACAACGCGCAGAAGCGCGCCTTCGACACCGTGGAGCCCGGCGAGGTGCTCGTCATCAGCGCGCGCGGCGAGACCGGGTCGGGGACGCTCGGTGACATCCTCGCCCTGCGCGCGCACGCGCAGGGCGCCGCCGGCATCGTCACGGACGGCGGTGTCCGTGACCACGACGCCGTGGCCGCGGTCGGCATCCCGGTGTACTCGGCCGGGGCCCATCCGGCCGTCCTCGGCCGGCGCCACGTGCCGTGGGACCTCGACGTCGCGATCGCGTGCGGCGGGACGACCGTCGAGCCCGGCGACGTCGTCGTCGGTGACCGCGACGGCGTCGTCGTCATCCCCCCGGCCCTCGTCGAGGAGGTGGTCGACGCCGCCCTGGCCCAGGAGGAGGAGGACGGCTGGATCGCCGAGCAGGTGGCGGCCGGACACCCGATCGAGGGTCTCTTCCCGATGAACCCGCAGTGGAGGTCGAGGTACGACGCATGGCGCGCGAGCCGGTGAGCCAGGACGCTCCCGCCGGGAGCAAGTCGCAGCGTGCCTACCACTGGATCAAGGAGCGGATCGCCCGTGAGGAGCTCGCGCCGGGGTACCGGCTGGTCCTCGGGTCCATCGCGGACGAGCTCGGGATGAGCGTCGTGCCGGTGCGGGAGGCGATCCGCCGGCTGGAGGCTGAGAGCCTGGTGACCTTCGAGCGGAACGTCGGCGCCCGCGTGGCGATGATCGACGACTCGCAGTACCGCCACAGCATGGAGACGCTGGCCATCCTCGAGGGGGCGGCCACGGCGCTCGCGGCGCGGCACCTGAGCGTGGACGACGTCCGACGAGCCCGCCTGCTCAACCGCCGTCTCGTCGAGTTGCTCGACGACTTCGACCCCCGGCTCTTCACCTCGCTGAACCAGCAGTTCCACTCGGCGCTCTTCACCTCCTGCCCGAACCCGCACCTGCTCGCGCTCGTCGAGGCGGAGTGGGTGCGGCTGGGGCACCTGCGCGACTCGACGTTCAGCTTCGTGCCCGGTCGCGCGCGGGAGTCCGTGCGGGAGCACGAGTCCATCGTCGACCTCGTCGAGGCCGGCGCACCCCTGGCGGACATCGAGCGTGCGGCCCGGTCGCACCGTTCGGCCACGCTCACCGCCTACCTCAGCCACGAGCACCCCGAGGCGCCGGTCGACGCCGACGTGACCAGGGACCGAGAGGTGATCCGATGACCCCGCACCATGTCCCGGCGGACCTGCCCGAGCGCATCCAGCACTACATCGGCGGCGCGCACGTCGACTCGATGGACGGGTCGACGTTCGAGGTCCTGGGTCCCGTCTCCAACGAGACGTACCTGCGCGCTGCCGCGGGCAAAGCGGCGGACATCGATCGGGCCGTCATCGCGGCGCGGCGGGCGTTCGACGACGGTCCCTGGCCCCGGATGCTGCCGCGTGAACGCTCGCGGATCCTGCACCGTGTCGCCGACCTCGTCGAGTCGCGCGACGCCCGCCTCGCCGAGCTCGAGAGCTTCGACTCCGGGCTGCCGATCACCCAGGCACTCGGGCAGGCGCGCCGAGCGGCCGAGAACTTCCGGTTCTTCGCCGACCTCGTCGTCGCCCAGACCGACGACGCCTTCAAGGTGCCGGGCCGGCAGATCAACTACGTCAACCGCAAGCCGATCGGCGTGGCGGGGCTCATCACGCCGTGGAACACCCCCTTCATGCTCGAGTCCTGGAAGCTCGGACCCGCGCTGGCCACCGGCAACACGGTCGTGCTCAAGCCGGCGGAGTTCACACCGCTCTCGGCGTCCCTGTGGGCGGGGATCTTCGAGGAGGCCGGGCTGCCCGAGGGCGTCTTCAACCTCGTGCACGGGATCGGTGAGGAGGCGGGCGACGCGCTCGTGCGGCACCCGGACGTCCCGCTGATCTCGTTCACCGGTGAGAGCCGGACCGGGCAGCTCATCTTCGCCAACGCGGCCCCGCACCTGAAGGGCCTGTCGATGGAGCTCGGCGGCAAGTCCCCCGCCGTCGTGTTCGCCGACGCGGACCTCGAGGCGGCGATCGACGCCACGATCTTCGGGGTGTTCTCGCTCAACGGCGAACGGTGCACGGCGGGCAGCCGGATCCTCGTGCAGCGCGAGATCTACGACGAGTTCGTCGAGCGCTATGCCGCCCAGGCCACCCGTGTCGTCGTCGGTCCCCCGCACGACCCGGCGACCGAGGTCGGCGCCCTCGTGCACCCGGAGCACTACGCCAAGGTCATGGAGTACATCGAGCTCGGCCGGACCGAGGGGCGCCTCGTCGCGGGAGGCGGGCGCCCGGAGGGCTTCCCCGCCGGCAACTACGTGGCTCCCACCGTCTTCGCCGACGTCGCCCCGGACGCCCGCGTGTTCCAGGAGGAGATCTTCGGCCCGGTGGTCGTCATCACGCCGTTCGACTCCGACGAGGAGGCGCTCGCGCTCGCCAACGGCGTGCGCTACGGGCTCGCGGCCTACGTATGGACGAACGACCTGCGGCGGGCGCACACCTTCGCCCAGGCGCTCGAGACGGGCATGGTCTGGCTCAACAGCAACAACGTCCGGGACCTGCGCACCCCGTTCGGGGGCGTCAAGGCCTCCGGGCTCGGGCACGAGGGCGGGTACCGCTCGATCGACTTCTACACGCACCAGCAGGCGGTGCACGTCACGCTCGGCGGCGCGCACAACCCGACCTTCGGCAAAGGACTCTGACGTGAGCGCGACGCCCCTCACCCCGCACGGGCCCGAGCCCGTCGTCACCGCCGACGACACGATCCGGGCGGCGGACGCCATCCCGACGCCGGCCTGCCCGCCGCCCGACATCCTGCGCGCCGCCTCCATGGAGCTCGTCGTCACCGACCTCCCGGCGGCCCGGAGCTTCTACGTCGACGTGCTCGGCCTCGTGGTGACCGAGGAGGACGAGACAGGCGTCTACCTGCGCAGCTTCGAGGAGTTCATCCACCACAACCTCGTGCTGCGTGCGGGGCCGGTGGCCGCGGTCGCCGCGCTGTCCTACCGGGTTCGCGCGCCCGAGGACCTCGACAAGGCGGTCGCGTTCTACCGCGAGCTGGGATGCCGGGTCGAGCGCCGGGCCGACGGCTTCACCACAGGGGTCGGCGACTCCGTGCGCGTGCAGGACCCGCACGGTTTCCCGTACGAGTTCTTCCACGACGTCCAGCACGTCGAGCGGCTCGCCTGGCGCTACGACCTGTACACCCCGGGCGTGCTCGTGCGCCTGGACCACTTCAACCAGGTCACGCCCGACGTGCCGCGCGCGGTGAGGCACCTGGAGGACCTCGGGTTCCGCGTGACCGAGGACATCCAGGACGAGGCGGGCACCACCTACGCCGCGTGGATGCGCCGCAAGCCCACCGTCCACGACACCGCGATGACGGGCGGGAACGGACCGCGCCTGCACCACGTCGCGTTCGCGACCCACGAGAAGCACAACATCCTGGCCATCTGCGACAAGCTCGGCGCGCTGCGGATGTCGGACCGGATCGAGCGCGGCCCCGGCCGGCACGGGGTGTCGAACGCGTTCTACCTGTACCTGCGCGACCCCGACGGGCACCGCATCGAGATCTACACGCAGGACTACTACACCGGGGACCCGGACAACCCGGTGGTCACCTGGGACGTGCACGACAACCAGCGCCGCGACTGGTGGGGCAACCCGGTGGTCCCCTCCTGGTACACCGAGGCGTCGCTCGTCCTCGACCTCGATGGCGTCCCGCAGCCGGTCGTCGCACGCACGGACAGCAGCGAGATGGAGGTCACCATCGGCGCCGACGGGTTCTCCTACACGCGCAAGGGCGACGGGCCCGAGGAGCTGCCGAGCTGGAAGCAGGGCGAGTACAAGCTGGGGCACCAGCTGTGAGCGACCGTGTGCTGTCGCCAGACGCCGTCGCGGCCGTCGCCGACGAGCTGGCCGCGGCCGAACGTGACCGCACCATGGTGCCGCTGCTCACGGCGCGCCACCCCGGCATGACCGTCGAGGACGCCTACGCCGTGCAGAGCGAGTGGCGCAGGCGCGCCATCGCCGCGGGCAGGCGGCCCGTCGGCCGCAAGATCGGCCTGACCTCCAAGGCCATGCAGGCGGCCACGGGCATCGACGAGCCGGACTACGGGTCGATCTTCGCGGACATGGTCTACGAGGACGGGTCGGTGATCGAGCACGACCGGTTCTCGAGCGTGCGCATCGAGGTCGAGCTCGCGTTCCGGCTGGCCGAGCCGGTCGAGGGACCGGACGCGACGATCATCGACGTGCTGGCCGCCACCGAGCACGTGGTGCCCGCGCTGGAGATCCTGTCCTCACGCATCGCGCTCCAGGGCCGCACGATCGTCGACACCATCAGCGACAACGCCGCGATGGGGGCGATGGTCCTCGGCGGCACCCCCGTCCGGCCCGACGACGTCGACCTGCGCTGGGTCCCCGCACTGCTGCACCGCAACGAGACGATCGAGGAGTCCGGCGTGGCCGGGGCAGTGCTGGGCCACCCCGCCATGGGCGTCGTGTGGCTGGCGAACAAGCTGGCCCAGCACGGCGACCGGCTCGAGGCGGGCGAGCTGGTGCTCGCCGGCTCGTTCACCCGCCCGATCTGGGTGCACCCGGGCGACACCGTGCTCGCCGACTATCACGACCTGGGGACGATCACATGCCGCTTCCGCTGACACCGACGTTCCGCGACGCCCTCGCGCGAGCGGACCGCCCGCTGACCGGCATGTGGGTGTGCACCGGCAGCCCGCTCGTCGCGGAGATCTGCGCGGGCTCCGGGCTCGACTGGCTGCTGGTCGACATGGAGCACTCCCCCAACGGCCTGGAGTCGGTGCTGGCCCAGCTGCAGGCGATCGCCGCGTACCCCGTCACCCCGGTCGTGCGGGTACCGACCGGTGACGTCGTCACGATCAAGCAGGTCCTGGACCTCGGGGCGCAGAACCTCCTCGTGCCCATGGTGTCGTCGGCACAGCAGGCGCAGGCGGTCGTCGAGGCCGTCCGCTACCCACCGCGTGGGCGCCGGGGCGTCGGGTCCGCGCTGGCCCGCTCGGCCCGGTGGAACCGCGTCGAGGGGTACCTCCAGGATGCTGACCGGCACGTGTCTCTGGTGGTGCAGATCGAGACCGCCGAGGGCGTCGAGGCCGCGGCCGACATCGCGGCGATCGACGGCGTCGACGGCGTCTTCGTCGGGCCGTCCGACCTCGCCGCCTCGATGAGGCTGCTCGGCCGGCAGGACCATCCGGACGTCGTCGCCGCCGTGCACCGCACGTTCGAGGCCGTGCGCGCGGCCGGCAAGCCCGTCGGTGTCAACGCGTTCGACCCTGCCCTGGCCCGCGGCTACGTCGGTGCCGGCGCCACCTTCGTGCTCGTCGGGGCCGACGTGACTCTCCTCGCGCGCGGGTCCGAGGCGCTCGCTGAGCAGTTCGGGTCCGCAGCCGCGGAGGGCACAAGCTCCTGACGCTCGCATGGCCGGGGCCCAGCCGACGCAGAACCTGGTTCAATCGCGTGCCCAGGTAGTTCACCTATGTGCGCGAACCCGACGACGACTGAGCGGAAGGTGCGCCGGGACAGGCCCATGGGGTTCGTCCTGCGAGCTCCGGCACAGGGCGAGGCCGAAGGGAGGACGTCGGCCCAGGTCACATCGCTGGTCTTCTGACGTATCACCCGAATGTCGCGCAACGGCACGGCCACACGGATGAAGGGCATCGCGGTCGGCTACAACGTCTGCCAGCGTGACCCCACGTCACGTCGGGACCGTGCGCTCGTCGTCGTCGTCGCGACGGCGCTCGTGCTGGCCTGCTGCCAAGGTCCCGGTAACCCGGGTGCCACCACGCACGCCGCGACCGGCGCCGACAGCTGCAACCACGCAGCGAGGCGGACACCACCCCTTCTACGACGTCGCCGGGTTCTCCTTCTTGGCAAGGATCTCCGCGGCGCTGCGGTCCGCGAAGCCGGTGAGAACCTGCTGGGCTGCGCCGAACACGACGGCGATCGCGAACAATTGCGGAAGCCCGTTGGGCTGCGTCCCGGTCAGACCGCCGACGACGAACACCAGTCCGACGACCGCCGCGAGCGGACCGACGGCGATCTTGAGCAACCCTTGCTGGAACGGCAGCTTGTACGGCAACTTCCCTCCTGCAGCCTTCAGCATGGGAACCAGGCCGGTGACGAACGCGCCGAGCGCACCAGAGAGCATGACGAACACGAGCAAATGCCACGGGTCGCCCTTGAACCCGTCGGGCGGCGGGATGACTGGCAGGGCAGCAACCCGCCACTGCACCACCACCAAGAGCACCGCACCGAGAACAGCCGTGAGCGACAGCGCGAGCATCCTGTTCCGGAGATTCCGAACCGCGGTGTAGTAGTCATCCGACGCAGAATGGGACTCCTCGAGCAAGGTACGTACCCCGCTTCGCAACTTCGCTTCCCCCGGTACGTCCTTCATCCATCTCACGGCGGCGTCGACGGTGCGTGTGTTCTTGGGCAAGTAGCGCTGCGCGCTGCTGACGATGCCAGGGAGGGCCCCCTGCAGGACTTGGCTGGAACGGAAGCCTGCCAGGTCGCGTTCAACGCCGTGCAACAGGCGCCACACCATCTCGATACGCGAACCGCGCAACCACTCGCTCAACCGAGTACCGCTACCGCGCCGCCCCACGTCGATCATGAGAGAGACCACGTCCAGGTCGTCGAGGAACAACTTTGCTCTGTACTGGTCGAGACCGCCTGCAGCGCGCTGCAGGCGCACCTCCCGCGCGAGCTCGCTACGTCGCGCCTCCGCGGCGGCCTGCCACGTGTAGCGGGGGACGATTGGCGCCCCCCCTCCCGCTCCATTGCCCGGCACGGCAGCGCGCTGGTCGTCGCCCCGGACGGCATCGGGACCGGGAACTTCCTGGTTCGCCGCGATAACCGGGGATTGGTCGGCAAAGGCCTTGCCCGCGGGCAACACGGGCGTGACCGTGGCAGGAGCCGCGGGGGCATTGGGATCGGTCGAAGGGACGGCATCGGGACCGGGAACTTCCTGGCTCACCTCGATAACCGGGGATGCGTCGGCAGGGACCTCGTCCGCGGACAACACGGGCGTAACCGTGGCAGGAGCCGCGGAGGCATTGGGATCGGTCGAACGCTCGTTCTTGACCATCAGGTCCTCCGTCGGAGGTCGTGGCCCGGTCCTCATGACAGGGCCCCAGAACAAATGGGACCCCGGTGGCTGTTCCGATACACCTGCTAGTCGTCAGTAACCAGTGGCGCGTGCGGCTGACACCTACGAAGACGCTCAAGCCGCCAAAAGGACGCACCCGGCGGAGTCGCCGAACGCTCGATTACTTTGCTTCTAGGCGCTCAACCGTGTAGCTCACTCACACGCAGGCGGAGCGAGCTGCGCCACGGCCAGACTCTCCTGCGGCGAAATGCGAACGCACACGTCGGCGACGAGCCGTTCGCTCCACCCTCGACGCGGCTCGCGATCTGCTCGTTCGACAGCAGGCCGAACGACGTCGGCACGACGATCGAGAACACCGGACCGACCGCCACGACGAGAGTGACACCGAGGAGCACGACCCCGGCGGAGTACAGCGTCGCGCGATACGGACACTTGGCCAGACCGAGCGCCAGGCCCATGATCGGGGTCGACAGCGGGGCGATGATCATGGCGCCGATGAAGGTGGCTGTGGTCGGCCAGCACACCTGCTGTCGCGATGACGGCACTCAGGAAGAGCATCGTCCAGAAGGCCGAGCCCTTGGCTGACACCTCCCCCGCCGACAGGTCGAGATCCGCCGTCAGGTCATCGTTGCTCCGACGCTGGCTGTCGGGAAGCACGAGCCGCAGGAGGTTCCACACCATGCCCGCATGGTCGCGAGGTAGCGGTCGCGGGCACCGAGGTGCTTGGAATTCACTGGTTGCGGCGCGGCGACGGGCTGTGGTGCCGTCGCCTGGCTGCTGTTCGGCGTCAGCGTCGTCGTGGAGCTGGACGCCGGCGCCGACCTAGACGACGTCCTATGGAATGGAACCCGCATCAACGCCGGTACCCGCAACGCATTCATCTACAGGACCCGCCGCCACGTCGGAGCGCAGGTCCTGCCGGTCGCTGACAAGGATGGCCGCTACCGTCTCGGCGACGGGGCCACCACCGATTGGCACAAGTTCCGACGGGTGCTTGAGAACGAGCATCCGAGCGACGGAGGCTCGGAGATCGATCGATTGAGCGATGCCCTGGACCTCGTTCGTGACCGACCCTTCCGCGGCATCAGTGGCGCCGAGTACGCATGGGCGGACTACGACATTCAGCGGATGACCGGAGCGATCGCTGAAGCCGCCGCCATACTGGCGCGCTTCCAGCGCGACTCGGGCAGTGAGCGCGAGGCTCTGGACACCGCGCTCCACGGCATGCAGGTGGCGCCCTACTCCGAGTCACTTCAAGGCATGGCCCTCGAAGCAGCCCTGGCGACCGGCGGTCCCGAGGAAGCAGTTCGACTCCGAGCACGGTTCTCCGCCCTGCTCGGCGACCTTGATCCAGAACTTGCTGGCTAGGTACTCACGAAATGTTGAGCTGCATCTGAGCGGACCAAACCCGGGCCCTAATCCCGGCTAGTGGAAGGCAAACAGATCGGCAGGCTCCCGGTGCTCTCGACGGCGTCAGTGCGCAGCGTGCATCAGCATCCCGGCTACACCACGGTTCGGGCAGTGCCACGCTTGAGGAGAGCGCCCCGGCGAGACTGCTCTGCGCAGCGGAGTGGCGACTGAACCGAAGTGAGTGAGGTTATTCACTCAACCGTGAAGTGATGAGACCGCTCCGCGGGGAGGCGGCCTCATCACTTCACGTGTAGCGCGGCGGTAGAAGGCTGGCGTGAGTGTGTGCCCCGGGATCAGGAAGGATCGACGTCGGGCTCCTGAGGCGCACCCGGGTCGACCGGGAACTTTTCAGACTCGGGGATGAATGCGCTCAGGTCCGTACCTTCGAAGGTGGTCTTCTCGAGAAGCTGAACCACGTCACCGTCATCCTCGATCACGATCCCCTGGGGGCTCGGGGGTGTCAGCAGCGGCTGCTTCTTCGGCCGACCGGAATCCCCCCCAAGCATGGGTGTCTGTTCGGCTGTTGCTGCCGCTTCGAGGTAGAAGACCGCGGTGGATGCCTTCGGGACGTGCTTGTCGTAGGAACTCGCAGGAGTGCCACCGGGCGCAGGAAGGACGACGTACACCATCTCGCGGGCCTGACTGGGCAAGGAGCCCGCGTAGATCTTGTCGACGTGCACCTGCAGCACGACCGAACTGCTCAGACCGGGGTCGTCCGCTGAGGTGCCGTATTGCGGTCCGTCGACGATGCGGACAATCTTGCCAGCGACGACCAGGTCTGACGCCTTTGCCAGCTCGGCCGGAGAGGCCACCGGATCGTAGTCCGCGGAGTAGCCGGCGAAGAGATCAGCCAACGCCGAGGCAGATCGGTCTTCCAGTGAGCTGGGCGCACACGCGCCGAGCACGGTGACGGCGACGACGGCCGAAACTGCGGCAGGGAGCAATCTGAGCGATTTCCTCATCACAATCAGCTCCGGTTGTTGAGGTGGTCGATGTGGTGCTGGTTGTACTGCTGGGTAGCCAGACCCTGTCGACGGTGACCTCCCGAATGGTGAAGTGCTGGAACGCCGGCAGCAAGAGGTGCGTCACCTCCCACACGTACCGCTCTCTGGTGCTGACCGCGAGCTCACCTTCGGACTCGAGCTCCGTGCGCCAGTACTCGACGAGGAGCGGGATCGGAGTGTCTCCGGTGATCTCTCGGAAGACCCCTACCCACGGCGCATCATCGAATGCGCGGCGCAATACCCGGCTGGCTCTCGTGGACCGTCTCCAGCCACGCTCGAACGTCCGAGAGGGCGAACCTGAGGTGGCGGCCGATCCGTACGGCGCACGGTCCCTTGCCCTCGGTCCGCCATCGGTAGATGGTCACGACCGGTACACCGACGTACTCCGCCAGTGTTTCGATGCTGAGCAGCGGCTCGAGGCCGTCGGCCGTCGCCGTCGATTGTGTCGAGGCGCTTGTGGGTGACTCGTTCGTGTTCATACACGAAGGTGTGCGCGCCGATGAGCAAGGCACGACGGCGATGCACATCGTTGCCTGCCATCGCGTGCATGCCCTGGTGCGTTCGTGCGGCGCGGGACGATAAACGCAGGGAAAACGCGGGATCGAGCATGTCTGGATACACCTCAGGCCTGGTGAGACACCGTCTCACCAGGCCTGATACGTCGGGCTGACAGGATTTGAACCTGCGACCCCTTGACCCCCAGTCAAGTGCGCTACCAAGCTGCGCCACAGCCCGAACGGCTCCCGTAGAAGCCTCCGAAACTCTACCCCACGGGCGACGTGGTCCGGTCATCGGCGATCACGTCGAGCTCGGCCGCGACCACCGCCAGGATCACCAGGTCCACCAGCAGCCCGATCGTCGCGTCCCAGGGCGCGAGCCGGAACAGGAAGATCTGCGTGACCAGCAGCGCCACCAGGACCGCGCGCCGGAACCAGCGGTAGCCGTCCTCCCGGTCGCCGCGCACACGGGCCAGACCGACCACGGCGAAGGCGGTCGAGGCGAACCCGCTGAGCAGGATGCCCACGACGAGCCAGGCGGGCTCGTCGGCGGACGCCGTCCAGCCGTAGATCCCACGCGCCAGCGTCACGGCGGACGTCGCGACCAGCAGGGCGACCGTCACCCAGGGCACCCAACGGGCCCGGACGAGCCAGCGGGACACGTGGACGATCCCCCGGGACATCGCCCCCACGGGGTCGGGGAGCTCGTGGGCGTCGTGCTCCACCGCCTCCAGCAGCGCACGCACCTGCGCGGCGCCCGGGGCGTCGCCGGCGCGCTCGAGGTACCAGTGCGCCCGGGTGCGCTCCCGGGCGCTGAAGCCGCCCGCGAGGCCCGCGACCGCCTGGTCGGCGGCCGCGGCCAGGTACTCGGACGGCTCGCGCGGATGGCGGCGGTGCAGCATGTCCGCGAAGAGTCCCAGGCCGACGACCACGAGGTAGATGAGGGCCGCCGTCGGTTCCCAGAAGTAGTCGTAGTCCGACGTGACGAACTTGCCGATCTCGTCGATGAACAGCCCGAAACCGACGCCGGCGAGCACCACGACGACCCGGCGGACGACCGGGCCGACGAACGTCATGAGGACGATGAACGCCAGGGCCATGAGCAGGCCGCCCCACAGCACGTGGGAGATGTGCACTCCCCCGCCGCCGAGCTGCGGGAAGCCGGTGAGCCGAAGCAGCAGACGGGTGACGACGACCGTCGCGAGCGTGATCGCCAGGAACGCCGTGATGTGGCTGCTCGACGCGGGGTCGCGCGGCAGCCCGAGCCGCAGTGGCAGCCGCCGAGGCGGCACCGGACCCTTCGACGTCACCGCTTGCGCTTCTCCCGGACCCGGACGGAGATGGAGATCGGCGTGCCCTCGAAGCCGAACGTCTCGCGCAGGCGACGCTCGATGTACCGGCGGTAGCCGGGGTCGAGGAAGCCGGTGGCGAAGATGACGAAGCGCGGCGGGCGGGTGGACGCCTGCGTCGCGAACAGGATGCGGGGCTGCTTGCCGCCGCGCAGCGGGTGCGGGTGGGCCGCGACGAGCTCGCCCAGGAACGCGTTGAGGCGCCCGGTCGAGATGCGCATGTCCCACGACTCCAGCGCGCGCTCGAGCGCGGGCACCAGCCGGTCCGTGTGCCAGCCGGTCTTGGCGGAGATGTTGACCCGCGGCGCCCACTGCACCTGGACCAGGTCCTGCTCGATCTCGCGTTCGAGGAACGGGCGGCGGTCCTCGTCCATGAGGTCCCACTTGTTGTACGCGATGACGAGCGCGCGACCGGCCTCGATGACCTGGGTGATCACGCGGGTGTCCTGCTCCGTGAGCTTCACCGAGGCGTCGACCAGCACGACCGCCACCTCCGCCTTCTCGATCGCGGCCTGCGTGCGCAGCGAGGCGTAGAAGTCGGCGCCGGACGTCTGGTGCACCCGGCGGCGGATCCCTGCGGTGTCGACGAACACCCACGGCTTGCCCTTGAGGGCGACGAGCTCGTCGACCGGGTCACGGGTGGTGCCGGCGACCTCGTCGACCACGACGCGCTCGGCGCCGAGGACCTTGTTCAGCAGCGAGGACTTGCCGACGTTCGGGCGGCCGACCAGCGCCACACGGCGAGGGCCGTCGGGGATGGGCTTGCCGTGCGCCGAGACCTCGGGCAGGGCCGCGATCGCGGCGTCGAGCAGGTCGCCCGTGCCCCGCCCGTGCAGAGCGGAGACGGGGAACGGCTCGCCGAGCCCGAGCGACCACAGGTTGGCGGCGTCCGCCTCGCCGGCGGGTCCGTCCACCTTGTTGGCGCACAGCACCACGGGCTTGCCGGCCTTGCGCAGGAGCCGGACCACCTGGGTGTCGGTCTCGGTGACTCCGACGGTCGCGTCGACGACGAAGATCACGGCGTCGGCGAGCGAGATCGCGACCTCGGCCTGCTGGGCCACGCGCGCCTCGATCCCGGCGACGTCGACCTCCCAGCCACCGGTGTCGACCAGCGTGAACCGCTTGCCCGACCACTCGGCCGGGTAGCTCACGCGGTCGCGCGTGACGCCCGGCTTGTCCTCGACGACGGCCTCGCGGCGCCCGAGGATACGGTTGACGAGCGTCGACTTGCCGACGTTGGGCCGTCCGACGACCGCGAGCACCGGGAAGACGACGACCGGCTCCTCGCCGATCTCGCCGACGTCCCCGGCGTGCAGGAGAGCGAGGTCCTCGTCCTCGAGCTCGTAGTCGGTGAGCCCGGCGCGCAGCGCGCGCTCGCGGTCGGCGTCGCCGGCCTCGTCGGGCAGCGCAAAGGTGGGCTCGGGCTCAGTCATGCGTCCATTGTCCCCTGTCCGCCGACCGCGCGGGGACGCCGACCGCCGAGAGTCCCGTCACGGCCGCCAGATCGCCACCGCCACATCGCGCGCCCGCTCGCTGAACGGGCCGGCACCGAGCAGCAGGCGCAGGTCGTGCACGAAGTCGTCGAACCGGTCGGCGAACAGGTGCGCGGCCGAGCTGGACAGGGACAGGACGGCGGCGACGACGTCGTCCGTGGTGCGCTCGAGCACCTCGCCGCGCGGGACGACGAGCCGCTGCGGCCCGCGGTAGCCGGCGGCGCGCATCACGTCGTCCTCGCCGCCGCGCGTGCCGTGGGGAAGCGACCCGCGCCCGGCTCGTCGGACCGGCCCCAGGTAGTCCTGCACCAGCTGGTCGATGTGCTCCCAGGGCGGCTGCGGGTGCGGGAGCGTCGCGTCGTCGATCCCGACCCCGCGATGGGTCGTCGCCGAGACGTGCACCCACGCGCCGTCCGCGTCGAGCATCGCCCGCACGCGCTCGGCGACCAGCGGCTGGTCCATCCAGTGGAAGGACTGCGCGAACACGACCGTCCGGAACCTGCCCAGGTCCGCGGGCAGCTCCTCGGCGCGCAGCCGGCGCCACTGCACGGGGAGCGACCCCGCTGCGCGGCGGGCCTCGACGAGCATGTCCGGGTCCGGGTCCACCCCGACCGCCGCGGCGTACAGGGGTGCGAGCAGCAGGGTGAGCGAGCCGGGGCCGCAGCCGACGTCCAGCAGGCGGCCCGTCCCGTCGAGGCTCAGCGCGTCACGCAGGGCGTCGGCCAGTGCGGGCGGGTACGCCATCCGGCCGACGGAGTAGTGCGCCGCCGTCCCGGCGAACAGGGTCGGGTCCCACTCCCAGTCCCGGTCCCGGTCCATGGCCGACCTGCCTCAGCCGACCCGCTCGCGGTTGGGGTCGTCCGTCGGCAGCGCGATCCCCGTCCGCGCCTGCGCCCGGTCCACGAGGTCGGCGAGGGCTACCCGGATGGCCTCGTTGGCCTCCTGGAGGGCCCCTCGACCCGACATCCCCGGTGTGCGCTCGATCGTCAGCGGCTCACCGAACTCGATGGCGAGCCGGCGTCGCAGCCCGGGCACGTGGCCCACGGACTCCCCCGTCCGGCGCGTGCCGAGGACGGCGACCGGCACCACGGGAGCCTTGGCGTTCAGCGCCAGCCACGTGATGCCCGCGCGGGCGTTCGCCGCGTCGCCCTTGCCGCGGTTCCCCTCCGGGAACACGCCGACCACGCCGCCGCGCTTGAGGACCGCGAGGGCGCTGGTGAGCGCGGAGCGACCGCCGTCGCGCTCCACGGCGATCTGGCCGGAGGCGCGCAGCACGGAGCCGACCGGCCCCCAGAACATCTCCGACTTCACGAGCATGTGCGAGGGCCGCGGTGAGACCCCGAGCAGCACGGGTCCGTCGACGAGCCCCGTGTGGTTGGCGGCCAGGAGCACGGGTCCCTCGGCCGGCACCAGGTGCGCAGCCACGACCTCGGTGTCCCACACGCCCTTCGCCAGGAAGCGCCCGACCCAGCGCGCCCAGCGCGGACCCCGCTCCGACGGGCCGACGGCCGTGCTCACGGGCGGGGGCCGACGACCGACTCGACGACGTCGAGGACGGCCTGCACGGTCTGCTCGAGGTCCAGGTCCGAGGAGTCCACGGTCACGACGCCGTCGGCGGCGACGTGGAACTCGACCACCGTCGAGTCGTCGGCGTCGCGGCGCAGCACCTGGTCACGGGTGGCCTCCACCGCGGCGGCGTCGTCGGTGCCGTGCACCTCACGCGCCCGACGGGCCAGGCGGGCCTCCTCGCTCGCGGTGAGCAGCACGCGGACGTCCGCGTCGGGAGCCACGACGGTCGTGATGTCACGGCCCTCCGCGACGATCCCGCTCCCGGTCTGGCGGGCCGTCTCGATCTCGGCCCGCTGCCGGCGGCCGAGCTCGGCGCGGACCGCGAGGTTGGTCGCGACCGCGCTGACGGCCGCGGAGATCTCCGTGGTGCGGATGGCCTCCCCGACGTCGGTGCCGTCCACCCGCACCGTGGGGTGCGCCGGATCCGTGCCCATGACCAGCGGCAGCGCCTCGACCTGGGCGGCGACCTCGTCGACTTCGGTGAGCGGCACGTCCTGGTGCAGGCACCACCACGTCGCCGCGCGGTACATCGCCCCGGTGTCGAGGTACGCGAGCCCGAGCGCGCGCGCCACCCCCCGGGCGACGCTCGACTTGCCGGACCCGGAGGGCCCGTCGATCGCCACGACCACAGCCTTGCTCAACTCACCAGTCTCCATCCGCGGGCCGTCAGCTCCGCCTCGAGGTGCTCCACCCGGCCGGGCAGCACCGAGATCTCCGCCATGCCGACCGGCCGGCCGGCCGCGTGCTCGAGGTGCAGGTCCTCGAGGTTGACGCCGGCCTCCCCCACCTCGGTCAGCAGCCGGGCCAGCTCACCGGGTGCGTCCGGCACCAGCACGCTGACCACGCCGTACGTCCGCTGCGCCCCGCCGTGCTTGCCGGGGATGCGCGCGACGCCGGCGTTCCCGTCGGCGATCGCCTGCGCCAGGGCGGCCAACGCCCCGAGCTCGACCGTCTCGGGACCGTCCGCCACCGCCGCCCGGCCGAGGGCGTCGATGACGCCGTCCAGGTCCGTGCGCAGGTCCACCAGGACGTCGCGCACGGCGGCCGCGTTCGCCGCGAGAATCGAGGTCCACAGGGCCGGGTCCGACGCCGCGAGGCGGGTGACGTCCCGCAGTCCCTGGCCGGCCAGGGCGAGCGCCGCGTCGTCGGCGCCGCTCAGGCGCGCCGCGACCAGGCTGGCGGCGACCTGCGGCACGTGGGAGACCGCGGCGACCGCGGCATCGTGCGCGTCGGCGTCCATGGCCACCGGCACCGCGCCGAGGTCGACGGCGAGCGAGCGCACGGCCAGCACGGCGTCCGGGTGCGACGAGCCCGAGTCGCAGACCACCCACGGCCGCCCCAGGAACAGGTCGGGCACGGCGGCGGACGGACCGGAACGCTCGCGGCCCGCCATCGGGTGCGAGCCGACGTAGCGCCCCAGGTCCGCGCCGGAGGAGCGCAGCTCGGCCAGCACGTACCCCTTCACGCTCGCCACGTCCGTCACGACGGCGTCGGGGTAGGCGGCGAGCTCGGCACGGACCACGTCCGCCGTCACGTCGGGCGGGGCGGCGACGACGATCAGGGCGGGCGTCATGTCTGTCGGGGAGGCAGGCCGTCCGGCCCCGACGTCGCGCGCGAGGGCGAGCGCCGTCCGGGACGGGTCGTGCAGGACGACGTCGACACCCTGGGCGGTCAGCGCGAGGCCCACCGACGTGCCCAGCAGGCCGGTGCCGACGATCCGCACCGGCCCGCGCGTCGCCAGCGTCACATGCCCACCCGCGTCATCAGGGAGCCCACCTCGGTCTTGGACAGCACACGCGTGCGCCCGGGCTTGAGGTCACCCAGGCGGATGGGGCCGATCTGCGTCCGGACCAGCTGGGTGACGGGATGACCGACCTCCTCGAAGATCCGGCGCACGATGCGGTTGCGACCCTCGTGCAGCTCGATCTCCACCAGGCTCGCCTGGGGCGTGGTCTGGACGATGTGGAACTTGTCGACCTTGGCGAGGCCGTCCTCGAGCTCGATGCCCTTGACCAGCCGGGTCCCGAGCGACGGCGTCACGCGCCCTTCGAGCTGGGCCAGGTAGACCTTCGGCACGCCGTGCGACGGGTGCGACAGGCGGTTGGCCAGGTCCCCGTCGTTGGTCAGCAGGATCAGGCCCTCGGTCTCGGCGTCCAGGCGGCCGACGTGGAAGAGCCGCTCCGACCGGTCGGACACGAACTGCCCGATCGACGGTCGCCCCTCGGGGTCGTGCATGGTGGAGACGACGCCGCGCGGCTTGTTCAGCGCGATCGTGACGATCGACGAGTCGAGCTGCACGCGCATGCCGTCCACGTGGATGACCGCCGTCAGCGGGTCCACCCGCACGCCGAGCTCGTCCACCCTGTTCCCGTCGACGGTCACGCGGCCGGCGGAGATGAGGTCCTCGCAGGCGCGCCGCGACCCGAGACCCGCCGCGGCGAGCACCTTCTGCAGGCGCACGCCGTCCGGGTCGTGGACGTCGATGGTCACCTCGGGCGTGCGACTGGCCTTCGAGGGCCTGCTCGACGCACCGTCGCTGCGGGGGCGACCGCCGCCGCTGCGCGGCCCGCCACCGGCCTTGGGGGCACCGCTGCGGGGGTACCCGCCGCCAGACCGCGGCGCCGCGCCGCGCGGCGCACCGCTGCGGGGCGAACCGCTCGCGGACCCGCGCGAGGCGCCGCCCGCGGAGCCGCCCTGCGAGCCGCTGTCGGCCCCGGCGCCGCGCCTGCCGCCGGATCGACCACCGGACGCGCCGGCGCCTCCTGATCGTCGTTCCTGGGGGCTCATCTGCTGTCTCCGATCGCCTGGTCGACCCCGTCGAAGGAGTCGATGTCCGGCAGGTAGGGCGCGAGTGGGGGCATCTCGTCCAGGCTGGACAGCCCCATCCGCTCCAAGAAGTATCCCGTGGTCTGGTAGAGCACCGCACCGCTCGACGGGTCCGTGCCCATCTCCGCCACCAGCCCGCGGGTGGTGAGCGTGCGGACGACGCCGTCCACGTTGACCCCGCGGACCGCGGACACCTGTCCGCGGGTCACCGGCTGCCGGTACGCGATCACGGCGAGCGTCTCGAGCGCCGCCTGCGTCAGCCGGGCCGTCTGCCCGTCCAGCACGAACCGCCCGACGACGTCGGCGTAGGCGGGGGCGGAGTAGATCCGCCAGCCGTCGCCCACGCGCCGGACCTCGAAGCCCCGCGGGCGGCCCCCGAGCTCGCCGCGGTACTCGGCGGAGAGCTCGGCCAGCAGCGCCTCGACGCGGCTGGTCGGCAGCGCGAGAACCGTCGCCAGGCGCACCGCCGAGATCGGCTCGTCGGCCACCATAAGCACCGCCTCGAGCGCCGCCAGCGCGCCGCCGGGCAGGTCATCGACGTCGAACGCCAGCTCGTCGGCGGCGGCGCTCTCGGCTGCGACCTGCTCGTCGACCGGCTCGTCGGTCGGCTCGTCGGGAACCGGCTGCTCGCTCATGCGTCCTCCTCGGGTGCCCGGTCACGGGCAAGTTCTGCGTCGAGCGTCGTGTCGAGCGTGTCGAAGTCGTCCGAGACCTCGATCTCGCCCTCCTCGGCGCCGGTCCACCGCACGGTCAGCTCGCCCAGGGGCGTGACCTGCTCGAAGGCGACGGCGCCCTCCCGGAAGAGCTCCAGCAGCGCCAGGAACCGGGCCACCACCACGACCGTGGCGTCCGCGTCCGCGGTCAGGTCCCGGAACGAGAGCGCACCGCCGTGCCGGAGCCGGTCCACCAGGACCGCCGCCTGCTCGCGGACGCTCACCGCCGGGGCGTGCAGGTGGCTGATGTCCACGCCCGGGGGCGCCGCCTTCGGCTGCTCCGCCTTGGCCGCCAGCGCCGCCAGCTGCTCGGGGCCGATCTGCCAGACCAGCTCCGGCAGCAGCGCCGCCAGGTGCGGCTCGAGCTGGACCAGCCGCGGGAAGCGTCGCCCCTCGGTGGCGAACCGCTCCGCCAGGTCGGCGGCGACCAGCTTGTACGCCCGGTACTGCAGGAGCCGGGCGAACAGCAGGTCGCGGGCCTCCAGCAGCTCCAGGTCCTCCGCGTCCTCGACGTCCGCGGAGGGCAGCAGCCGGGCGGCCTTGAGGTCCAGCAGGGTGGCGGCGATCACCAGGAACTCGCTGGCCTGCCCCAGGTCCCACTGCTTCTCGGCGGCCCGGATGTGCGCGATGAACTCGTCGGTGACCTGTGCGAGCGCGACCTCGGTGATGTCCAGCTTGTGCTTGGCGATCAGCCCGAGTAGCAGGTCGAACGGCCCGCTGAAGTTGGTGAGGTGGACCTCGAACGCACTCGTGCCCACGGGCGCGCTCGCACCGGTCGGCGCGGGGACCGACGTCGAGGGCGGGACCGCGCGCTGGTCAGGCGGCGTCGCCACGGGCGACGAGCTCACGTGCCAGCTGACGGTAGGCCGCCGCACCCGAGTGCGTCGGGGCGTAGGTGGTGATCGGCTCGGCGGCGACGGTGGCGTCGGGGAACTTCACGGTGCGGCTGATGACGGTGTGCAGCAGCGTGTCCCCGAACGCCTCCTTGACGCGCGCCACGACCTCGCGGGCGTGCAGCGTGCGGGGGTCGTACATGGTGGCCAGGATGCCGTCGAGCTCGAGCCGCGGGTTGAGCCGGTCGCGCACCTTCTCGATGGTCTCCACCAGCAGCGCGACACCGCGCAGGGCGAAGAACTCGCACTCCAGCGGGATGAGCACGCCGTGCGCGGCGGTCAGGGCGTTCACTGTCAGCAGACCGAGCGACGGCTGGCAGTCGATCAGCACCACGTCGTAGTCGTCCAAGACCGGTCGCAGTGTCCGGGACAGCACCGACTCGCGCGCCACCTCGCCGACCAGCTGGACCTCGGCGGCGGACAGGTCGATGTTGGCGGGCAGCAGGTCCAGGCCCGGCGTCGCCGTCTGCTGGATGAGCGAGTGGATGTCCGCGTCCCGCTCCATGAGCAGGTTGTAGACCGTCCGGTCCAGCTCGTGCGGGCTGATGCCCAGGCCCACGGAGGCGGCGCCCTGCGGGTCGAAGTCGACGATCAGCACCTTGCGGCCGTACTCGGCGAGCGCGGCGGCAAGGTTGATGGTGGTCGTCGTCTTGCCGACGCCACCCTTCTGGTTGCACAGCGCGATGACCCGCGCCGGACCGTGCGACGCGAGCGGGGCGGGGTCCGGGAACACAGGCATCGGCCGCCCGACGGCGTCGAGCTGCGGGTCGGTCGTCTGCTGGCTCACCACGCGGACAACCTACCGGAGGCGGGTGCCCGATGGCCCCGCGACAGTCCGACGCAGCGCGGATCTCACCGCGCGCGCGGGTGCGCAGCCGCGTAGACCTCGCGCAGCGTGTCGGGCGTCACCATCGTGTAGATCTGGGTGGTCGTCACCGAGGCGTGCCCCAGCAGCTCCTGCACCACCCGGACGTCCGCTCCCCCGGCCAGCAGGTGCGTCGCGAACGAGTGCCGCAGCGTGTGCGGCGAGATGTGCTCGGCACCGGCCAGGCCCGCACGCTCGGCGGCGACGCGCAGCACCGCCCAGGCGCTCTGCCGGCTCAGGCGCGCACCCCGGGTGTTGAGGAACAGGCCCGGGGACCCGCCCCTGCTGCCGACGGCCAGCGCAGGCCGGGCGCGGACCAGGTACGCCTCGACGGCCTCGAGGGCGAAGGACCCGAGCGGGACGACCCGCTCCTTGCTGCCCTTGCCGAACAGCCGGACGGCGGCACGCCCCGGGGTGCGGTCGACGTCGTCGACGTCGAGGCCCACGGCCTCCGAGATGCGCGCCCCCGTCCCGTAGACCAGCTCCAGGAGCGCCCGGTCGCGCAACGGGACGGGGCCGTCGCCGAGCCCGGCCGCGTCCAGCAGGCGCTCGACGTCACCGACCGAGATGGCCTTGGGCAGGCGCTTGGGCTGTGCCGGCGGCTTCACGGCGCGCGCCGGGTCCATACCGGTCACGCCGTCCAGGAGGAGGAACTTGTGCCATCCCCGAACGGCGACCACGATGCGCGCCGCCGACGAGGCCGACAGGGCGGTGCGTCCGTCCGACCCCGTGCGGACGGCCAGCAGGAAGTCCTCGACGTCGAGCTCCGTGACGTCGGCCGGCGTGCGGTGCCCGCGGGACTCCAGATACGCCGTGTACCGGGTGAGGTCCCGCCGGTAGGCGAGCAGGGTGTTGGCGGACAGGCCGCGCTCCACCGTGAGGTGGGCGAGATACAGCTCGAGCGCCGAGCCGATCTCGGTGGCCGTCACCCGCGCGCTCAGAACGGCAGGAAGACGTCCACCGCGATCGCGACGGACAGCAGCGTCAGGTAGGTGATCGACGCGTGGAAGACGGACATCGCGCGCAGCTTGCCGGCCTCGGGGTGCTCCGCACGACGCAGGAGGCCGATGCACGACCACAGGAACCACAGCCCGAGCGCCAGGGCGACCACCCCGTAGACCCAGGTCATGCCCTGCACGGGGACCAGCAGCAGCGAGCACGCGATCATCGCGATCGTGTACGCGATCATCTCGCGGGCGACCTTGGTGTCCTTGGCCACCACCGGCAGCATGGGGACACCCGCGGCCGCGTAGTCGCGGCGGAACTTCATCGACAGCGGCCAGTAGTGCGGCGGCGTCCAGAAGAAGATGACTCCGAACAGCAGCGCCGCCGTCCACGACACCCCTCCGGTCACGGCCGACCACCCGATGAGGACAGGCATGCACCCGGCGGCCCCGCCCCAGACGATGTTCTGCGGGGTGCGGCGCTTGAGGATCATCGTGTAGCCGACGACGTAGATGAGGATCGCCGCGGCCGTCAGCCAGGCCGACGCCGGGTTCACCATCACGGCGAGCCACGTGAGCGACAGGACGCCGAGCACGAGCCCGAAGACCAGCGCCGCGCGGGGCGTCACCTCACCGGTCACGATGGGCCGCCGCTTGGTGCGGTTCATGATCTTGTCGATGTCGCGGTCGAGGTAGCAGTTCAGCACGTTGGCCGAACCCGCTGCGGCGGCGCCGCCGACCAGGGTCGCGACGACGAGCCTCAGCGAGGGGAACCCTCCGTGCGCCAGGATCATCGTCGGCAGGGTGGTGACGAGCAGCAGCTCGATGACCCGGGGCTTGGTCAGCGCGACGTACGGACCGACCACCCGGCGCAGCCGCGCGAGCGGGCCGCTCGGCGCGACGGAGACCGTCGTGTCCGAGGAGGTCGCCGCGACGGGCGCCGACGTCTCGTTCGAGCCCGGGGTCGACGCTGACGACGCTCCGGCGTCATCGACTGACAGGGGGCTGCTGAGGCGCACGCGCTGCGGTTCCGTTCGTGGTCCGGCGGGGGTAGGTCGCCCGGCCATGCTACGGCCTGCGCCTGGGCCGAGGCACGACGCCGGCCCCGGATCACCGCTACACGCGTGTGAGATCGGTCGCCGCAGGCTCGGAAGAGCACGGACGTCGCTGCCGGATGGTCACCCCGGGCGTGCGCTGCCCGGTCCGCTATAGGGTCGGTGGGCACGGTCCGACGACCGCCATCGGCGTGGCGTCCCACCTGCCCGGCAGCCTGATGTGGGTGCCGATCTGGTCCGACACGACACCCGACCACCTGCTCGGGTGGAAATGAGGTGCGGTGAACGCGAAGGCTCCCCTGGCCGAGACGGTCGGATGGACGGATCTGGACCTGCGAGCGGTGGACACGGTGCGTGTCCTGGCCGCGGACGCGGTCGAGAAGGTGGGCAACGGTCACCCCGGGACGGCGATCAGCCTCGCCCCGGCGGCATACCTGCTCTTCCAGAACGTCCTGCGTCACGACCCGGCCGACCCCCACTGGCTCGGCCGCGACCGGTTCGTCCTGTCCGCGGGCCACTCGAGCCTCACGCAGTACATCCAGCTGTACCTCGCCGGCTTCGGCCTGGAGATCGAGGACCTGGAGGCGCTGCGGACGTGGGACTCCAAGACGCCCGGCCACCCGGAGTTCCGGCACACGACCGGCGTCGAGATCACCACCGGCCCCCTGGGTCAGGGCCTCGCGTCCGCCGTCGGCTTCGCGATGGCCGCCCGGCGTGAGCGCGGGCTGCTCGACCCCGAGGCCGCCCCGGGCACGAGCCCGTTCGACCACCACGTGTACGTCATCGCCTCCGACGGCGACCTGCAGGAGGGCGTGACCAGCGAGGCGTCGTCCCTCGCGGGCACGCAGGAGCTCGGCAACCTCATCGTGCTGTGGGACGACAACCACATCTCGATCGAGGGCGACACCGAGATCGCGTTCACCGAGGACGTCCTCGCCCGCTACGAGGCGTACGGCTGGCACGTGCAGTTCGTGGACTGGACCGGCGGACCCGACGGGTACCGCGAGGACGTCGACGCCCTGCACGCCGCGATCGAGGCCGCCAAGGCCGTCACCGACCGCCCGTCGTTCATCGGCCTGCGCACGCTCATCGCGTGGCCGACGCCGACCAAGACCAACGACCACTCCTCGCACGGCTCCAAGCTGGGCGCCGAGGCGATCCGTGGGCTCAAGGAGCTCCTCGGCTTCGACCCGGAGAAGACCTTCGAGGTCGACCCCGAGGTGCTGGCGCACACGCGCGGCCTGTCGGAGCGCACCGCGCCGGTGAAGGCGCAGTGGCAGAGCGACTTCGAGGTGTGGCGCACGGCGAACCCCGACAACGCCGCGCTGCTCGACCGGCTCGTCGCCGGAGAGCTGCCGGACGGCTGGACCGATGCGCTCCCGGCATTCCCCGCGGGCAAGTCCGTGGCCACCCGCGCCGCGTCCGGCGACGTGCTCAGCGCGCTCGCCCCCGTGCTGCCCGAGCTCTGGGGCGGCTCCGCCGACCTGGCGGGCTCCAACAACACGACCATGAAGGGCGAGCCGTCCTTCCTCCCGGCCAAACGCTCGACGCACGAGTTCGCGGGTGACGAGTTCGGCCGGACGCTGCACTTCGGGATCCGCGAGCACGCGATGGGCGCGATCCTGTCCGGCATCCGGCTGCACGGCCTGACGCGCCCGTACGGCGGGACGTTCTTCACCTTCAGCGACTACATGCGCGGCGCGGTCCGGCTGGCCTCCCTCATGGGTGTGCCGGCGATCTACGTCTGGACGCACGACTCCATCGGGCTCGGCGAGGACGGACCGACGCACCAGCCGATCGAGCACCTGGCCGCGGTCCGTGCCATCCCGGGCCTCGCCGTCGTGCGGCCCGCGGACGCCAACGAGACGTCGGCCGCCTGGGGAGCGATCCTGGCGCGCGCCGACGGCCCGGTCGGGCTCATCCTGACCCGCCAGAACGTCCCGACGTTCCCGCGCGGCGAGGACGGGTTCGCCACCACCGAGGGCGTGGCGCGCGGCGCGTACGTCCTGCTCGAGGCGAGCAGCGGCACCCCCGACGTGATCCTCGTCGGCACGGGGTCCGAGGTGCAGCTGGCGGTCGCCGCGCGCGAGACCCTCGAGGCGGCCGGCGTGGCCACGCGCGTGGTGTCGGCGCCGTCGCTCGAGTGGTTCGCCGAGCAGGACGAGGAGTACCGCGAGTCGGTGCTGCCGTCCTCGGTGCGCGCGCGGGTGTCGGTCGAGGCCGGCATCGCGCTGTCGTGGCACAAGCTCGTCGGGGACGCCGGGCGGTCGGTGTCGATCGAGCACTACGGCGCCTCGGCAGACGCCGAGACACTCTTCCGCGAGTTCGGGTTCACGCCCGAGGCCGTCGTCGCCGCGGCGCACGAGTCGATCGCGGCAGCAGCGGGCGGCACGAGCCCCGCGAACTCGGCCGGCGTCCCCACGGAGAGCGGGACGGGCGACCAGAAGGTCTGAGTCAGGACGCGTCGGCCCCGGTCGCCCGGGGCCGACGCGCGGCAGAAGGGGATCGACCATGGCACCGAGCAGCACCCCCCTCGCACGGCTGGCGGAGGCCGGCGTCGCGATCTGGCTCGACGACCTCTCGCGAGAACGCCTGCGCACGGGGAACCTCGCCGAGCTGGTCCGGGACAAGGGCGTGGTCGGCGTGACCACCAACCCGTCGATCTTCGCCAGCGCGCTGTCCAAGGGCGACGCGTACGACGCGCAGCTGCGCGAGCTCGCCGCGGACGGCGCGGACGCCGACGCCGCCGTCTTCCGCATCACCACCGACGACGTCCGGCAGGCCGCCGACGTCCTGCGCCCGGTCTTCGACGCCACGGACGGCGTGGACGGCCGGGTGTCCATCGAGGTGGACCCGCGGCTCGCCAAGGACGCCGACGCGACCCTCGCCACCGCCCGGTCGCTGTGGTCGACCGTCGACCGCCCGAACGTGTTCATCAAGATCCCCGCCACCCAGGAGGGCCTCGCCGCCATCACGGCCGTCCTCGCCGAGGGGATCAGCGTCAACGTCACCCTGATCTTCTCCATCGAGCGGTACGGCAAGGTCCTCGACGCGTTCCTGACCGGGCTGGAGCAGGCGAAGGCCAACGGTCACGACCTCGCTTCCATCGCCTCGGTCGCGTCCTTCTTCGTCTCCCGCGTCGACGCGGCGATCGACCCGCGGCTCGACGCGATCGGCACGCCGCAGGCCGCCGCGCTGCGCGGGGAGGCCGCGATCGCGAACGCCCGCCTCGCGTACGGCCTCTACCAGGAGGTCGTCGCGGACGACCGCTGGGCGGCGCTCGCCGCGGCGGGCGCGCGCCCGCAGCGGCCCCTGTGGGCCTCCACCGGTGTCAAGGACCCGTCGTACCCGGACACCCGCTACGTCGACGAGCTCGTCGTCGCCGGTGTGGTGAACACGATGCCCGAGGCCACGCTGGACGCGGTCGCGGACCACGGCGGCGACGGCACGGACACGGTCACCGGGACGCGGCAGGAGTCCGAGGCCGTCATCGCGGGACTGCGCGAGCTGGGCATCGACATCGACGAGGTCACCGAACAGCTGGAGGTCGAAGGAGTGGACAAGTTCACGGCGAGCTGGGACGAGCTGCTCAGCACCGTCTCGGACGGGCTGGCAGGCGCGGTGCAGCAGAACGCCGACCAGGACGCCAGGTGAGCCCGAGCAAGGTGTCCGCGGGGAACAACCCGCTGCGCGACCCGCGCGACCGGCGCCTCCCCCGGATCGCCGGGCCGTGCGGCCTGGTCATCTTCGGCGTCACCGGTGACCTCGCCCGCAAGAAGCTCATGCCGGCCGTCTACGACCTCACCAACCGCGGTCTGCTCCCGCCGGGCTTCGCGCTGACCGGCTTCGCGCGGCGCGACTGGGCCACGCAGGACTTCGCCCAGATCGTGCACGACTCGGTCAAGGAGCACGCCCGCACGCCGTTCCGCGAGGCCACGTGGCGCCAGATGCTGGACGGGATCCGGTTCGTGCAGGGCACGTTCGACGACGACGACGCCTTCGACCGGCTGAGCGACACGGTGCACGAGCTGGACAAGGACCGCGGCACGGGCGGCAACCACGCCTTCTACCTGTCGGTCCCGCCGAGCGCCTTCCCGGTGGTCTGCAAGCAGCTGGCGAGGTCGGGCCTGTCGCAGCCGACCGAGGGCACGTGGCGGCGCGTGGTCATCGAGAAGCCGTTCGGCCACGACCTGGCCAGTGCGCGCGAGCTCAACGAGATCGTGTCGAGCGTCTTCCGGCCGGACGACATCTTCCGCATCGACCACTACCTGGGCAAGGAGACGGTGCAGAACCTGCTCGCCCTGCGCTTCGCCAACCAGCTCTACGAGCCCATCTGGAACGCCAACTACGTCGACCACGTCCAGATCACGATGGCCGAGGACATCGGCATCGGCGGACGCGCCGGCTACTACGACGGCATCGGCGCGGCTCGCGACGTCATCCAGAACCACCTGCTGCAGCTGCTCGCCCTGACGGCGATGGAGGAGCCGGCGTCGTTCGACGCCCACAGCCTCACCGCGGAGAAGATCAAGGTCCTGTCCGCGGTCAAGCTGCCCCGCGACATCGGCAAGCACACCGCGCGCGGCCAGTACGCCGCCGGCTGGCAGGGCGGCGAGAAGGTCGTCGGCTACAGCGAGGAAGAGGGCTTCAACCCGGACTCGACCACCGAGACGTTCGCGGCGATCCGGGTGGACATCGACAACCGTCGCTGGGCGGGCGTGCCGTTCTACCTGCGCACCGGCAAGCGCCTGGGCCGGCGTGTCACCGAGATCGCCGTCGTGTTCAAGCGTGCGCCGCACCTGCCGTTCGAGTCGACCGCCACGGAGGAGCTGGGCAAGAACGCCCTGGTCATCCGGGTGCAGCCGGACGAGGGCGTGACACTGCGGTTCGGCGCCAAGGTGCCTGGCACCGCGATGGAGGTCCGCGACGTGACGATGGACTTCGGCTACGGGCACGCGTTCACCGAGTCCTCCCCCGAGGCCTACGAGCGGCTCATCCTCGACGTGCTGCTGGGCGACCCGCCGCTGTTCCCCCGGCACGAGGAGGTCGAGCTGTCCTGGAAGGTGCTGGACCCGGTGACGGCGTACTGGGCGGGCAAGGGCAAGCCGGAGCAGTACCGCTCGGGCACCTGGGGCCCGGAGTCCGCGGACAAGATGATGGCGCGCGACGGGCGTGCCTGGAGGCGGCCATGATCATCGAGATGCCGGACACGACGACCCGGGACATCAACAAGCGCCTCGTCAAGGAGCGCGACGAGGGCGGGGCCATCGCGCTCGGCCGGGTCCTGACCCTCATCATCGCGGTGGGTGACCGGGACCCGGACGAGGCGATCGACGCCGCCAACGACGCCAGCCGCGAGCACCCGTGCCGCGTCATCGTCATCGCCAACGACACCGCGGACCGCGGCTCCAACCTGGACGCCCAGATCCGGCTCGGCGGCGACGCCGGCGCGAGCGAGGTGGTCGTGCTGCGCCCGTCCGGTCAGCTGGAACGACACCTCGACACGCTCGTGATCCCGCTCCTGCTTCCCGATGCGCCCATCGTCACGTGGTGGCCCTACGAGATCCCGGACGACGTCGCCGAGTCCCCGCTCGGGCGCATGGCGACCAGGCGGATCACGGACACCACCCAGGTCGCCCACCCGAACGCCGCGCTGCGCAAGCTCGCTGCGTCCCACACCGACGGCAACACCGACCTGGCCTGGACCCGGGCGACGCTGTGGCGCGGGCTCATCGCCGCGACCCTCGACCAGCCCCCGTTCGAGCCGGTGCAGCGCGCCGTCGTGGTGGGCGAGAGCACACACCCCTCCGTCGACCTGATGGCCGCCTGGCTCGCGCAGGCGCTGCGCTGCCCTGTCGAGGTCCAGCGCGTCAAGGACGCACCCGCGCTCACGCAGGTGCGGCTCGAGCGGAGCTCCGGTGACATCGTCCTGGACCGGCCGGACGGCAAGACGGCCGCCCTGCGCCAGCCGGACCACCCGGAGCACCGGATCGCACTGCCGATCCGCCAGCTGCGCGAGTGCCTCGCCGAGGAGCTCCGCCGCCTGGACGCGGACGAGGTGTACGGCGAGGTGCTGCAGAAGGGTCTCGCGAGGATCGACGCATGACGCGTGACGTGGTGGTCCACCCGGACGCCCGGGTGCTCGCCGCGGCCGCCGCGGCCCGGCTGCTCACCCACCTGGTGGACGTCCAGTCCCACCGCTCCCCCGTCCACGTCGCCCTGACCGGCGGCACCGTGGGCATCGCCACGCTCGCGGCGGTGGCGGCCAGCCCGGTGCGCGACGCCGTCGACTGGTCCGGGGTGCACCTGTGGTGGGGAGACGAGCGCTTCCTGCCCGACGGCGACCCCGACCGCAACGAGACGCAGGCCCGCGCGGCCCTCATCGACGCGCTCGGCGATGCGCTGCCCGCGCAGAACGTGCACGCGATGGCGGCTCGGTCCGAGGAGGTGCCGACGCCAGAGGTGGCGGCGGAGGCCTACGCGACCACGCTGGCCGAGCAGGGCTCCCCCGCCTTCGACGTGGTGCTGCTGGGCATGGGTCCCGACGGGCACGTTGCGTCCCTGTTCCCGGGGCACGAGGCGCTGACGGTCACCGGGCGACCCACGGTCGCCGTGCACGACTCCCCCAAGCCGCCGCCCGAGCGCGTCTCGCTGACCTACGACGCGATCCGCGGCGCCCGGGAGGTCTGGGTGGTCGCGGCCGGTACGGAGAAGGCCCAGGCCGTCGCCTCCGCGCTCCGCGGCGCGCCGGTGGACACGACGCCCGCCGCGGGCGCCCTCGGCACCGAACGGACTCTTTGGCTGGTCGACGTGGCCGCCACGCAGGCCCTGGGCACGCCCGCTGCGCTCTCCACGACCGCCGCGGCCTTCCCCGCACCGGTGCAGGAGGCGGCAGGCCTCTGGCAGCGCGTGGACGAGTACTTCTCCGCGCTGGTGCCCGAGGACCTCGCCCTGGTCGAGACCCGGCACGCGGCCGCGACCGGTGGGTTGCCCGACATCGCGGTCGCCCCCAACCAGGGCAAGCTCCTGCACCTGCTCGCGCAGGCGGTGGGCGCCCGCCGGATCCTCGAGATCGGCACGCTCGGCGGCTACAGCACGCTGTGGCTAGCCCGGGCGCTGCCGTCCGGCGGCACCCTCACGACGCTCGAGATCGACCCCGAGCACGCCCGGGTCGCGGTGGACTCGCTCACCCAGGCCGGCGTCGACGACCACGTCGACGTGCTGGTCGGACCCGCGGCGGACACGCTCGACCGGCTGGTCTCCGACGGGACCGAACCGTTCGACCTGGTGTTCGTCGACGCGGACAAGCAGTCGATCCCCCGCTATCTCGAGCAGCTGCTCGAGCTCACACGCCCGGGATCGGTGGTGGTGGTCGACAACGTCGTACGCGGCGGTGCGGTGCTGGACGCGGACCACCCGGACGAGCGGGTGCAGGGCGTCCGCGCGATGGTGGACCTCCTCACGGACCACCCCCGCTACGACGCCACCGTGCTGCAGACCGTCGGAGCCAAGGGCTACGATGGGCTCGCCCTCCTGCGCGTCCGCGACTGAGCCGGACCGGTACCGGGAACGACGAAGGCCCCCGCAGCGCTGCGGGGGCCTTCGTCGAGGTCTGGGTCAGCCGCCGCGCTTGGCGCGCAGGGCCGCGAGGGCCTCGTCGAGGATCGCGGCGCCGTCCTCGTCGGACCGCCGCTCCTTCACGTAGGCGAGATGCGTCTTGTAGGGCTCGTTCTTCGACGGCGTGGGAGGGTTCTCCTGGTCCTGCCCGGCCGGAAACCCGCAGCGGGGGCAGTCCCACGTCACGGGTGCATCGAGAGCGGCCTCCTCGGCGAAGCTGGGGCGCGTCTCGTGCCCGTTGGCGCACCAGTAGGACACCCAGGTCCGCGGGGCCGTGTCGCCGCGCTCGGCCTCACCCATGGGGCCGGCGCCGACGCGCGACCCCCTTATCGCGCTCCCGCTCGCCATCGTCTACCGCCCTAGACCGTGCGCTCGATGAGACCGAGCAGGATGATGATCGCCGTCCACACGAGCGCCGTACCGACCGTGATGCGGTTCAGGTTGCGCTCCGCGACGCCCGAGCTCCCCGCGCTGCTCGTGATGCCGCCGCCGAACATGTCGGACAGGCCACCGCCCTTGCCCTTGTGCAGCAGGACAAGTGGGACGAGCAGGAGGCTGGTCAGCACCAGCAGCACCTGGAGGGTGATACGAAGGCCAGTCACGTCGGAGTCAGTTCCTCACTGGGCGGGCACGTCCCCGGCACGAGCGCCGGTCACGTTGCGGTGGACCGCGGTACAGGGTAGGCGACGAGTGGGGCGATAGGCCACCACCCGACTCCGGTGGGTTCCGCGGACGTCCGCGGAACCCACCGGCGACGATCAGAGACCGACGGCGTGCGACTTGTACCGCGCGATCGCGGCGAACTCCTCGGGGTCGAGGCTCGCGCCGCCGACGAGCGCACCGTCGACGTCGGGCTTGGCCATGATGGAGGCGACGTTCGACGACTTGACCGAACCCCCGTACAGCACGCGCACGGCCTCGGCCGTCTCCGCGTCGTACAGCTCGCCGATCCGCGTGCGGATGGCCGAGGCCAGCTCCTGGGCGTCCTCGGGCGTGGCGGTCTCGCCGGTGCCGATGGCCCAGACGGGCTCGTAGGCGACGACGACGGTCGCGACCTGCGCGGCCGTCAGACCGGCCAGGGCGCCCTCGAGCTGCGCCAGCGTGTGCGGGACGTGCTGGCCGGCCTTGCGGACCTCCAGCACCTCACCGACGCACAGGATCGGGACGAGGCCCGCGCCGAGCGCCGACTTCACCTTGGCGTTGACCAGCTCGTCGGACTCGTTGTGGTACTCCCGGCGCTCCGAGTGACCGACCGCGACGTACGTGACGCCGAGCTTAGCCAGGAACAGCGGCGAGATCTCGCCGGTGTAGGCGCCCGACGTGTGCGCCGAGACGTCCTGCGCGCCGTAGACGAGCTCGAGCTTGTCGGCGTCGACCAGCGTCTGCACGCTGCGGAGGTCGGTGAACGGCGGCAGGACGCAGACCTCGACGGCCGAGAAGTCGTGCTTGGCGTCCTTGAGCGTCCACGCGAGCTTCTGCACGGTGTGGGTGGCCTGGTGGTGGTCCAGGTTCATCTTCCAGTTACCCGCCATCAGCGGGGTACGAGTGGTCACGCTCAGTCCTCCAGAACTGCGATACCGGGGAGCGTCTTGCCCTCGAGGAACTCGAGGCTCGCGCCACCACCGGTCGAGATGTGTCCGAACCCGGCCTCGTCGAAGCCGAGCGTGCGCACGGCCGCGGCGGAGTCGCCACCGCCGACGATGGTGAAGCCGCCGTTCTTGCCCGCGTCGACGAGCGCCTGGGCGACCGCACGCGTGCCGCCGGAGAACGCCTCGAACTCGAAGACGCCCGCCGGGCCGTTCCAGACGACGGTCTTGGCGTCGACGATCTTGCTCGCGAAGAGCTCGCGCGACGCGGGGCCGATGTCCAGCCCGATCTTGCCGTCGGGGATGGCGTCGGCCGGCACGACCTGCGCCGGGGAGTCGGCCTTGAACTCGTCGGCGACGACGATGTCGGTGGGCAGGACGATCTCCACACCGGCCTCCTCGGCCTGCGCGAGGTAGCCCTTGACGGTCTCGATCTGGTCGGCCTCGAGCAGGGAGGCGCCCACCGAGTAGCCCTTGGCGGCGAGGAAGGTGAAGACCATGCCGCCGCCGATGAGCAGGCGGTCAGCCTTGGTCAGGAGGTTGGCGATGACGCCGAGCTTGTCCGAGACCTTGGAGCCACCGAGCACGACGACGTAGGGCCGGGCCGGGTCGTCGGTCGCCTTGCGCAGCGACGCGACCTCCTTGAGCACGAGCTTGCCGACCGCGTGCGGGAGCACCTGCGCGACGTCGTAGACCGACGCCTGCTTGCGGTGCACGACCCCGAAGCCGTCGGACACGAAGACATCAGCGAGGCCGGCCAGCTCGCCCGCCAGCTCGGCGCGCTCGGCGTCGACCTTGGACGTCTCGCGCGGGTCGAACCGGATGTTCTCCAGGAGGGCGATCTGCCCGTCCTGCAGCGCCTCGACGGTCGACCGCGCCGAGTCGCCGACGACGTCCGTCGCCAGGGCGACCGGCTGGCCGAGCAGCTCGGAGAGACGGTCGGCGACCGGCTTGAGCGAGTACTTGTCGTCCGGCGCACCCTTGGGGCGGCCGAGGTGGGCCATCACGACGACGCGCGCACCGGCGGCGAGCAGCGCCTGGAGCGTCGGGAGGGCCGCGCGGACGCGGCCGTCGTCGGTGATGGTCGTGCCGTCGAGCGGCACGTTGAAGTCGGAACGGACCAGGACGCGCTTGCCGCGCAGGTCTCCGAGATCCTCGATGGTCTTCATGGCAACTCCTACCTTGACTCGATCGTGGGCGGACACGGCTGCGTCCGCGTGCGCCGAGGCCTCGAGGGCCGGGGCGCACGCGGACGCATGACCGTCACTGCGGGTGCAGCGGAGACGTCAGAGACGCTCGCCCACGTACTTCGTGAGTGCGACGAGGCTGTTCGAGTAGCCCCACTCGTTGTCGTACCAGGCGATGATCTTGACCAGGTCGCCGCTCACCTTGGTGAGCTTGGAGTCGAAGATGCTCTGGTGCGGGTTCGTGACGATGTCGCTCGACACGATCTCGTCCTCGACGTACTCGAGAACACCCTTGAGCGGGCCCTCCGCGGCGGCCTTGACCGCAGCGTTGACCTCCTCGACGGTGACCTCACGCGAGGCCGTGAACGTCAGGTCCGTGGCCGAGCCCGTGATGACGGGGACGCGCAGCGCGAAGCCGTCGAGCTTGCCCTTGAGCTCCGGGAGGACGAGCGCCACGGCCTTGGCCGCACCCGTCGACGTCGGGACGATGTTCGCCGCGGCGGCGCGGGCCCGACGCAGGTCGCGGTGGGGACCGTCCTGCAGGTTCTGGTCACCCGTGTAGGCGTGGATCGTGGTCATGAGGCCACGCTCGATGCCGATCGAGTCGTTCAGCGCCTTGGCCACGGGGGCCAGGCAGTTCGTGGTGCAGGACGCGTTGGAGATGATGTGCTGCGTCGCTGCGTCGTAGTCGGTGTGGTTCACACCGACGACGAAGGTGCCGTCCTCGTTCTTGGCGGGGGCGGAGATGATGACCTTCTTGGCGCCGGCGTCGATGTGCGCCTTCGCCTTGGTCGCGTCGGTGAAGAAGCCGGTCGACTCGATCACGATGTCGGCACCCAGCTCGGCCCAGGGCAGGTCGGCGGGGTTCCGCTCGGCCAGCGCCCGGATCGGCTTGCCGTCGACGATGATGTTCTCGTCGTCGTAGCCGATGCTCAGCGGGAAACGACCGAGCACCGTGTCGTACTTGAGCAGGTGCGCGAGCGTCTTGTTGTCCGTGAGGTCGTTCACGCCGACGATCTCGATGTCGGCACCGGAAGCCAGGATGGCCCGGTAGAAGTTACGCCCGATACGGCCGAAGCCGTTGATACCGACGCGGATGGTCACTTGCCCTCCTCGGCAGCGCCGACATGGGGGCCGGCGCACACATTTGTTGATGGGGTCACGCACGCCGCTGTGCGCTCCGGACGTCGGCGGTACTGAGCCATTGCTTTGTGCCCATTACATGACCGTCGTATGACGTTCGGATGACATGAAGCCTATACCAGTAGCTGCCCGCCCGCCGTGACAAAGGTCCTGATAGGACGCCGTGCGATGCCCCTTCGCAGGTCAGAGGTCGAGCAGGTCCGGGCTCAGACCGGCCTCGGTGTCCGGGATCCCCAGCTCGGCGGCGCGCTTGTCCGCGGTCGCCAGGAGGCGGCGGATCCGGCCCGCCACCGCGTCCTTGGTGAGGGTCGGCTGGGCGAGCTTGCCGAGCTCCTCCAGGGAGGCCTCCTTGTGCGCCAGGCGCAGCTCGCCGGCCTCGCGCAGGTGGTCCGGGAGCTCGTCGCCGAGGATCTCGAACGCGCGCTCGACGCGCGCGCCGGCAGCCACCGCGGCCCGGGCCGAACGGCGCAGGTTCGCGTCGTCGAAGTTCGCCAGGCGGTTGGCCGTGCCGCGGACCTCGCGCCGCACGCGGCGCTCCTCCCAGACCATCATCGTGTCGTGCGCGCCGAGCCGGGCCAGCATCGCGCTGATGGCGTCCCCGTCGCGGATCACCACGCGGTCGATGCCGCGGACCTCGCGCGCCTTGGCGGCGACGCCGAGCCGGCGCGCGGCGCCGACGAGCGCCAGGGCAGCCTCCGGACCGGGGCACGTCACCTCGAGCGCGGACGACCGGCCGGGCTCGGTGAGCGAGCCGTGCGCGAGGAACGCGCCGCGCCAGGCGGCCTCTGCCTCCGCCACGCCCGCGGACACGACCTGCGGCGGCAGCCCGCGCACCGGGCGGCCGCGGTTGTCCAGCAGGCCCGTCTGCCGGGCGAGGGACTCGCCGTCCTTGACGACGCGCACCACGTACCGGCTTCCGCGGCGCAGGCCGCCGCCCGAGACGACGATGATCTCGCTCTCGTGGCCGTAGACCTCCGAGATCGCCTGCCGCAGCCGACGGGCGGCGATCCCCGTGTCCAGCTCCGCCTCGATGACGATCCGGCCCGAGATGATGTGCAAGCCCCCGGCGAACCGCAGCGTGGCCGACACCTCGGCCTTGCGTGCGGTCGTCTTGTCCACCTTCAGACGGGCGAGCTCGTCCTTCACCTGTGCCGTCAGCGCCATGGGGTGCATCCTGCCATTGTGGGACGCGTGTCCGGCAACGGGCTCCGTCACTGGTCGGGCAGCTCGCGCGTGCCGACGTCGCCGAGGAAGCCGTCCAGGACGTCGGAGTAGGCCCCGGCGAGCCGCAGCGGGTCGTGGCGCGGCGTGCCGTCGCCGCGACCGACCTGGCGCAGCAGGAGCCGGCTGCCCTGCCCGGCGCACCGCGCGGAGAGCGCCGCCACGTCGTCGACCGCGGACGGGTCCGCCACCACGGCGTCGACCCGAAGGTCGGGGGCGTACCTCTGCAGCACCTCGAGGTACTGGTCGGCCCGCATCCCGGCCGTCTCCCCCGAGTCCCCCGCCGCGAGGTTGAGGGTCACGATCATGCGGGCACGGGTGCGGTGCAGCGCGTCGTGGAGCCCGGGGACCAGCAGGTGGGGAAGCACCGAGGTGTACCAGGAGCCCGGCCCGAGCACGACCCAGTCGGCGGACTCGATCGCCGCAACCGCCTCGGGGCACGCGGGCGGGTCCGCGGGGTCGAGCCGCACCTGGTTGATGGTCCCGGTGGTCACGGCGACCGCGCTCTGGCCGACGACGCGTCTCGTGGTGCCGGCCGCGTCCACCACGTCGGCCTCGATCAGCAGCGGGACCGCCGCCATCGGCAGCACCCGTCCGCGGGCGCCCAGCAGCTTGCCCACCCAGTCGAGGCCCTCGACGGTGTCGCCGAGCAGCTCCCAGAGCGCCACGATGAGCAGGTTCCCCACGGCGTGCTGGTCCAGGTCGCCCGCCGAGCTGAACCGGTGCTGCAGCACGTCGCGCCAGGTCTGGCCCCAGTCCGAGTCGTCGCACAGGGCGGCCAGCGCCATGCGCAGGTCGCCCGGCGGCAGGACGCCGAGCTCGTCGCGCAGCCGTCCCGACGAGCCTCCGTCGTCCGCCACCGTGACCACGGCGGTGATGCGGTCGGTCATCAGGCGCAGTGCCGACAGCGAGGCGGACAGGCCGTGGCCGCCGCCGAGCGCGACGACGGCCGGCGAGGCCGCCCTCATTCCTTGCCGAGGTCGCGGGCGGACACCGCCACCAGGTGCCCGCGGTCCCGCAGCCTCGCGGCGACGGCCTCGCTGACGGCGACGGAGCGGTGCTTGCCGCCCGTGCAGCCGATGGCGATGGTCACATAGCGCTTCTCCTCGTTGAGGTACCCGGCGAGCACCGGCTCGAGGGCATCGACGTAGCGGTCGATGAACGTGACCGCCCCGGGCAGTCCCAGCACGTAGTCGCGCACCGGGGCGTCCCGACCCGTCAGGTGCCGCAGCTCGGTGATCCAGTACGGGTTGGACAGGAAGCGCATGTCCACCACGTGGTCCGCGTCGAGGGGCAGCCCGTACTTGAACCCGAACGAGACGATCGAGATCCGCAGCGCGTCCTCGGCGCCGCTGGCGACCACCGCGCGGACCTCCCGCGCGAGGTCGTGGACGTTGAGCTCGGAGGTGTCGATGAGGGTGTCCGCGCGCTCACGCAGGTCCTCGAGGATCGCCCGCTCCTCGGCGATGCCGTCGAGGATCCGGCCCTGCCCCTGCAGCGGGTGGGGACGTCGCACCTGCTCGAACCGCCGGACGAGCACCTCGTCGGACGCGTCCAGGAAGAGGATCCGGTACTCCACCCCCAGCTCCCGCAACCCCTCCAGAACGGGGGCCAGGTCCTGGAAGAACTCGCGCCCGCGTACGTCGATCACGGCGGCGAGCCGCTGCGCCCGGGCGCTCGCCGGCCCGCTGGTCAGCATGCCCACGAGGTGGGTGAGCATCTGCGCCGGCAGATTGTCGATGACGTACCAGTCGAGGTCCTCCAGCACGGCGGCCGCGCGGGTGCGACCCGCGCCGGACATCCCCGTGATGATGAGGACCTGCGGCTGGCTCAGGTGAGGCGCCTCGGTGGCCGCCTCGAGGGCGGGGATCCCGGCGGGCACCGTGATCGGCGAAGGCTCGTGGGTCATGCGTCCAGCATGCCAGCAGAAGAGTCCGCGGCCGCGTCCGCCACCGCGGGCACGCCCGCCTTCTCGCCCGGGGCGGCCAGGGCCGCGACCACCGCCGCCGCCGTGCGCTCCCCCATCCCCTGCACCGACGCGATCTCCTCGACGGACGCCGCGCGCAGGCGCTTGACCGACCCGAAGTGGCGCAGCAGAGCCGCCTGACGGGCCGGACCGAGCCCGGGCACGCCGTCGAGCACCGAGGTGGTCATGCCCTTGCTGCGACGCTTGCGGTGCGCGGTGATCGCGAACCGGTGCGCCTCGTCCCGCAGCCGCTGCAGCAGGTAGAGGCCCTCGGAGCTGCGCTGCAGGATCACGGGGTACTCGTCCCCCGGCAGCCAGACCTCCTCCAACCGCTTGGCCAGACCCACGAGCGCGACGTCGTCGATGCCGAGCTCCGCCAGGGCGGCGGCGGCCGCGGCCACCTGCGGCGGACCTCCGTCGACGACCACGAGGTTCGGCGGGTACGCGAACCGCACCGGCCTGCCGGTGGTCTCGTCGATGGGGCCCGAGCGGATCGGCTGGCCGTCGTCGTCCTCGCCCGTGCCGAGCTCGACGTCGCCGGCCTCGGACCGCTCGGCGAGGTAGCGCTTGAACCGTCGGGTGATCACCTCGTGCATCGCTGCGGTGTCGTCGCGCGCGCCCTGGCCCTCGGGCCCTCGGATGGTGAACAGGCGGTACTCGCTCTTGCGGGCCAGTCCGTCCTCGAACACCACCATCGACGCCGTCTGGTAGGTGCCCTGGTTGTGCGACACGTCGTAGCACTCGATGCGCAGCGGCGCGGACGGCAGGTCGAGCGCCTCCTGGAGCTCCTGCAGCGCCTGGCTCCGCGTGGTCAGGTCACCGGCGCGCCGGGTGCGGTGCAGGACGAGCGCGTGCTCCGCGTTGCGCTGCACGGTCGCCGCCAGCTCGCGCTTGTCGCCGCGCTGCGGAACGCGGACCGATACGCGGCTGCCCCGCAGCCCGGTGAGCCAGGACTGCACCTGCTCGACGTCGGGGGGCAGCACCGGGACCAGAACCTCGCGCGGGACCGCCGACGACCCGGCGCCGCCGTCGCCCGCGGCCGCCTCCGACCCGTAGATCTGCTGGAGCAGGTGCTCCACCAGCTCGGCGTCGGTCACGTCCTCGACCTTCTCCACCACCCAGCCACGCTGCCCGCGGATGCGCCCGTCACGCACGTGGAACACCTGCACCGCGGCCTCGAGCTCGTCGCCGGCCAGCGCGAAGATGTCCGCGTCCGTGCCGTCGGCCAGGACCACGGCGTTCTTCTCGGTCGCACGCTCGAGCGTCGCGATGTCGTCGCGCAGGCGCGCGGCGCGCTCGTAGTCGAGCTCCGCCGCCGCCTCCTTCATGCGGGCCGTCAGCCGGCGCGTGAACTTGGCGGTGTCGCCCGCCATGAAGTCGCAGAAGTCCTTCGCCAGCTGGTGGTGGTCCTCCGGCGAGATGCGACCGACGCAGGGCGCCGAGCACTTGTCGATGTAGCCGAGCAGGCACGGCCTGCCCTGCTGCCGGGCGCGCTTGAAGACTCCCGCCGAGCAGGTGCGGACCGGGAACACCCGCAGCAGCAGGTCGACCGTCTCCCGGATCGCCCACGCGTGCGGGTACGGCCCGAAGTACCGCGTGCCCTTGCGCTTCGCGCCGCGCATCACCTGGATGCGGGGGTACGTGTCGGCGAGCGTCACGGCGAGGTACGGATACGACTTGTCGTCGCGGTACTTGACGTTGAACCGGGGGTCGAACTCCTTGATCCAGGAGTACTCCAGCGCCAGCGCCTCGACCTCCGTGCCGACCACGGTCCACTCGACCGAGGCGGCCGTGGTGACCATCTGCCGCGTGCGCTGGTGCAGCCCGGAGAGGTCCTGGAAGTAGCTGGACAGGCGCGAGCGCAGGCTCTTGGCCTTGCCGACGTAGATGACGCGGCCGTGCTCGTCGCGGAAGCGGTACACGCCCGGCTGGTCCGGGATCTCTCCCGGTGCGGGGCGGTACGTGGCGGGATCAGCCATGGGTTCGAGCGTAGTTCGCCGGATCGAGGACACGGATCGCCCACGGCCGGTGCGGCGCCGCTACCGTGGGCAGATGGGCCCCCTGCACACCTACTCCGTCGACCTCACCTGGACGGGGGCCGGTCGGAGCGGCACCTCGAGCTATACCGCCTACAGCCGCGACCACGAGGTCAGGATCGGCACCAAGCCGCCGCTGCCCGGGTCGTCCGATCCCGCGTTCCGGGGCGACCCGTCGCGCTACTCCCCGGAGGAGCTGCTGGTTAGCTCGCTCGCGCAGTGCCACATGCTCTGGTTCCTGCACCTCGCGGCTGCGGCCGGCGTGGTCGTCGTCGGGTACGAGGACCAGGCGGTCGGCACGATGCGCGTCGAGGCGGCGGGCCACGGGCAGTTCCGCGAGGTCGTCCTGCGGCCGCGCGTGACGGTCGCCGCGGGCGCCCACCTGCCGACCGGCGCCGCGATCACCGACGGCGTGCTCGCGGACGTGCACCACCAGGCCCACGAGCACTGCTTCATCGCGCGGTCCGTGAACTTCCCGGTCCGCCACGAACCCGTCCCGGTGCGGACCGCGCAGTCCGTCGCCCACTGAACCCCGAACCGCCGGCTCAGCCAGCGAGGTTCGAGGACGTAGCCGAAGGCGAGACTCGTCCGTCCCGCTCACCATCAGGCCGGGATCGCCTGCTTGACGGCACGCTTGCGCTTCACCGGCTGTGGTGTCGCCACCGGCTCCAGGACCTCGGCCAGGAACCGTCCGGTGTGGCTCGCCTCCACGGACGCGATGTGCTCCGGCGTGCCCTCCGCGACGACCAGCCCGCCGCCGCTGCCGCCCTCGGGACCCATGTCGACCACCCAGTCGGCGTTCTTGATGACGTCGAGGTTGTGCTCGATGACGATGACGGAGTTGCCCTTGTCCACCAGCGACTGGAGCACCCCGAGCAGCTTGCGGATGTCCTCGAAGTGCAGACCGGTGGTCGGCTCGTCGAGCACGTAGATCGTCCGGCCCGTCGAGCGCCGCTGGAGCTCGGCGGCCAGCTTGACGCGCTGGGCCTCGCCGCCGGAGAGCGTGGGGGCGGGCTGGCCCAGGCGGACGTACCCGAGGCCGACGTCGACGAGCGTGCGCAGGTGCCGGGAGATGGCGGGGACGGCGGCGAAGAACTCCGCGGCCTCCTCGATCGGCATGTTGAGCACGTCGGCAACGGTCTTGCCCTTGAAGTGCACCTCGAGCGTCTCGCGGTTGTACCGCGCGCCGTGGCAGACCTCGCAGGGGACGTAGACGTCCGGCAGGAAGTTCATCTCGATCTTCAGCGTGCCGTCGCCCGAGCACGCCTCGCAGCGTCCGCCCTTGACGTTGAACGAGAACCGGCCCGGCGTGTAGCCGCGCACCTTGGCCTCGGTGGTCTCGGCGAACAGCCGCCGGACGTGGTCCCAGACGCCGGTGTACGTGGCCGGGTTGGACCGCGGCGTACGGCCGATGGGGCCCTGGTCGACGTGCACGACCTTGTCGAGGTGCTCCAGGCCGGTCACCCGCTTGTGCCGGCCGGCGACCTGGCGCGCGCCGTTGAGCTCGTTGGCGAGCACGGTGTAGAGGATCGCGTTGACGAGCGTCGACTTGCCCGAGCCCGAGACGCCCGTGACGGCGGTCAGCACGCCGAGCGGGAACGACACGTCGATGTCCCGCAGGTTGTGCTCGCGCGCGCCCACCACCGTGAGCCGGCGGTCCTTGTCGATCGGGCGACGGGCCTGCGGCATCGGGATCGACCGGCGTCCGGAGAGGTACGCACCCGTCACGGACTCGGTCGACGAGAGCAGCCCGGCGAGGTCACCGGAGTGCACCACGCGGCCACCGTGCTCGCCGGCGCCGGGGCCGATGTCGACGATCCAGTCGGCCGCGCGGATGGTGTCCTCGTCGTGCTCGACGACGATCAGCGTGTTGCCGAGGTCCCGCAGCCGCGTCAGGGTGTCGATGAGCCGGCGGTTGTCGCGCTGGTGCAGGCCGATGCTCGGCTCGTCGAGGACGTACAGCACGCCCACGAGGCCGGAGCCGATCTGCGTGGCGAGCCGGATCCGCTGCGCCTCGCCGCCCGACAGCGTCGCCGCCGGACGCATCAGCGAGAGGTAGTCGAGTCCGACGTCGAGCAGGAAGCCCAGGCGCGCCTGGATCTCCTTGAGCACCTGCGCGGCGATCGCCCGCTCCCGCTCGCCCAGCTCCAGGCCGTCGAGGAACGTCCGGGCCTCGCGGATGGGCAGGGCGCAGACGTCGGCGATGGACTTGTCCCCCACGCGGACCGCGAGGACCTCCGGCTTGAGCCGCGCACCCTTGCAGACGGGGCACGGGACCTCGCGCATGAAGGCCTCGTACTTCTCCTTGCTCCAGTCCGAGTCGGTCTCGGTGTGCCGCCGCTCGAGGAACGTGAGCACACCCTCGAAGCCGGTCGAGTACTGCCGCTCGCGGCCCCACCGGTTGCGGTACTTGACCTTGACCTCGTGGTTCTGGCCGTGCAGGACCGCGTCCTTCGCCCGCTGCGGCAGCGCCCGCCACGGCACCGACGTGGAGAACCCCATGTCGGAGGCCAGGGCGCTGAGCACGCGCGCGAAGTACTCGCTGGAGATCTGCGACCACGGCGCCACGGCGCCCTCGTCGAGCGACAGGTCCTCGTCCGGGATCACCAGCTCGGGGTCCACCTCGAGGCGGGACCCGATCCCGGTGCACTCGGGGCAGGCGCCGTAGGGCGCGTTGAACGAGAACGTGCGCGGCTCGATCTCGTCGAGCGTCAGGACGTGGTCGTTCGGGCAGGCGCGCTGCTCGGAGAACCGCCGCTCGCGGCCCGGGTCGTCGGCGTCCGCGTCCACCAGCTCGATGACCAGCAGGCCACCTGCCAGGCCCAGCGCCGTCTCGACCGAGTCCGTCAGGCGACGCTTGACGCCCTCACGCGAGACGAGTCGGTCGATGACCACCTCGATGTCGTGCTTGAGCTTCTTCTCGAGCGTCGGCGGGTCGGTGAGCTGCACGACCTCGCCGTCCACCCGGGCGCGCGCGAACCCCTTGCTCTGCAGCTCCTTGAACAGGTCGGCGTACTCGCCCTTGCGGCCGCGGACCACCGGCGCGAGCACCTGGTAGCGCGTGCCCTCGGGCAGCTCGAGCAGGCGGTCGACGATCTGCTGGGGCGTCTGCGCCGTGACCCGCTCGCCGCAGATCGGGCAGTACTGCGTGCCGGCACGCGCGAACAGCAGTCGCAGGTAGTCGTAGACCTCGGTGATCGTGCCCACGGTCGAGCGAGGGTTGCGGTTGGTCGACTTCTGGTCGATCGACACCGCCGGCGACAGACCCTCGATGAAGTCGACGTCGGGCTTGTCCATCTGGCCGAGGAACTGCCTGGCGTACGCGGACAGCGACTCGACGTAGCGCCGCTGCCCCTCCGCGAAGATCGTGTCGAACGCCAGCGACGACTTCCCGGACCCGGACAGACCGGTGAACACGATGAGCGTGTCACGAGGGAGGTCGAGGTCGACGTTGCGGAGGTTGTGCTCCCGGGCGCCCTGCACCACCAGTCGTTCGTTCACGCGGGGAGTCTACGTGCCCTCTCTGACAATCGCACATGCGTTCGACATCGGCGAACAGCCGGGCGCGTCGACGTGCCGGTCCGAGGGCTGCAGGCCATGCTCAGCGCGTGAACAGCCGCGATGCCCTCATCGACCCCCCGCTCGTGCCCATCGAGGACTACGCCGTCCTCGGCGACGGCAAGACGGCGGCGCTCGTCTCCCTGCGCGGTTCGGTCGACTGGCTGTGCCTGCCGCACTTCGACTCCGCGGCGTGCTTCGCCCGGCTCCTGGGCGACCCCGGCAACGGTCGTTGGCTGCTCACCGTGCGCGACGCGACCACGGTGACCCGCCGCTACCTGGACGACTCGTTCGTCCTGGAGACCACCTACGAGACGCCGACTGGCACCGCGGTCGCCCAGGAGACGATGCCCCTCAACGACGGCCGCGCGGACCTGGTCCGCAGGCTCGTGTGCACCCGCGGGAGCATCGAGGTCGAGCACGAGTGGGTCGTGCGGTTCGGGTACGGCGCCGTGGAGCCGTGGGTGCAGCACATCGAGGACGCCGACGGCAACGACGCCATCCGCGCGATCGCGGGCCCGGACTCGCTCCTCCTGCGCGGTGACCGCCTCCCGACGCCGGACGGCCACCGGCACACCGACCGCTTCACCCTGCAGGAGGGCGAGTCGGTCGAGCTCGCGCTCACCTGGACGCAGTCGTGGGCCCCGGTCCCGCCGCGGCTGACCATCGAGGCCCGCATCGACGCCACCCGGATCTCCTGGGGCCTGTGGGCGCGCAGCTGCCCGTACACGGGGACGTACCGCGAGGCCGTCGTGCGGTCCCTGCTGGTCCTGCGCCTGCTGACGGACTCGGAGACCGGCGGCATCGTCGCCGCCGCCACGACCTCGCTCCCGGAGGACTTCGGGGGCGAGCGGAACTGGGACTACCGGTACTCCTGGCTGCGTGATGCGGCGATGACCCTGGAGGCGCTGCTCGAGCAGGGGTACCGCGACGAGGCGACCGAGTGGCGGGACTGGCTCCTGCGGGCCGTCGCCGGCGGGCCGAGCGACCTGCAGATCATGTACCGCGTCGACGGCGCCCGGGACCTGCCCGAGCGAGAGCTCACCCACCTGTCCGGGTACGCGGGCTCCCGACCGGTCCGCGTCGGCAACGCCGCCGTCGACCAGGTGCAGAACGACGTGCTCGGTGAGGTCATGCTGGCGCTGGAGCTCGCCCGCGAGGAGGGCCTGACCGAGACGAGCTCCTCGTGGTCTCTGCAGTGCCACCTTCTCGAGGAGCTGCTCCGCCGGTGGCGCGAGCCGGACCGTGGGATCTGGGAGGTCCGCGGGGAGCGCAAGCACTTCACGCACTCCAAGGTGATGGCCTGGGCGGCGGTGGACCGGGCGGTGCGCGCCGTCGAGAAGCACGGCCTGGACGGTCCGGTGGAGCGCTGGCGTGAGGAGCGGGACGCCATCCACGCCGACGTGCTCGCCCACGGCTGGGACGCCGAGCGGGGGACGTTCGTGCAGTTCTACGGCGCCGGGCACACCGATGCGGCACTCCTCCAGCTCGCCCAGGTGGACTTCCTGCCGGCGCACGACCCGCGGATCCTCTCGACCCTCGCGGCGATCCGCGCCGAGCTGGAGGTCGCCCCGGGGCTCCTGCGGCGGTACCGCACGGAGCACACGGACGACGGCCTCGAGGGAGACGAGCACGCCTTCCTCGCCTGCTCGTTCTGGCTCGCGGACGCGCTGGCTCGCTCGGACGACCTGGACGGCGCCACCGAGGTGCTCGACACTCTCGTCGGGCTCGCCAACGACGTCGGGCTCCTGGCCGAGCAGTACGACCCGGTCGGCCGGCGGATGGCGGGCAACGTCCCGCAGGCGTTGTCCCACCTCGCGCTCGTCCGCGCGGTGCACAGCCACGACCAGGCCCTCGAGCGAAGCGGCCGCTGAGCGCGACCGCCGACGGCGACCGTCAGCGCTTGAGCAGGGACTCCCGCACCACGCGCCGCAGCACCTTGCCGACCTGCGACCGCGGAAGCTCGTCGACGAGCACGAGCCGGCGGGGCAGCGCGTAACGGGCGAGGTGACGCTCGCCCCACGCCCGGACGGCGTCCAGGTCGATCCCGCGCGCACCGGCGTCGAGCACCACCGCGGCCACCACGGTCTCCCCCAGGTCGCCTCCGGGGACGCCCACGACGGCGACGTCCGCCACCCCCGGCATGCCCCGCAGGTGGTCCTCGACCTGCGACGGGTAGACCTTGAAGCCACCCGTGACGATGATCTCCTTGATCCGGTCGACCAGCACGACCCAGCCGGTCTCGTCGACCGTCACGATGTCCCCGGTACGCAGCCAGCCGCCCTCGAGCAGCTGCTCGGCCGTCTCCTCCGGCCGCTGCCAGTACCCGGCGAACACCTGCGGGCCCTTGATCAGGAGCTCGCCGCGCTCGCCCGTGGCGACCTCGCGGGTGGCGTCCTGCGGGTCGACGACGCGGATCGACGTGCTCGGGAACGGCAGGCCGAGGGTGCCCGGCCGGCGAGCGTCGGTGAGCGGGTTGCCGAGCGCGACCGGGGAGGTCTCGGTCATGCCGTAGCCCTCGATCACGAGGCCGCCGGTGACCCGCTCCCACTTCTCGGCGGTCGCCGCGGGCAGGGCCATCGAGCCGGAGATCGCGTAGCGGAACGACGACAGGTCCGCCCCGGCCGCCACAGCAGCGTCGGCCAGACGGTCCAGCATCGGCGGGACCGCGGGCAGGAAGGTCCCCGGGACGCGCTTCTGGGCGGCCAGCACGAGTGCCGGGTCGAACGACGGGAACGCGACGAGCGTCGCGCCCACGCGGATCGCGTAGCTCAGGCAGAGCGTCAGACCGAAGGCGTGGAAGAACGGCAGGACGCCGTAGACCACCTCGGTGCCCGGCACCGCACCGGTCCAGGCCTGTCCCTGGAGGGAGTTGGCGACCAGGTTGCGGTGGGTGAGCATCGCGCCCTTGGGCGTCCCCGTCGTGCCCCCGGTGTACTGCAGGAGGGCGATGTCGGACGCGGCGGGCACCGGGTGCGCGGGGTCGAGGGGGGCCGACTTCGCCACGAGCCGGTGCCACATCGGGAACGCGGGCGGCACCTTGCCGCACATCGCCTGGCGGGTGCGCCGGGCGCTGGGCACCGGCAGGTGCAGCGCCAGGCGCTTGGCGAGGGGCAGGTCGGCCGAGAGGTCCACGGCGACGACGGCCTTCAGAGCAGTGCGCGGCAGGGTCTCCAGCACCCGGTCGACGGCCTTCTCCCAGACGAGCGCGACGACGGCACCGGAGTCGGCGAGCTGGTGAGCGAGCTCCCCGGCGGAGTACGTCGGGTTGTGCTCGACGACGATCGCGCCGATGCGCAGCGCCGCGTAGAACGCGACGACGTGAGCGGTGCAGTTGGGCAGCACGAGTGCCACCCGGTCACCGGGGCGGACGCCCAGGTCGAGCAGCACCTGGGCGCCGCGGGCGACCGCGTCGGCCAGCTCGCGGTACGTCGTCGAACCGCCGACGAAGTCGACGGCCACCCGGTCCGGCCAGCGCTCGGCCGCTCGGTCGAGGGCTGCGGTGAGCGGCTCGTCGGGGATCTCGATCTCGCGCGGGGCATCGTTCGAGGCGGCGGTCGACACGTGGTGCGGTCCCTCTGTGGTCATAGCACAAATCGTAACCTACGGAAGCGTAAGTTACTGCTTAGTAGGTTGCCGGTCGCGGGCGAGTCTCCAGCAGGTGAGCTGCACGCCGTCCGGCCCGACGTCCAGACCACGACGCCGGAATCCCGCCCGCTCCAGGACCCGTTCGCTCGGCACGTTATCCACCATGGTGCGCGCGTCGACGTGCGGCGCTCCGTCCGCCAGAGCCCAGCGGGCGACGGCCCGCACCGACTCCGTCGCCAGGCCGCCCCCCCGGCCGGCGGGGAGGAACGCGTAGTACACCGAGGGCCCGTCCGGACGGAGGGTGATCCCGACGGTGCCGACAGGAGCGCCCCCGACCTCCACGACGAACCGCCCGCCGCGTCGGTCGGCGCGCACGGCAAGACTGTGGGCGACCCACTCCCGGGCGCGCTCTGCGCTGAGGTCTGCCGGGTAGTACGTCCACCGGGGCACGTCGGGGACCCGGGACAGGTCACGGTCCAGGACCCAGTCGTCGTCACGCAGCGCCCGCATCCGAGCCTCACGCACGGGCAGGTCCAGCGCCTCCGGCAGCTCCATCGTCACGCCGGCGGACCGAGCACCGAGGTGGCCACCGTGGCGTGCGCCGACTCGTCGTCGGACGGATGGAACAGTCCCGCGAGCACGTCGCGGTACAGCCGGGCGAGCTCGCTGCCGGAGAAGTACGAGCTGCCCCCGGAGACCCGGATCGCGTCGTCGACGACGACCCGCGCCGACTCGGTCGCACGGACCTTCAGCCCGACCAGCTGCGCGAACCAGCGCGCCCCGTGGTCCGCCTGCTCGTCCACGTCGCGTGCGAGTGCGAAGACCTGGAGCTCGGCGCCGTCCTGGGCGAGCACGGCATCGGCGATCCGCCAGCGGATGTCGGGGTCCTGGGCGTAGCTGCGGCCGTCGTACTTCATCGACGTGCGCCGGCGCGCCGCCGCGATCCCGAGCTCGATCGCCCGCCGCCCGATGCCGGTGTACACGGCCCCGAGCAGGATCTCGAAGACCGCGAACAGTGCGAAGACGAAGGGGTCGGCGCTCGGCCCCGGCGGCAACGAGCGGTACACCCGGTCGGCCCGGGCGAGCGCCCCGTCGAGCACGGTCGTCTCCGACTGCGTGGCGCGCATCCCGAGGGTGTCCCAGTCGTCGCGCGCCTCGATACCCCCGTCCGCCCGGGACACCACCCCGTGCACCAGCCGGGGGTCGTCCGGGTCGGCGTCGTCGAGCCCGAACGTGGCCAGTCGCGTCCACACCGGCGAGAGGGAGGTGAAGATCTTGGTCCCCGTGTACCGGTACGACCCGTCCGGCTGCCGCTCGGCACGGGTCCGCGAGCCGAACATGACCAGGTCGTTGCCGGGCTCGGAGTTGCCGAACGCGAAGATCTCACCCGCCGCGGCGTCGCGCAGGATGAACTCGACGGAGTCGTCGCCCCTGGCCACGAGGAGCGCCGCGAGGCCGGTGACCACCAGGTGCATGTTCACCGCCAGGGCGGTCGCCGGTGCCGCTCCCGCGAGCCGCACCTGCTCCCGGGCCACCTCCTCGAGGCTCAGCCCGGCACCGCCGAGGCGTTCGGGGACGAACGCGGACAGGTACCCCAGCCCGGTCAGGTCGGCCAGGTCCTCGTGCGGGAACGTGTTGTCCCGGTCGTGTGCGGGCGCCCGTTCGTGGATGCGCGCCAGGACGTCGTCGGTGAGCAGCGTGCGCAGGGTCCGTGCCATGTCAGCACTCTGCCACCGGCTCGGGCAGGATGGCGCCATGCCTACCTATGCCGTCCGCTACACGTACGACGAGCGCACCGACGTGCGCGACCACTTCCGGCCCGAGCACCGCACGTACCTGTCCGCACTGGTCGAGCACGGCACGCTGCTCGGCTCGGGCCCGTTCACCGACGGCGACCCCGGCGCCCTGCTCGTCCTGCGCGCGCCCTCGCCGGAGGTGGTCGACGCGATCCTGGCGGACGACCCGTTCGTCCGCGAGGGCCTCGTCGCCCACAGCGACGTGCGCGCCTGGGACGTCGTGCTCGGTCCCTGGAGCGCCTGAGTCAGTCGGGTGCGCCGACGACGGGCAGCACGGGAACCGGCATGACTCCCCTGCGCTCGTCGTGGCGCACCTTGGCGATGCTCGCCACCGCGGTGGCGCCCAGGATGATGACGATGGCGCTCAGCGACAGCCAGATCGGGATATCGGGCGCCCACGCGACGGGCTCACCGCCGTTGATGAACGGCACCTCGTTCTCGTGCAGAGCGTGCAGCACGAGCTTGACGCCGATGAAGCCCAGCAGCACGGCCAGCCCGATGTTCAGGTAGACCAGGCGCTTGAGCAGGTCGCCCAGCAGGAAGTACAGCTGGCGCAGGCCCATGAGCGCGAACAGGTTGGCCATGAGCACCAGGTACGGCTCGCTCGTGAGCCCGAAGATCGCCGGGATCGAGTCGAACGCGAACAGCAGGTCCGTCGCGCCCAGCGCCACCAGGACGACGAACATCGGCGTGACCAGCCGGCGCCCGCCCTCGACCACGGTGAGCTTCACGCCGTGGTACTGCTGGGTGGCCGGGAACCACTTCTGCACCAGGCGCAGGATCAGCGGCGGGTGGAACTCGTCGCTGTCGTCGGCCTCGCCCTCACGGCCGACCTTCCACGCGGTCCAGACCAGGAACGCACCGAAGAGGTAGAAGACCCAGCTGAAGGCATCGATCACGGCGGCGCCCGCCAGGATGAACAGCCCGCGGAAGACGAGCGCCAGGACGATCCCGACCAGCAGCGCCGTCTGCTGGTACTGCTTCGGGACCGCGAACTTGCCCATGATGAGCAGGAACACGAACAGGTTGTCCACCGACAGGGAGTACTCGGTCAGCCACCCCGCGTAGAACTGGCCGGCGAACTCGGCGCCGGAGGTCGCCCAGACCCCGATCCCGAACAGCACGGCGAGGCCGATGTAGAAGGCCAGGTACCGCACGCACTCGGCGGTGGACGGCACGTGGGGGCGACGAGCGACGACGGCGATGTCGACCACGATCAGGAGCCCGGCGATGCCGAGCGAAACCATCCACACCAGGGGGTCGACGTTCACCGTGTAGTCCTCAGCTCTCTGTGGACGAGGCGATGCGCCCGTCGTTCCGGGTCTTCAGCAGGCTGGCGACGGTGGCGACGGCGAGGGTGCCGAGGATGACCGTGAGGGACAGCCAGATGGGGATCTCAGGTGCCCACTCGACGGGCTCGCCACCGTTGATGAAGGGCAGCTCGTTGACGTGCATGGCGTGCAGCACGAGCTTGACGCCGATGAAGCCGAGGATGACGGCGAGCCCCTGCGAGAGGTACACCAGGCGATCCAGCAGGCCACCGATGAGGAAGTACAGCTGACGCAGCCCGAGCAGGGCGAACGCGTTGGCCGTGAAGACGATGTACGGCTCCTCGGTCAGCCCGTAGATGGCGGGGATCGAGTCGAGCGCGAACAGGATGTCGGTCGACCCGATGGCGACCATGACGAGGAGCATCGGGGTGAGGAGCCGCTTGCCGTCGATCTTCACCGTCAGGCGGTCGCTGTGGTACTCGTCCGTGGTGGGCAGCGCGCGCTTGAGCATGCGGACCAGGAGGCTGTCCCGCTGTTCCCGGGGATCCGGGTGCTCGTCGTCGTGGTGCTCGCGGGCCAGCTTCACCGCCGTGTACACGAGGAACGCGCCGAAGATGTAGAACACCCACGAGTACCGCTCGATCGCCGCGGCGCCGGCCAGGATGAAGATCGTGCGCAGGACCAACGCGATCACCACGCCGACCAGCAGCACCTTCTGCTGGTACTCCCGGGGCACCGCGAACTTCGTCATGATGATGAGGAAGACGAACAGGTTGTCGACGGAGAGGCTCTTCTCCGTGACGTACCCGGCGAAGTACTCCGCGCCAGGGCCCCAGCCCCAGACCATGCCCACCACGACACCGAAGATCAGCGCGAGCCCGATGTAGAAGATCGACCAGCGCGCGGACTCCTTGAAGCCCGGAGCATGCGGTGTGCGCACGTGCGCGTAGAAGTCGAAGACGACCAGTCCGACGACGAAGACCGCCGTCGCTGCCCAGATCCAGCCGGACACGTCCATAGATGTACCCCCGGTACGAGATGTGCTTCGGTACCGAAGGTCTCCCCCGCCCGCGTCACCAACCGCTGCGGACCGACCGCGCCGGGCACCGCACTAGCGGGTCCGTGATGACGACGGGATCGTGTGTGGGGTACTCCCCTTCAACGCGGGCCAGCATAAGGCACGCATGTGTCCGGCGCGTGACGCGTCCACAGCCGGCACGTCTCAGGCCGTGGCGGCCTGCATCTGGCGCAGCTCCTTCTTCAGGCCGGAGATCTCGTCGCGCAGCCGCGCCGCCAGCTCGAACTGCAGCTCGGCCGCGGCCGCGTGCATCTGGTCCGACAGCTGCTGGATGAGGTCTGCGAGCTCGCTCGCGGCGGCACCGGTCAGCCGGGTGCGCTCGTCGCGAGGTGCACCCTTCGACCCGAACCCCGGCACCGGCGCCTTGCCGCGGCTGGTCTGCCGGCCAGCGCCGCCGAGCAGCTCCGCGGTGTCGGCGTCCTCGCGCGCCAGGAGGTCCGTGATGTCACCGATCTTCTTGCGCAGCGGCGTCGGGTCGATGCCGTGCTCGAGGTTGTACGCGACCTGCTTCTCCCGGCGCCGCGCGGTCTCCTCGATGGCCTGCGCCATCCCGTCGGTGATCCGGTCGGCGTACATGTGGACCTCGCCGGACACGTTGCGAGCGGCACGACCGATGGTCTGGATGAGCGAACGGCCGGAGCGCAGGAAGCCCTCCTTGTCGGCGTCGAGGATGGCGACGAGCGACACCTCCGGCAGGTCGAGGCCCTCACGCAGCAGGTTGATGCCGACCAGGACGTCGTACTCCCCCATCCGCAGCTCGCGCAGCAGCTCCACGCGGCGCAGCGTGTCCACCTCCGAGTGCAGGTAGCGGACGCGCACGCCCTTCTCCAGGAAGTAGTCCGTGAGGTCCTCGGCCATCTTCTTGGTCAGCGTGGTGACCAGGACGCGCTCGTCCTTGGCGACCCGGTCGTGGATCTCGCCCAGCAGGTCGTCGATCTGGCCCGTGGTCGGCTTCACCACGACCTGCGGGTCGACCAGCCCGGTCGGCCGGATGATCTGCTCCACCACACCGTCGGAGATGGACATCTCGTAGTTGCCCGGGGTCGCGGACAGGTACACCGTCTGACCGATCCGCTCGACGAACTCCTCCCAGCGCAGCGGACGGTTGTCCGTGGCGCTCGGCAGGCGGAACCCGTGGTCGACCAGCGCGCGCTTGCGGGACATGTCCCCCTCGAACATCGCGCCGATCTGGGGAACCGTCACGTGCGACTCGTCGATGACGAGCAGGAAGTCCTCGGGGAAGTAGTCGATCAACGTGTTCGGCGCGGTCCCCGGTGCGCGGCCGTCGATGTGCCGCGAGTAGTTCTCGATGCCGGAGCAGGAGCCGATCTGGCGCATCATCTCGATGTCGTAGGTGGTCCGCATACGCAGGCGCTGGGCCTCGAGCAGCTTGTTCTGCCGCTCCAGCTCGGCCAGGCGGTCCTCCAGCTCCAGCTCGATCCCCTTGATCGCGCGCTCCATCCGCTCCGGACCGGCGACGTAGTGCGTGGCGGGGAAGATGTGCATCTGCTGCTCGGAGTGCACCACGTCGCCCGTGAGCGGGTGCAGCGTGGCGATCGCCTCGATCTCGTCGCCGAAGAACTCGATCCGGATGGCGAGCTCCTCGTACACCGGGATGATCTCGACCGTGTCACCGCGGACGCGGAAGGTCCCGCGCGTGAACGCCATGTCGTTGCGCGTGTACTGCATGGTCACGAACTTGCGCAGCAGCTGGTCGCGGTCCACCTGGTCCCCGACCGACAGCGTCACCATGCGGTCGACGTACTCCTGCGGTGTCCCCAGACCGTAGATGCAGCTCACCGAGGCGACGACGATGACGTCCCGGCGGGTCAGCAGCGAGCTGGTGGCGGAGTGCCGCAGCCGCTCGACCTCGTCGTTGATCGACGAGTCCTTCTCGATGTAGGTGTCCGTCTGCGCGATGTACGCCTCGGGCTGGTAGTAGTCGTAGTACGACACGAAGTACTCGACCGCGTTGTTGGGCAGCAGCTCCCGGAACTCGGTGGCCAGCTGCGCCGCCAGCGTCTTGTTGGGCGCCATGACGAGCGTCGGCCGCTGCACCTGCTCGATGAGCCAGGCCGTCGTCGCCGACTTGCCGGTCCCGGTGGCGCCGAGCAGGACGACGTCCTTCTCGCCCGCCTTGATCCGTGCCGTCAGCTCCTTGATCGCCTTCGGCTGGTCACCCGATGGCGTGTACTCGGAGATGACCTCGAAGGGCGCGACGGTCCGCTGGAGGTCGGTGACAGGACGCATGCATCCACCGTACGTGGCACCACCGACACGCGTGGTTCAGGCCAGTGTGCCGGCCGACACCCGCAGGTCCGTGGTGGTCGTGAGCGCCGCCTGCAGGACGGCGTGCACGGCCGTGGCCGCCTCGGCGGTGCCCATCGACGGTGCCCCCTCCTCCACCTGGCCGGGCGTGCGGGGCACGTGCACGAAGCCGCTCCGCACCGGCCCGCCGGCCAGCAGGTGCTGGAGCGCGTAGAACGTCGCGTTGCAGACGTACAGCCCTGCCGTGTTGGACACCTCTACCGGGACGCCCGCCTCGCGCACCGCCGCGGCGCACGCCTTGACCGGCAGCGTGGAGAAGAACGCCGCAGGGGCCCCGGCGATCACCGGGACGTCCACGGGCGCCGAACCGTCCGCGTCGGGGATCCGGGCGTCGATCACGTTCACCGCGATGCGCTCGATCCCGACGGCGGTCCTCCCGCCCGCCTCGCCGACGCACACGACCAGGTCGGGCTCCACCTCGGCGACCGCCACCCGGAGCGCCTGACGCGCCCCGCGGAACGACACGGGCAGCTCCCGCACGACGAGCTCCGGGCCGGACCAGCGCTCGGCCACCTCCCGCACGGCGAGCCACGAGGCGTTGACCGACTGGCCGTCGAACGGGCCGAAGCCCGTCAGCAGGACACGGGTCACGGCTTCTCCGCGGCGAGCTCGTCGGCCCGCTCCGCCGCGAGGCGGTCCCACAGGACGTCCACCTGCGCCCGGAGGTTCTCGTCGCTGCCGGCACCGTCGAGCACCACGTCGGCGACCGCGAGCCGCTCGTCGTCGCTCGCCTGCGCGGCGACGCGCGCCTCGGCGGCCGCCCGGTCCATGCCGCGCAGCCGGACCAGGCGCTCGACACGCAGGACCGCCGGCGCGTGCACCACGACGAGCACGTGGAAGGCGTCGGCCTGTCCCGTCTCCACCAGGAGCGGGATGTCGTGCACCACGACGGCCCCGGGGTCGGCCACCGCGGAGGCGGCCTCCCGCTCCGCCGAGAGCCGTCGGACGATGGGGTGGACGATCGCGTCGAGCCGGGCGCGGGCGGCCGGGTCCGTGAACACGACGGACGCGAGCGCGGCCCGGTCCAGCGACCCGTCGGGCGTCAGCACCGACGGCCCGAACTCCTCGACCACGGCGTCCAGCCCCGCGGAGCCCGGCGTCACGGCCTCCCGCGCCAGGACGTCGGAGTCGATCACGACCGCCCCGAGCTCAGCCAGTCGCCGTGCCGCGACGGACTTGCCGGCCGCGATCCCGCCTGTCAGACCGATGCGTTGCATCCGTCCATCCTGCCCTCTCGTGGCCGGGGACGCCGAAGGCCGGCCACCCGCGAGGGGTGACCGGCCTTCGGACGTCAGGCGTGGATCAGTTGCCCGTGAGCTTCTCGCGCAGAGCGGCGAGCGCCTCGTCGGACGCGAGCGTGCCCGCGGCCTCCTCGGTGGACGACGAGTACGTCGACGGCACCGGGCCGGCGGACGAGCTCGACGACGAGGACGAGGACGTCGCACCCTCGGCGGCGCCGCTGGCGGCCTCCGCGTCGGCCTTCGCGGCGTCGGCGACCTGCTTGCGGTGCGCCTCCCAGCGCTCGTGGGCCTGCGCGTACTGCGCCTCCCACACCTCGCGCTGCGCCTCGAAGCCCTCGAGCCACTCGTTCGTGGCCGGGTCGAAGCCCTCGGGGTACTTGTAGTTGCCGGCCTCGTCGTACTCGGCCGCCATGCCGTACAGCGCGGGGTCGAAGTCCTCGCTGGCCGGGTCGAAGCCCTCGTTCGCCTGCTTCAGCGACAGCGAGATGCGGCGACGCTCGAGGTCGATGTCGATGACCTTGACGAAGACGTCGTCGCCCACCTGGACGACCTGCTCCGGGATCTCGACGTGGCGCACGGCCAGCTCCGAGATGTGCACCAGGCCCTCGATGCCGTCCTCGACGCGCACGAACGCACCGAACGGGACCAGCTTGGTGACCTTGCCCGGGACGACCTGGCCGATGGCGTGCGTCCGGGCGAAGGCCTGCCACGGGTCCTCCTGCGTCGCCTTCAGCGACAGGGAGACACGCTCGCGGTCGAAGTCGACGTCGAGAACCTCGACGGTGACCTCCTGGCCCACCTCGACGACCTCGGACGGGTGGTCGATGTGCTTCCAGGACAGTTCCGAGACGTGCACGAGCCCGTCCACGCCACCCAGGTCCACGAAGGCACCGAAGTTGACGATCGAGGACACGACACCGGGGCGGACCTGGCCCTTCTGCAGCGTCTGCAGGAAGGTGGAGCGGACCTCGGACTGCGTCTGCTCGAGCCACGCACGGCGCGACAGGACCACGTTGTTGCGGTTCTTGTCGAGCTCGATGATCTTCGCCTCGATCTCCTTGCCGACGTACGGCTGGAGGTCGCGGACACGACGCATCTCCACCAGCGACGCGGGCAGGAAGCCGCGCAGCCCGATGTCGAGGATGAGGCCGCCCTTGACGACCTCGATGACGGTGCCGGTGACGACGCCGTCCTCCTCCTTGATCTTCTCGATCGTGCCCCAGGCGCGCTCGTACTGTGCGCGCTTCTTGGACAGGATCAGCCGGCCTTCCTTGTCCTCCTTCTGGAGGACCAGGGCCTCGACCACGTCGCCGACCTTGACGACCTCACCGGGGTCCACGTCGTGCTTGATGGACAGCTCACGGGAGGGGATGACGCCCTCGGTCTTGTAACCGATGTCGAGAAGGACCTCGTCGCGGTCGACCTTGACGATGGTGCCCTCGACGATGTCGCCATCGTTGAAGTACTTGATGGTGGCGTCGATCGCGGCGAGGAAGTCCTCGGCCGAGCCGATGTCGTTGATCGCGACCTGCGGGGTGGCGGGCTTCGCGGGGGTGGTGATGCTCATGTAGGGATGGGCTCCGATGCGGACAGGGAAGTTGTACGGACTGGACGTGTGTGCCGGCGGCACGGTGACGAGCATGCAAGACGCGTGCGGTGAAGAGATGTGCACGCGAGTGCACAGCGGTGACCACGAACCGTTGGGACGCCCCCGGCCGGCACGGAGGCCGACCACGTACGAGCAGTACGCGTGGGTATCGCCGACGCAACAAGGCGCGCGGCACCGCCGTCCACCCTATCGGCGGGACGGTGGACCGGTCAAAGCGACTCAGGCCAGCGCGCGCGCCACGGAGAGCAGCTCGTCCGGGACGTACTTGACCTTCCCGGCCACGTCGCTGAGCGGGATCATCTCCACGTGCTCGCCGCGCAGCGCGGTCATCACGTTCGACTGCCCCGCGCTGGCGGCGTCGATCGCGGCGACGCCGAACCGCGAGCCGAGGATGCGGTCGACGTGCGTCGGGATGCCACCGCGCTGCACGTGCCCGAGCACGACGACCCGCGTGTCGAAGCCCGTGCGCTTCTCGATCTCGATCTTGAGCCGTTCGCCGATGGCGCCCGCGACGATGTCGCCGAACTTGCCCATCGGCGTCTCGTAGTCCATCGAGGTGCCGGCGGCAGGGATCGCGCCCTCGGCGACCACGATGATCGAGAACCTCGCGTGCGCACGGTGCCGGTGCTTGAGGAACTTCTCGATCTTGTCGATGTCGAACGGCGCCTCGGGGACCAGCACGAGCTCGGCGCCCCCGGCGATGCCGGACGTGGCGGCGATCCAGCCCGCGTGCCGGCCCATGACCTCGACGATCATCACGCGGTTGTGGCTCTCCGCGGTGGTGTGGATGCGGTCGATCGCCTCGGTGGCGATGGCCACCGCGGTGTCGAAGCCGATCGACTGGTCGGTCCCCCAGACGTCGTTGTCGATCGTCTTCGGGATGGCCACGATCCGGACACCCGCCTCGGCCACCTTGCTGGCGGCGTGCAGGGTGCCGTCGCCGCCGATGCAGATGAGCGCCTCGATCCTCTCCGACTCGAGCGTGGACAGCACCGCGTCGAGGCCGCCGTCGTCCGCGTGCGGGTGGTAGCGCGCGGTACCGAGGAGGGTTCCGCCCACGGCGAGCTGGTTGCGGATGTGCTCGCGGCCGAGGGGGACGCTGATCCCGTCCACCACGCCACGCCACCCGTTGCGGAAGCCGGTGATGGTGTGGCCGTACTCCCCCTCGCCACGCTTGACCACGGCGCGGATCGCGGCGTTGAGGCCGGGAACGTCACCGCCGCCCGTCAGCAGACCGACTCGCACGAGCACTCCTTCATCACGGGGACATCTGTCGGAGCACGTCTTCGGGCCGCCGTCCTGCCAGCGTAACCGCGCTCACCGGTGCCGAACCCTGACACTGGTCCCATGACCGACGACCCGCTGGCCGAGGCCGGCTACCTCGACGTCCCGTCCGAGCAGGGCGGGACGGCGAGCCGCGGGTGGTGGGACGCCAACGCGGACGAGTACCTGGACGAGCACGGGACGTTCCTCGGGCCGGCCGACTTCTGCTGGTGCCCCGAAGGGCTGCGCGAGCAGGACGCCCACCTGCTGGGCGACCTGACCGGTGCCCGGGTGCTGGAGGTCGGCGCCGGCGCGGCGCAGTGCTCGCGCTGGCTGGTCGGGGAAGGCGTCGACGTCGTCGCGACCGACGTCTCCGGGGGGATGCTGGCCGCGGCCGACCGCTACGACGCCCAGGTCGGGCGGACGACCCCCCTCGTCCAGGCGGACGCGCGCGCCCTGCCGTTCGCCGGCGGCGCGTTCGACGTCGCCTTCACCGCGTTCGGGGCGCTGCCGTTCGTGCCCGACGCCGAGCGCGTGCACGCCGAGGTGGCACGCGTGCTGCGACCCGGCGGGCGGTGGGTGTTCTCCGTGACGCACCCGATCCGGTGGGCGTTCCCCGACGACCCCGGCGTGGCCGGACTCACCGCGACCCGGTCGTACTTCGACCGCACGCCCTACGCCGAGGTCGGCGAGTCCGGCGCTGTCCTGTACGCCGAGTACCACCGGACGCTGGGCGACCACGTGGGCGAGCTGGCGGCCGCGGGCTTCGTGCTCGACCGGCTCGTGGAGCCCGAGTGGCCCGCCGGGCACGACCGCACGTGGGGTGGGTGGGGGCCCGTCCGCGGGGCCCGACTGCCCGGGACCGCCATCTTCGTGACGCACCTGGCGCGGCCGCCCGCGTAGGGCGGCCGCGCCAGGTACGAGCGCCGGCTAGTGCACCGTCGCCTTCTCGGAGCCGGCGCCGGTCAGCGACCGGACCTCCATCTCCGCGTACTTCTCGGGGCTGCTCTTGTCCTTGCTGAGATACGTGCCGACGATGCCCAGGAGGAACGCGAGGGGGATGGAGATGAGCCCCGGGTTCTCCAGCGGGATCAGGGCGAAGTCGACGTTCGTGTCCCGGATCATCGACAGGCTCGCCCCCGTGACCGGGTCGACCTTGCCCGACACGACCGGTGAGAACGCGATGAGCACGATGCACGAGATGAGGCCGCCGTACATGCTCCACAGCGCACCCGACGTGTTGAACCTCTTCCAGAACAGCGAGTAGAGGATCGTCGGCAGGTTGGCGCTGGCGGCGACCGCGAAGGCCAGCGCCACCAGGAACGCCACGTTCTGGCCGTTGGCGAAGATGCCGCCGATGATCGCCAGGATCCCAATGACCACCACCGTGATCCGGGCGACCCGGACCTCGCCGTCGGGCTTGACCTCACCGTGCTTGATCACCGACGCGTAGATGTCGTGCGCGAACGACGCCGCCGCCGTGATCGTCAGACCGGCCACCACGGCGAGGATCGTCGCGAACGCGACCGCCGAGATGATGCCCAGCAGGATCGTGCCGCCGAGCTCGTACGCGAGCAGCGGCGCCGCGGAGTTCACGCCGCCCGGTGCCGCCTTGATGGTGTCCGGACCGACCAGCGCTGCCGCGCCGTAGCCGAGCACCAGGGTGAACAGGTAGAAGATGCCGATCAGCCAGATCGCCCACACGACCGAGCGCCGCGCCTCCTTGGCGGTCGGCACCGTGTAGAAGCGCATCAGGACGTGCGGCAGGCCGGCCGTCCCGAGCACCAGCGCGAGCGCGAGCGACAGGAAGTTCAGCTGGCTCATCGCGCTGACGCCGTACTGCTTGCCGGGCTCGATGACGGCCTCGCCGCCCTCCCCCGCCATGTCGATGGCACCCTGCAGCAGGTCCGAGAAGTTGAAGCCGAACTGCGCCAGCACCCACAGCGTCATGACCGCGGCGCCGGCGATGAGCAGCACCGCCTTGATGATCTGCACCCAGGTGGTGCCCTTCATGCCGCCGACCAGGACGTAGAGGATCATCAGCGCGCCGACGACGGCGATGACCAGACCCTGGGCTGCCGTGCTCTCCACGCCCAGGAGCAGCGCGACGAGCCCACCCGCGCCGGCCATCTGGGCCAGCAGGTAGAAGAAGACGACGGTCAGCGTGGCCAGCGCGGCGGCCATGCGGACGGGCCGCTGCTTGAGCCGGAACGACAGGACGTCGGCCATGGTGAACCGGCCGGTGTTCCGGAGGAGCTCGGCCACCAGCAGCAGCGCGACGAGCCACGCGACGAGGAAGCCGATCGAGTAGAGGAAGCCGTCGTACCCGTTGATCGCGATGGCGCCGCAGATGCCGAGGAACGACGCGGCCGACAGGTAGTCGCCCGCGATGGCCGTGCCGTTCTGCGGGCCGGTGAACGAGCGACCGGCCGCGTAGTAGTCGGCGGCCGTCTTGTTGTTGCGGGAGGCGCGGAAGACGATCACGAGGGTGATGGCGACGAACGCGCCGAAGATGGCGATGTTGACCAACGGGTTGCCGATGTCCTCGGTCTCCGCCGTGCGGAGCGCCGCGGTCAGGGTCGAGGTCAGGGAGGCGCTCATGCGGCCCCACCGTCCAGCGAGTCACCGTTCTCGATGTGCAGGCGGAGGCGCTCTGCCACCGGGTCCTGCTTGTTGTTGGCCCACCGCGCATAGATCATCGTGATGGCGAACGTCGACACGAACTGCCCCAGGCCCAGCAGCAGGCCGACGTTGACGTTCCCCCAGACCTTGGTGGACATGAAGTCGTGGGCGTAGTCCGCGAGCAGCACGTACAGGAAGTACCAGGCGAGAAAGAGTGCCGTCATGGGGAAGACGAACCGACGGAACCGGCGCTTGAGCGCCTGGAACTCGTCGCTGTTCTGCACCCGTTGGTAGTCGGTCTCGCTTGCTGAGAAAGTGTCGGACACCAGCGCCTCCCGGGAGGGACGTCAGCGGCTCCGTCGCCACTGTGTGCCGCACACTGTGGCGTAGATCACCCAAAAATGCACCCGATACTTACGACCAAGTTGGCGAAATCTCAGGAATCCGCACGTTCGAGCGACGAGCCGCCGTCAGTGCGCGGCGTCGTGCCAGGACCCTCCCACGCCGACCGTGACGTCCAGCGGGACGTCGAGCGGACCGTCCTTGGCTGCGTCCCCCGCCGCGCCCATCTGCTCACGCACCAGCGCCTCGACCTCGTCCCGCTCCCCCGGGGCCACCTCGAGCACCAGCTCGTCGTGCACCTGCAGGAGCAGGCGCGACCCGAGACCCCGGCGGGTCAGCTCCCGGTCCACGCCGAGCATGGCCACCTTGATGAGGTCCGCCGCGCTGCCCTGGATGGGCGCGTTGAGCGCCATCCGCTCGGCCATGTCGCGGCGCTGGCGGTTGTCGCTGGTCAGGTCGGGCAGGTAGCGACGGCGCCCCAGGATCGTGGCCGTGTAGCCCGTCTGGCGTGCCACGTCGACGACCCCCGTGAGGTAGTCGCGCACCCCGCCGAAGCGTGAGAAGTAGTCCTGCATCAGCGCGGCGGCCTCGGACACCTCGATCGAGAGCTGCTGGGAGAGCCCGTACGACGACAACCCGTACGCCAGGCCGTAGCTCATGGCCTTGATCTTGGAGCGCATCGCCGGCGTGACCTCGTCGGTGGGCACGCCGAACACGCGCGAGCCGACGTAGCTGTGCAGGTCTTCGCCCGAGCGGAACGCCTCGATGAGCCCCTCGTCACCCGACAAGTGCGCCATGATGCGCATCTCGATCTGGGAGTAGTCGGCGGTCAGCAGGGTCTCGTAGCCATCGCCGACCACGAAAGCGCGACGGATCTGGCGCCCGGCCTCGGTGCGGATCGGGATGTTCTGCAGGTTCGGGTCCACCGAGGACAGCCGCCCCGTCGCGGCGATCGTCTGCTGGAACGTGGTGTGGATCCGCCCGTCGGTCGCGACGGAGCGCAGGAGCCCCTCGACCGTCTGACGCAGCCGGATGGCGTCCCGGTGGGCGAGCAGGTGCTCGAGGAACGGGTGCTGGGTACGGGCGAACAGATCCGTGAGCGCGGCCGCGTCCGTGGTGTAGCCCGTCTTGATCCTCTTGGTCTTCGGCATGCCCAGCTGGTCGAACAGCACCTCTTGGAGCTGCTTGGGCGAGCCGAGGTTGACCTCGCGGCCGATGACCGCGTACGCCTCGGCGGCGGCGTTCTGCACCTGGGCGTCGAACGACTTCTCGAGACCGGACAGGTAGTCGGAGTCGATCGCGATGCCGGTGCGCTCCATGCGTGCCAGCACGTCGACCAGCGGCAGCTCGAGGTTCTCCAGCAGGTCCGTGGCGCCCCGGTCGGCGAGCTCGCCACCGAGCACGTCCGCGAGGTCACGGACCGCCGCGGCACGCACGGCTGCGCGCCGGCCCTCGTCCGTGCCGTCCAGCTCGAGGTCCAGGGCACCCTGGCCGCTGCTCGCAGCCTCGTCCGCGCCCAGCTCCCGGTGGAGGTACCCGATGGCCAGGTCGGTCAGGTCGTAGGCCCGGCGGTCGGGCTGGCACAGGTAGGCCGCGAGCTCCGTGTCGAACACGACCCCGGCGATGGGCAGGCCGCGCCCGACGAGCGCGTGCCACGCCTCCTTGGACGCGTGCACGATCTTCGGTGCCGCTGGGTCCGCGAGCCACGCCGCCAGTGCCGACTCGTCGGGCGGCAGGATCTCGGCCAGGTCGAACGACGCGGCCTGACCGTCGGGGCCGGCGAGCGCGATCCCCCACGCGTCACCGTTCGCCGGCGCCCCGGAGCCCCGCACGTCGATCCCGAGCGGACGCCCCGCGCGCGCCTCGAGCCACGCGCCCAGCTCGCCGGCGCCGAGGACCGTGTGGTCGATCTGGGCCGCCTCGACGATGTCCGGACCGGTGCCGCTCTCGTCGGGGAGCATCGCGAAGAGCCGGTCGCGGATCGCGCGGAACTCGAGCTCCTCCAGGATCGCGTGCAGCGCCGCCCGGTCCCACGGCCGCACCGCGAGGTCCTCCGGGCCCAGGGGCAGCTCCAGATCCGTGATCAGGGCGTTGAGCTGGCGGTTCAGCCGCACCTGCTCGAGGTTCTCGCGCAGCGACTCCCCCGCCTTGCCGGGCACCTTGTCGGCGGCCGCCAGGATCCCCTCGAGCCCGTCGAACTGCTGGATCCACTTCGCGGCGGTCTTCGGTCCGACGCCGGGGATGCCCGGCAGGTTGTCGCTGGACTCCCCGACGAGCGCGGCCAGGTCCGGGTAGCGCTCCGGCGGCAGCCCGTACTTGGCCTCGACGGCGGCCGGCGTCATCCGCGCGAGCTCCGAGACGCCCTTCACGGGGTACAGCACGGTGACGTCCTCGTTGACCAGCTGGAAGGCATCGCGGTCGCCGGTGCAGATGAGGACCTGCATCCCCTGCGCGCGTGCCTGGACCGACAGCGTGGCCAGGATGTCGTCGGCCTCGAACTGCGGCTTGGTCAGCGACGGGATGTGCATGGTCTCCAGGACCCGCTCGATCACCGCGACCTGTCCCTTGAACGGCGCCGGAGTGGCGTTGCGGTTCCCCTTGTAGGCCTCGTACACCTCCGTGCGGAACGTGGTCCGCCCCGCGTCGAACGCGACCGCGACGTGCGTGGGCTGCTCGTCGCGCAGGAGGTTCGCGATCATCGAGAAGAACCCGAACACCGCGTTGGTGGGTTCGCCGGCCGAGGTCGCGAACTTGTCCACCGGGAGCGCGAAGAACGCCCGGTAGGCCATCGAGTGACCGTCGATCAGGAGAAGTCGGGCAGGCGTTCCGGGGGTGGCCGGCGGAACCGCTGGCAGTGCGTCGCTCACGGGTGCCAACCTATCTGCCATGTCCGACACGACCGCCCCCGCCCACCCGTTCCCCGCAACCCTCATCGAACGCATGGGTATCGAGGTGATCGAGGTCTCCGCGCAGCGCGCCGTCGGCACCATGCCCGTGGCCGGCAACACCCAGCCGTACGGCCTGCTGCACGGCGGCGCGTCGGCGGTGCTGGCCGAGACGCTCGGCTCCTACGCCGCCGCCGCGCACGCGGGCGAGGGCAGGGCGGCGGTCGGCATCGAGCTCAACGCGACGCACCACCGCTCGACCCGCTCCGGCCTGGTGACCGGCACGGCGACCGCACTGCACCTGGGCCGGACGCTCGCGAGCTACCAGGTCGTGGTCGAGGACGAGGACGGGCGGCCGCTCTGCACGGCGCGGTTGACCTGCATGGTGATCGACGCACGGGACTGAGCGGCACCGGACACCCGCGAGGACACCTGATCCTCCGCGGGCTGGCGTGCCGCACGAACCTGGCGCCGACGGGCGATGAGGTCCTCGAGGCTGCGCGAGCCCGGACGTCGGACCGTACCGCTGCCCACGTGCGCGTGCTCGTGAGCGAGCTTGCGCTGCAGGGTCGCGGTGGTGACCGCACGGTGCGAGGCCGCGGGCGCGAAGCCGAGCCGCGCCAGGAACCGCTGCATGCCGCGCGCGCCCGGCAGCGGCGAGGAGTACAGCTCGGTGGCACCGGCCTCGTCGGCCACCGCCGCCGCAGCGACCAGCAGGGCGTGACCGAGCCCGCGACGTCGGGCGGCGGGCAACACGTAGACGGCCTCGATGTCGAGGCTCACCAGATCGGTGAACGGGCCCGGCCCGACCACGCGAGCCAGCAGGAGGCCCGCGGGCTCGTCGTCGAGCAGCGCAACCAGCACGCGACCGCCCGGCACAGCGAGCAGCGCTCCGAGCTGGTCGCGCAGCCGGTCGGCGTCGTCCGTGCACAGCTGTGAGCCGACCGCTGCCTCACCGCGTGCGGTGAGGCAGAGCGCGACGAGACTCTCCAGGTCACCGGGTTCGGCTTGACGGACCTGCACTCCGAGTCGCACGGCAGTGGTACCTCCAGACGGGACGAGGGGGATCCTGTCAGGCGACGCCACCTCTGCCCACGACGGCGCCGCCCCCGATCATGACGCAGCGGCTCCAGAATGCCTAGTCGTCCCATGGGGCGAAGCGTTCCGGGTGCCTCAGATCATGGACAACTGACCATAAACACCGACACGCGCAGATCCGCGGCGCCCAGTGACTCGCCATGGCGAAACGAACAGGACACAATCCGTGCCTATCGTCCTGCCACACGGCAGGCGTCGCGCAGCTCGACGACGACGTCGGACCGTACGAGAGCTCGGCCCCCTGAACCTGGACGGAGACCCACCGTGCCGCATGTCGCGACGACGGACAGGCCCCGCAGAACTCGACTGCTGATCGCCTTCGGCATGCTGGCGGCCGCGCTCGTCGCGGTGATCGGCCTGCAGTCCGGCCCGGCGTTCGCGGCCGCACCGGCCGCGTGCGTCGCCAACGCGGACACGGGCTGCATCGGAGGCACGCTGCAGAACAGCGCCGGCCCGGTCGAGGGCGTGACCATCACCGTGACCGACGACGACGGTTTCGAGGAGGAGACGACCACCGCGGCCAACGGCACCTGGTCGGTGGCCATCCCCGAGCGGGCGCGCTACACCGTCGAGCTCGACGAGTCGACCCTCCCGACGACGGCCGCCCTCGCGGACACGGCGGAGAACCCGGTCGAGAAGCTGGCCGTGGCGGGCGCGTCGTCGACGGTCGACTTCAACCTCGTGCTCGACGCCACCCCGAACGCGGGCGGCAGCACGTCCGCCACCGGCACGGTCACCCCCACCCGGCTGCTCCAGCAGTTCGCCCTCGGCATCCGGTACGGACTGATCCTGGCGCTCGCGGCGGTCGGCCTGTCCCTGATCTACGGGACCACCGGCCTGTCGAGCTTCTCGCACGGCGAGCAGGTCACGCTCGGTGCGCTGCTGACGTTCGTGTTCTCGATCCAGCTGCACTGGCCGATCGTCCTGTCGGTCCTCGCCGCGGTGATCCTGTCCGCCCTGAGCGGCTGGCTCCAGGACATCGTCCTGTGGAGACCCCTGCGACGGCGAAGAGTCGGCCTCGTCCAGCTCATGATCGTCACCATCGGGTTGTCGCTCGCCCTGCAGTACCTCTTCCAGTTCCAGTTCGGCGGCAGCACCCTGCAGGTCCTGCCGTCCATCGCCAAGGCCTGGAGCGTGGGGCCGATCCGGCTGTCGATCCCGTCGTACATCGCGATGGGCTGCGCCACCGTCGTCCTCGTCGGCGTCGCGCTCTTCCTGCAGCGCACCCGGACGGGTCGCGCGACGCGCGCCATCTCGGACAACCCGGCGCTCGCCGCGGCCTCCGGCATCGACGTGGACAAGATCATCCGCCTGGTGTGGATCCTCGCCACCGGCCTCGCCGGCCTGGGCGGCGCGCTGCTGGCGCTCGCCTTCAACGGTGCTTCGTGGGACCTGGGCCTGCAGATGCTGCTGCTGATGTTCGCGGCGGTCACCCTCGGCGGGCTGGGCACCGCCTACGGCGCGCTCATCGGCTCGCTCATCATCGGTGTCGTCGTGGAGATGTCGACGCTGTGGCTGCCGTCGAGCCTGAAGTTCGCCGTCGCACTGCTGATCCTGATCCTCGTCCTGCTCGTCAGACCTCAAGGCATCCTCGGCCGCGCCGAGCGGATCGGCTAGGAGACTCCCATGAACTGGTCGGACCTGCTGTCCCTCACCGCGGGCGAGCTGATCGCCCCCACGACGGCCGCCTACGCGCTCGCCGCGATCGGCCTCAACATCCACTTCGGCTTCACCGGGCTGCTCAACATGGGGCAGGCGGGCTTCATGCTCGTCGGCGCCTACGGCTTCGCAGCCACGGCCCAGGCCGAGCACGGCTTCGCACTGTCCGCCCTGGTCGGGGTGGGGTGCTCGGTGATCTTCGCGCTGATCCTCGGCATACCGACACTGAAGCTGCGCGGCGACTACCTCGCGATCGTCACGATCTCCGCGGCGGAGATCGTCCGCCTGACCGGCCGGTCGTCGGTGCTCTCGGACGTGACCAACGGCGCCGCCGGGATCCCCGCCAGCAGGTTCAACCAGGGCTTCCTGGAGCTGTCGGTGCTGCCGGACGGGCGGACCGCGCTCGGGCCGTTCTCCTACTCCAACAACGTCGGCGACGGCTGGTGGACCCGCATCGTCGCGTGGGGCGTGGTCCTGCTAGCCGTGCTGCTGGTCTGGCGTCTCATGTCGAGCCCGTGGGGCCGGGTGCTCAAGGGCATCCGCGAGGACGAGGACGCCGTGCGGTCGCTGGGCAAGAGCGTCTACGGCTACAAGATGCAGGCGCTCGTGCTCGGCGGCGCGATGGCGGGGTTCGCGGGCATCCTGTTCGTGATGCCGGCCAGCGTCCAGCCCGACGCGATGGGCCGGTCGATGACGTTCTTCATCTGGACGATCCTGCTGCTCGGCGGCGCCGCGACGCTGTGGGGGCCCGTGATCGGCTCCATGATCTTCTTCGTCGCGCTGATGCTCATCAAGACGGTGATGCGTGACCTGCTGCCGCCGTCGGTCATGCAGCCCGAGCAGCTCGAACCGCTGGCGGGCATCCTGGTGGGCATCACGCTGATGCTCTTGGTGATCTTCCGGCCGCAGGGCATCTTCGGTGACAAGAAGGAGCTGATGCTCGATGTCCGCTGAGCCGTCCCCCACTCCCCCGGCGGCCACCGCCGCGCAGGCGCTCGCGGGTGTCGTTCCCGAGCCGGGCGTCGCCAAGCCGGACCCGATCATCGTCGCCGACGACGTCGTGCGCCGGTTCGGCGGCATGACCGCGGTCGACGTGCGGCACCTCGAGGTGCAGCGCGGCGCCATCACCGCCCTCATCGGACCCAACGGCGCCGGCAAGACCACGCTGTTCAACCTGCTCACCGGGTTCGACCGGCCGAACTCCGGCACCTGGGAGTTCAACGGGCGCCGGCTCAACGGCGTGCCCGCGGGCCGGGTCGCCCGCGCAGGCATGGTGCGCACGTTCCAGCTGACCAAGGCCCTGTCCCGGCTCACGGTCCTCCAGAACATGCAGCTGGGCGCCACCAAGCAGCCGGGCGAGGGCTTCTTCACCTCCCTGGTCAAGCCGCTGTGGGTCGCCCGCGAGCGGGAGATCACGGCGCAGGCCGAGGTGCTCCTGGCGCGCTTCAAGCTCGACGCCAAGCGGGACGACTTCGCCGGCTCCCTGTCCGGCGGCCAGCGCAAGCTCCTCGAGATGGCGCGCGCGCTCATGGCCACCCCCGAGCTCGTCATGCTCGACGAGCCCATGGCGGGCGTGAACCCCGCGCTCACGCAGTCGCTGCTGGGCCACATCCAGACCGTGCGCGACGAGGGCACCACCGTGCTGTTCGTGGAGCACGACATGCAGATGGTCCGCCGCATCGCGGACTGGGTGATCGTCATGGCCGAGGGAAAGATTGTCGCCGAGGGCCCGCCGGCCGCCGTGATGGAGAACCCCGCGGTCGTCGACGCCTACCTGGGCGCCCACCACGACACGGACCTCGGCGACGAGAGCGTCATGGCCGAGGGTGTGCTCGAGCAGCTCGAGGCCGAGGAGGCCACGTCATGACCGTCACCGACCCCGCCGCCGCACCCGCCCCCGTCGACCGCGGGGAGCCGTTGCTGCGTGCCGACGAGCTCGTCGCCGGGTACATCCCCGGCGTCAACATCCTCAACGGGTGCAACCTCGACCTGTACCCCGGGGAGCTCGTCGGGATCATCGGTCCCAACGGGGCGGGCAAGTCCACGCTGCTCAAGGCGATCTTCGGCCTCGTCAACGTGCGCTCCGGTTCCGTGACGCTGGGCGGTGAGGACATCACCAACCTCAAGGCCAACACCCTGGTCGCCCGCGGGGTCGGCTGCGTCCCGCAGAACAACAACGTCTTCCCCTCGCTGTCCGTCGAGGAGAACCTGCAGATGGGCGGCTACCTCAAGCCCGGGAAGTTCGCGGAGCGGCTCGACTTCATCGTCGACCTGTTCCCGAACCTCAAGGACCGCCGGGGGCAGCGAGCGGGGTCGCTGTCCGGCGGTGAGCGCCAGATGGTGGCGATGGGACGCGCGCTGATGATGGACCCGAAGGTTCTCCTGCTCGACGAGCCCTCCGCGGGCCTGTCCCCCGTGCGCCAGGACGAGACGTTCATCCGTACCCGCAAGATCAACCGGGCCGGCGTCTCGATCATCATCGTCGAGCAGAACGCCCGCCGCGCCCTGCAGATCTGCGACCGCGGCTACGTGCTCGACCAGGGCCGCAACGCCTACACGGCGACCGGTCGCGAGCTCATGCATGACCCGAAGGTGGTCGAGCTGTATCTGGGCACCCTGGCCGCCGACGAGATCGCCACGGACGACTGACGGCCGCGAAGGAGGCCCGGCCGGACTGCCCGGCCGGGCCTCTCTCGTGCCCGGCGGGCGACGACGAAGGCCCTGCAGCGGATCGCTCCGCTGCAGGGCCTCCTGTCATGCAGGTCAGACCAGGGTCACTCGCCCTTGACCTCGCCGAACTCCGCCTTCTGCCACACGGGCACGTTCTCGGCGTCGTACTTGTAGACGCCGACGTACGCGGACGACGGGTCGTTGTTGTCGTTGAACGGGCCGACGCCGGAGACCGCCTGGTAGAAGATCTCCTTGCCGTCCTCGAGCAGGGCGACGCAGTCGGCGAACGTGTCGCACTCCTCGCCGTCCGTCGCGCCCGAGACGGCCGCCATGTTCTCCTGCACGGTCGGGCCGTCGTTCGCGCCGCCCTTGACCGCCGCGAGGGCCGCAAGGATGGTCGCGTCGTACGACTCGGGGCCGTAGTTGAAGTCCTTCAGGCCGGGGTTCACCTCGAGGAGGCGGGCCTTGAACTCGTCCGTCGGGTTGGCGCCCGGGTTGGTGCCCTGCGCGCCCTCGAGCGTGCCCGGGTCGAAGAAGAACTTCGAGCTGTCCGCCGGGTCCTGCTTGAAGCTGGCCACGTTGCCGTCGACGAGGTACACGTTCGACATGTCGTAGCCGGCCTGGACGAGCTGCGGGACGATGACGCGGACCTCGTCGAACGTGATGATCACGATCGCGTCGGGGTTCGTGGCGAGGACCTCGCCCACCTCGGTGGAGTAGTCGGACAGCTCGGGCGGGAAGTCCTGACCGGCACCCTCGGCGCCGTACGTCACGTTGACGCCCGCGGGCTCCAGGTTGTTCTGGACGAAGCCGCGAAGGCCGGTGCCGTACGGGTCGTCGAAGACGAGGACCCCGACGTTCTTGTGGCCGTCGGCGATGATCTGCGTCGCCAGGGCCTGGCCCTGGACCTCGTCCGGCGGAGCGGTGCGGAAGTAGTACGGGCTGATGCCGGACAGGTCCGCGGCCGTGTTGGCGGGCGAGATCTGCACGATCTCCGCGTCGGTGATCGGACCGACGACACCGAGGGACAGGCCCGAGGACGCGGCGCCGACGATGACGTGGACACCCTCCTCGATGAGCGCCTTGGCGGACGGGGTGCCGATCGTCGCGAGGTCGGACGTGGGGCCCGAGTCCTTGTGCGAGACGGTCACCGGCTGACCGTTGACACCGCCGGCGTCGTTGATGTCCTTGACGGCCAGGTCCACGCCGGCGATCTCGGGCGGGCCGAGGTACGCGAGGTTGCCCGTGACGGGCAGCAGGGAACCGATCTTCAGCGGACCTGACGCGGTGGGCGCGGCGGAGGTGTCCTCGTCCGCCGGCTCGTCCGATCCGCTGCACGCGGTCAGGGCGAGGGCGACAGCGCCGGCGAGCGCGGCGGCGCGGACTACGTGGGTGGAACGAATCATGCCTGGTACCCCTCTGTGAGTACTGCGATCCGCGGAACCCCGGTGAGGATCCTGCAGGTGTGGCGCGAAGGTACTCATTGTTTGTGTCCGCGATGTGAATGGGGATGTCTCACGGCGGGTTGTTGCCGAGTTGTGACCAACCGGTAACACCGCGATCTGGACGCCCGACTGGCACCAGGGGCCGCTCAGGACACTGGCGCGGCCGCCCCGGGGGCGACCTCGGCGGGCTGCGCGTCACCGGTGGCGTCCGTCAGACCGAGCTCGTCGGCCAGGAAGAGGAACGCGCGGCCGTACGGGTGACCGACGACGTCGGCGCGGATCCGCGGCCAGTCGATCTGCTCTCGCAGGGCACGCACGATGGCGAGCAACCGGCCGAAGTCGCACGCGTGCTCGCCCAGCACGCGCATCTTCGCCGAGACGACGTCGGTGGCCTGCAGTACCGGCATCCGCACGGCCAGGACCTCGAGCTCGTCGCTGCGCTCCAGGAGCTCGCGCGTCACGGGCTCCCCCACCATCCGGAACAGGATGTCGACCAGCTGACCGTGGTGGAACGCCTTGAACAGCCAGTTCTCGGCCGGCTGCTCCACGACGAGCCCGGACGCGGCGATCGCCTCCTTGGCGCGGTCGACGTCCTCGGGGGTCACCGCGAAGTCCGCGTCGTGACTCGGCTCCGGGGCCCCGCGTGCCCAGGCGGCGTAGCCGCCGACGAGGGCGAACGGGATCTTGGCGTCCGTGAGGGCGACGGCGACGAGGCGCAGTCCGTCCTGGAGTGCCGTGCGGTCGTCGGGCGGGTCGACGAGGGCTCCTTGCTGGCTCATGGAACGACTGTCTACACGCCGACGGGCGCACTCGCAGGTCGGCCGGGAGAATCGGCAGGGTGCGCCTGGCAACCTTCAACATCCTGCATGGTCGGTCCCTCATCGACGGCGAGGTGCACCTCGGGCGCTTCTCCGACGCGGTGCGCGAGCTCGACGCCGACGTCCTCGCGCTCCAGGAGGTGGACCGGGACCAGCCGCGCTCCCACGGGGCCGACCTGACGATGGTCGCGGCCGAGGCGATGGGGGCCCCCGAGCACCGCTTCGTCGCCACCCTGCACGGCGAGCCGGGCCTGTGGACCGCCGCGACCGGCGACCACCAGCCCGCGGTCGCGAGCTACGGGATCGCCCTGCTCAGCCGATATCCCGTGCGTAGCTGGCACGTACTGCAGCTGCCCGTCCTGCGGCGTCGGACTCCCGTGCGCTGGCCGGACGCGCGCTGGCCGACCCTGGTGCGCGACGAGCCGCGCGCGGCGCTCGTCGCGGTCGTGCAGCACCCGGCCGGCGACATCACCGTGGTCGCGACCCATCTGACCTACATCCCCGGCTGGAACCGCCGCCAGCTGCGCGAGCTCGTCGCGATGGTGCGGCCGCACCCCCGACCGCTCGTGCTGGCGGGCGACCTCAACATGGGGCCCGACGCCGCGGTCCGGTCCTCGGGCCTGCGGCCGCTGGCGACGGCCGCCACGTTCCCCGTCCGCATGCCGCACCGCCAGCTCGACCACATCCTCGGCGACGGGCCGGTCCAGCCCGCCGGCCCCGCACGGTCGGTCGACACCGGACTCTCCGACCACCGTGCGCTCGTCGTCGACCTGACGTTGCGCTGAGACGACGAAGGCCGGCACGGAATGCTCCGGCCGGCCCTCGTCGCGACGGCGTCAGGACGACGCGCCACCCACCTGCTCGATGACCGCGTCGGCCACCTCGCGCATGGTGAGCCGACGGTCCATCGACGTCTTCTGGATCCACCGGAACGACTCCGGCTCCGTGAGGCCCATCTTGGTCATCAGCAGACCCTTGGCCCGGTCCACGCGCTTGCGCGTCTCGAACCGCTCTGCCAGGTCCGCGACCTCGGACTCCAGCGCCGTGATCTGCGCGTACCTCGAGATGGCGATCTCGACGGCGGGCAGCAGGTCCGCCGGGCTGAACGGCTTGATGACGTACGCCATGGCGCCGGCGTCGCGCGCGCGCTCCACCAGCTCCTTCTGCGAGAACGCCGTGAGGAGCACGACGGGCGCCAGGTGCGCCTTGCCGATCCGTTCCGCGGCGGAGATGCCGTCGAGGACGGGCATCTTCACGTCCATGACCACGACGTCGGGCTTGAGCTCGGTGACCAGCTGCACGGCCTGCTCGCCGTCACCGGCCTCGCCGACGACGTCGAAGCCCGCGTCACGCAGGGTCTCGACGACGTCCATCCGGATCAGCGCCTCGTCCTCCGCCACGACGGCACGCCGCGCCGGACGCGCCACGGGGGCGCTCGGCTCCTCCGTCGGGGCGGGGGTGCTCAGGTCGAAGGCGGCAGGTGCCGACTCGGTCGGGCCGGGGGTCGCGTCAGTGCTCACCTGCACAGAGTAGTGCGCGACGCCGTGTGGTTCGCGGTTGTTGGTCCCACGGGCGCCGCGCGGGTCCTCGTGGAGCCGTGCTCACGGCTATCCTGGCGCCCGGCCCCGATAGCCCAACCGGCAGAGGCGTTCGGCTCAAACCCGATCCAGTGTGGGTTCGAATCCCACTCGGGGCACCAGTCTGACCTGCGAGAACGTGATGCCGTGTCCTATGCGTGTCATGAGGAGTGGCCAGGGCTCCCGCCGGGCCGGAGGCGAACCCGCGACGGCGCGCTGTCGGCACGGCCCCCGGCGCTGTCAAAAAGTGCCCGGCCTTCTCCCCCGTACCCACCTCGCGCTTGCGGTGATTCGGGTAGCGGTAGATGCCAGCGGGTAGCCGCAGGGGCCCCTCAGGTCGCGGGGTGCCGCTTGACCGCAAGTACCGGGGCGTCGGCCTCGAGCAGCACCCGCTGCGCGGTGCTCCCCAGGAGCAGCTTGCCGACGGGGCTGCGTCGCCGCACGCCGATCACGATCAGGTCCGCGCCGCTGATGCGTGCCCGGTCGAGGATCGCGTCGGCCGGGTCGATCGTCGGGTCGTGGGGGTACACCACGTTGCGCACGTGAAGCCCGTCGAGCCGCGTGCTGAGCGCGTCTGCATGTTGCTCCAGCGAGATCTCGAAGGCGTTGTCGTCACCGGTGTCCGGGCCGCTGATCACGAACAGGTCGGCGTCGGAAACCCGCGCCTGCGCAATGGCTGCGTCCAAGGCCGCTTCACCCTCGGGCGTGTGCACGTAACCCACCACGATGTTCATGTCGTTCCTCCTGCGATCGGTTCAGGCGAGCGCGGCTGTCGCGGCGCGAGCGCCGTCGTGGGCGAGGCTGGTACGTGCCGCGCCGAAGGCGTCACGGAGCACGGGATTCGACCCGAGGTCCCCGAACACGGGCTCGTACGTCAGGAAGGCACCCGGCGAGCTCTTCTCCGCCTCGGCGAACGCCCGGATCTCGCTCAGCCGCTTGTCCTCGGCCGTGATCGTCAGGCCGGCGTCCGTGGTGCCCTCGAGGTAGCGGCACCACGCTGCCAACACGAGTGCACACCGGGTGATCTCGCGACCGGCAGCCAGCTGTGCTCGCACAACGGGGAGCAGGAACTTGGGGATCCGGTCGGAGGCGTCGATGACCTGGCGGCCCAGGGTGTCGCGGATCGCCTCGCTGCTGAACCGTGCGATCAGCTGGTCGCAGTACTCCGACAGGTCGATTCCGGGTACCGGCCGCAGGGTGGGGATCGCCTCATGGTGCATGTAGCCGAGCAGGAATCGGACGAACAGCGGGTCACGGCACACGTCGTGCACGTACGTCTCGCCGGCGAGGATCCCGAGGTAGCCCATGGCCTGGTGGGAGGCGTTGAGCAGGCGTAGCTTCATCAGCTCGTACGGCGTCACGTCGTCGACGACCTGCACGCCCACCGTCTCGAAGGCGGGCCGACCGGCGCTGAACCGGTCCTCGAGGACCCATTGGGTGAACGACTCGGAGCGGACCGGCCAGCGGTCGTCGACGCCGAGCGCGGCCACGGCGGCGACCACCTCAGCGGTCGTGGCGGGCGTGATCCGGTCCACCATCGAGCTCGGGAACGCCACGTGCTGGCCGATCCAGTCCGCCAGGTCGGCATCGCGAGTGCGGGCGAACGCCGTGACCGCGGTCCTGGCAACGTGCCCGTTGCCCTGGATGTTGTCGCAGGACATGACGGTGAACGGCACGGTCCTGGCGGCCCGGCGGACTTCCAGAGCGGCGACCACGAGGCCGAGGACGCTGGAGGGCAGCGAGGACCCCGCCAGGTCCGCGAGCGTCGCCGGGTCGCGGGGCTCGAACTCGCCGGTGGCGTCGTTGACGCCATAGCCGCCCTCGGTGATCGTCAGCGAGACGATCCGCGTCGCGGGGTCGGCGAGGCGGTCGACGACCGCCTGCGGATCGCTCGGCGCGTGCAGGTGCGCGACGTGGGAGCCGATCACTCGCGCTTCGGCACGTCCGTCCGGGTCGACGGTGAGCAGGGTGTACAGGCCGTCCTGCTCGTGGAGCACGTCGGCGATGGTCCGGTCGGACGGCAGCACACCGACCCCGCAGATCCCCCACCCCGAATCGCCCTCGTGCAGCAGCCGGTCGACGTACATCGCCTGGTGGGAGCGGTGGAACGCGCCGACACCGAGGTGCACGATGCCGGGTTCGACCTGGTCGCGGTCGTAGCCGGGTACGGCCACGCGGGGGTCGAGGCTGTCGAGGGCACGAGCGTCGAGGTGGGTCGTCATGGGTGGGGGTCCTTCGGAACGGGTCGGGCACGCGGCTCCCCCTGCCTGAGGGTGCGCAGGGGAAGCCGCGTCCGGGGTGCTCAGCAGCTGGACTTGTAGAGGTACTGAGCGCCCTCGCCGTCCACGTTCTCCGCGGTGATGATGTGGAAGCCGGTCTGGATCTGCGGGGTGACCTCAGCACCGGTCAGGGAGGCGATGGCCTGGGTGACGCCGTCGACGCCGATCTGGTACGGGTCCTGGGCGATGAGCGCCTGGACGGTCCCGTCCTTGAGCTGTCCGACCTGGTCCGGGCCCGCGTCGAACCCGACGACGGTGACCTGGTCCTGCTTGTCGGCCTGGCGGACGCCGGTCGCGGTACCGGCGGCGGAGAAGGTGTTCGTCGCGAAGACCCCGACGATGTCCGGGTCCTTGGCGAGGGCCGCCGTGATCAGCTGGGCGGCGGTCGCGGTGTCGTTGTGGCTGTACTGGACGCCGAGGTAGTCGAACGAGGAGTCCTCCGCCGCGGCTTCCTCGAAGCCCTTCACGCGAGCGTCGACGGTCGAGATGCCGGGGTCCGTCGACATGACGAGGATCTTGCCGCCGTCGGGGTTCTGGGTCTGGATGGCCTCGAACGCCGCCGCGCCGCCACCTTCGTTGTCCGAGGAGATCTGCGAGACCGCGAAGGACGGGTCGTCGACGGTGGTGTCGACCAGCACGACCTCGATGTCCTGGTCGGCGGCGGCCTTCAGCGGCGCCTGCATGGCCGAGACATCGGTGGGGGCGATCAGGATCGCGTCGGGCTGGCTGGCCACGACCGAGTCGACGATCGGCTTCTGCAGCGTCGGGTCGAACTTGGCCGGGCCCTGGGTGTTGACCTCCGCGCCCACCTTCTCCGCCTCGGCCTCGATGCCGCACTGCATGGTGACGTAGAACTCGTCGCCGGCGACGCCTTGGATGAACGTGAGCTGTTGGGTGTCGCCGCTCGCGCCCGAGTCGGAGCCCGAGTCGCCGTTACCGCTGCTGCAGGCGGTGAGCGCGAGCGCGCTCGCGGCCATCAGAGGGACGAGCTTGGTGATGGTCTTCATGATCTGGTTCCTCCGGGGTGTCGAGTCGAGCGCGTCGTTGGCGCCGTCGAGCTGGGTGACGGGTGGTGCTGCGACTGCCGGCTCACGCTGACCGTCGGAACAGGTGGGCGAGGGACCGCTTGCCGGTCTTCGTGGCCCGGGAAGCGGCGGCCCGACGACGCTGGTCGATGTAGACCGCGACGATGAGGACGGCGCCGATGGCGACCTGCTGCCAGAACGGCTGAACGCCGGTGATCACGAAGCCGTTCTGCAGGATGGCCGGGATGAACAGGCCGACGATCGTGCCGAAGATCGTGCCGACGCCGCCGAACAGGCTCGTGCCACCGATCACGACCGCGGCGATGACGGCCAGGCTCGTCGTGGACTGGCCGGCGATGGCTGTCGTGGAGTACTGGGCGAGGGACAGGATTCCCGCCATGCCCGCCATGAGGCCCGACAGCGCGTAGATGAGGATGAGGTGGCGGTCGACCTTGACGCCGACGCGTCGGGCGGACTCCTCGTTGGAGCCGATCGCGTACGTGTACAGGCCGAACTTGGTCTTGTGCAGGACGACGCCGAAGATCAGCAGGAACACCAGCGCGATCACCGAGATCGTCGGGATGGTCGTGCCAGGGATGTTGCCGTAGCCGATGTTGCTGGCGAGCACGGCCGGCACCTCGCGGATGTCGACACCGCCGGTGATGACCTGGGCGAGCCCGAGAGCACCGCTGAGCGTGCCCAGGGTGACGATCAGCGGGGGGACCTTCGCCTTGGCGATCAGCACCCCGTTGAAGATGCCCCAGAGGATGCCGCAGAGGATGGACACGAGGATGCCGACGATCGCCGTTCCCCAGCCGTCTCCTCCCATGCCTTGCATGACCTTGGCTGCGATCACGCCGGAGAACACCAGGACCGAGCCGATGGACAGGTCGATGCCGCTGGTGATGATCACGTAGGTCATCCCGATGCCGAGCACGGCGAGGATCGACACGTTCTGGATGACCAGTCGCATGTTGGACCAGGTCGGGAACGTGTCCGGCGCGAGGATGGAGAACACGACGAAGATCGCGAGCAGCACCAGCAGGATCTGGAACGACTGGACCTTGACGATGCGGCGGGCGAGTCCGGCGATGCCGCGCTCCGAGTCGACGGTCAGGAGGGGAGCGTCCGGGCTGACCGCGGCCTCGCTGCGAGGCTCACCGCTCGGTTGGGCGTCGGCCGCCACCCCGACGGCGTCGGCTGTGGCGTTCTTGGCGGAGATGCCGTCGTTGCTCATCACTTCGCTCCTGCGTCCAGTGCGCCGGTCATGGCGCCGACGAGCTCTTCGACCGAGGTGTCGTTGGCGTCGAAGGTGGCCACGCGATGTCCCAGTCGAAGGACCTGGACCCGGTCCGAGACCTCGATCACGTGCGGCATCGAGTGGCTGATGAAGACGACCCCGACGCCCTTGTCGCGGACGCGGCGGATCGTCTCCAGGACGTTCTTGGTCTGGACGACGCCCAGCGCTGCGGTCGGTTCGTCGAGGAAGACGACTCCCTTGGCCCAGGCGACGGCCCTCGCGATGGCGATCGCCTGACGCTGGCCGCCGGACATGCTGCCGACCGGGCTGCTGTAGCTGCGGACCGTCGCGCCGAGCTCGTCGAACGCCACCTTCGACCTGGCCCGCATGGTCTTGTTGTCCAGGAAGCCGAGTGTGCCGAGGAATCCCGACGCCGGGAGCTCACGGCCGAGGTACATGTTCTGCGGCGGAGTGAGGTGTGGTGCGAGCGCCAGGTCCTGGAAGACCGTCTCGATGCCCATGTGGCTCGCGACGCTCGGGGAGCTGAGGTCGACCTCCTGTCCGTTGAACAGGATCGTGCCGGAGTCCAGCGCGAGGTTCCCCGACAGCGCCTTGACCAAGGTCGACTTGCCGGCGCCGTTGTCGCCGATCAGGGCGACGACCTCTCCGGCGTGCACGTCGAAGTCGGCTCCGTCGAGGGCGCGCACGGCGCCGAAGCTGCGGGTCAGACCCCGAGCTTCGAGAATGGGGGTGGTCGACGTCATCGTCAGCGCTCCTTCGGTGGGGTGGGTACTGGTGTGAGCCGGGCGACGAGGTCGGCCTTGGTGCGCGTGGCCTCGACGATGAGGCCGTTCGCGGTGTCGACGTTCGCGACCCACGCTCGTGCGTCGTCCGGTGAGTCACCGTGCGACCGGCGTCGTGCTTCCAACCTCTCGCTGCGAACGTGGGGTTGCACGTCGAGGAACCATGCCTCGTCGAGGCACGGTCGGACTGCGTCCCACCCGAGGTCGTCCAGCAGGAGGTAGTTGCCCTCCGTGACGACGAGGGGCGTCTCCACGTCGATGGGGACGGCGCCGGCGATGGCGGCCTCGAGACCGCGGTCGAAGCGTGGTGCGTACACGACGGCATCGGCCTGGGGGCGCAGGCGTCGGAGCAGGGCCACGTAGCCGCCGACGTCGAACGTGTCCGGCGCGCCCTTGCGTCCTCGGCGGCCGAGGCGCACGAGCTCGTCGTCCGCGAGGTGGAAGCCGTCCATTCCCACAAGGACCGCGTCGTCACCGAGGGCGTCGAGCAACGCTGCGCAGACCGTCGACTTGCCGGCCCCTGGCGCGCCCGTGATGCCCAGGACGGTGCGCCTGCCTGGCCGGGCCAGGGCACGGGCGCGTTCGATGAGGTCGTCCACCGACAGCTCGCGCACCGGGTCTGGCGCAGCCACCGCGGGACTGGTGGTGTCGACGTTGGTCACCATGGGGAACTCGTTTCGCAGTGGCTGTACTGGCGGTCCGGCGGCGTTGGTCGATCCGTCGGTGTCGAGTTGTCGAGACGCTAAACCGGACATGTCACCGGTGTCAAGGATTCTCTGTCACCGGTGACAAGAGTCTTCATGTCACCGGTGACACACAGGCAATTCCGGGCTACATTGGCGGCGTCGTGGAGGACGAGGTCGTGCCCTGACCACCCGCGAGCAGGTCCCGCACAGCTGACCGAGGGAGAGTTCCGATGTTCGATCTCAACGGCCGCACGATCCTCGTGACCGGTGCCGGTGGTGGCATCGGTGGGACCACGGTGCGCCACCTCGTGAGGGTCGGCGCCGACGTCATCGCGAGCGGCAGGACCCAGGACTCGGTCGACGCCCTCGCGGCTGAGACGGGCGTCCGGACGCTCCCGTTCGACCTGACCAGCGAGGACTCTGTGCGGGAGGCGCTGGACGGCACCGACCTGTGGGGCGTCGTGAACTGTGGCGGGTTCGGCGGTGAGATCGCTACACCGATGGACACCGACATCGCGGTGTTCGACAAGGTGATGGCCGTCAACGCACGCGGAACCTTGCTGGTGACCAAGTACGCGTCACGGTCGATGATCCGCCTCGGGCAGGGCGGCGCCATCGTCAACGTGTCGAGCCAGGCCAGCCTCGTCGCCCTGACCGGCCACATCTCGTACGGCTCGTCCAAGGCCGCCGTGGACAACATCACCAGGGTCTCGGCGCTCGAGCTGGGCAGGTACGACATCCGGGTGAACAGCGTGAACCCCACCGTGGTGATGACGCCGATGTCGGCCTGGTACTGGGGCCGCGAGGACATCCAGGGCCCGTTCCTGGAGGCCATGCCGCTCGGACGGTGGGCGACCGAGGACGACATCGCCGGGCCCATCACCTTCCTGCTCAGTGACGCCGCCTCGATGATCTCGGGCGTCTCGCTGCCGATCGACGGTGGCTACACCGCCCGATGACACAGTCGTCCGACTGACGGAAGGGGCGCGGCACATGGCCACGATGCGCGACGTCGCACGTCGTGCCGGGGTCAGCGCAAAGACGGTGTCGCGGGTCTTCAACCACGACCTGCACGTGAGCCTGGCGACGAGAGAGCGCGTCGAGGTCGCGTTGCGCGAGCTGAACTACGTCCCGAGCACGCTCTCGACGACGTTCCGCTCGGGTCGAGCACCGGTCATGGGAGTCGCCGTCCCGGACATCGCCGACCCGTTCTTCGGGGCGCTCGCCAAGGCCGTCGAGGCGTTGGCGGCCGTGCACGGGATGTCCGTCGTGATCACCAGCCTGGGCGAGGACCCCGCGCGTGAGCCCGCCATCGTCCAGTCGCTCCTGCGCCAGTCGCTCAGCGGGCTGGTCATCGCGCCGATCGCGGGCGACCAGTCCTACCTCGGCGTCTGGGCGGGCCGCACCCAGCTCGTGTTCGTGGACCGTCGGGCCTTGGGCGTCGTGGCCGACTCCTTCACCGAGGACGACCACGCCGGCGCCCGGGCGGCCACCGGTCACCTCGTCGAGCACGGCCACGTCCGGATCGGCTTCCTCGGTGACAGCACCGCCATCCCGACGAGCCGTGGCCGGCTCGTGGGATACCGAGCAGCGCTCCTCGACGCGGCCATCGAGTACGACGAGTCACTCGTCGCCCTCGGCGCCCTGGACCGCGCGTCGGCCGCCGCCGCCTTCTCTGCCCTGGAGCGTCTCGAGGAGCCACCCACGGCGATCTTCGCCTCGAACGCCCGGGTGACGATGAGCCTGGTGCCGGTCCTCCGCTCCGACAGGCGGCTGGCCCTGGCAGGCTTTGGTGACTTCCCGATGGCGGACATGCTCGAACCGTCGGTGACCGTGATCGATCAGAACCCGGTTGCGCTGGGCACGCTCGCCGCGCAGCGGATCCTCGATCGCCTGGCGCATCCCCGGCGCCGATACCGACGCCACACCGTCCTCCCGGTCGAGCTCGTGGAGCGTGCGTCGTGCTTCCCGACCAGGCGGCGGGGCTGATCAGGCCGGCGTGGCCCTCGCGGCAGGGCTGCGGTCGACCAGCCGAACCGGCAGAACCGTCTTTCTGCGCAGTCGCCGATCGGGGTTGTCGATCCGCTGGAACAGCCGCTCGGCCGCGAACCGCCCGACCTCAGCAGGGTCCTGGTCGATGACGGTGACCGGCGGTGTGAGCGATCCGGCCATCGGGAAGTCGCCGAAGCTCACCAGAGCGACGTCGGTCCAGCCGACCCGCTGGAGCGCTGGGACCACGTCGAGGCTGCACCGCGCGTTGGAGGAGAAGATCGCTGTGGGCGGGCTCGCCAGCTGTTGCCACTCCCGCAGCGCCGCATCGAAGTCCGCGCCGTCCGTGTCGCCCAGATACACCAGCCCGTCGTCCGCACCGACTCCCGCCTCGGCAAGCGCCTCGCGGTAGCCCTGCAGCCGCAGTGCTGTCGTACGGAAGCGATAGGCGTCGCCGACGAAGGCGATGCGCCGGTGACCGTTGGCCACCAGGTAGGCAGTCGCCTCGCGACCTCCCCCCTCGTCGTCCTCGATCACCGAGTCCGCGACCAGCTTGCCCGGTGCTCGGTCGACGAACACCATCGCCGTCCTCGCCTGCCACGGTCGCAGGTAGGACTGGTCCTGCCCGATGGGGCACGAGATGAGACCGGCGATCTGTCGCTTCAGCAGGTTCTCGACTGCTTCCTGCTCGTCGCCGGCGTCGTTGCCGAGACTGGTGACGATCACACCGGTGTGCCGAGCCTTGGCCACCGCCTCCACCGCGTGGATGACCTGCGCGAAGAACGGGTCGGCGATGTCCGGCACCGCGACCCCGATCGCAGACTCGCGCCCTGCGCGGAAGCTCACCGCGAGGACGTTCGGGACGTAGTCCAGCTCCCGCACGGACGCCTGGACGCGCTCGCGCACCTCCGCCCGGACGTACCCCTCGCCCCTGAGGACCCGCGAGACGGTCTTGGGGCTGACGCCCGCGTGCGCGGCGACATCACGCATGGTGGCCATGGTCTTCTCCGTCCGACGTCGAGTCTGCGGAGAATCTATGACACCGATGGCACATCCCCACGGACGGACCCGCCGAGCACGCGCTCGAGGACCGGGCCGACGAGCGCCTCCGGTGCCTGACCAGCGTCGGCACGGATGTGCGGCACCCGCGGGGCGGCGAGGTCCAGGCCGGACACGCCGCCCTCGCGAGCGAGCCTGGGTGCGTCCCGACCGGCACGACGTCGTCGGATCCGCTCCACGACGGCCACGGCGTCGATCTCGAGCCAGACGAGGGACGGCCTGCCGCCCGCAGCCTCGAGCCGAGCCGCCAGGGCGGCCCACGCCGTCGGGTCGCGGCGCTCGGCCGTGAACGGAGCTACCAGGACGACACTCAGGCCCAGCCGCAGGTTCTCCTCTGCCACCGCGATGATGGCCGCGTAGCGCGCGTCCCGGGTGGCGAGTGCCAGCACCGGGTCGTCGAGGTCCTCGACCCCCAGCAGGTCGCCGATGACGGCGGTGAGGTCCGCCGTCGCGGTGTCGAGGTCGAGCAGGGCGGCGCCCAGCCGCGGCGCCAAGAGGGCGGCCAGGGTGCTCTTGCCCGACCCCTGGGGGCCCGTGACGACGACTGCCAGGGACTCCCCGCCCGCCTCGTTCACCGCACTGTCCGACGACCGCTCATGGTGCGCCGACCGGCGCCCCGTCGACGACCGCGGCGAGCTCCCGCAGGCGGGGCAGCGCGCGCGTCGTGAGCAGGTCGTGCCGGGTCTCGTGCGAGACCGCGAGGCTGTCCTTCCAGAGCGACCGTCCCGCCATCGCGCCGCTGGCGCCGTTCGCGACCGCGATCTCGACCTGCTTGATGAACGTCTCGTGGTTCACGCCGGCGGACAGCACGGCCCAAGGCACGCCGTCGGCGGCCGCCGTCACGGCCACGCACGCGGCGGCCGACCCCGGGTACGGAAGCTTGAGCACCTTGGCGCCGCACTCCCCCGAGATGCGCGCCGAGTCCGCGACCAGCTGCGGGAAGACTGCCTGGTAGTCGGCCTCGCTCTCGTCCTCGAGCCGGTACGTGAGCACCTCGACGATCAGCAGCAGGCCCTCGGCCTCGCAGGACTTCACCAGGTCACGGATCTCGTCGCCCACGCGGGAGGCGGCATCCTGCTTGTCGGGCCGCATGTACCAGAGCATCTTCGCGACGTCGCCGCCCAGCTCACGGACGGTCCGCGCCGTGACGCCGTCGACGAAGTGCGTGAACTTCAGCCCGTCGACTGTCTCGAAGCCGGATGCGTCCATACCGACCACGAGCGCCGTGCCGCGGGCGAGCGTGCCGTCGTCGACGATCGCCGGCAGGGCGACCTCCGGGTCGAGCAGGATCGCTGGTGCCTCGTTCCCGAGGTACTCCACGAGGTCGGCCTTTGCACCGGCGAGCTGTGCCAGCGTGACGGACCCCGGTCCGTCGGGCGCATCCGTCATCACGGCCTTCATGCCGTTGCGCTGGTCTGCCGCCACGATCAGCATGTGGCCGGCGGGCGTCGAGATCGCGGCCATGCCGCGGCGCTCGAGGGTGGTGAGCTCGTTCATGGGACTCTCCAGGTTCTCTTCGGTTCCGAGCGGCTGCTCGCGGACTGTGCAGGACGTCAGGCCGAGTCGCGGCTCACCGCCGGTTGGAGGTCTCTTTCGAGAAGACCCATGGCGAAGAGGGCTGCGCCGTACGCGGTGTCCTGGTCACGGCCGGAGACGACCAGCCCGGGAAGCACGGCACCACGCGCTCGTTGGACGCTCGCCATCCCCGCCCATCCGCCGGTCAGGAGGCTGGATCGGGCCGGCGCAATCACTCGGTCCATGGCGTCGATGAGGAGCTGGATCTCGTCGTTGCTGTGCCGCAGCACGGCGTTGAACAGCTCCGCCGGGCTGACACCGTCCCCACGGACGGTCAACGCCAGCACTCCGTCGTCGTTGCGGGCACCACGGACCTCGACGCTGCCCGGGTCGAGCCCGCCCTCGAGCGCCAGCGCCGAGGCTTCCTCGTCCAGCCTGTCCCGGCCTGCGCGGTCGGTGATCCCGGACAGCTGCAGGGCGCGGCGCATCAGTAGCCCGCTCTTCACGCCGGCGACGACCACGCTCTGGCCAGGGATGACGTGTCGGACCGAGTTGATGAAGGACCGGGCGAGCTCTGCGCGGTCGTCGAAGGACAGCGGCTCGTCGACGACCCGCAGGAGCACCTCCGCGGTCCCGATGGACACGTGATAGCGGTCGCGTGCGATGGCTCCACCGGACACGGCCGAGACGAGGTGGTCGTGGCCGGCGACCGTGACGTGGGCGCCCGCGAACCCCTGGGGCACCCAGTCGGCCCTCGCCGATCCCAGCGCGGTGCCGGCGTGCACGAGCGGCGGGAGCAGCTTCTCGGTCGCTCCCAGGTGCTCGATCAGCTCCCGCCAGGGTCGCCCCGTGTCCTGGTCCAAGAGTCCGGTCCGCGAGGCAAGCGAGTACTCGCTCACCCCTTGCGCGCCCATCGTCACCGCCATGAACTCCGGCAGGTTGAACCACCGCCGGTCGCGCAGCTCCACCCCGGCGTTGCGCAGGACGATGAGCTTGGCGACGGACACCTGCGCCCCCGCTGGAAGCCCGGTGCGGCCGGCGAACTCCTCGAGCATGTGAGCCGGGAGGGACTCGATCTCTGCCCGACCCCGCGGGTCGAACCAGGCGATGCCCGCCGCGACGGCCCGGTTCTCGCGATCGACCAGGAACCCGGTCTCCCCCATGCCCGACACGGCGAGCACCTCGACCGCGGCGAGTGGGTCAGCCGTAGCGACTCGCAGGTCCTGGGCAGCATCCGTCAGGAGCGTCCGGACGCTCCTGACCAGAGCGTCCGCATCGAGCGTCGTCGTCCCGGCGGGCCCCGGGTGCCAGGGCGTCGGCTGCTGGCGGACGAGCACCTCGTTCCCGAGCTCGTCGGCGATCAGGACCTTGATCCCGGTGCTTCCGAGGTCGAGCCCGGCCACGTGTCGTCGGCTCACCGCTGTCGCACTGCTTCCTCCACTGGGGCATCGATTCGTCGTGCTAGCTGGTGGGCCGCGCGTCCGCGGCCGTCCGTAGCTCGGACCGGTGATGACACCGGTGTCTGACACCGGTGTCATGTCTGCCTCGATAGTGTGTGGCCCGAGTAGCTCTTGTCAATCCCCTCGGCCCCCTCGACGAGCCGGCGGGCGCGGCACATCGATCATGAAGCGGAGGTGTGGCTGGCCTGTCGCCGCGGAGGGCCTGCAGATATTGCGCTGGCTAGGTTGACGTTCTCTGACGGGGTGCCGGGAGGTCGTTGCCCAGCCGGGAACCGTCGCGGTGAGTTGCTGACGGGTGCACCGGTGCGCCCAGCACCGCCACCCATGGCTCGTACTCAACTCCGTCGATGCGGTGGCTGCTCTCGGAGGCCTGAGTCACACGGGAGTCTCAGCGGCGTTGCCGCCCGCAGACCGCGCGTGCCGGTCGCGCCGACGGTCGAGTGCGCGCATGACCGGAGTCGCGGCTGCCCCGTGGATCAGCACCGAACCGACGACCGCGAGGGCGACAATCGCCCACAGCCGGTCCGCGTCGGCGAAGTCACCCTCCTGGACGGCGTAGGCGATGTAGAAGAGCGATCCGACGCCGCGCACGCCGAAGAACGCCACCACGGCGCGCTCGCGCGGTCCCGTCCGACCGCCCCGTAGCGCCACCCACCCAGCGAGCGGCCTCACCACCAGGAGGAAGACCAGCACCAGACCCACCTCTGCCCAGCCGAACCCGGTGAATCCCCCACGCACCAGCGCCCCACCCAGCAGCACGATCACAGCCACCGTGAGCAACCGCTCGATCTGCTCGACGAAGGCGTGCAGCACCTTGTGGTACTGGTGCTCGCGCTCGGTGCCGCGCAGGGCGACCGCGCACACGAACACCGCAACGAATCCGTACCCCTCTGCCAGCTCGGCCACGCCGTAGGCGAGGAAGGTGGCCGCGAGCGCGACGAAGCCCTGGGTGTGTTCGGTGATGTGCAGCCGCTCCGCGAACGTCGAGAAGAACAGGCGGCCGAGCAGCCAACCCACGAGGAACCCGATGGCGACCCCCACGCTCAGCCGCCACACGATGTCGAGCAGGAACCAGTGGCCCAACCAACCGCCTGGCGCCACCCCCGAGAGGCTGACCGCGATCGCCGCGTAGGTGAATGGGAAGGCCAGACCGTCGTTCAGGCCGGCCTCAGAGGTCAGCGCGAAGCGGGCTTCGTCATCCTGGGTGCCGGGCTCGTCGACCGGTTCGCTCACCTGGACCTCGGTCGCCAGCACCGGGTCCGTCGGGGCGAGCGCCGCGGCGAGCAGCATCGCGCTCGCCGCACCGAGGCCGAGGGCGGCCCAGCCCAGGACTCCGACGGCGATCATCGACAGAGGCATGGTGATTCCCAGCAGCCGCCAGGTCGTGCCCCAGGACCGCCACGTGAACGGGCGGTTGATGGCCAGACCGGCACCCATCAGGGAGACGATCACACAGACCTCGGTCAGGTGCAGAGCGATGTCCGGGTGCTGGCTCGGACTGGGGTCCGGCAGCTGGGGCAACAGCCAGAAGCCCAGCGCTCCCATGGCGAGGAACACAGCCGGCATAGAGATCGGCGCCCGGACCAGTAGCCGGGGCAGCACGGCCGCGGCCAGGGTCGCCACGCCAACCGCCAGGAAGATCGCGGCTGGGCCATCGACAGGGAACACCTGCCCAACGTACGGGCGAGGAAGGGAACCGGCCCGGTGGCCCGGGGGGCATCGGTAAGCGTGCTGGTGGAGAACGCGCCCTGCCGTGCCAGCTGCAGCGCGGACAGCGCCTCGGTGAGCTCGTTGCGTGCCCAGCACCGTGCCCAGAACAACGAAGCCGCGGAGCGGTTGGCCGCTGGACGGGCTCAGCAGATCGGATCGGGTTAGTGTCGCAAGACGGGTCGGGACCGATGTGTCCGGCCAATCCGCAGGTGGAGACGTCGCCGTGTGGCCAGGTGGCGACTTGCGGCGGGGGTGGCTCCGTGAGTGACCGGATCATGGCGCTCGCACAGCTGGCACGAGTGATCGCGTCCGCGCCGGCCGAGGAGCCGCTCCCCGTGCGGCTGTGTCGTGCGTATGTCGAGGTCCTCGGGGCGGATGGCGGCGCCATCACACTGTCGTCGACGACGAGCCAGCGACTGACCCTCAGCACGTCCGACGGGGTGTCGGCGCAGATCGAGGACCTGCAAGACGTCCTCGGCGAGGGGCCCGGCCAGGACGCGTACCGCAGCGGTCAGGCGGTGGTGACCAAGGTCGATGGGCTCGGCGGGCGGTTGTTCCCCGTGTTCTCCGGGTTGGCGAGCAGCCTCACAGGGCCGCTGACGGTGTGGGCGATCCCGATGCAACCGGGCGAGGCGACGCTCGGAGTCATCACCGTGTACCGCGGGACCGGCGAGCTGTCCTACAGCCTGGAGGACGCCCAGTTCCTCGCCGACTCCGTCGGCGCCGCGCTCCTGGACGACCCGAGCGCGCACGGCGCCACGCCGTTCGCGGGATGGTCGAACCGCGCCCGGGTCCACCAGGCCACGGGCATGATCGTCGCGCACGGCGGCTTCACGCCCGAGGACGCCCTGGTCATCCTCCGCGCCCATGCGTTCGCCGAGAGCACGAGCTTGGACCGCATCGCGAGCGACGTCATCGAACAGCGCCTCGGCTTCACGCCGTGGCAGACGGGCGGCACCACCCCAACTGCGCCATGGGACGACGGCCCGAAGGACCACGGGCCATGAGCGACCGCAGCCGGAGCAAGCTCCGCCGATGTGCTCGGATCGCTCGTGCGGGGCTACGAGTCCGCGCGGCTGGCTCACCTTGGCCGATCAGCCCACCCCACCCCACCCCGACCCGGTCGGCACGTTCGCCACTGCTCTCCCGGGCCTCGATCTCACCGACGAGCTGGCGGCCTGGTGGGCCTGGCACGACGGGATCACCCAGACCCTCGGTGTCGTCGCCCCATCGGTGGGTCGAACATGCTGTTCCGCTCGATGGCGCAGACGATCGAACTGCGCCGGATGGAGCTGGACATCGCGGCACAGGCCGAAGCATTGTCGCGTCACAGCGCCGCGGCTACCGTCGGCAGATGGACGCTCGGGACGTTGTCGTCGACGGTTTTCGGATCCAGCCGCTCAGCCCGCTGACCTGGGACGCCTTCGCCGACCTGGCGGAACGCCACAACGGCGTGTGGGGCGGCTGCTGGTGCACCTACTTCCACCTCTACCCCGAACTCGACGAGGAGTTCCGCGGACTCGACCACCGCGAGTTCAAGCGGCGGTTGGTCGAGGCGGGCCGCACGCACGCGGCGTTGGTGTTCGACGGCGACGTCGCGGTGGCGTGGGCCCAGTTCGGGACGGTCGACGAGCTGCAGAACATCCACCACCGCAAGGAGTGGGAACGAGGGCTCGAGCGCCGGCCCGACTTCCGGATCACGTGCCTGTTCGTGGACCGCGACCACCGACGCTCGGGCATGGCGTCCGTCGCTGTCCGCGGTGCGCTCGCGCTCATCGCGGCGGCGGGAGGTGGCCTGGTCGAGTCGTACCCGCACGACCTGCCGGTGGGCAAGAAGACCTCGGCGTCCTTCCTCTACAACGCGACCCGGACCATGTACGAGGAGCTCGGCTTCACCTATCAGCGGCCCAAGGGGAAGGGCAACTGCGTGATGACCACCGAGGTCGCCGCCGACACGAGCGCGGCGTCCTGATCGAGTGGGCCCGGCTCGGGGCCGACGTTCGGCTTCGGGGTCACGTCGGCTCACCGCGCGCGACGAGGTCGCGCCGACCGACCCCGCGGGCGGACCGGTGCTCGGTGCCCGACGGCATGAAAGGAGGAGTGCGATGTCAGACCACCCGGTGCACACCGTCCCCGGGGAGGGCTGGTGGCTCAACGAGATCGCCGCTCGGCAGGTCGGAGAGCGGTACGCGACGCGTGAGGAGGCCGTGGCCGCGGGGCGGGCCGAGGCACAGGCCCGGCACGTCGAGCACCACATCCACGACGAGCACGGTCTTGTCGACCGGACGGAGAACTACAGCGGTGCCTAGGTTCTCCGGGACGACCGACCCGCGGGACTCCTCTGAGCGATCCGCCCTGGCGAAGGCGGTGAGGCCGTGCCGACTGCGCCAACCCGACGAGACAGTGCACCTGTAGCAGGGCGAGGCCGGTTGTCAGCGCACGGATCGATCCGCGTCGGCACGCACCTGAGACGCGTGAGGGGGAGACGGCGGTGCCGTCTCCCCCTCACGGTGCTGCCCTCGGGTCAGCGCGTGCGGTGTGCCTCGTCGCGCTCGTCGTCGTCGCCTTCGATCTCCTTGGCAAGGAGGAAGGACCCGATGGCCCACAGGGCGGCGCCGATGAAGCCGACCCACACCCCCAGGTCGGCGGCGAGGTTGTCGCCGCGCTCGAGTCCACCCATCGGGTTCAGGCCGAAGGCCAGGCACTGGATGGCTGCAGCGATACCGACGGCCATCGACACGAGGGTCAGGCCGCGGTGCTGTCCGCGGCGCGCCCGCTTGCGGGCATAGAACAACGCCACGAGCAGGCCGATGCCCAGGTAGGCGATGAACGGGACGAGCGAGTCGGTCTCGTAGCCGGTGCGGGGGTCTGCACCCTCGTCGGGGTTCACCCAGTTCAGCAGCGGCGAGATGTTGAAGACGACGATCCCGGCAGCGGCCACCAAGAGGCCGGTGCTCTTCGCGCGGCGGGTGTCGCGGGACGAAGTGGTGGAAGCGTTTCCAGTCGAGGCGCTCAAGAGTCAGTCCGTTCGTTTGGGGGGGGCGGCGTGCCCGCTTCCTGGGCTTTGCCGCCAACAAGCGTTGCACCGTCTACCGGGTCCCGCCACTGGTGGCTCAAGCGCGCGAGGCCCGGTCGGGGCTCACGCGAGCGCGCCCTCACGCTCCCGGCGGGCGACCCGGCACCGCGAGCGCGGTACCCGTCTCACGCCAGGACGGACCGGCGGGCCAGCGCCCGGCGTCCGGACACGTGCAGCGCCCATCCGCCGACGAGCAGCGCCGCGCCGAACGCCAGGAACCCGAGATCCCACACGAGCGGCCCGCCGAGGTCGTCGCGGACGTGGTGCAGCTCGAGGATGTGGTGGTCGATGATCCCCTCGACCAGGTTGAAGATCCCCCACCCGGCCACCAGCAGCCCGATCTGGAACCGCCACGTGGGCGCCAGCCGTCCCCGGCGCCAGGCGACCAGCGTCAGCAGCATGCCCAGCACCACGAAGACCCACGTGAGGCTGTGGAACAGCCCGTCCGCAAAGGTGTTCGCCTCCAGCCCTTCCAGCGTCGTCATCGGGTGGTCCGGCGTGTGACTGACCATGTGGTGCCACTGGAGCAGCTGGTGGATCACGATGCCGTCGATGAATCCCCCGAGGCCGAGGCCGAGGATCAGCCCCGGCGCGATGCTCGGGGGCTTCGGGTCCGCTGGTCCGTCGTGGCTCGTCGTCGTCATGTCGCTCCAGGGGTCGCGATCGTCAGGGGCGGGGGTGGGTCCGGGACCAGCGACGCTCGTCGCGGCGCCTGCCCATCGCCGCGGCACAGCGCGGGCAGACCACAGCGACCTGGTCGGCGTGGGCACCCGTCGCGGGCTGCACGTCGGCCCACGCCACGTGCGGGAACCGCGTCAGCCTGCTGCGGTGCAGGCTGAGCCCGCACACCGTCTGGTTGGTACCGCTGCGCCAGGCATGGACCTCGCCCGCGGGCCGACGGACGCCGTCCGGGTCCGTCCACGTTCCCGTGGCAGCCACGGCGTTGCCCGTGCTCCTCGCGCCCACCTGCCACCTCCGACGTACGTCGTGGAATGGTCTCTCGGCAGGCGCGCCTTCCACGCGGGCCCGCCCCATCGCCCCAGGCCGGCCCAGTGGTCATCACCGTCCTCTGCTGGTGCCCGCCGGCGCTCACCGGGCGTGGGCAGCGTGGCTCTCCGGGGAGGACCCGGCCCGCGCGCCGACGGAGGCGGGCTGCGCGTCGACGACGATCCGCATCGTCGTGCCGAGGCCCTCGCTGCGTCGCCGGGCGGCCGTCAGGACGAACCGGGCGACCGCACCGACGCGGTCGACACCCCGCAGGTCGACCGCGACGCTGTCCCGATCCCGCCCCGCGGCGATGAGCCGGTTCAGGGCGCTGGAGACGTCGCCCATCGACATCACGTCGACACAACCGACCAGCCGGAGCGTCGGCACCGGTGCGCGGTGGTCGAACGAGAATCGCAACGGCGCGGGACGGGCCTGCTGCTGCGGGACGGCGGCGTCGTCGAGGAGCGCGACCAACGTCTCGTCCACCAGGGCCCGGACCTGCGGACCGAGACCGCCCGCTGACTGGACCGCCGCCATCAGCCTCTCGGCGAGCACCCGCAGGCGGATGTTGCGCTGCTGCGAGGCCCAGCGCAGAAGCTGGAACGCGGCGTCGCCGTCCACGCCGTAGACGGCCATCAGCGCACCCTTGGCCTGGTCGATGACGGCGTGCGACTCCAGCGCGCGGTGCAGCTCGGCGTTCACGCCGTCGGCGACCGCCCGGCGGTGCCGGTCGGAGTCGTCGACGACCAGCCCTCGGACGCTGTCCGGTGGGTCGGCCGGGCTGCCCGCGCTCATGGCGATGAGGACGGTGCGCGTCTCTCCGCGGAGGTCGACGAGCCGGTACTCCGAGGCGGCCGGCTGTCCGCCCGTGAGGTCCACGTCCAGGAGGTTGTCGACCCGGCTGCGGTCCTCGGGATGTACGTGGCTGAGGAACAGCGCGCGCGTGGGCACCACGTCCCCGGGCGCCATCCCGTGCAGCGCGAACATCCCGTCCGACCACGACCATCGAGGTACCCCGGTGGAATAGGTGAACTGGCCCACCGTCATCGTCGCTGCGGTAGTCACAAGAGCCTCCACTGCTCACCACGAGGACGGGGCGCCGGGACACAGGCTGCTGAGCTGAACCTACGGGGATCCGCCCGGCCGACCGGAGACCGGGTCGGCTTGGGTGAGCTAGTTCACACTAGGCCGATGCCGGGCGTCCCGCGACAGAAGGGGACGTCCACCGGGCGGACGGAGTCGCTCGGGGCTCGACGTGGACGCGGCCCACGACCACCCCGTGCACGGTGCGCTCGAGAGCCCATCGACCGTGAGCCACGCGGCTCGGCGCACCATCGAGGAAGCGGACCGGCGACGATCGGACCGGGCACCGGAGACCGGCGTCATCCCCGCCGAGGTGTGCGATGGTGAAGGAGCGCCGGTCCCCCGGGTCGCCGTCCGCAGGTCCATCAGCGCTCGACCCGGGCCGGCGACCAGGCGAGGACCCGATGAGCGACTACAGGGACCTCAGCGGACGGGTCGAGGCCGAGGCCGCACTGGCGCAGTGGTGCCTGGGTGACTTCGCGCTCCGCGCGGCCGCGCACCTCGGGACGGACAGCGAGTGCAGCATCACGCTGCGCCGGACCGGCCACGCTCGGCGCGCGGCCAGCAGCAGCCACCGGGCGGGGCACTGCGACGACGTGGAGAACCAGGAGCACTCCGGCGGCTGTATCGAGGCGATGGACGAGATGCACGCGGTGCTCGTGCCCGACCTCGCCCTGGAGGACCGCTGGCACGACTGGACCCAGGCGGCGCTGACCGTGGGATTCCGGTCGGCAGCCGCGTTCCCCTCCTCCGCAGGACCGGATGCCGAGATCGCCTTCAACGTGTACTCGGAGCGGGTCGCCCCGTGGACCCGGGACACGATCGTGCGTGCCGACATGTACGCGCAGCAGATCGGCCTCGTGATGGGCCTGGTGCTGAACGTCACGGACCTCCAGGCCAAGCTCGAGGCGTTCCAGACCGCGCTGGCGGCCCAGGCGGCCATCGACCAGGCCATCGGCGCCATGATGCAGAACCAGGGCTGCACAGCGGACGAGGGGCTCACGATCCTGCGCAGCGCGGCCGGCAACCGCAACGTCGACCTGCCGCACGCCGCCGCGGCGGTGCTCGGGGGCCTCGGCGGAGGACGGGACGCCGGCGGTCCGCCGCGCGACTGAGCGGGGCGTCAGGGCGCCACGCGGCTCCGCGAACCGTCGACCTGCCTGGTCGAGGAGGCGGCCGCATACGCTGGGGGCCGCGCGGGCCGCCCGTCGGGGCCGGTGTGAACCGTCCTCCCCAGGAGAGCCCCCGAGCCCGAAGGAAGCACATGGCGAGAGTCGTCCGCTGGACCCGCGCGTTCGTCGCCCTGTGCAGGTCTCAGAGCGTCCGGGCGCTGGGTCGGGGCCGACCGGGCCGGCGGCATGGCGGGCGCGGGCGCGCGGGGCGCGGCTGACCGCGGTTCACCGCGGGTCGCCACCCCCGCCCTGCAGGTCGCCCTCCCCCGCCGCTCGCCGGCGGCGACCGCGCACGACGAGGGCCACGATAATCGCCGCCGCGACCACGACGACCGCGACGATGAAGGCGACCGTGCCGCCGGACACGGCCCGGCCGGTCATCTCCTCGGGTGTGTCCTGGTGGGGGCCGCCGACCCCGTCGTCGTAGTCGGTCGCATGGTCCGGGGTGGGCACCTCGGAAGCCGGGCCGGACGTGCTGCCCGACCCACCGGTCGGGCTCGCGTCGGCGACGACGGCCGCGGAGGCAGCCCCGCCCAGCGCGAACCACGTCCCCGGGATCACGAGGAGCAGGGCCATGAGGACGATCACGGGCGTGCGGCGGCGTGCGCGGGTCAGGGGCGCGGCGCTGGACATGGGGCCTCCGAGCGGCGGCAGCCCGGCCGGCCGTCGCTGAGGAGCACGGCTCCTCGTCCCTCGACGGCCCCGACGTCTCCAGGACCCGGGTGGTGCACGCGGCACCACCGACGCAGCCCGCTCCGGGAGGGGCGCGTCACGGCATCAGGGTAGGCACGGCCTGGTCGTGGCGCGCGCCGGGTGAACTGCTCAGCTCCCGGAAGGCGGCAGGGCCTCGATGTGCACGGCCTTGAGCACCGTCATGGCGTCGAGGAGGTCCGGCCCGTACCCGGCACCCGCGCCGCTGTCGCGTCGGGGGTCGGCGGACCCGCCCGGCGCGCCGCCGAACACCGCGTTGACCTTCACGGTGCCGACGTCGAGCTCGTCGGCGGCGCGCAGCGCGTGGTCGAGGTGCGGCGTCAGCACCGTGGCGGCGAGCCCGTAGCGCCCGGACGCCGCGAGCTGCAGTCCGGCCGCGAAGTCGGGCACCCGCGTCACCGCGGCGACCGGTCCGAAGGTCTCCTCCGTCATGACCTCCATCGTGGCCGTGCACCCGTCGAGCACCGTCGGCGGGTAGAAGGCCCCCGGGCCCTCGAGCCGGGCACCGCCCGCCAGGACTCGGGCACCCGACCGCACGGCGTCGTCGACGTGCCGCTCGACGACCGCGAGCTGCTCGTCGTCCACGAGCGGACCCAGGTCCGTGGAGCTGTCCGCGGGGTCACCGACCCGCAGCCGCGCGCAGAGGTCGACGAGCTCCGTCAGGACGGCGTCGGCCACCCGCTCGTGCAGGTAGACGCGCTCGACGGAGGTGCACAGCTGGCCGGTGTTGGTGAAGGCGCCGGTCGCGATCTGCTGGGCCGCCCACGTCGGATCGACGCCGTCGTCGACGAGCAGCGGGTCCTTGCCGCCGTTCTCCCGCAGCACCCGCGCACCGCGAGCACCCGCGACGGCGGCGATGCGCCGACCAGTGGCCGTGCTGCCGACCTGGGCGACCAGGGCGACGCGCTGGTCGGCGACGAGCGCCTCACCGGTCGCCCCGTCGCCGTTGACCACGTCGAGGACCCCGGCGGGGAGCTGCTCCGCGATCAGCCGCGCCAGGTGCCAGCCGGGGGCGGCGCTGCGCTCCGACGGCTTGTGCACGACCGTGTTGCCGGTCACCAGAGCGGCGCCGATCAGGCCCGCCGCCGCGGGGAACGGGTCATTCCAGGGGGTGATGACGCCGACCACGCCGTGCGGCTCACGGCGCACGACGTCGAGGACCGACAGCGGGCCTCCGAGCACGCGCCCGGCAGCACCTGTGCCCGCGGCCGCGGCCTCGTCGAGAAGGTCGGCGGCGACGCGCGCCGACTCCACGGACTGGGACAGCAGCCGTCCGGTGCTCCGGCACAGCGCGGCGCCCAGCTCGTCGGCCTGTGCGCGGACCGCCGCGGCCGCGGCACGCAGCGCGGTCGCCCGGGTCGCTGCGGGCGTCCTGCGCCACGCGACGCGCGCCTCGTCGGCCGCCGCGACGGCACGCGCCACCTCCCCCGGGGTGGCCGGGACGAGCACCAGGGTGCTCTCGCCGGTGACGGGGCTGCGCCTCTCCAACACCCTGCTGCCCTCCCCCGGCACCGCCCGGCCCCCGACGTAGTGCTGCGCGAGCCGGTGCACCTCGATGTCCGGGCGGGAAGTGATCGTCATGGGCGTCCTCCGGTTCGACGGGCGAGAAGCGGTTCAACGTGCGGCTCTCGGAGAAGTGCTCCACAGTGGCGGGCAGAAGCCGCCGAACCGAGCATCGCGCGTCGTGTGCAGAACACGCACGACTCTGGATCACCGAGCAGAGGCGTGCCACCCATGCGTGTCCTGGGCATCAACGCGATCTACCACGACCCCTCCGCCGCGCTCGTCGTCGACGGCCGGGTGGTCGCCGCAGCCGAGGAGGAACGGTTCAGCCGGCGCAAGCACGGCAAGCGGCCCGTGCCGTTCTCGGCCTGGGAGCTGCCGGAGCTGGCGATGCGCTGGTGCCTCGCGGAGGCCGGCCTGCGCCCCGAGAACCTCGACGCCGTCGCCTACGGCTGGGACCCGGCCCTGGCCAAGGACGCGGCGGACCTCGGGTTGGACGACCCCTGGGACCACCTGCGCACCACCTACGCGGAGCGCGTCCCCGGCTTCCTGGCCACGGCGCTGCCGGGCATCAACCCGGGGATCGTGCGATACGTCCCGCACCACGTCGCGCACGCGGCCTCCGCGGCCCTCGCCTCCCCGTTCGAGGACAGCAGCGTCCTGGTCCTCGACGGCCGCGGGGAGCGTGCGTCCCACCTGGCCGGGCGCTACACGGGCGGGCGGCTGGACATCCTGGCCACCCAGGAGCTGCCGAGCTCGTTGGGCCTGGTCTACGAGTCCCTCACCGAGCACCTCGGCTTCCTGCGCTCGAGCGACGAGTACAAGGTCATGGCTCTGGCCTCCTACGGGAGCCCGACGTTCCTGGACGACCTGCGGTCCCTGATCTACACCACCGGCGACGGCGGCTTCGTCGCCGAGCCCCCCGACTGGAGCCGCTGGGCGGCCCCGCGGGTCGACGACGGGACGTGGGGCGGCGAGCACGCCGACCTGGCGTGCTCGGTGCAGGCGCGGCTCGAGGAGGTCCTGGTCGAGCTGGCGCGCTGGCTGCAGCACCGCACGGGTGACCGCGTGCTGACCATGGCCGGGGGCATCGCCCTGAACTGCGTGGCCAACTCCCGGATCTGGCGCGAGAGCGGCTTCGACGAGGTGTGGGTGCAGCCGGCCGCGGGCGACGCCGGGACGTCGCTCGGCGCGGCGATGCAGCTCGCCGCGGAGCTCGGGGACACGCCGGAACCGATGCCGGGCGCCTCGTTGGGCCGCGGCTGGACCGACGACGCGCTCGCGGACTGGCTGCGCGCCGCGGCGGTCCCGTTCAGCACTCCCGCCGGCCTGGCCGGCGAGGTGGCCGACGTGCTGGCCGGCAACGGGGTCGTGGCCTGGTTCGACGGCCGCAGCGAGTTCGGTCCCCGCGCCCTCGGGCACCGCTCGCTGCTGGCGCACCCGGGGCACGCGGAGAACCTCGAGCGGCTGAACGACGTCAAGGGCCGTGAGCAGTTCCGCCCGGTGGCGCCGATGGTGCTGCTCGACCAGGCCAAGGAGTTGTTCTCCGCCGGACCTGTGCCCAGCCCGTACATGCTGTTCGTGCACCAGGTCGCTCCGCAGTGGCGCGACCGCATCCCCGCCGCCGTGCACGTCGACGGCACGGCCCGCATCCAGACGGTCGACCCCCGGACGCAGCCGCGCCTCGGAGCGGCGATCGAGGCGTTCCGCGACCGCACCGGGCTGCCGGTCGTCATCAACACGAGCCTGAACACCGCGGGCCGGCCCATGGTCGACGACCCCCGCGACGCCCTGGAGCTGTTCGGCTCCGCACCCGTCGACCTCCTCGTGCTGGGCCCGCACCTGGTGCGGCGCGGGGAGCTGTTCCGGACGGCGACCCGATGAACCCAGGCCCGTCGTGGTCGGTGGTCGTGCCCACCGTGGGCAGACCGTCTCTCGACGCCCTCCTGGCCGGCCTGGTCGGCCAGGACTGGTCGGCCGCCGAACCCGGCCCGTCGTCCGTCGTGGTCTGCGACGACCGCCCGCTGTCTTCCACGGTGCCGCTCGTCCTGCCCGACCTGCCGTGGCCGAGCCGAGTGGTGCGGACCGGAGGCCGCGGCCCGGCGGCCGCGCGCAACGCGGGGTGGCGCACGACGGCCGACCCCTGGGTCGCCTTCCTGGACGACGACGTGCTGCTGCCCCCGGGCTGGGCGCGCGCGTTCCTCGACGACCTGCGTGCGGCGGGTCCGGACGTGGCAGGCACCCAGGCGCGGTTGCGCGTCCCCCTCCCGACGGACCGCCGGCCGACCGACTGGGAGCGCAGCACCGCGGGGCTCGAGCACGCTCTGTGGGCGACGGCGGACATGGCGTTCCGGCGCTCGGCGCTGCGGGCGGTGCAGGGATTCGACGAGCGGTTCCCGCGCGCCTACCGGGAGGACGCCGACCTGGCGCTCCGGCTCCGGCAGGCCGGTTGGCGCCTGGAGCACGGCTCGCGCACGACCCACCACCCGGTGCGTCCCGCCGACGACCGGGTCAGCGTGCGGGTCCAGGCCGGCGCGGCGGACGACGCCCTGATGCGCGCCCTGCACGGCCGGCGCTGGCGTGAGCTGGCGGGCACCGGTCGCGGGCGCTTCCCGTGGCACGTCGTCACGGTCGGGACGGCCGTCGCCGCCGTCGGCGCGGCCTCGTTGGGCCGGCGCGGCCCGGCAACGGCAGCGGCGGCCGCCTGGCTCCTCCTCACCGGCGACTTCGCGCGACGCCGCATCGGCCCCGGTCCGCGGCTCGGCGAGCCGGACGGCGCGGCCGAGTGGCGCCGGATGGCGTGGACGAGCGCCGTCATCCCGTTCGCGGCCGTCCGGCACCGGATCACCGGGACGATCGCGCACCGGCAGGCGATGCCGTGGCGTCCGGTGGCGCGTGCGGTCCTGTTCGACCGCGACGGCACGCTCATCCACGACGTGCCGTACAACGGCGACCCCGCACGGGTCGACCCGGTCCCCGGCGCCGACGAGACGCTCGGTGCGCTGCGCGGCTCGAGCGTGGCCGTCGGCCTGGTGACCAACCAGTCCGGGGTCGCCCGCGGACTGCTGAGCAGGGCCCAGGTCGACGCCGTGAACGGTCGCGTCGCCGAGCTCCTCGGGCCGTTCGACACCGTCCAGGTGTGCCCGCACGGCCCGGCTTCCGCCTGCCCGTGCCGGAAGCCGGCGGCCGGGATGGTCCTGCGGGCGGCACACGAGCTCGGGCTCGCGCCGTGGGAGTGCGCTGTCGTCGGTGACATCGGCGCCGACATCGACGCCGCCCGGGCGGCCGGCGCCCGGGCGGTGCTCGTGCCCACGGCCGCGACCCGTCCGGAGGAGGTGCGCTCCGCGGAGCTGGTGGCCGCGGACCTGCGCGAGGCCGTCTCGATGCTGGTGCCCGACCTGGAGCGTCCGCGATGACCGCGGTGCTGGCGGTCCGGCTCGACTCGGACGGCGACGTCCTGCTGACCGGTCCGGCGCTGCGGGCGCTCGGGCATCTCGGCCCGGTCGACCTGCTCGTCTCGCCGGCAGGACGGCGGGCCAGCGACCTGCTGCCGGGCGTGCGGTCCATCCTGGTGTTCGACCCGCCCTGGAGCGGACTGTCCCCCGTGCCCGTGGACCCTTCCGCGGTCGCCGACCTGATGGAGCGGGTCGCCGCCGGGCACTACGACCGCGCGGTGGTCTTCACGTCCTTCCACCAGAGCCCGCTGCCCATGGCGCTGGTCCTGCGGCTCGCCGGCGTGCCGTTCGTGGCTGCCACCAGCGAGGACTACCCCGGCACGCTGCTCGACGTCCGGCACCGCCGCCCCGACGGCCTGCACGAGGTCGAGGCCGCACTCGACCTCGCCGTCGCAGCCGGCGGCTCCCCGGCGCCGGGCGACGAGGGGCGGCTCGCGGTACGACACCCGCTGCCCGACGTCGAGCCCCTGGTTCCCCGGTCGCGATACGTCGTCGTGCACCCGGGCGCCTCCGTGCCGTCGCGCGCACCGTCGCCCGACCAGGCGCGCGCGATCGTGGCGGGCCTGACCGCGGCCGGACGCGCCGTGCTCGTCACCGGCGGACCCGACGAGCGGGACCTCACCGCGGCGGTGGCCGGACGGGCCGGTGTGGACCTCGGCGGCCGCACGAGCCTCGCCGAGCTGGCGGCCGTGCTGTCCGGCGCGGAGGTGGTCGTGGTCGGCAACACCGGACCCGCCCACCTCGCCGCGGCCGTCGGGACGCCGGTCGTCTCGCTGTTCTCTCCCGTCGTCCCCGCCCGGCGCTGGGCACCGTTCGGTGTGCCGAGCATCGTGCTGGGCGACCAGGGTGCGGCCTGCGTCGGCACCCGGGCGCGCGAGTGCCCCCTGCCCGGGCACCCGTGCCTGACGTCCGTCACCCCGGAGCAGGTGCGGGCCGCCGTCGACGCGCTCGCCACCGCCGTGCCCGAGGAGGTCGTCGCATGAGGGTCCTGGTCTGGCACGTGCACGGCTCGTGGATGACCTCCTTCGTCCAGGGCGCCGACGAGTACCTGGTGCCGATGGACGGTCCGCGCTCGCCCGACGGACTGGGCCGCGCCAGGACGTGGGACTGGCCCGTCGCGGCCCGCGAGGTCCCATGGGAGAACCTGCGTGACGAGCCGGTCGACGTCGTGGTGCTCCAGCGCCCGCGTGACCTCGACCTGGTCGAGCGCTGGACCGGGCTGCGGCCCGGCGTCGACGTCCCCGCCGTGTACGTCGAGCACAACGCACCGTCCGGGCCTGCGGCGACCACACGGCACCTGCTCGCCGACCGGTCCGACCTCGTCGTGGCGCACGTCTCGGACTTCAACGCGCTCATGTGGGACTGCGGCCGCGCCCCCACGACGGTCATCGACCACGGCATACCCGACCCCGGCTACGCGTACACCGGAGATCGTGCACGCATCGCGGCGGTGGTGAACGAGCCCGTGCGGCGCTGGCGCGTGGCCGGCACGGACGTGCTGCTCGCGGCGGCCGAGCGGATACCGGTGGAGGTCTACGGGATGGGCGTCGGCGGGCTGGCCGCGCACGCGCCCGACCTGGCCCCGCACCTGCACGAGGACCTGCCCCAGCACCGGCTGCACCCGCAGCTCGCAGGCGCCCGCGCCTACCTGCACCCGTACCGGTGGACGAGCCTCGGCCTGTCCCTGATCGAGGCCATGACCCTCGGCATGCCGGTCCTCGCGGTCGCCTCGACAGCCGCACCGCAGGCCGTCCCGCCCGCGGCCGGCGTCGTCAGTCCCCGACCCGACGTCCTCGTGGAGGCAGCCCGCAGGTGGCTGCACGACCCCGAGGAGGCCCGAGACCGCGGCCAGGCCGCCCGTGAGCACGCGCTCCGGCACTACGGCCTGTCCCGCTTCCTGTCCGACTGGCAGTCCCTGCTCAAGGAGGTGACGCGATGAGGATCGCGATGGTGTCCGAGCACGCAAGCCCGCTGGCCACGCTCGGTGGTGTCGATGCCGGTGGGCAGAACGTCCACGTGGCCGCCCTCGGCGCCGCGCTCGCGCGGGCAGGTCACGAGGTCGACGTGTACACGCGTCGCGACGACCGGGATCTCCCGGAGCGGGTCGAGCTCGTCCCGGGCCTGACGGTCGTGCACGTCCCGGCGGGACCGCCGCGACAGGTCCCCAAGGACGACCTGCTGCCCTACATGCCCGCGTTCGGTGACCTGCTCGCGGAGCACTGGAGCGGAGAGCGGGTGCCCGACGTCGCGCACGCCCACTTCTGGATGTCGGGGTTCGCGACCCTGCGCGCCGCCGCCGTCACCGGGACCCCGGTCGCCCAGACGTTCCACGCCCTGGGCTCCGTCAAGCGCCGCCACCAGGGCGACAAGGACACGAGCCCGCCGGGCCGGATCGCCATCGAGAGCTCCATCGGTCGGCGCGTGGACGTCGTCGTGGCCACCTGCTCCGACGAGGCCGCCGAGCTCGCGCGGCTCGGGGTCGGCGCCGACCGGGTCCGCGTCGTGCCGTGCGGGGTGGACGTGGGTCACTTCCGGCCCGCACCGGTCGTCGAGATGGCGGGGCTGCCGCGCACGGCCCGGTTCCGGCTGCTCTGCATCGGGCGGCTGGTGGAGCGCAAGGGCATCGAGACCGTCATCGACGCGCTCGTGGACCTGCCCGACGCCGAGCTCGTCGTGGCCGGCGGACCGTCCGCCGACCAGCTGGGCGACGACGCCGAGGCCGCTCGCCTGCTCGCGCTCGCCGCGGCCCGCGGCGTGCGCCACCGGGTCCGTCTGGTCGGCCGCGTCGACCACGACGCCCTCCCGGTGCTGACCCGCTCGGCCGACGTGGTGGTCGCGACGCCGTGGTACGAGCCGTTCGGGATCGTGCCGATCGAGGCGGCGGCGTGCGGTGTCCCGGTCGTCGGATCGGCCGTGGGCGGTCTTCTCGACACCGTCCAGGACGGCCGTACCGGACTCCTGGTCCCGCCGCGCGACCCCGGCGCCCTGGCGTCGGCGCTCAGGTCCCTGCTCGACGACCCGGACCGCCGCGCCGCGTTCGGCGCCGCGGCACGCCGTCGCGCGGTCACGCGGTACGGCTGGGACCGCGTCGCCGCACAGACGGCACTGGTCTACCGCACGCTGGCGCGCGGCAAGGTGCTCACGGAGGTGGCCGTCGGATGAGTGCGAACGGATGGGTCGACGCGCACCTGGCGGAGCTGGCCGACTCCCTGGGCGCGGTCCAGGAGCAGTCCGCGACCGTCGAGGAGTGGGGTCGGCGGGTGGCGGAGCGCCTGCGCGCCGGCGGGCGCCTGCTCGCGGCCGGGAACGGAGGAAGCGCGGCCGAGGCGCAGCACCTGACCGCGGAGCTCGTCGGGCGCTTCGTCGCCGAGCGTCGCCCGTACTCGGCCATCGCCCTGTGCGCGGAGACCTCGAGCCTGACCGCGATCGTCAACGACTACGGCGCCGACGAGATGTTCGCCCGCCAGGTCGAGGCGCACGGCCGGACGGACGACGTCCTGGTGCTGCTCTCGACGTCGGGCCGCAGCCCGAACGTGTTGCGCGCCGCCGAGCGCGGCCGCGAGCTCGGCCTGCAGGTCCTGGCACTCACGGGCGCGGGACCCAACCCGCTGGTCGACGCCAGCGACGCGGCGGTCTGCGTGCCGGCGGGTTCCACCGCGGCGGTCCAGGCCGTCCACCTGGTCCTCGTGCACGCGCTGTGCGCGGCCGTCGACGCGCACCTGGAGCGACTCGAGCAGCCGGATCGCGGCGAAGCCGCGGTGACCGACGACCGCCCGCACGTCGTGGTGGTCGGGGACATCGTGCTCGACCGTGACATCGACGGCCGGATCGAGCGGCTGTGCCCCGACGCTCCCGCGCCGGTGCTCGACGTCACCGCCACCCGCGACTCCCCCGGCGGCGCGGGACTGGCCGCCCTCCTGTGCGCGGCGGGCGGCGCCCGGGTCACGCTGGTGACGCCCGTCGCCCGCGACCTCGACGGCAGGGGGCTCGTCGAGGCCCTGCGACCGGAGGTCGACGTGGTCGCGCTCGGGCACGACGGGCCGACCCGGCGCAAGGTCCGTGCACGCAGCGACGGTCACTCGCTCGTGCGCGTCGACGACGGTGGTCCGGGGACGCCCACCACACTGTCCGAGGACCGGGTCCGGGCCGCGCTGGCGACGGCCGACGCCGTGCTCGTCTCCGACTACGGCGCCGGCGTCACCACGGACGAGCGGCTGCGTGCCCTGCTGACCGAGGTCGCCGCACGGTGCCCGGTGGTGTGGGATCCGCACCCCCGGGGCGGCGCGCCCGTCGCCGGTGCCACGCTCGTGACCCCCAACCTGGCCGAGGCCCGGCAGGCCGCACCCGACGGCGCCTCTGCCGACGCGGCCTCTCCCGACGCCCTCGCCCAGACGCTGCGGGCGGCCTGGGCCGCCCGTGCGGTCGCGGTCACCGCAGGCGACCGCGGGGCCTTCCTCGCGACGACCGGCGACGAGCCCCTGTTCGTGCCCGCGACCCCCGCCCGCGGTGGTGACACCTGCGGCGCCGGTGACAGGTTCGCTGCCTCGGCGGCCGTCGTCCTCGCCCGCGGCGGGCTGGTGTCCGCCGCGGTCGGGGCCGCGGTCGCCGACGCGTCGGCATGGGTCGTCGCGGGCGGTGCCGAGGCGTTCCGGTCACGGCGCGGCATGCCCCAGGTCACCGGCCGGCAGCCCGTCGGCGGCGCGCCGGACGAGGAGGTCGCCGCGCTGGCGACCCGCCTCCGGCTCGGCGGTCGCACGCTCGTCGCCACAGGCGGGTGCTTCGACATCGTGCACGCGGGGCACGTCGCGACCCTGCAGGCCGCCCGACGCCTGGGCGACGCCCTCGTGGTGGTCATGAACTCCGACGACTCCGTGCGACGCCTCAAGGGCGAGGGCCGGCCCGTGGTCGGTTCCGCCGACCGTGCGCGTGTGCTCGAGGCCCTCGACTGCGTCGACGCGGTCGTGGTGTTCGACGAGGACGACCCCCGCGAGATCCTCGCGGCGCTGCAGCCGGACGTGTGGGCCAAGGGCGGCGACTACGGCGGGCGTCCGCTTCCCGAGACGGACGTGGTGCGAGCCGGGGGCGGACGCGTGGTCCTGCTGCCCTACCTGGACGGCCGCTCCACGTCGTCCCTGATCGAGCGCACGGGACGAGCCCGCGCGCGCCAGCCGGAGGAGGTCGCATGATCGACACGTCGAGCGGACCCGAGCTCGCTGCCCTCACGCCCCGCGCGGTGGGCACCGTGATCGTCACGGGCGGGGCGAGCGGCCTGGGCGCCGCCGTGGTGGAGGCCGTGGCCGCAGCCGGGGGGACGCCGGCCGTCCTCGACCGCGCCGCGCCCCGCGACGGCGTCCCGCACGTCCTCGTCGACCTGTCGGACTCCGCCGCCGCCGCCCGCGCGGTCGAGGAGCTCGTCGACCAGGTGGGCGCGCCGACGGGTCTGGTCACCGCGGCGGGCACCGACGCGTGCGGACCGCTCGGGGAGGTGGACACAGAGACCTGGGAGCGGGTGGTGCGGGTCAACCTGTTCGGCACGGTCGCGGTCGTGCGTGCCTGCCTGCCCTACCTGGAGCAGACGCGCGGCACCGTGGTCACGGTCGCCTCGACGTTGGCGCTGCGCGGCATGAGCGACGCCACCGCGTACTGCGCCTCGAAGTTCGCGGTGCGCGGGTTCACCCACGCGCTCGCGGCGGAGCTCGCCGGACGGGTCGGGGTGACGCTGCTGATCCCCGGCGGCATGCAGACCGCCTTCTTCGACGGCCGCACCGAGCAGTACCGGCCGGGCCCGGACGCGCAGCTCAACGACCCGGCCGCGACCGCCGCAGCGGTGCTGACCGCGCTGACCCAGCCCGTGGGCAGCGAGATCCGCGAGATGCTCGTGATGTCGTCCGGGGAGAGCTCCTGGCCGTGACCGCCGCACGCGCGGACGTCCTGGTCCTGCGGGCGCTCGGGCTCGGCGACGCGCTGACCGGCATCCCGGCCCTGCGCGGGGTGCGCCGGGCATGGCCGGACCGGCGCCTGGTGCTGGCCGCGCCCGAGGTCGTCGGGCGGTGGCTGCAGGGCCTCGGCCTGGTCGACGAGGTGCTGGACACCGTCGGGCTGCTGGCCCCGCTGCGCTGGGTCGGCCGGCAGCACGTCGCAGTCAACCTGCACGGCCGGGGACCGCAGAGCCATGCGTTGCTCGCCGAGACCCGCCCGTCGCGGCTCGTCGCGTTCGCGACACCGGACCACTCCGGCCCGGCGTGGCGCCCCGACGAGCACGAGGTGGACCGGTGGTGCCGGCTGGTGCGCTCGGCGGGCGGCGCGTGCGACCGGGACGACCTGCGGCTCCACGTCGGCGCTGTCCGCTCGACCGAGGCGCTCCTGCACCCGGGCGCCGCGTCCGCCGCACGCCGCTGGCCGGCCGAGCGGTGGGCCGTGGTCGCCCGCCACCTTGCCGACCGGGGCGTGCCCGTGACCCTGACCGGAGGACCGGCCGAGCAGGGCCTCTGCGAGCACGTCCGGGCGCACGCCGGCCCCGGCGTGCGGCGGGCCGGACGGCTCTCGCTCGACGGCCTCGCCGCGCGCGTGGCCGGCGCCCGGCTCCTGGTGTGCGGCGACACGGGCGTCGCACACCTGGCGACGGCGACCGGCACGCCGTCGGTGCTGGTCTTCGGCCCGACCCCGCCCCTCTGGTGGGGCCCCGCGATCGACGCCGACCTGCACCCCGTCCTGTGGCACGGCAACGGCAGCGCCGTCGGCGACCCGCACGGCACCGTGCTCGACCCGGCGCTCGACGCGATCGGCACCGACGAGGTCGTCACCGCGGTGGACGCCCTGCTCGCCTCGTCAGGCTGATGCGCTCAGCGCCTGCGCGAACCAGCGGATCGTGCGGTCGAGCCCCTCGGCCCACGGCACCTGGGGGGACCAGCCCAGCTCCCGGGCGGCCAGGGACGTGTCCGGGCGCCGCACCTCCGGGTCGTCGACGGGCCGGTCCACGAAGGTGATGCCCCCGCGCGACCCCGTCGCGGCGATCACGTCCTCGGCGATCTGGCGCACCGTGAGCTCGGTCGGGTTGCCGATGTTCATCGGCCCCGCGTGACCGTGGGCGGCGAGCCCGAGGATGCCCCGCACCAGGTCGTCCACGAAGCACACCGACCGGGTCTGGCTGCCGTCGCCGGCCACCGTCACGGGCTCCCCCGCCAGCGCCTGCCGGATGAACGTCGGGATCGCCCGGCCGTCGTGCGGGCGCATCCGTGGCCCGTACGTGTTGAAGATCCGCACGATCGCCGTGTCGACCCCGTGCGTCGTGCGGTACGCGGTCGTGAGCGCCTCGCCGTACCGCTTCGCCTCGTCGTAGACGCCGCGCGGACCGACCGGGTTCACGTGCCCCCAGTAGTCCTCCGTCTGCGGGTGCACCTGGGGGTCGCCGTAGACCTCGGAGGTCGATGCCAGCAGGAACCGGGCGCCCTTCTCCTTGGCGAGCCCCAGGGCATGGCCCGTCCCGATCGAGCCCACCTTGAGCGTCTCGATCGGCAGCTGGAGGTAGTCCACCGGGGACGCGGGCGACGCGAAGTGCAGCACCAGGTCGACCGGTCCGGGGACGTGCACGAAATCGGTCACGTCGCAGCGCACGAGCCGGAACCCGCGCCGGTCCATCAGGTGGGCGACGTTGCCCGGCGACCCGGTCAGGAAGTTGTCGAGGCAGACCACCTCGGCGCCGCGGTCGAGGAGCTCCGTGCTCAGGTGGCTGCCGAGGAAGCCGGCGCCGCCCGTGACGACGACGCGTCCCCGGGTCGGGTCCGACGAGGTGGGTCGGGACAGGGGCATCGATGCGTCCCCTCGCGAGGGTCGTCCGTCGCCGGCCCCGTCTTCGCCGGCAGGTGGTGCCCAGGCACAGTCCTACCGTCGATCGGGGTGGTCCGCGCGGCGAGCGGCACCGGGGCCGGCGTCGGGTTGCGCCGGGACGTGCTCACCCCCGCCTGAGCCGCTCGACGTGCGGGCAGGGCGGGTTGCGGCCTACGGTCGCAGGAGCGCGAGGCAGGCAGCGCCACATCGATCCCGTCGGGAGTCCCCATGCCTGCCAGCACCGCGCCGCACCCCTTCGCCGTCGTTACCGGAGCCTCCAGCGGCATCGGCCTCGCACTGGCCACCACCTTCGCCGAGCACGGGTTCGACCTGCTCGTCACGGCGGACGACGACGGCGTCAGCACCGTTGCCGCCGAGCTGGGCCGGGAGGGCACCACGGCGCACGCCGTGCAGGCGGACCTCACGACGGTCGAAGGCGTGCAGACGCTCGTCGACGCCGTCCGCGGTGCCGGCCGGCCGGTCGACGCCCTCGCCCTGAACGCGGGCGTCGGCCAGGGGGGCGCCTTCCTGGAGACGCCGCTCGAAGGCGACCTGGAGGTCATCGCGCTCGACGTGGTCGCCCCCGTGCGGCTGGCCAAGGCGCTGGTGCCCGCCATGGTGAGCCGGGGCGAGGGACGCGTGCTGTTCACGGCGTCGACCGCCAGCCTGATGCCCGGGCCGTACTACGCCACCTACGCGGCGTCGAAGGCGTTCGTCCTGTCCTTCAGCGAAGCGCTGCGCCACGAGCTGAAGGACTCCGGCGTGACGGTCACGGCGCTCCTGCCGGGGCCGACGGACACCGCCTTCTTCGAGCGCTCGGACATGGTCGAGACCCGGGTCGGGCAGGGCCCGAAGGACGATCCCGCCAAGGTGGCCGCCGAGGCGTTCGACGCCCTGATGAAGGGCCGCGACAAGGTGGAGGTGGGCTCGCTCAAGGTCAAGTCGCAGACCGCGGCGGCCGCCCTGCTGCCGGACCGCGCGAAGGCCGCGATGCACGCCGCGTTCACCAAGCCGACGGAGTGACGACCCCCAGCGCGGGTCGCGGCTCCGCTCCTGCGGCAGCCAGGCGTCGGCCCGGACCCTAGCGGCGTCCGGTCCTCATGCCCGGAACATCGGGCGGGTAGCGCGGCGCGCCTACCGTCCGAGCCGCTCCCGAAGCAGCGCCTTGCCCTGCTGCGCGCCCTTGCGGCTCTCGGCCTGGGCGCGGCGGAAGAACTCCGCGAGCTCGGTGTCGCCGTCCCGCTCCGCGTCGCCGATGTACGTCTCGAGGCGCAGCACGTTGCTCAGGCATGCCTCGACGAACCAGATGACGTTGTAGTCCTTGTCGGGAGTCCCCGTGAGGTCGCCCTTCTCCGTGTCCGACATCGCTCGTGTCCTCTCCCGGCTGCCCGCACGGCAGCCGCGGCTGGTACCGGTCGTCGTGAGCTCCATCGTCGGCCCGCCGCCCGCCCTTCGCACGCCGGACGGAGGACGTGCCCGGCTCAGAACACGGGCTTGCCACCCGTGACGCCGAGGACGGTCCCGGAGACGTAGGAGGCCGTGGAGCTGGCCGCCAGGAAGACGAAGGCGGGCGCGACCTCGGCCGGCTGACCCGCCCGGCCGAGCGGCGTCTCCGAGCCCAACGTCTCGACCTTCTCCTCTGGCTGGGTGGCCGGCTGCAGCGGCGTCCAGATCGGACCAGGTGCGACGGCATTGACGCGGATCCCCCGCGCGCCGAGCTCCCCCGCCAGGTTGACGGTGAAGTTGTTGATGGCGGCCTTGGTGGCCGCGTAGTCCAGGAGCGACTCCGACGGCTGGTAGGCCTGGATCGACGACACGTTGATGATCGACGCGCCCTCGCCCAGGTGCTCGAGCGCCTCCTGCGTCACCCAGAACAGCGCGTACAGGTTCGTCTTGAACGTGCGGTCGAGGTCCTGGGTGGTGATGTCCGCGACCGACTCGCGCCGCGCCCACTGGAAGCCGGCGTTGTTGACCAGGATGTCCAGGCCGCCCAGCTCGGTGGCTGCGGTGCGCACGGCCTCCCGCGCCTCGTCCTCGTTGCGCAGGTCGGCCGGCACCCGCACGCACCGGCGCCCGGCGCGCTCGACCCAGTCGGCGGTCTCGTCCGCGTCCTGCTCCTCCTCGGGCAGGTACACGATGGCGACGTCGGCGTCCTCCCGCGCGAACGCGATGGCGACCGCCCGGCCGATGCCGGAGTCCCCACCGGTGATGAGCGCCTTGCGACCACCCAGGAGGCCCGACCCCTGGTAGCTCGACTCGCCGTGGTCGGGCGCGGGTGTCATCGGCTCGGTCAGGCCGGGGGGCTGCTGCTGCTGCGCGGGGAACTGCTGGCCGGACTCGGACATAGCGGGATCCTCCGGTGGTGCACCTGCTCGTCCGCCGGCTCCTTCAGCGATCCGAGCGTCTCACCGCCGGGCTCTCCCGACCACCGCTGGCGCTCGTTCAGTCGCCCCGCGGGTTGAGCTGGTTCGGGTCGCTGTCCGGGTCCTGGTCCGTCTCCGAGCCGTCCGCGGCTGCGGCCGCGCCGGTCCGGGGGTTCAGCATCCCCGGGTCGGCGTCGGGGTCTGCCGAGGCGTCGTACGCGGTGTCGGGCTCCTCGGTGGAGCTCGCGTCGTCGTTGGTGGGTGTGGATCCCTCGTCGCTGGTCATGGGACCAGGCTTCCACCGGCACGGCGCGACCGCACGTGCAGGCCCGCGGGCACGGGCGCCCGGACGCCGGTGGCCGGTGGTCACCGACCACCGGCCACCGCGCGCGACGGCCTCAGCCCAGGTGCACCACGCCGTCGGCGGAGGGCATGAGCTCCTCCTTGGACCCGCGGATGCACACGATGGCGACGACCATGCCGACCAGGAGCGTCACGGCCGTGGCGACGAACGCCGCGGAGTACCCGTCGACGAGGGCGTCGACCGTCATGCCGCCGGCGCTGGCCGACGCGTAGACCGCGGTGAAGATGGCCAGGCCGATGGACCCGCCGATCTGCATGGCCGCGTTCGTCGCCGCACTTGCCACCCCGGCGTCGTGCGGCTCGACCCCGACGAGCGCGAGGTTCTGCATCGGCACGAACATCATCGCCATGCCCACGCCGAGCAGGACCAGGGCGGGCAGGACCTGGACGGCGTAGGAACCGTCCGCCGTCAGGCGGCTGAGATAGAGCATCGCGCCCGCGCCCAGCACGGGACCGACGATCATGATCACGCGCGGGCCCGTGACGGGCAGGAACTTCGCCAGCACGGGTGCGACGACCCCGATGACCACGGTCAGCGGGAGCGACGCCAAGCCGGCCTCGAGCGGGCTGAACGCGAGCACGATCTGCAGGTGCAGCGTCACGTACAGCATCGCGCCGATCATGACGGTCCCGGCGACCGCCTGCAGGAGCAGGGCACCCGCACGCACCCGGTGGTTGATGACGCGCAGCGGCAGGAGCGGGTGCGCGACCTTGGTCTGGCTGAAGACGAACAGTGCCAGCAGGACGACACCGCCCCCGATGAAGCCGATGACGTCGGCGTGTCCCCACCCGTGCTCGGCGCGCGTGAAGCCGTAGACCAGGGAGCCCAGACCGAGGATGACAAGGACGGCGCCGATCCAGTCGTAGGTCTTGTCCCCCTCCGCCCGCGACTCCTTCAGCAGGAACGCTCCCGCGAGGACGGCGACCGCGACGATCGGGACGTTGACGAGCAGGCACCAGCGCCAGCTCGCGAACTCGGTGAGCACCCCGCCGAGGACCAGCCCGACGCCTGCGCCCGCTCCCGCGATGCTGCCGAAGACGGCGAACGCGGTGATGCGGTCCTTGCCGCCGGGGAACGTCGTGGTCAGGATCGCGAGCGCGGCCGGAGCCATGAGCGCGGCGAAGACACCCTGCAGGCCGCGGGCGACGATGAGCTCGGTCCCGCTGTCGACGAGACCGCCGTAGCCGGAGGCGAGGCCGAAGCCGATCATCCCCACCATGAAGGTGCGCTTGCGGCCCCAGTAGTCGGCGATGCGCCCACCGAGCAGGAGGAGCGCGCCGAAGCACAGCGCGTAGGCCGTGACGACCCACTGACGCTCGACGTCGGAGAGGCCGATCGACTCCTGGGCCTGCGGCAGGGCGATGTTCACGATCGTGCCGTCGAGGACGACGACGAGCTGGGTCAGGGCGACGACGACGAGGACCCACCAGCGGTTCCTGGAGATCGGTGCCTGGAGCGCGGGCGGTGTGGGCGGTGAGACCGTGGAAGTCACGTAGGCGATCCTTCTATTGCAAGCAAGTGTTTGCTTTAGGACGGTACCGTACGGCCATGCGCGATGACGGGGCCCAGACCCGAGCCAAGATCCGTGACGCTGCCCACATCGAGTTCGCGGCGCACGGGCTCGCAGGGGCGCGCGTCGACCGCATCGCGAAGGCGGCCGGCGCCAACGTCCAGCGCATCTACGCCTACTACTCCGACAAGCACGGCCTGTTCACCGCGTGCGTGCTCGACGCCGTCGCGGACCTCGACCGCGCCATCGGGGACGACGTCGACGACGTCGTCACGCTCGCCGCCCGGATGTTCGACCACATCAGCGCCGACGCCCACAACCTACGCATCCTCACCTGGGCCAGGCTCGAGATCGAGGACGACCTGCGCACCATCATCGCCGCCTCCGAGCGGGACCCGCTGCGTCGCGTGCGCGAGCTGACGCAGGCCGGCCGGATCGACCCCCGCTGGGCGCCGCAGGACGTCTTCGCCCTCCTGATCAGCTTCTGCGAGGCGTGGCACGTGGTCCCGATACCGACCGAGCCGACGGCCGCCGACCACGCGCGCCGACGCGAGCTGGTGCTCCGCCTGGCGGCACACCTCGTGCCGGACGCGTCGGTCTGACCCAGCCGTCGGGCCGCCAAGGTGCCGTCAACCGCCGCGATGACACTCGGCGACACCACCAACGGGCTGATGATGCTCAAGATGTACGGCGCGGCGCAGGCCGACCTGAGGCGCAAGATCAACTACAACCTGCATCGGCGTCTCGGCGTGGCTGCTGGCGCGGCGACTCCCCGCGATTTCACCCGCTCACCACCCGAGATGGGCCCTTGGGCCCAGGCCTCCTTTGCCCCTAGATCTAGTGTTGCACGCGTGTAGTTCGCACTACATCTAGTGGCTGATGACGAGGAGTGAGTGCCGTGACTGCGATCGAGCTGGACGGAGCCGAGCGGGCGGGAACCGTCGCGGAGGTCGCGGATGCACCGGCCACCCTGGTCGTGCGCAAGCGGGACGGCAGGGCGCTGCCCTTCGACGCCGGCCGCATCCACGCCGCCCTCGCCAAGGCGTTCCTCGAGGTCCACGGAGCCATCACCCCGCTGCACGAGCTCACCCTCGCGGACCTCGTCGGTCGGGTGTCGGCGGAGCTCGCGACGCGGTTCGTCGACGAGGTGAAGATCTACGAGATCCAGAACGTCGTCGAGCACACGCTCCTGGAGTCGCACGAGTACGAGGTGGCGCGCGTCTACATCGACTACCGCGTCGAGCGGGACCTGGCGCGCAGCAGGTCGCTGGACATCAACCACTCGATCGGCCAGCTGATCGGCAAGGACCAGGCGGTCGTCCACGAGAACGCCAACAAGGACAGCGACGTCTTCAACACGCAGCGCGACCTGACGGCCGGTGCGGTGAGCAAGGCGATCGGCCTGCGGATGCTGCCGCCCCACGTCGCGAACGCCCACGCCAAGGGTGACCTCCACTACCACGACCTCGACTACCACCCGTATGCGCCGATGACGAACTGCTGCCTCATCGACTTCCGCACGATGCTCAGCGACGGCTTCCGGATCGGGAACGCCCAGGTCGACCCGCCGCGCTCCATCCAGACCGCCACCGCGCAGATCACGCAGATCATCGCGAACGTCTCCTCCAGCCAGTACGGCGGCTGCTCGGTCAACCGGATCGACGAGCTGCTGGCGCCGTACGCCGAGCGGAACTTCGCCAAGCACCTGGCCGACGCCGAGCGCTGGATCGCCGAGCCCGAGCGCCGTCGTGCATACGCGGAGGAGAAGACGCGCAAGGACATCTACGACGCGATGCAGAGCCTCGAGTACGAGATCAACACGCTGTTCACGTCCAACGGCCAGACGCCGTTCACGTCGGTCGGCTTCGGCCTCGGCGAGGGCTGGTTCGAGCGCGAGATCCAGCGCGCCATCCTGCAGATCCGCATCGTCGGGCTCGGCCGGGAGAGGCGCACCGCCATCTTCCCGAAGCTCATCTTCACCCTGCGCCGCGGCCTGAACCTGACCGAGCAGGACCCCAACTACGACATCAAGCAGCTCGCCGTCGAGTGCTCCACCAAGCGCATGTATCCGGACATCCTCAGCTACGACAAGATCGTGGACCTCACCGGGTCCTTCAAGGTGCCCATGGGCTGCCGTTCCTTTCTGCAGGGCTGGGCCGACGAGAACGGCGACGACGTCGTCGAGGGCCGGATGAACCTGGGCGTCGTGACCCTCAACGTCCCGCGCATCGCGCTCGAGACCCGAGATGACCCGCAGGCGTTCTGGGCGCTCCTCGAGGAGCGCCTGGCGACGGTGCGCGACGCCATGCTGTACCGCGTGCAGCGGTGCAAGGAGGCGGTGCCGGCCAACGCGCCAATCCTGTACGTGCACGGTGCCTTCGGTCGTCGCCTGCGGCCGGACGACGACGTCGACGCCCTCTTCCGCGGCGGCCGGGCGACCGTGTCGCTCGGCTACATCGGGCTCTACGAGGCGGCCGCCGCGTTCTACGGCGGAGCGTGGGAGCAGAACCCCGAGGCCAAGGAGTTCACGCTCCGGGTGCTGCGGACGCTGGCGGAGCACGCACAGGCGTGGACCGACGAGCACGGCTACAAGTTCTCGGTGTACTCGACTCCGAGCGAGAGCCTGACGGACCGCTTCTGCCGCCTGGACAAGAAGAAGTTCGGCGCCGTCGCCGACATCACCGACAAGGACTACTACACGAACAGCTTCCACTACGACGTGCGCAAGAGCCCCACCCCGTTCGAGAAGCTGGACTTCGAGCAGGACTACCCCCGGTACGCGTCGGGTGGGTTCATCCACTACTGCGAGTACCCCGTGCTGCAGCAGAACCCCAAGGCGCTCGAGGCGGTGTGGGACTACGCGTACGACCGGGTGGGTTACCTGGGCACGAACACGCCCATCGACCACTGCTTCGAGTGCGGCTTCTCCGGTGACTTCGACCCGACCGAGCGCGGCTTCCGGTGCCCGGGCTGCGGCAACACCGACCCGAGCTCGTGCGACGTGGTCAAGCGGACCTGCGGCTACCTCGGCAACCCGCAGCAGCGGCCCATGGTCCACGGGCGGCACGTGGAGATCTCGTCCCGGGTGAAGCACCTGTCCGGCAGCACCGGGGCGATGCCCGACCCGTCCGGCACCGCCTGACCGTGGCCCACGACCCCCGGCCGGGCCAGTGGCGCACGGCCACCCTGAGCAGCGACCTCGTGGCCGACTACAAGCCGTTCGTCATGGTCGACGGGGAGGGCGTTCGGTGCAGCCTCTACGTCAGCGGCTGCCCGTTCGCCTGCGCCGGCTGCTTCAACGAGGCCGCGTGGAGCTTCCGGTACGGCCGCCCGTTCGACGACGAGCTCGAGGAGCGGATCGTCACCGACCTGGGTCACGAGGCGGTCCAAGGGCTGTCCCTGCTCGGCGGTGAGCCGTTCCTGAGCACACGGGTGTGCCTGCGGGTGGTGCGCCGCCTGCGCACCGCCCACGGCCGCGCCAAGGACGTCTGGTGCTGGACCGGCTACACGTTCGAGGAGCTGCTGGCCGAGGTCGGCGCCGGCCAGCAGGACAAGCTCGAGCTGCTCACGGAGCTGGACGTGCTCGTCGACGGACGGTTCGAGCTGGCCGCGCGCGACCTGTCGCTCGCGTTCCGCGGCAGCCGGAACCAGCGCGTGCTCGACGTTCCCCGGTCCTTGGCCGCGGGCAGCGCCGTGCCGTGGCGCGCAGGCTGACCGCTACCGGCGGCGTCGAGTCACGGCTCGCACCACGAGGGCGGCCCCGGCGGCCGCCGTGACCCAGGGCCCGGCGACGACGAGCACGTCGACCGGCTGGTGCCGGGTGTCCACCCGGTGCGTCCCCCTGCGCGACGCGATGCCGTGGTGCGTCAGCTCCGCACGGATGCCGGTCTCGGTCACCGGGTTGTCGGGGCGCGCCGAGAACAGCGACCGCACGTGGCTGCCGAACGCGTCGACCCGGTCGGCGCCGATCAGGATCAGCCAGTGCGCCGCGCGCGCCTCGCTGTAGCGCTCGTAGGCCAGCCGGCGTAGGGCACCCGACACGCCGTGCAGCGGCGCCACGGTGCCGAACACCGGGGTGAGGAACTCGTGCTCGATGGACCGCTCCCGCGGCCGCAGCTCCGGCTGGCGCTCGGGGAAGTCCCAGTGCGCACCCGTGGCACCGGGGTCGTAGCGCTCACGCGGCACCGAGGGCCGGTCGGCCGGGTCCAGGTCGGCACCCCAGCCCGGGATGCGCGCGCGGAGCTGCTCGGTCGACTCCGGGAGGGACGGCTTGTCCTTCGTATAGGTCATGGCGGGGTCCCCTCACGCGGCGTTCGGCACGATCAACGGCTTGATGCAGCCGTCGAGCTTGGACGAGAAGATGTGGTACCCCTCGGCGATGTGCTCGAGCGGGATGCGGTGGGTCACCAGGTCGCTGGGTCGGAAGTAGCCGGCCTGGAGGTGCTCGAAGAGCCGGGGCCACTGCCGCTTGACCGGGCACTGGTTCATCCGCAGCGTGAGGCCCTTGTTCACCGCGTCCCCGAACTTCACGGCACTGAAGATGGGACCGTAGGCGCCCATCACCGAGACCGTCCCGCCCTTGCGCACCGAGTCGATGGCCCAGTTCAGCGCCACCGGCGAGCCACCCTGCAGCTTCAGCTTCGCGCCGGTGACGTGCTGCAGGAGGTCGCCGTCCGCCTCGGCACCGACCGCGTCGATCGCGACGTCGGCCCCCAGGTACCCGGTGGTCTTCTTCATCTCGACCACGATGTCGTCGTACTCGGCGAAGTTGAGGGTCTCGGCGTGCGCGAAGGTGCGCGCCTTCTCGAGGCGGTACTCCAGGTGGTCCACCACGATCACGCGCCCGGCGCCCATCAGCCACGCCGACCGGGCTGCGTACAGGCCCACCGGCCCGGCGCCGAACACGACGACCACGTCACCCTCGGTGATCCCGCCCAGCTGCGCGCCGAAGTACCCGGTGGCCAGCGCGTCGGTGAGCAGGACGGCGTCCTCGTCGTCCAGCCAGGCCGGGATGATGCTCGGGCCGACGTCGGCGAAGGGCACCCGCACGTACTCGGCCTGTCCCCCGTCGTACCCGCCGCAGGTGTGCGAGTAGCCGTAGATGCCACCGACCGCCGTCGCGTTCGGGTTCACGTTGTGACAGTTGGAGTACAGCCCGCGCGCGCAGAAGAAGCACGAGCCGCAGAAGATGTTGAACGGGACCATCACCCGGTCGCCCACCCGCAGGTTCTGCACCGACGGACCCACCTCGTGGACCACGCCGACGAACTCGTGCCCGAAGGTGGTCCCGACACGCGTGTCCGGCATCAACCCGTGGTAGAGATGCAGGTCAGAGCCGCAGATCGCCGCCATGCTCACCCTGACGACGGCATCGTTGGGATGCTCGATCGTCGGGATGTCCTTCTCCTCGACCCGCACCTTGTACGGGCCCCGATAGACCATCGCACGCATCAGCGCACCTACCTCGTCGCGGAGCTCAGCGCTGCTTCTCAGCGATGGCCCACCCTCGCACCGCGTCGCACGCCGCGCCTCCCGGACGGCACGCGACCTAGCCTGGGTGCATGCCTCGATCCATCGCGACCACCCGCACCGTCGACCTGCCGGGTCTCCTCGAGTTCGTCCGCGAGCGGCACCACTTCGTGCTCGTCACCACGCGGCAGGACGGCCGGCCGCAGGTCTCGCCCGTCTCCGGGGGCGTCGACGACCACGGTCGCCTGGTGATCTCGACCTACCCGGGCCGGGCGAAGGCGGTCAACGTGGAGCGTGACCCGCGGGTGACGGTGTGCGTGCTCTCGGACGACTTCGACGGCCCGTGGGTCCAGGTCGACGGGGACGGCGAGGTGCTGCACATGCCGCAGGCCGAGGACGCCCTGGTGGACTACTACCGCTGCATCGCCGGTGAGCACCCCGACTGGGCGGAGTACCGCGCGGCCATGCGGACCCAGGGCAAGTCCCTGATCCGCATCACCCCTACCCGGTGGGGGCCGATCGCGACCGGCGGCTTCCCTGCCGACGTCGCCGCTCGCCTCGACGGCTGAGGCTGGAGCGTCGCCGCTCGCCACGGCGCCCTCGTCGCGGATGCTCACAGGTCAGGACCATGGGCCCATGCCCACCACCGGTCGCCGGTCATAGCGTTCCTTACACGAAGACCAACGACGACCTTCGAGTGTGTGAGCACCACGTCCGCCCAGCGGACGCATCTCGTGGGTCCCAGGACAACCACAGGAGCACAGAGATGTCCACCACCGCCGGATCACCCACCAGTCAAGCCACGTCGGGCACCGCCGACGGGATCGTGTACCAGGAGCAGATCGTCACGCGGCTCGGCGTCCGCAGGATCCTCGCCGTGTCCCGCATCGTCATCGGGTTCACGTTCCTGTGGGCCTTCATCGACAAGCTGTTCGGCCTCGGGTTCGCGACGCCTTCCGAGCGTGCCTGGATCAACGGCGGGACGCCCGCGCAGGGCTTCATCGGCGGCATCGAGGGACCGTTCGCCGACTTCTTCCAGCTGTTCGCCAACCCGTTCGGCGACGTGCTGTTCATGGCAGGCCTGCTCGGCATCGGCGTCGCCGTCATGGCCGGGGCCGGCCTGAAGATCGCGGCCGTGACCGGCACCCTGCTCATGCTCTTCATGTACCTGGCAGAGCTGCCGCCGGTCCTCGGCGGCACGAACCCCATCGTCGACTCGCACTGGCACGAGGCGCTGCTCCTGATCATCGCCGCCGCCACCCTCTCCGGTGACACCTGGGGCGTCGGCAAGATCTGGGCCCGCATCGTCGGCAACGGCTGGCTGCGCTGACCCACCGTGCGTGCCGGGCGCCCGGCACGACGGGACCCGCGGTGACACCCGTCACCGCGGGTCCTTCGCCGTCCGGCTAGAACCGGAACGGGATGGGGATGGGGCCGCAGCAGCACACGCCGCGGACGTCGGTCGTCGCCAGCAGCTGCGCGGCCTGGTAGCAGGCCACGAACCGGAGCGCGGTGGGGACGGCACCCCCGAGGACGCCTCGGCGCGCCACCGTCTCGCGCACGGACGCCGAGCAGGACGGCCCCCCGTGCGCGACCCGGTAGGCGCAGCTCCACCCCTTCCGGGGAGAGACGCGGTCCTGGTACATCCGGATCATCGAGTCGGCGAGTCGGGCGAGCGGAGTCATCCCGTCACGCTACGGAGGTTCGGAGCTCCTCGCCGCCCGGGGCCGCCCGGCGACATCCGTCCGGTGCTGGAATGCTCTCCCCAGGTGAAGCAGTCGCCGCTGGACCGAGCCCCTGGACGTGCCATGGACGCTGTGTCGACCCCCCTGCCGCGCCGCCTCGCCGAGGCCGCCGAGACCGCACCCGCCCTCGAACCGCTCGTCCGCGCGCTGCGCCCACTGGCGGACGCCGTCGTGCGACCGCCCTCCCTCGCGGCGCTGCTGCGCGGGGCACCGCTCGGGCACGCGGCGCACCCGCTCCTCACCGACCTGCCCATCGGCCTGTGGGTGAGCAGCACCGTGCTCGACCTCGTCGGTACCGACGACGGCCGCTCGGCCGACCGGCTGCTGGGCCTCGGCGTGCTGGCGACCGTACCGACGGTGCTGACCGGCCTCGTCGACTGGCAGCGCGGTGGCGACCGCGTGCGCACCGTGGGCGCCCTGCACGCCGCCCTCAACACGGGCGCCGTCGTGCTGTACGCCGGCTCCTGGCTGCTGCGACGGCGCGGCCACCGCGGCTCGGGCGTCGCCGTGAGCCTCGCCGCCGGCGGCGTCGCCGCCGTGAGCGGGTACCTCGGCGGACACATGGTCGCGGTGCTCGACTCACCTGACGAGGGGGTGGGCCACGACACGTCCGCCCCGGAACCCGCCACCCCCGGGGACGCCTAAAATAGCCCGACGGCGGCGTGCACCGCCCATCTGGGAGAGGTGTGGCGCCATGGGCGGGAACGAGCCGGAAGATCAGGAGGCGTCGGGAGCGCTGGCCGCGTTGACGACGCTGCTCCGCGAGACGCACCTGGCCCCGCCGGACCTCCTGCCGTCCGCCGTGCAGGATGCCGCCCGGTACCTCGGTGCGCAGACGACCGTCTACCTCGCGGACTACTCGCAGTCCGTCCTGGTCCCCATGCCCGTCGGCCCCGAGACCGCGCCGGTCCTTCCCATCGACTCGACCCTGGCCGGTCGCGCCTACCGGATGCTCACGGTCCAGTCGGCCGAGGCTGCTGAGGAACCGCACCTGTGGATGCCGATCATCGACGGGGTCGAGCGCCTCGGCGTCCTCAAGCTCGTCGTGCGTGACCCGGCCGACCTCACGGACCCGGCCTTCCAGAAGCGCTGCTGGTGGTTCACGCACTACCTGGGCCACATGATCTCGATCGTGGACGCCTTCGGCGACGCTGTCGACAAGGTCCGTCGGCAGCGCCCGCGGAGCGTGTCCGCGGAGCTGATCTGGCAGCTGCTCCCCCCGTTGACGGCGGGCACCGACAAGGTGCTCGTCAGCGGCAAGCTTGAGCCGTCGAGCACCGTGGGCGGGGACGTCTTCGACTACGCCCTGTCGGACGACACGGCGCGGTTCGCCATCCTGGACGCCACCGGGCACGACCTGCGCTCGGGGCTCGCCGCCGCGACCGCGCTCGCGGCCTACCGCAACTCCCGGCGTCAGGGCCGCGGCCTGTTCGACCAGACCGAGGCCATCCACCGCGCCGTGCGGGACGAGTTCGCGGGACGGATGTACGCCTCGGGCATCGTGGGGCAGCTGGACCTGCGCTCGGGGCTCCTGCAGTACCTGTCCGCCGGGCACCCGCCGCCGCTCCTCCTGCGCGGGGGCAAGGTGGTCAAGACGCTCAGCGGCGGGCACCGGCCGCTCCTGGGCCTGGACACAGGGTCGGTGGAGATCGCGGAGGAGTCCCTCGAACCGGGGGACGTCATCGCGCTCTACACGGACGGTGTCACGGAGGCGCGAGACCCGGAGCAGCAGTTCTTCGGCATCGACCGGCTGGTCGACTTCCTCGAGCGCGAGGCAGCGCAGGGCACGCCTCTGCCCGAGACCGTGCGACGCGTGTGCCGGCGGATCATGGAGTACCAGAACGGGGTCCTCCAGGACGACGCCACGGTCCTGCTCCTGCACTGGACGACCACCGGCCAGGAGCTGCTCGACCCGACCATCTGACCGCGCCGTCCGCAGGGGTCGCCCGCATACTTGCGTCTCGTCGTGCGTCCGCCCCAGTGAACCGGAGAACTCGTGCCCCAGCTCGTCAGCCGCACCCTCGACGTGGGTGGTCACGAGGTCCGGGTCCACACGTCGGTCGGGGCGAGCACCTCACCGGTCTACCTGCTCGTCCACGGCATCGGGATGTCGCACCGCTCCCTCGCCCGGCTCCAGCGCGCCCTGCAGCCGTACGGCACCGTCCACTGCGTCGACCTGCCCGGCTTCGGCGGCACCCCGACGCCGTCGGACGCGATCTCCATCGCCGACGGTGCCGCGCTCCTCGGGCGCGTGCTGGATGCGCTCGACGTCCCCGCCGCGGTGCTCGTGGGCCACTCGATGGGCGGGCAGCTCGTCGTCGAGCTCGCCGCCCAGCGGCCGGCGCTCGTCACGCACCTCGTGCTGATCGGCCCCGTCACCGACCCCGACCGGGCCGGGCACCTCACACAGGCCCGGGACCTGTTCCGTGACTCGCTGAGGGAACCCGCCTCCGGGAATGTGCTGACGTTCGCGGACTACCTGCGCTGCGGTCCCCGCTGGTACCTGACCGAGCTGGAACCGATGCTGGCCTACCGCACCGACGAGCGGCTGGCCGTCGTGGCCGCTCCTACGCTCGTGATCCGTGGGACCGGCGACCCGGTCGCCCGGCACGCCTGGTGCGCCCGGCTCGCCGATGTCGCACCGGGCGGCTCCCTCGTAGAGGTCCCGGGCCACCGGCACCTGGTCCAGTTCACCGCCGCGGACAGCACGGCTCGCGCCGTCGCCGCGTTCTGCCGCCGGGACCTGGCGCTCGAACCGTGACGCCGTGGGACGTCCGGGCGGTGGTCGGGGTCGGCTCGCTCGCACAGAGCGTCCCTCCCCCGGGCCGGGCGCTCTCGCACTCCCGTCCCACCGCCCGGCCCGGACTCAGGACCGCTCGTTGCCGCCCGAGGTGATCTGGGAGCTGTCCCCGCCGTGCTGCACCTCGATGCGCCGGGCCTTGGCCTCCTGCGCGACGGGGATGTTCAGCGTCAGCACGCCGTCGGCGTAGTTCGCCGTGATGGCATCCAGGGCGAGCGCCTTGCTCACGGTCAGCTGCCGCGCGTAGGTGCCCACCGGGCGCTCCTTGGCAAGCCACTGCACGTCCTTGTCCGGGCCCGCGGTCCGCTGGGCGCGGATCGTCAGGGTGCGGTCCTCCACGTTCACGTCGATGGTGCCCGGGTCGGCGCCCGGCAGGTCGACGTCCAGCACGTAGTGGTCACCGGCGCGGTACAGGTCGATGGGCATCGTCGCGGCCGCCCGCTCCGCAGACGCCAGCTGCCCGAAGAGTCGATCCAGATCCTGGAACGGGTCGATTCGTGTGGCCAACTCTCTCACCTCCTTGGGACGAGGCGCCGGACCACCCGGGCCTCGGAGATCGTCCGGCACCCCACTCGCCGGACTGGCCTTGGTTCAAGAATTAGCACTCACCCTTCAGGAGTGCCAACCGCAGCGGTGTTCACCGAGAGCGAACACACCCGGGGGCCCGACCGACCCGGTTTGCCGGTGCCGCCGTTGCGACTGCGCTGACCGTCGGGCACTCGCGGGCGGGCGCTCGCGGGCGGTGCGGAAGCCGTGTTCGATGGACGCATGCGCGCAGCGATCATCCACGGGGCCCACGACGTGCGCGTCGCGGAGCGACCCGACCCCACTGTCCGGGAACCGACCGACGCAGTGATCCGCACGGTGGCGACCTGCGTCTGCGGATCGGACCTGTGGCGGTACCGCGGGCTGGCACCGGTCCCGGAGCCGAAGCCGATCGGGCACGAGTACGTCGGCGTCGTCGAGGAGATCGGCGACGCCGTGAACACTCTGAAGCCGGGCGACTTCGTCGTCGGTGGGTTCCTGCACAGCGACAACCGGTGCCCCGTGTGCCGCAAGGGCATGCAGTCCGCCTGCCCGCACGGCGGTGGGTTCGACGGGTGCCAGGCGGAGCGCATCCGCATCCCGAACGCGGACGGCACGCTCATCGCGACGCCCGGCCGGCCGGACGCCGACCTGGTGCCGAGCCTGCTCGCGCTGTCCGACGTGATGGGCACCGGCTGGCACGCGGCGGTGTCCGCGGACGTGCGGCCCGGGAGCAGCGTGGTCGTCGTCGGGGACGGCGCCGTGGGGCTCTGTGGCGTGCTCGCCTCTGCGCAGCTCGGCGCCACGACGATCATCGCCATGAGCCGGCACGCCGACCGCCAGGCAGTCGCCACCGAGTTCGGTGCCACCCACGTGGTGCCAGAGCGCGGCGAGGACGGCCTGGCGCGCGTCCGGGAGCTCACCGAAGGCATCGGTGCGGACGCCGTGCTCGAGTGCGTCGGCACCGAGGAGGCCAGGCTGGACGCCGTCGAGTACACGCGGCCCGGCGGCATGATCGGCGTGGTGGGCCTGCCGCACGGCGACCTGCCGACGGACCGGCTGTTCTGGTCGAACAAGGGCATCCGCGGTGGCCCGGCCCCCGTCCGCGCCTATCTCCCCCACCTGATCGACCTGGTCTGGGCGCGGCAGATCGACCCCGGCAGGGTCTTCGACCTCACGCTCCCGCTGTCGGAGGTCGCCGAGGCCTATCGCGCCATGGACGAGCGGCGCGCGATCAAGGTCCTGCTGCAGCCGTGACGGGCGATCAGGAGGCGCGCTGCTCGCGCCGGAAGTCGTCGGCGATCTGCTGCGCCTGCGCGCTGATGAGCCGGATGTAGCCCGCGCGCAGCAGCTGGACCCTGTCCGCCGTCGCGCCGCCGTCCGCGGCGGCCTCCCAGAGCCGCCGAGCAGCCCTGATGTCGGCGTCGGTCACATCGATCCTCAGGTCCATGACCTGAGCATCTCCCTGCGGTTGAAGGTTGAACAGTTGAAACGCCAAGTATCACCCGCCCGTTCCCTCATCTGCATGAACGTCGTCGGCGGCGGTGTCAGGCGGGCTCCGCGCGGCGGTCGAGCGGATCAAGGACGTCCAGATCGTCGCCCGGACGCGCAGCGGCGTGATGGTCCGGCGTCCCGCCCCTGCCCTGCAGCAGCACCTCGGCGGCGTGGTCCGCGAGGGCGAAGCCCGCCGACCCGTACAGATGGAACACGGCGTCGGCACCGTGGCGCTGCAGCTCGGACACGTCGTCGTCGTACCGGGCGACGGCGGCGACCTTGCCCGTGAAGCCGGCCGCCTTCAGCCGCGCCAGCGCGATGAGGTTCGCGTTGTGGAACGGCATGGCCAGGACCGCCATCTTGACCCGACCGGCGCGCTGCACGCGGTTCCAGAACTCGAGGTCGGTGGCGTCGGCGCGCACGACCTCGTAGCCCTCGTCCTCGAGCGCCGTCACGCGCGTGCGGTCGTGCTCGACCCCGACCACCGCCATCCCGTACTCGTCGCGCAGCCGGGTGTACGTCGCGGAGCCGACGCGACCGAGGCCCAGGACGAGCGCGTCGGCGTCGCCGACGTCGACCAGCCGGTCGTCGGGGTGGAGCCGGTCGCTGTCGCGCGCCGGCAGCAGCCGGGACAGCCGGGAGGCCAGCTCGACGCCCCGGCGGTTGACGATCGCCGACAGCCCGAAGCTGAACGCCACGGCGAGCGAGACCACGACCACCCACTGGTCGTCGAGCAGACCGGAGCTCGCGCCGACCGCGACCACGATGATCCCGAACTCCGAGTAGTTCGACAGCACCAGGCCGGCGAGGAACGACGTACGCCGGCGGAGCCGCATGAGCCAGAGCACCACCGCGTAGGCAGCGACCTGGAACGGCAGGAGCAGCAGGAGCAGCAGCGCGAGGCCGATCTCCAGCAGGTGCGGCGTCCCGTGCAGCCCGATCTGCACGAAGAACGCCACCAGCATGAGGTCCTTGAACGTCATCAGGGACCGGGACAGCTCACCCGCCTGGGGGTGCGACGACAGCAGGACCCCGACCACCAGCGCGCCGACGTCCCCGGCGATGCCGACGAGCTCGAACAGGCCGTAGCCGAGCACCACGGCGACGCACACGCCGAACAGCGCCTGCAGCTCACCGTGCCCCACCCGGTCCCAGATCCGGTGCAGCACCCACTTGCCCGGGATCAGGCCGAACAGCAGCACGGCCCACGGGCTCGGCGGCTCCCCGCTGGACAGCGACAGGAAGATCACGGCGGCGACGTCCTGCATGACGAGCACACCGACGGCGATGCGTCCGTAGAGCGACGTCGTGTCGGACCGGTCGTCCAGCACCTTGACAACGAAGACGGTGGAGGAGAAGGACAGCGCGAACCCGACGAACGCCAGCGCCCCGAGCGACTCCCCACCGAGGAAGCCGAAGCCGATCACCGCGAGCAGGCCCAGGAAGCCGAGCGCGAGCGCGACGCTGATCGCCATGTGGATGACGGTCGTGAGCCAGATCTCGCGCCGCAGCAGCGTGCGGACGTCGAGCTTGAGCCCGATCGCGAAGAGCAGCAGGACGACACCGAGGTCGGCGATCGGCTCCAGGTACGGCAGGTCCGGCGCCCCGCCCGCACCGAGCGCGAAACCCGCGGCGAGGAAACCGACGAGTGGAGGCAGCCGCAGCAGCACCGCGAGGAGCCCACCCACGAGCGCGGCACCGAGGTAGAGCGCCGCAACAGCCATTGCGCCCCCTCGCGTCGGTGCCGGTGTCGGGTGTGACGTCTCTATCTTGCACGGTCGCCGGCGCCGCCCCGCACCACTGCGGGCCGCGTCCGGCAGACTCGGGCGATGGCCTGGGTGCTGCACGTCGACCTCGACCAGTTCGTCGCGGCCGTGGAGGTCCTGCGCCGTCCGGAGCTGGCCGGCAGGCCGGTCGTCGTCGGCGGCCGCGGTGACCCGAGCGAGCGGGGCGTCGTCTCGACCGCGTCCTACGAGGCGCGCGCGTTCGGCGTGCACTCCGGGATGCCGCTGCGGGTCGCCGCACGCAAGCTGCCCGACGCGGTCTTCCTGCCGGTGGACGCGCAGGAGTACGAGGCTGCCTCCGACCGGGTCATGGCCACGCTGCGCTCGCTGGGTGCCGTGGTCGAGGTGCTCGGCTGGGACGAGGCGTTCCTGGGCACCATGACCGACGACCCCGAGGCGCTCGCGCGTCGAGCGCAGGAGGCCGTGCTCAGGGCGACGCGGCTGCACTGCTCGGTGGGGATCGGCGACAACAAGGTCCGCGCGAAGATCGCCACGGAGTTCGGCAAGCCGGCCGGGGTCTTCCGGCTCACCGCCGAGAACTGGACCGAGGTCATGGGCCATCGCCCGACCATCGACCTGTGGGGTGTCGGGACCAAGGTGTCCCGGCGGCTCGCCGCCCTCGGCGTCACCTCGGTGCAGGGGCTCGCCGCGGCGCCGACCGAGGCCCTCGTCGCGGAGTTCGGCCCGAAGATGGGTCTCTGGTACCACGAGCTGGGCCAGGGCCTCGGGCCGACGACCGTCGACGACCGCCCCTGGGTGCCGCGCGGCCACAGCCGCGAGACGACGTTCCAGCAGAACCTCACCACCCGTGAGCAGGTCCGGGACGCACTGCGCGCCATGGCGCACGAGGTGGTCGAGGACACCGCGCGGGACGGCCGCGACGTCGTGCGCGTCGCGCTCAAGGTCCGCTACGCGCCCTTCGTGACGACGAGCACGAGCCGCAAGCTCCCCCAGCCGACCCGGGACCCGGCGACCATCGTGCAGGCGGTGCTGACGCTCGCGGACCGGCTGGAGGACCGGGAGATCCGGCTCCTCGGGGTCCGCGCGGAGATGGCGATGCCGGAGGACGCGGACCCCACCGACCGGACCCCCGTGCGCGGCCGCATCTGAGCCGCGCCGGGTTGCCGGGAACGCTGCGCGGACCCGTGCGCACGGCGTTCGGGGCCTGGGCAGCCGCCCGTGCGAGTGGTAGACCGGTCCTGGCCCACTCCCTCGCCCGAGGAGTTCCCATGCGATCGCCCAGGCAGCCCGCAGCACTCGTCGCACTGCTCACCGGCCTGGCGCTGGTCGTGAGCGCCACACCGGCCTCGGCCCACCGGCCGGCCCCGGAGAAGGTCCCCGTGGCCGTCGGGTACGGGGGCGCCGTCTCGACCGTCGACCCGGACGCCACGCGCGTCGGCCTGGAGGTCCTGCGCCGGGGCGGCAACGCGGTCGATGCCGCCGTCGCTGCCGCGGCGACGCTGGGCGTCACGGAGCCGTTCTCGTCGGGTATCGGCGGGGGCGGCTTCTTCGTCTACTACGACGCGGCGAGCGGTCAGGTGCACACGATCGACGGCCGCGAGACCGCGCCGCAGGCCATGCAGGCGGACGCGTTCGTCGAGAACGGGGTGGCGATCCCGTTCGCGGACGCCGTGACCTCCGGGCTGTCGGTGGGCGTGCCGGGCACCCCGGCGACCTGGGCCACCGCACTCGACCAGTGGGGCTCGATCGACCTGCGGAGCGCGCTGCGCGGCGCGACCGACGTGGCACGCCGCGGGTTCGTCGTCGACCAGACGTTCGCCGACCAGATCGCCGCGAACGTCGCGCGGTTCTCGGCCTTCCGGTCCTCGGCCGACCTGTTCCTGCGCCGCGGCGCCCCGCCGGCGGTGGGGTCGGTGTTCCGCAACCGGGACCTCGCCGCGACGTACGACCTGCTCGCGCGCCGAGGGGTCGCCGAGCTCTATACCGGCCGGCTCGCCCGGGACGTCGTGCGCACGGTCCAGGACCCGCCGGTCAGCCGGCGCAGCGGTCTCGTCGTGCGGCCCGGGCTGCTGGAGCTCGCCGACCTCGCGTCGTACCACGCGCCGCTGCGCGCCCCGACGCTCGTGTCGTACCGCGGCCTCGACGTCTACGGGATGGCACCGCCGTCCTCCGGCGGCTCGACCGTCGGCGAGGCGCTCAACATCCTGGAGACGTCCGACCTCGCCGCCCTCGGCACGACCCAGGCGTTGCACCACTACCTCGAGGCGAGCGCGCTGGCCTTCGCGGACCGCAACCGGTACGTGGGCGACCCCGACGTCGTCGACGTCCCGCTGGAGCAGCTGCTCTCGGACGGGTTCGCCGCCGAGCGCGCGTGCGTGATCGACCCGTCGACCGCCCTCGTCAAGCCGGTCCCGCCCGGTGTCCCGGACGGCCGGTACGAAGGCTGCGGCGCCGCGGCCACCGTCGGCACGGAGGGCTCGGACGGCCAGTCCACGACCCACCTGACCACCGCGGACCGCTGGGGCAACGTCGTCGCCTACACCCTGACCATCGAGTCGCTCGGCGGCAACGGCATCGTGGTTCCGGGGCGTGGCTTCCTGCTCAACAACGAGCTGACCGACTTCAACTTCGTCGACACCCAGAACGGGAACGACCCCAACCTGCCGGGACCGGGCAAGCGTCCGCGCAGCTCCATGGCGCCGACGATCGTCCTGCAGGACGGCAAACCGCTGCTCGCCGTCGGCTCCCCCGGCGGCTCGACGATCATCACCACGGTGCTCCAGATCCTCGTCAACCGGCTCGACCTGGGCATGGAGCTGGGCGCGGCCGTGGCGGCCCCTCGAGCCAGCCAGCGCAACACCGCCGCCGTGCAGGCCGAGCCGGCGTTCCCCCGGGCCGATCTGCAGGCGCTCGGCCACACGTTCGTCGACACACCGGAGATCGGCGCCGCGACGGGGATCGAGCTCCTGCCGGACGGCTCGTTCCTCGCGGTGGCCGAGCCGGTGCGGCGCGGGGGCGGCAGCGCAGCCGTCGTCGACCGGCGCTGACGCGCCGCCGCGACGCGCCGGCCGACCGGACCTCGAAAGTAAAATTCCCGTAAATTTGCCTGGGGCAATTCGGACCTTTGTGGTCGATCCGGCAACAATCCCGGTGACTGCAGTCACAACTGGACAAGCGTCCGTCTGATTACTCCGTTAACGCCTGGTACGTTCGATTCTTCGAGAGACCCCGGAGTTACTTCCAGCAAGGAGGAGCGCTGCGGGGTTACTCGTTCTTTTGTCCCTGGGATGGGGCAGAAGTGCACGTCACGCATGCCTCCGGGCAGACCTGTGACCTTTCGACGCGTTCGAGCGCGCCCATTGTGGTGCGTGAAAACGCGTCCTCGCTGTATCGCCGATGACGCCGTTCAGCTTTCAGCAGCCCTTTGACCGAATACTCGGGGTACCGCTCATGTTCGTCTTTGTCCTCCAGCTCCGGCACATGCTCGAAGGCCAATCGGAGTTCTACCTGTTCGCCTTCTTCTCGACCATCATCTGGGTGCTGTGGCTCATCAAGGTGCTGCTGTCGCGGCGCTACAAGCCCTACACCGGCGAGTTCCACGGCACCACGAGCGTCGTCATCCCGGTGGTCGACGAGCCGTTGGACCTGTTCCGCGACGTGCTCACCCGGATCGTCGAGCAGCGACCCGACGAGGTCATCGTGGTCATCAACGGCGCGGTCAACCCCGCACTGCAGGAGGTCAGCGAGGAGTTCGCGCCCCTGGTCCGCTGGGTGCACACCCCGATCCCGGGCAAGCGCAACGCCGTGAAGATCGGCACCGAGCTGTCGCACGGCGAGATCACGGTCCTCGTCGACTCCGACACGGTCTGGACGGACGGCACCCTGCCGGAGCTCGTCAAGCCGTTCGCGGACGCCGCGGTCGGCGGCGTGACCACCCGGCAGCGGATCCTCGAGCCCGAGCGGTCGTGGATCACCCGCTGGGCGGACTGGCTCGAGAACACCCGCGCGCTGTACTCGATGCCCGCACAGTCCGCGCTCGGTCAGGTGGGCTGCCTGCCCGGCCGCACCATCGCGTTCCGCCGGCACATCCTCGTGCAGGTCATGGACGACTTCATGCACCAGAAGTTCATGGGCGTCTTCCTCGAGGTCTCCGACGACCGGACCCTGACCAACCTCACGCTCAAGGCCGGCTACAAGTCGGTGTACCAGTACACGAGCCTCGTCTACACGGACGCCCCGCTGCAGGTGCGGAAGCTGGCCAAGCAGCAGCTGCGCTGGGCGCGCGGCAGCCAGTACAACACCCTGCGGATGCTCCCGTGGATGATCGGGCACGCCCCCCTCCTGGCGGTCTTCTTCGTGGCCGACATCCTCCTGCCGTTCCTCCTGTTCGGCACCATCGCGGGCTGGATCTACCGCGCCGTGTCGGGCACGGGCGTCAACCTCTACCAGGCGATCCTGGAGACCTACACCGGCCTGAACGGCTGGGCGTGGGTCATCGCGACGATGATCGTCTCGTCCGTGCTCTCGATGGCCATCCGGCAGATCCGGCACCTGCACGAGAAGCCCTCCGACTTCCTGCGGCTGCCGGTGTTCATCATCGTCTCGACGCTCTTCCTCATGCCCATCCGGCTGCTCGGGTTCCTGCGCATGGCCCACGCGAGCGGCTGGGGGACGCGCTCCGGCGCGTACTCCGGCGGCGGCGACGGCGACCTCATCGCCGAGCTCGAGAGCACGCCCGCCGGTCCGGCCGACCTGGTCGACCGTGCCCCCACCGGGATGCTGCCGACGCAGCGCCCGGCACCGTCGAGCGGCACCGTCCTCGCCGGTACCGCACCGGCGTCCGCCCCCGCACGCACCCGTCGTGCGGCGGACGCCGCACCCACCCCCCGGCGTCGCCGCCGACCCAACCCGCTGGCCGCGATCCCCTACCTGATCGCGATCGCCCTGTTCTCCCTGGAGGCACTGGTCTATGTCTGAGCACCTCGGGACCGACGGCTGGTGGGCCCGCGCCGTCCGCCCGTCACCTCGCAAGCGGCTCGGCGCGGCCGCCGTCGCGCTGTCCCTCGTCGCGGTCACCGCCGGCGTGTGGCTGTCACCGTCCGCCGAGATCACCGCAACCACCCAGGCCACCCCGAACGAGGTCCGGCTGGCAGCCGAGAACGAGTCGCTGCGCCACTCCCTGGAGGCACGGCAGGACGAGGTCGACGCGCTCCAGCGCTCCCAGGCCAAGGCCGCCGCGGAGCGCAAGGCCGCCGCGGAGCGCGGCAGCGCGGCCGCCGCCGGGCAGAAGGCAGCAGCCGCGGCCGAGGGCGCGCAGCGGGCCGAGGCCGAGCGCCTCGCTGCCGAGGAACGCGGGAAGGCAAAGGCGGCCGCGGAACGCGCGGCGGCCGATGCCAAGGGCAAGGCGCAGTCCGCCGCCGCCCGCGCCGAGCAGGCCGAGGCCGACGCGGCCCGGGCCCGCGCCCGTGCCGCGGCCGCGCTCGCTCCCAAGGCCCCGTCCGCTCCGCCCCCCGCGGTGAAGCCCTACGCCCCGGCGCTGGAGAGCCTGATCACCACGCAGGACCGCCTCTTCGGGCTGTACACCCCGCAGGCGCCCTTCAGCTGGGCGGAGACGGACTCCGTCGCGGCCCGGATCGGGGCCCAGCCCACGGTCACGGGCTACTTCCAGGGCTGGGACGGCACGTTCCGCCCGGACGCGGTCGTCCGCTCGTGGGAGAAGGGCACGCTGCCCATGCTCACGTGGGAGTCCCGGCCGATGCTCGCCGGCAACGACGAGGCCGAGGACCCGGCCTACTCGCTGCCCCGGATCATCGACGGCGCGTACGACGACTACCTGCGCCAGTACGCCCGTGACGTGGCCGCTCTCGGTCTGCCGATGGCCATCCGGCTCAACCACGAGATGAACGGGAGCTGGTACCCGTGGGCCGAGAAGAACCTCGCTGGCACCGCGAACAACGGCAACCACCCCGGCGACTTCGTCGCGATGTGGCGTCACGTGCACGACATCTTCGAGGCCGAGGGCGCCAACGCGTACGTGCTGTGGGTCTGGTCGCCCAACATCGTCAACACGATGCCCGCCTGGCAGCAGGACGGCACCTACCTGAGCAGCCTCTACCCGGGTGACGAGTACGTGGACTGGGTGGGCCTGTCGGGCTACTACCGGCCCCCGTACAAGGCGGACCAGACACCCACGTTCGAGTACACCTACGGACGTTCGCTGGACCAGCTGCGTGCACTGTCCAGCAAGCCGATCTACCTGGCCGAGATCGGCGCGTCGGAGACGGGCGGCAACAAGCCCGCCTGGGTCGCCGACCTGTTCGCGGCCCTCGCCGAGCCGCAGAACGCCGACATCCGTGGCTTCGCCTGGTTCAACCACGCCGTCACCACCATCAGCGGCGGTGAGCGCGTCACCAACGACTGGCGGATCGAGTCCCGGGAGGACTCGCTCGCGGCCTTCGTGGCAGGCCTCAACCAGCCGTCCGCCCGCTTCACCCCCACCACCACCCTCACCTCACTGGAGCCGTGATGACCGACCACCAGGACGACCTGACCGTGACCGACCTGTTCCCGCGCGCGACGTTCGACCCGGACGGGCCCGCACCGCGCATCGCCGTGCTCGGGACGGGCTACCTGGGCGCCACCCACGCGGTCGCCATGGCGCAGCTGGGCATGGAGGTGGTCGGCGTCGACACCGACCTGCACAAGGTCGAGATGCTCACCGCCGGCAAGGTGCCGTTCCACGAGCCGGGGCTGCCCGAGCTGCTCACGGAGCAGCTGGCCACCGGTCGGCTCCGTTTCACCACCGACGTGGCCGAGGCCGTGGCGTGGGCGGACGTGCACTTCGTCTGCGTGGGTACCCCGCAGTCCAAGACCAGCCACGCCGCCGACCTCCGCTTCGTCGAGGCGGCGACCGCGGCGATCGCGCGGAACCTGACCCATGACGCGCTGGTCGTCGGCAAGTCGACGGTCCCGGTGGGGACCGGGGCACGGCTGCGCGCGTTGCTGGCCGCGGAGGCGCCCTCCGGCCTGCGGGCCGAGCTGGTGTGGAACCCCGAGTTCCTGCGCGAGGGCAAGGCGGTCGACGACACGCTCCACCCGGACCGGATCGTGCTCGGAGGCGCCTCGCGTGAGGCCGAGGCGCTGCTGCGACGGGTGTACGCCGGCCCCATCGCCGAGGGCTCTCCGGTGGTGGTCTGCGACCTGCCCACGGCCGAGCTCGTCAAGGTCAGCGCGAACGCGTTCCTGGCCACGAAGATCTCGTTCATCAACGCGATCTCAGGAGTCTGCGAGGCCGCCGGCGCCGACGTCGCGGTGCTCGCCGACGCGCTCGGGCACGACGTGCGGATCGGCCGGCAGTTCCTCGACGCCGGCCTGGGCTTCGGCGGCGGGTGCCTGCCCAAGGACATCCGGGCACTCATGCACCGCGCGAACGAGCTCGGCGCGTACCCGGCCTCCGCCCTGCTCCAGCAGGTCGACGAGATCAACATGGGCCAGCGCTCCCGGGTGATCGACCTGGCCGTCGAGGCCTGCGGCGGATCGGTGCTCAACCGCCGGATCGGGGTGCTCGGCGCCGCGTTCAAGCCGCACACCGACGACGTGCGGGACTCCCCCGCGCTCAACGTCGCGGCGGCCCTGCACCTGCGCGGCGCCCAGGTCACCGTGTACGACCCCGAGGCGGGCGACACCGCGCGCTCCAGCTTCCCCACGCTCGGCTACGCCACCGGGGTCGACGAGGCGGTCGAGGGTGCCGACGTGGTGCTGGTGCTGACCGAGTGGGACGAGTTCGTGCACGCGGATCCCGTCCACCTGGCCACCCTCGCCGGGCACGCGTCGGTCATCGACGCCCGCGGGAAGCTCGACGTCGCGCGGTGGCAGGACGCCGGCTGGACCTTCCGCGGCCTGGGACGCGCAGCAGCCTGATCCCCACCCCGGACGACCCCGGCGCCTCCTGCGCCGGGGTCGTCCGGCTGGCGGGGTCCGCGGCCGCCGTGCGCGGCCCGGACCCGAGCCGCGCCTGCCACCGCGCCCACGGCGGGGCGGTCCGCCAGTTGAGGCGCAGCGTGCGGCAGGCCCGGGCGAACCTCCGGACCCGCTGGCGGTGCCCGCGCAACGACCGTGCCGAGACGCCCACCTGCAAGTACGGGTCGAACCGGATCCGTCGACGCGGCCCGAGGGCGAACGCCAGGTCGAGGTCGTCGTGCACCTCGGGATCATGGCGACGCACCTGCGACCGGACGGCGAGCCACGAGTCCCTGCGCAGGGCCATCGAGGACCCCCACAGCGAGGTGTGGCCGAGAGCCAGGTGCGTCAGGACGTAGTAGGCACCGAGGTAGGCGCCGGAGGCGACCTTCTGCACGGCTCGCGGCAGGTCGACGAACCGCCCCGACCCGGTCACGGCGTCGAGGTCCGGATCCATCGCCATCCGCCTCGCGATGCGCTCCACCCAGCGGGGGTCCGGCCGGGAGTCGGCGTCCAGCCGGGCGATCACCTCGCCACGGGCGCTGTCGTAGCCGGTGGCCGCGGCGGCGGGGATGCCGACGCTCGGCTCCGGCACCACGCGCGCACCCCAGGCCGCTGCCACGGCCGCGGTGTCGTCGGACGAGGCGTTGTCGACCACGACGACCTCCCACGGCGCGACCGTCTGGCGGTCCAGCCAGGCGAGGCACCGGGCGAGCTCGACGGCGTCGTCGCGCACCGGGATCACCACGGACACCGTGGGCAGCGGCCCGGTCATGCGCGTCTGCCCGCGAGGACGGCGGCCACAGCGGCTCCCGCCAGGCCGGCGGCGAGGTCACCCATCGTGTCCGGGTAGCCCACCTGGATGCGGGGGTCCAGCAGCGCGTTGCCCGCCCACTCCCCGAGCTCCCACAGCGCGGCCAGCGTGGCGCCCGTCCCCACGACGAGGACGGCGTCCTCGCCGCGCGAGCGCGCCGGACCCACGACGCCCCACACACGCAGCGCCCGCAGCGCCACGACGGCGATCAGGCCGGTCGCCACCGCGTGGACCACCACGTCCAGCCAGCCGACCGCCACATACCAGTCGAGCTGTGCCGCCCAGGCCGCGAACAGGAGCGTCCCGCAGTACGCGACGTCGAGCCCCGCAGACGTGCCGACGAGGCGGGGCACCAGCGACCCGCCCAGCACGAGCAGGAACAGGGCTGTCGCGACGAACCCGGAGCGCCAGGTACCCACGAACACGCTGACGAGGGCCGCCGCGCGGACGGCGTCGCCCGGCACCCACCCGGCCCGCAGCACCGTCAGGGGGCCACGAACCGGATCGCCTTGTGGCTGCCGTCGCAGAACGGCGCGATCGCCGACGCACCGCAGCGGCAGAGTGCCACCGTGCGGCGACGCCGCTCGAGCGGCGTACCGTCCCCGTCGACGAGCTGCACGTCACCGCGGACCAGGAGCGGCCCGTTGGGGCAGGCCTCGATCGTGGCGGGCTGGGCGGCGCGGTCGGTCATGACGCCCGGAGCGAGGACTCGCCCGCCGACCAGGCGCCGAGCATGTGCTGCCCGACCAGGTCGTCCAGGTACAGGCAGGCGGCGGCACCGAAGAGGATGTCCGCCACCAGCTCGGGCTCCTGCTCCGCCAGACGCCCGGCCAGGTCCCGGCCGGCGATCTGCTCGTGCACCGCATCGGCCTCGACGTGCTCGTCGAAGTACTCCGTGGTGCCCTCGTCGTGGCCCAGACGTCGGAAGCCGTCCCCGTAGAGGCGGTTGGGCAGCGACGACGTCATCTCGAAGGCCGCCAGGTGCCCCGCGATCGCACCGCGCAGCCGCCGGTGCAGCCCGAGCAGCGACATGAGGTTGAGCGCGGCGATCGTGACAGCCGGCAGCCGGTCGACGTAGTAGCCGTAGTCGTCCACCAGCCCCGCACCGCGCATGGTCCGGGCGAACAGGGCGCTGTGCATCCGGTCCGGTCGACCGCCGCCGTACTCGTCGGACTGCACCTCGACCAGCGCCGCCTTGGGCGCTCCCGACAGGCGCGGGATGGCCCACGTGTGCGGGTCGGCCTCCATGAGCGTGTACAGCGAACGGTGGATCAGGAACTCCTCGACCTGAGCGGCGTCGGCCGACTTGGCGACGTACCGGGCGACGCTCGGCCCGGGCCCGGGAGCCGTCATGGCGAAGAGTGCGCTCGCGACCGCCTCGCGCTCCGGGGCGGCGCCCTCCGGCACGGGGACCCGAGCGCGCAGGGCGGCCTCGAAGGGCTGCTCCAGGCACAGGCGCAGCCGCAGGAGGTCGGGGTTCCACTCCCACGCCTCGTCGACGCCCTCGAAGCCCTGGTAGTGCAGTGCGTACAGGGTCCACAGCGTGAGCTGGAGGTCGTCGTCCGTCAGGGGGTCGGCCACCGCAGCAGCGCCGCGCCACCGGGCGAGGACGTCGTCGTCGACGACCCCGACCTCCGTCGGCGGGTGGACGAGCAGGTCGGTCAGTGAGGCCCCGAGGGGACCCCGGGGTGCGGGCAGCTTCATGTCGGTTCCGTTCGTGCGCGTACGGCCGCCCGGGTCTGGAGCGGCTCCCGCCTCACGGTCGCACGGCACGGCCGATGCGCAACCGGAGGGGGCCCGCACCGCCCGTGGCGTCCACCACTCCAGGTCAGCGACGGTCCAGGCGGTGCAGCACCACATCCCGGAGGCGTCCGTCGACGACCGTCGCCGTCATGAAGGTCGCGTAGGGCTGCCGTCGCCGGTCGGTCGGGGATCCCGGGTTGAGCAGCCGCATGCCTCGCGGCGTCACCGAGTCCCACGGGATGTGGCTGTGCCCGAACACCAGCACGTCGAGGTCGGGATGCTCGGCGTCGCACCGCCGTTCCCGCCCCGCAGCGGGGCCTGTCTCGTGCACGACTCCGAGGCGCAGACCGTTCAGCTCCACCCGCGCGACCAGGGGCAGCCGCTCCCGCAGCGCCGGGCCGTCGTTGTTGCCGTAGCAGGCGACGAGGCGACGTGAGCGGGCCTCGAGCGCGGCGCGGAACTCCTCGCTGACCCAGTCCCCCGCGTGCACGACGACGTCCGCGCCGTCCACCGCCTCCCACGCCGGGGTGGGCAGGTCACGGGCCCGACGCGGGACGTGCGTGTCGGCGAGCAGGACGATCTGCACCGTTCCTCCTTGTCAGTCTCGTATTCCGACCGGCTATGTCCACAATAAGAGACGCCTCTGTCGCGCCTCTCCTTCCGCGGCCATTCTCGACCCATGCAGACCCGCCGCGCCGCCTCGACGTGCTGTCCCGTCGCCATGGCCTCCGCGCGCCCCTGCTGTCCGCGGAACGCCTGAACGCGGCACCTCCCGGCCGCGCGCTCGACGCCCGGCCCGTCGGTCCCCTGACGCCCTCGGCATGACGCGTGCGCCGCCCCCTCGTCCCCTGCGCTCGCCACCCAAGGACTCGACATGACCGCCCGACCCGCTCGCCTCACCGCCCTGCTCGCCGCCGGACTGCTCGCCGCACTGACGGCGTGCTCGTCCGCCGCCGTCGGCCCCGACCCCTCGCCCACCGCGTCGTCGGACGCGCAGGCCCCCGAGCTGCGGCTCGGCTACTTCGCGAACCTGACCCACGCCGTCGCGCTCGTCGGCGTCGACGACGGCACGTACCAGGAGTCGCTCGGCGACACCCAGCTCACCACGCAGATCTTCAACGCCGGGCCGGCCGCGGTCGAGGCACTCTTCGGTGGCGCGATCGACGCGACGTTCATCGGCCCCAACCCGGCGATCAACGCGTTCGCGCAGTCCGACGGCGACGCGGTGCGGATCGTCTCCGGTGCGACCTCCGGTGGTGCGCAGCTGGTCGTCCGCGACGGGATCGACTCCCCGGACGACCTCGTCGGCACGACGCTCGCGACGCCACAGCTGGGCAACACCCAGGACGTGGCGCTGCGCGCCTGGCTGGCCGACCAGGGCCTCGAGACCTCTCTGACCGGGGGCGCGAGCGACGTGACGATCGCGCCGCAGGAGAACTCGCAGACGCTCGACCTCCTCAAGGCCGGGGAGCTGGACGGTGCCTGGCTGCCCGAGCCGTGGGCCTCGCGGCTCGTCGTCGACGCCGGTGCCCACGTGCTGCTGGACGAGAAGGAGCTGTGGCCGGACGGCGACTTCGTGACCACGCACCTCATCGTGTCCACCGAGTACCTCTCGACGTATCCCGGCACCGTGAAGAAGCTCCTCGAGGCGCAGCTCGCCACGTCCGAGTGGATCGCGGCGAACCCCGACGAGGCCAAGACGAGGTCGAACGCCGTGATCGAGGAGCTCAGCGGCAAGCCGCTGTCCCCGCAGGTGCTGGACCGCGCCTGGTCGAACCTGCGGATCACGCTGGACCCCGTCGCGACCAGCCTGCAGACGTCGGCGGACCACGCGGTGGCCGCGGGCACCTCGAAGGAGACCGACCTGCGCGGCATCTACGACCTCACGCTGCTCAACGAGGTGCTCGCCGAGCACGGTCAGGAGCCCGTCGCCGACGGCGGGCTCGGGGCGTCGGGCACATGACCGCCACCGTCGCGGCGCCCGCGAACGTCGCCGCGCGCCTCACCGGGGTCACGCACCACTTCGGCGAGACGTCGCGGCCACCGGTCCTCGACCGCATCGACCTCACCGTGGCTCCGGGCGAGTTCGTCTGCCTGCTCGGCGCGTCCGGCTGCGGCAAGTCGACGCTGCTCTCCCTGGTCGCAGGGCTCGACGCGCCCGTCGCCGGGACCGTCGAGGTACCCGGTGGCCGTCCGGCGCTCATGTTCCAGGAACCTGCGCTGTACCCGTGGCTCACGGCGGCCGGCAACGTCGAGCTCGCGCTGCGGCTGCGGGGCATCCCGCGTGCGGAGCGGCGCGCCAAGGCCCAGGAGCTCCTGACGCTCGTGCGGCTGGACGGGGCGGGACCGAAGCGGGTGCACGAGCTGTCGGGCGGGATGCGTCAGCGCGTCGCCCTGGCCCGTGCGCTCGCCCAGGAGGGCGACCTCCTGCTCATGGACGAGCCCTTCGCCGCGCTCGACGCCATCACGCGCGACGTCCTGCACGAGGAGCTCACCCGCATCTGGACCGAGACCGGGCGAGCCGTGCTCTTCGTGACGCACAACGTCCGGGAGGCCGTGCGGCTCGGCCAGCGGGTCGTGCTCCTGTCCTCGCGGCCGGGGCGGGTCGCGCGCGAGTGGCCGGTGGACATCCCGCAGCCGCGCCGCATCGAAGACCCCTCCGTGTCCCGGTTGAGCGCCGAGATCACCGAGGACCTGCGACAGGAGATCGCCCGCCATGGCCACTGACACCAGCGCACCGCCGGTCCGGCGCACCACGGACGACGACCTCGCCGCCGGCCTGGACGCTCTCGAGACGCCGGTCGAGTCCCCGCGCACGTCCGCCTGGCGCGCGACGTGGCGTGCTGTCTGGCCGGTGCTGTCGGCGCTCGGGGCGATCCTGGTCGTGTGGCAGGTCGCGTACCTGCTCGACCTCAAGCCGTCGTACGCGCTGCCCAGCCCGGCCGACACGTGGCGCACGCTCCTCGGGGCGATCCAGGACGGGTCCGCGTGGCGCGCGGTGACCCTGAGCGTGCAGCGCGCGGCCGTCGGCTTCGCGATGTCCGTCGTCGTGGGTGTCGCGATCGGCGTCGCGCTCGCCGCGTCCCCGCTGCTGCGCCGTGCGTTCGGCCCCATCATCACGGGGCTGCAGTCGCTGCCCTCCGTCGCCTGGGTCCCCGCGGCCATCATCTGGTTCCAGCTGACCGACGCCACCATGTACGCCGTCATCCTGCTCGGCGCGGTGCCGTCGATCGTCAACGGGCTGCTGGCGGGCACCGACCAGGTGCCCCCGCTGTACCTGCGTGTCGGCCAGGTGCTGGGCGCCACGGGATGGGCCCGGATCCGCTTCGTGCTCCTGCCCGCCGCGCTGCCCGGGTTCCTCGGCGGCCTCAAGCAGGGCTGGGCGTTCGCCTGGCGCTCGCTCATGGCCGCGGAGCTCATCGTGCAGACCGGCCTCGGGACGGGGCTCGGCCAGATCCTCGACCTCGGCCGGGTCACCAGCGACATGTCGCTGGTCATCGCGTCGATCGGGCTCATCTTCCTGGTGGGGATCGTCATCGAGCTCGTGGTCTTCGCACCGCTCGAGCGCCACGTGCTGCACGCGCGCGGCCTCACCGGCAGGACGTCGACGACCTAGCCGTCGGCCCGGCTCGGGAAGCACACGTCGCACCAGTGGTACCCGGCCGGGCGCGCGCCCACCGGCCACCGGTTGCGCGTCGCGATCTTCTCGACCCACGCGCACGGATGGTCCAGGGAGTGCGTCTCCCGGGTGCGGAGGTTGGCCAGGAGCCGCTCGCTGTCGGACGACACCGTCACGCCGCACCCGGGGTTGGCGCCCAGTCGCTCGAAGCCGCCGAGGAACCCGCCCGCGAAGAACTCCTGCTCCGGCGTGAGGTCCAGCTCGGGCGGCACCAGGGTCGAGGGCACCTGCGACGCGAGGTTCGTGGCCAGCTCGGGCGGCAGGTAGCGGGCGAAGAACATGGCGACCAGGTCGGCGGTCGCGCCGGCGATCTCCGGGCAGACGCCGGCGCCGGGGCGGCACGGGAGGTCCGCGTCGCCGAGGTAGTCCCAGTGCTCCCCCTCGTCGAAGACCACGCGGTGTCGCGGCCGGCTCATCGCCTGCCACTGCGCCTGCGTGAGCTGGCTGAACAGGTCACGGCCGAGGCCCCACATCAGCAGCGTCGGGATGTCGAGAAGCGGGAGCGGGAACGGTGAGCCGCCGAACCAGTCCTGCCACCCCCCGCTGAGGCCGGCGAACGCGCCCACCTCGCGGCCGACCGCGAACCGGGCGCCGAGCATCGCCCCGAAGCTGTGCCCGACCACCCCGGTCGCGGGCGGGGGCAGAAGGACGTCCGCGTGCCCCCACCCGGTGCGCACCCAGCCGAGCACCGCCTCGAGGGTCGCCTCGTCCGGGTGCTCGGGCACGGACGGGTTGCGCCCACCCGCGTTGCCGGCGAGCCGGGGAACGACCACCACGTAGCCGCTGCGTGCGAGAACGGCCGGGACGAGGAACCAGCGCCGGAAGTGGTCGGTGTCCTGGTGGCAGTGCCCGTGGGCGAACAGGACCACCGGATAGCGCCCGCAGCCCTCGAGGATCGGCGCGGTCTCGACCGACCCGTCGAGGCTCGGGAAGAAGATCCGCAGGTCCACCGGTGCCCCATCGGCAGGCCCGAGGGACCGGACGCCCCAGAAGACGGGGGCGAGCGCTTGAGGCTGCCACCCGATCGGGCAGCTCGCCGGCGGCGGGACGGGACTGTCGACCACCTGCCCAGTGTCGTCCCGGCACTCCCGCGCGGGGAAGGGCATCGCTAGCATGCGGCATGCGCAGCTCACTGATGCAGAACGCGGAACGGTCCACCGAGCCCGGCAGCTTCGTGCTGCAGAACGAGCGGATGCTCAAGGTGGACCTGGCAGGCACGGGCGGCTTCTTCTACGCCAAGCAGGGGTCGATGGTGGCCTACCAGGGCGACGTCGACTTCGACTACCAGGGCAGCGGCGGCGTCGCCAAGATGTTCAAGAAGGCGTTCACCGGCGAGGGCATGTCCCTGATGAAGGTCTCGGGCAGCGGGGACGTCTTCCTGGCGCAGGACGCCGACGAGGTGTTCATCGTGCACCTGGAGGGCGAGAGCGTCACCGTCAGCGGGTCCAGCATCCTCGCGTTCGAGAGCACGCTCACGTGGGACATCAACCGGGTCGAGGGAGCGTCGATGCTCAGCGGCGGCCTGTTCAACACGACCTTCACGGGTACGGGCGCGCTGGCCGTGACCGCGTACGGGACGCCCGTCGTGCTGCAGGTCGACGTGCCGACGTTCGTGGACATGCAGTCCGCGGTGCTCTGGTCCACGTCGCTGCAGTCGACGGTCCGCAGGACCGCCAAGCTCGGCTCGGTGATCGGTCGCGGCTCCGGAGAGGCCTACCAGCTGGGGCTCACCGGGCAGGGGTTCGTCGTCGTGCAGGCGTCGGAGGGTCACCCCGTCCCCAGCAGCCAGGGCTGACGCGACCGGGGCTGACGCGACGGGAGCGGCCCACCGACCGGTGGACCGCTCCCGTCATGCGTCGTGGGTCAGCGGCGGCGGCCGCCGGTGCCCGCGACGATCGCCACACCGATGGCGGCGAGCACGACCTGGAAGAGCAGCTCGATCCAGTCGATGCCGTCCGTCGTCTCGACGCCGACGAGGCTGGCCAGCCAGGTGCCCAGAAGTGCAGCGATGATCCCCACGATGATCGTGACCAGGATCGAGATGTTCTGCTTGCCTCGGACGACCAGGCGGCCGAGCGCCCCGATGATGGCCCCGATGATGATGGCGGAGATGATGCCAGCGGCGGTCATGGTGAACTCCTCAGAGTGAAGGTGCGCCGGGTGCGACCAAGAGAGAATCTAGAGGCGAATCGCCCGGTCCGCGCGTCGAGAGGGAGCCACACGGCGTGAGTGTGCGCATCGGCACGTCCGGCTGGTCGTACGACCACTGGGAGCACGTCCTGTACCCGCCCGGCCTGCCGTCGTCCCAGCGTCTGGCGCGGTACGTCCAGGAGTTCGGGACCGTCGAGCTGAACGCGAGCTTCTACCGCTGGCCGCGGGAGTCGACGTTCGCCGGCTGGCAACGACGCCTCCCCGCCGGCTTCCGGATGTCGGTCAAGGCGCCGCGCGGGCTGACGCACGCCAAGCGGCTCTACGCGCCCGAGGTGTGGGCTCAGCGGATCGCGCGGTCGTGGCACGAGCTCGGCGACCGGCGCGAGGTGCTGCTGGTCCAGCTCCGGCCGGACCAGGCCCGCGACGACGCCCGCCTGGACTGGTTCCTGGCCTCGCTGCCCGACTGGGTGCGGGTCGCCGCCGAGCTCCGGCACCCCTCGTGGCAGCACGACGACGTCTTCTCTCTGCTGGAGCGGCGTGGCGCAGCGTCGGTCGTGATGAGCGGAGCGCACCTGCCCTGCGTGCTGCGCGCCACTGCGCCCACCGTGTACGTACGGATGCACGGGCCGGACCACCACCACCTGTACGGCGGCTCGTACTCCGACGACGACCTGCGCTGGTGGGCGGACCGGATCCGGGAGTGGTCGGACGGCGGGCGGGACGTCCTCGTCTACTTCAACAACGACGGCGGGGGCGCCGCCGTGCGCAACGCCCGCACGCTGCGATGGCTGCTGGGGGTCTGACCTGGGTCTGCGCGACCCGGCGCGCGCGCGGAGGACGCGAGTCCTACGCTCGCCGTCTCGGAACGGCGCGTCAACGAGGAGGTCGACATGCACAGCGACGACAGGATCGTCCACGACACCGGCGACGACGGTCCGGTGATCCGCGAGACCGAGGTCGAGGTCGAGGTCGAGAAGACCGACGCCGAGAAGATCAAGGCCGACGGCATCGAGCAGGAGGACACCGACCGCCGCTAGCTCCACGTCGACCGGGCGCCGCGCCTCCTGGCTCGGCGCCTGGCCCATGTCTGTGGCCGCTGCCAAGGTGGTGCCATGGAGTCACCGGATGGCATAGCAGGCGTGTTCGACCGCGCCGCGGACACCTACGACGCGGTCGGTGTCCCGTGGGTCGGGCCGATCGCCACGAGGCTGGTCGCCGAGCTCGACGTCAGGCCCGGCACGCGCGTGCTCGACATCGGCTGCGGACGCGGCGCCGCCCTGGGGCCGCTGGCCCTCGCGACCGGCCCGACCGGGCACGCCCTCGGCATCGATCTCGCCCCGCGGATGGTCGAGCTGACCGCACGCGACCTCGCTCACCTCCCCCAGGTGGAGGTCCGGGTGGCTGACGCCCGCGCGCCGGAACTGCCCCCCGCGTCGTTCGACGTCGTCGCCGCCAGCCTGGTGCTCTTCTTCCTGCCCGAACCCGCGGCAGCACTGCGCGCGTGGACGGAGCTCGTGGTCCACGGCGGACGCCTGGGCGTGACCACCCTGGGCGAGAAGGACCCGGGGTGGACCGCCGTCGACCAGCTCTTCGGCCCGCACCTCCCGCCCGAACTCATAGAGGCCCGGTCCCGCGCGCTGCGCGGCCCGTACGCGTCCGACGCCGGGGTGGAGCGGCTGTTCTCCGACGCGGGCCTCACGGACGTCAGGACCGTGGTCCACAGCGTGGACGCGGTGTTCGGCGACCCGGAACAGTTCGTGGCGTTCTCGTGGTCGCACGGCCAGCGGTCGATGTGGGAGGCGGTGCCCGAGGCTGCCCGCCCCGGGTTGCAGGAGGAGGTCCTCGGCGCCCTGGAGGAGCAGCGCGACGCGTCGGGTCGGATCACGTTCCGGCAGGCCGTACGGCACACGCTCGGCGTGCGGCCCTGAGAGACCGCCCCGGGTGTCACGTCCGGAGCCGCTGCCCGGTCGTACGCGGTGACCGGCACCTCGCCGGTCACCGACTGAGGAGGTTCCGACATGCTGGTCGTCGTCATCGGAGGCACAGGACTCATCGGCTCCAGGCTGGTGGCACTGCTGACCGAGCAAGGTCACCGGGCCGTCGCCGCGTCGCCGGGTACCGGGGTGAACACCCTCACCGGCGAGGGCCTGACCGAGGTGCTGCAGGGCGCCGACGTCGTCGTCGACGTCTCGAACTCGCCGTCGTTCGAGGCGGCCGCCGTGCTGGAGTTCTTCGAGACCTCCACGCGCAACCTGCTGGCCGCCGAGGCCGCCGCCGGCGTGCGGCACCACGTCGCGCTGTCCGTCGTCGGTACCGAACGGCTGCCCGAGAGCGGCTACTTCCGCGCCAAGATCGCGCAGGAGAAGCTCATCGAAGGGTCGTCGATCCCGTACTCGCTGGTGCACGCCACCCAGTTCTTCGAGTTCCTCGCGGGCATCGTCGACTCCGCGACCGACGGCTCGACGGTGCACCTGGCGCACGTGCTGATCCAGCCCATGGCCGCCGACGACGTGGCCGCGGCGCTGCGCGGCGTGACGCTCGGCGCACCGGCGAACGGGCGGGTCGAGATCGCCGGGCCGGAGCGGCTCCGCCTGGACGACCTGGGGCGTCGGTTCCTCACCGCGCGCGGCGACCCGCGTGAGGTGGTCACGGACCCCGCAGCCAAGTACTTCGGCGCAGTGCTCCACGAGGACACGCTCGTCCCGCACGGCGACGCCGTCCTGGGCAGCACCACGCTCGAGGACTGGATGGCGCGGTGAGCCCTAGATTGTGACCGTGGCCAGCGACACCGCCGACAACGCCGCCGCACCGAGCACGGGCTCGAACCAGAACGTCCCGGACACGGACGTCAGGGCGTTCGAGGACGTCCGGCCGCGCCTGTTCGGCCTCGCCTACCGGATGCTCGGCAGCGTGGCGGAGGCCGAGGACGTGGTCCAGGACGCGTGGGTGCGCTGGCAGGGCACCGACCGCCGCGCGGTGCGCAACCCGGCCGCGTTCCTCACGACGACCACGACCCGGCTGGCCATCAACGCGAGCACGTCGGCGCACGCGCGGCGCGAGACATACCTCGGTCCATGGCTGCCCGAGCCCGTCGACACGAGCGCGGACCCCGCCCTCGGCGCCGAGCGCGCCGAGGCCCTGGAGACGGCGGTGCTGCTCCTGCTCGAGAAGCTCGGTCCCGCCGAGCGGGCCGCGTACGTGCTGCGCGAGGCCTTCGGGTACAGCTTCCGTGAGATCGCCGAGGTGCTGGGTCTCACCGAGGTCAACGCCCGGCAGGTGGCCCGACGCGCGCGCGAGCACCTGGCCTCCGCGCGGTCGGTTCCGGCGTCCCCCGCCCGGCGGCGCCGGCTCGTGGAGTCGTTCGCCGCGGCCGCGCGCGCCGGTGACCTCGACGGGCTCGAGCGGCTGCTCGTGGACGACGTCGTCGTGCGGCCCGACGGTGGCGGTGAGGTGCACGCCTCCCGCCTGGAGCTCGTGGGGGTCGCGCGCACCATGACCTTCCTCGACAACGTGCTGCGCAAGTACTGGCACCACTCGACGTTCCGCACCGTGGAGGTGAACGGCGGCGCCGGGCTCCTCGTCGCCACCGCGGACGGTGTCCCCCAGGCGCTCGTCACGCTCGACGGCTCGCAGCGTGGGATCGAGCACGTCTATATCGTGGTCAGCCCGAGCAAGCTCCGGCGGTTCACGGCGACCGGCTGACGTGCCGTGTCACGTTCCGGCGGTCCGCCCGGTCGAGAGGGTGTGACACACCCGAAGCGGATCGTTATCGTCGGCGGCGGCTACGCGGGCTTCTACGCCGCGTGGAACCTGGAGAGGACGCTGCGTCCGGACGAGGCCGAGATCGTCGTGATCGACCCCCGCCCCTACATGACCTACCAACCGTTCCTCCCCGAGGTGATGGCCGGCTCGGTCGAGGCCCGGCACGCCGCCGTCTCGCTGCGCAGGCACCTGCGCCGCAGCACGGTCGTCGCGGGCGAGGTGACCGGGGTCGAGCACGCGCGCCGCACGGTGCGGGTCCGCCCCGCCGACGGCGACGACCTCGAGCTCGGCTACGACGTCATCGTCATCACCGCCGGCGCCGTGACCCGGACGTTCCCGGTGCCCGGCGTCGCCGAGCAGGCGATCGGCATGAAGCACGTCGAGGAGGCCGTAGCGATCCGCGACCGCCTGCTCACGGCCTTCGACCGCGCCGCGGTCCTGCCGCCGGGACCCGAACGGCGCAGGCTGCTCACCGTGACCTTCGTCGGGGGTGGGTTCTCGGGCGTCGAGGGCTTCGGCGAGCTGCTGTCCCTGGCGACCTCGCTGCTGCCCTCCTACCCCGAGCTCTCCCCCGCCGACCTCGGCTTCCACCTGGTGGAGGCGGCCGACCGCATCCTGCCCGAGGTCACGGACGGCCCGGGGCGGTGGGTGGTGCGCGCCCTGGAGGAGCGCGGTGCGCGCGTGCACCTGCGCACGAAGCTCGTCTCCGCCGTCGACGGGCACGTGGTCCTGTCCACCGGCGAGGAGTTCGACTCCGGCCTCATCGTGTGGGCTGCCGGCAACGCGGCGAACCCGGTGGTGGCGCAGCACACCGACCTGCCCGTCGACGAGCGTGGGCTGCTGCGGGTGCGGGCGGACCTGCGGATCGGCACGGCCGCGGCCGTCGTCCCCGATGCCTGGGCCGGCGGCGACGACGCGGCGGTGCCGGACATCGCCGTCGCGACGCCCGGTTCGCGCACGGTGCCCAACGCGCAGCACGCGGTACGCCAGGGCAAGCACCTGGCGGCGAACGTCGCGGCGGTGCTGCGCGGGGGCGTGCCCAGGGACTACCTGCACCAGAGCCTCGGAGTCGTCGCGACGCTCGGGCTCGGCCAGGGCGTGTTCCAGTACCGCCGCCTGGTCGTCACGGGGTTCCCGGCCTGGGTCATGCACCGCGGGTACCACGTGCTTGCGGTGCCCACCTGGGAACGCAAGATCCGGGTGCTCGCGGTGTGGCTGGCAGCCGCGGTGTTCGGGCGCGACATCGTCTCGCTGGCGAGCGTCCAGCACCCTCGCGACGCCTTCGTCACCGGCGGTGCTCCCCGCGCGCGCCCGTGATCCGCCGTCAGGCGAGCGTCGCGACGAGCACGGCGACGTCGACGGCGCAGGCCGGTGCTGGCCGCACGGCATCGCTGCGGGAGCCGTCGGCGCGGCTGCGCGGGATCACGGACCCGCACGCCTGACCCGCACCGACGCCCGAGCGGCCGCCTCCACGCGGTCGCGGTACTGCGGCCAGTCGATCGCGGGGATGTTGGGGTCGTCGCGACGGCTGCCGACGGCCCCGTCGACCAGCTCCCGCACGATGTCGGCGTGCCCCGCGTGCCGGGCCGTCTCGACGCACATGTGCACCAGGATCTGGTGCAGCGTCACATGGCGGTCATCCCCCCACCACGGGACCTCGCCGGGCGCGTCGAGGGGCAGCGCCTCGATCGTCGCGTCGCTGTGCTCCGCCGAGAACCGGTGCAGCTGCACGATCTCGTCGCGGGTCTCCTCCGGCGTCGCCCACATGTCGGCGTTCGGCTCCGCGTCCTGCGCGAGCCACGGCGGCTCCAGGGCAGCGGGTCGCCCGAAAACCTCGCCGAAGTAGTCGAGCTGCACCCCGGCGACGTGCTTGACCAGCCCGAGCAGGTTGGTGCCCGTCGGCGTCAGCGGCCGGCGGATGTCGTACTCGCCGAGGCCGTCGAGCTTGCCGAGCAGGCTGGTGCGCTGCGCGCGCAGGTACCTCAGCAGGGTCTCCTTCTCGTCCATGCAGCCACTATGCCGCGTCGGTCGACGGAGCCCGTGGCGGTGCGTCGGTCGCGACCGGCTCGGATCCCACGGGCGCCGTCGGCAGCAGCCGCGAGAAGTAGAGCGCCAGCGCCGCCACCAGCGCGAGCACCGCGAGGCTCGCGCGCAGGGCGCCGATCCGGGCGGCCGTGTTCTCCTCGACGATCGCCGTCACCTCCTGCGGCGGGAGCCCGGCGGCCTCGAGCGCGGGTGCCAGGTCCGCGTCGGACACGAACGGCACCCCACCGGCCAGCTCGACCTGGGCGTTCGCGGCCACGTCGGCACCGACCTGCGGGTTGTCGTCCAGCCCGGCGAGCAGGGTCGCCGTCAGCGTCGCGATGAGCACCGACCCGGCCAGGGCCGTGCCCAGGGACGCGCCCAGGTTCGTCATCGTGTTCTGCACGCCGCCGACGTCGCCACTCTGCTCGTCCGGCACCGCCGAGACCGTCACGGCGCCGAGCTGCGACGCGAGCGCGCCGACCCCGAGGCCGACGAGGAACAGCGGCACCCCCACGATCTCCGGACCGGCTCCGATCTCCAGGGCCGCCATGAGAGCCACGATGCCGACCAGGATCACGACCACACCCCAACGCACGACCTCGCGCGGGGACGCACGCGGCAGGAACCGAGGGACGCCGACCGCGGCGGCGAGCAGCGACACCGACAGTGGCAGCAGCTGGACACCGGTCGCCAGAGCGGACAGCCCGAGGGCGACCGACAGGAACAGCGGCACGATGAAGAAGAGGCCGGCCTGGATCATGAACTGGAAGAAGAACATGGTCAGCCCGCCGACGAGCCGTACGTTGCGCAGCAGGTCCGGGCGGACCAGCGGTTCGCGACCGGCTGCGACGACCCGGTGCTCCCACCCGAAGAACAGCCGCAGGACGACGGCGCCGGCCAGGACGAACCACACGGTCGGCGACACGCCCCACCAGGACGGGCCGCCGGGGCGGGTGAGCACCCAGCCCCACTCGCCGGACCGGAGCACGCCGAAGACGGCCAGCCCGAGCCCGAGGGCCGACAGGACGGATCCCACCAGGTCGAGACGGAACCGCTCCTCGGGGGCGGCGTCGGCGATCTTGCGGGTCAGCGCCAGGATGCCGACGACCAGCACGACCTCGCCGGCGAACACGTACCGCCACGTCCAGTACGTCGTCACGAACCCGCCGATCAACGGCCCGGCAGCCACCGCGACCGCGCCGGCCGAGGCGACCAGGCCGTAGGCGCGCGGGCGTTCCGTCGTCGCGAAGTTCGAGGCCACCAGCGCGACGATCGCGGGCATGATCAGCGCCGCGCCGAGTCCCTCCAGGACCGACCAGCCGATGATCAGCACCGTCAGGGACGGGGCGAGCGCGGTGACGAACGACCCGCACGCGTAGACGACGCACCCGATGGCGAAGGCCCGCCGTCGCCCGATCAGCCCGCCGACCTTGCCGCCGGTGATCATCATCGTGGCCATCACGAGCGTGTAGAGCGTGATCGCCGTCTGGATGCCCGTGACGGTGGTTCCCACGTCCGCCGCCACCTGCGCGATCGACACGTTCATCACCGAGCTGTCGAGCGTCATGAGGAACTGGCTGGTGGCGAGCGTGAACAGCACCAGTCCCGCCGCTGCACCGGTGCTCCGCGCCATCGGGAAGGTCCCCTCTCGGGCGAGCAGCCGGGCGGCTGACGAGAGGTCCAGGACTACCACCAACCGCAGATCGACCGCTACGTACCACGGCGTGCGCCGCTCAGGGCGGCCGGAGCCGCGAGGTGACCTCGGTCGCCAGAGCGCGGTCCTCGGGGCACCGCATCGCGAGACAAGGGGCGCGGGACCGAGACATCTGCCTACGGTGCCAGGAGCCCCTGAGGTGGACGCCGTACCGAGGCGGTCCCCTGGACGAGCGGAGCAAGGTACATGAGACAACAGCTGGCCCACGTCCTCGAGCAGGTGCTGCGCCGCAACCCGGGCGAGCAGGAGTTCCACCAGGCGGTGGTCGAGGTGTTCGACAGCCTGGAGCCCGTGCTCCGCAAGAACCCCCAGTACGTGGACGCCGCCGTCCTCGAGCGGCTGTGCGAGCCCGAGCGCCAGCTCATCTTCCGGGTGCCGTGGGTCGACGACGCCGGCACGGTGCACACCAACCGCGGCTTCCGGGTCGAGTACAACTCGGCGCTCGGCCCGTACAAGGGAGGCCTGCGCTTCCACCCCTCGGTCTACCTGGGCATCGTCAAGTTCCTCGGCTTCGAGCAGGTGTTCAAGAACGCGCTCACCGGGATGCCCATCGGCGGTGGCAAGGGCGGCTCCGACTTCGACCCGCGTGGCCGCTCGCAGGGCGAGGTCATGCGGTTCTGCCAGTCGTTCATGACCGAGCTCTACCGCCACCTCGGGGAGCACACCGACGTCCCGGCGGGCGACATCGGCGTCGGCGGCCGCGAGATCGGCTACCTGTTCGGGCAGTACAAGCGGATCACCAACCGCTACGAGTCCGGCGTCCTCACGGGCAAGGGCCTCACCTGGGGCGGCTCGCTCGTCCGCACGGAGGCCACCGGCTACGGCACCGTGCTGTTCGCCGAGCGCATGCTGCAGAACCGGGGCACGTCGTTCGACGGGCGCCGCGTCGTGGTCTCGGGGTCCGGCAACGTCGCGCAGTACGCGATCCAGAAGGCGCAGCAGCTCGGCGGCCACGTGGTGGCGTGCTCCGACTCCACGGGCTACGTGCTCGACGAGCGCGGCATCGATCTCGACCTCCTGCAGCAGACCCGCGAGGTCGAGCGGCTCCCGGTCTCGATCTACGCCGAGCGGCGCGGCGCGACGTTCGTGCCCGGCCGACGCGTGTGGGAGGTCGGTGCCCAGGTCGCGCTGCCGTGCGCCACCCAGAACGAGCTCGACGAGGACAGCGCCGCGGCGCTCGTGAGGTCCGGGGTCATCGCCGTCGCCGAGGGGGCCAACATGCCGACCACGCCATCAGCGGTCGCCCTGCTGCGCGACGCCGGCGTCCTGTTCGGCCCGGGCAAGGCCGCGAACGCGGGCGGGGTCGCGACCTCGGCGCTCGAGATGCAGCAGAACGCGAGCCGGGACTCGTGGTCGTTCGAGTACACCGAGGAGCGCCTCGCGGGGATCATGCACTCGATCCACGACCGCTGCCTGGCCACGGCCGACGAGTACGAGGCGCCCGGGAACTACGTGGTCGGCGCGAACATCGCCGGCTTCACCAAGGTGGCCGACGCCATGCTCGCCCTCGGCGTCGTCTGAGGGACGGCCGAAGGGCCCGGAGACATCCTCCGGGCCCTTCGGTCGTACGTGTCCGTGCAGCGGTCAGGCGATGCGACCGCTCGCGTTCTCCTCGTCACCGATCTTGTGCACGACGATCGAGTTGGTCGAACCGACGACGCCCACCGGGGCACCCGCGACGACGACGACGTAGTCGCCGATCTCCGCGAGCCCGTTCGCGCGCAGCGTCGAGTCGACCTGGCTCACCATCGCGTCCGTGTCCTCGACCGACGGCACCCGGTACGTCTGCACGCCCCAGCTGAGCGACAGGACGTTGCGGACCTCGTCGATCGGCGTGAAGGCGAGCAGCGGGATGCTCGAGCGCAGGCGCGACATGCGGCGCGCCGAGTCGCCCGACTGCGTGAACGTCACGAGGTACTTGACGTCGAGCGTCTCGCCGATCTCGGCGGCGGCGCGGGTGATCGCCCCACCGCGGGTGTGCGGGGTCGAGCCGAGGGGCGCCATGCGCTCCCGGCCCATCTCCTCGGTCGCCACGATGATCCGGGCCATGGTGCGGACCGTCTCGATCGGGTAGTCGCCCACGCTGGTCTCGCCGGAGAGCATGACCGCGTCGGCCCCGTCGAGCACCGCGTTGGCGCAGTCCGAGGTCTCCGCGCGCGTCGGGCGGGGATTGGTCGTCATGGACTCGAGCACCTGCGTCGCCACGATGACCGGCTTGGCGTTGCGCCGGGCCAGCTCGACCGCGCGCTTCTGGACGAGCGGCACCTGCTCGAGCGGGAGCTCGACGCCCAGGTCGCCACGGGCGACCATGATGCCGTCGAACGCGGCCACGATCTCCGCCAGGTTCTCGACGGCCTGCGGCTTCTCGATCTTGGCGATGACCGGGACGACCCGGTTCTCCTCCTCCATGATCCGGCGCACGTCGTCGTAGTCGGCGGCGGACCGCACGAACGACAGCGCGATGATGTCGGCGCCGACGGTGAGGGCCCAGCGCAGGTCCTCCTCGTCCTTGTCGCTCATCGCGGGCACCGACACGGCGACGCCGGGCAGGTTGAGGCCCTTGTTGTTGGAGACGGTGCCGGGGACCTCGACGCGGGTGACCACGCGGGGCCCCTCCACCGCGGTGACGCGGACGAGGACCTTGCCGTCGTCGATGAGAATCGGGTCACCGACGCGGGCGTCGTTCGGCAGCCCCTTGTGGGTGGTCGAGACGAGCTCCTTGGTGCCCTCGACGTCCTCGGTCGTGATGGTGAACGTGTCACCGACGGCGAGGTCGTGCTTGCCGGCGACGAACCGGCCGAGGCGGATCTTCGGACCCTGGAGGTCCACGAGCACGGCCACCGAACGGCCGGAGGCCTTGGCGGCCGCGCGGACGTTGTCGTACACCCGCTTGTGGACCTCGGTGTCGCCGTGGCTGCGGTTCAGCCGCGCCACGTCCATCCCGGCGTCGACGAGGGCCTGGATCTGCTCCGCGGACTCCGTGGCGGGACCAATGGTGCAGACGATCTTTGCTCTACGCATGAAACGAGCCTATGCCTTTCGTTGGATCACGGTCGGACCGAAGGTCCCAGCGCGGCCCCGCACCGGCCATGCTGGCCGGTCGGACCGTGCTGTCTGTCCTGGTGGGGTCAGGGGCGCAGCGCCACGGTGCTGGCGGAGACGGGTGAGGGCAGCTCGGTGCTGCCCGACAGGTAGGTGTCGACGGCCGCGGCGGCCGCGCGACCCTCGGCGATCGCCCAGACGATGAGCGACTGCCCGCGGCCGGCGTCTCCGGCGACGAACACACCGGGCACGGTCGTCGCGTAGTCGTCGGAACGGGCGACGAGCCCGCGGGCCGTCAGCTCGATGCCGATCTGCTGGGTGAGCGGGTCCACCTCGGGCCCGGTGAAGCCCATGGCCACCAGCACGAGGTCCGCCGGGATCTCCCGCTCGGTGCCCGGCGTGGGCACGCGGCGGCCGTCGGGCAGGTACTCGGTGGTGGCGAGCCGCAGCGCGCGCACGGCCCCGGACCCGTCGCCCAGGAACTCGACGGTCGAGGCGAGGTAGTCGCGCTCACCGCCCTCCTCGTGCGACGACGACACCTCGAACAGGATCGGGTCCGTCGGCCACGGCTGGTTGGCGGGCCGCTCCAGCGGCGGACGCTTGCCGATGGCGAGCGTCGTCACCGAGGCTGCGCCCTGCCGCAGTGCGGTGCCCAGGCAGTCCGAGCCCGTGTCGCCGCCGCCGATGATGATGACGTGCTTGCCCTCGGCCGTGATCTGGTCCGCCACGGGCTTGCCCGCGGCCACCGCGTTGGCCTGGTGCAGGAAGTCCATGGCGACGTGCACGCCGCCCAGCTCCTTGCCCGGCACCTGCAGCGCGCGCGGCACGGTCGCGCCCGTCGCGACGACGATCGCGTCGTACCGCGCCTGCAGCTGGGGCCACGTGACGTCGCGACCGACCTCGACGCCGGGGCGGAAGCGCGTGCCCTCGGCCTCCATCTGGGCCAGCCGCCGGTCGATGTGGATCTTCTCGAGCTTGAAGTCCGGCACGCCGTAGCGAAGGAGACCACCGATGGCGTCGTCGCGCTCGTACACCGCGACCGTGTGGCCGGCGCGCGTCAGCTGCTGCGCGGCCGCCAGGCCCGCCGGGCCCGAGCCGACCACCGCGACCGTGTGGCCCGTGAGGCGCTGCGGGACCTGCGGGGTCACGTACCCCCGCTGGAACGCCTCGTCGATGATCGAGACCTCGACGTTCTTGATGGTCACCGGCGGCTGGTTGATGCCCAGCACGCAGCTCGACTCGCACGGCGCCGGGCAGATGCGTCCGGTGAACTCCGGGAAGTTGTTCGTCGCGTGCAGCCGGTCGATCGCGTCGGACCACTGGCCGCGCCACACCAGGTCGTTCCACTCGGGGATGAGGTTCCCGAGCGGGCAGCCGTTGTGGCAGAACGGGATGCCGCAGTCCATGCACCGGCCGGCCTGCTCCTTGAGGAAGGGCTGGCCGTCCTCCAGGTGCTCGTGCACGTCCTTCCAGTCGCGCAGGCGCACCTCGACCGGGCGGTTGGGTGGGAGCTCGCGCTCCCGCACCTTCAAGAAGCCACGGGGATCAGCCACGGGCCACCTCCAGGATCTGGTCCCACACGCCCGGCGCGGCAGGGTCCAGGCCGTCGGCCTGGGCCTGCGCGAGCGCGCGACGGACGCGGGCGAACTCGGTGGGCAGAAGTCGTGTGAACCGCGAGCGGGTCGAGCCGAAGTCCTCGAGGAGCTGGGCAGCGACCGGCGAGGCGGTCTCGTCCAGGTGCGCGCGCAGCAGGTCGCGCACCAGGGCGGCGTCGTCGTCGTCGAGCGGGTCCAGCGCCAGCTCCCGGGTGTGGACGGCGTCGACGTTCACCAGCGCCGGGACCAGGTCCAGCACGTACGCCGTGCCCCCTGACATCCCGGCCCCGAAGTTGCGCCCGGTCCGGCCGAGCACCAGCACGGTCCCGCCGGTCATGTACTCGCAGCCGTGGTCCCCGACGCCCTCGACGACCAGCGTCGCGCCCGAGTTCCGCACGCCGAAGCGCTCGCCGACGACACCGCGCAGGAAGATCTGCCCCGTGGTCGCGCCGTAGCCGATGACGTTGCCGGCGACGACGTTGTGCTCGCTGGACAGCACCGCGTTGCGGTCGGGCCGCACGGCGATGCGCCCGCCGGACAGGCCCTTGCCGACGTAGTCGTTCGCGTCGCCGAACAGCCGCAGGGTGATCCCCCGGGGCAGGAACGCCCCGAACGACTGCCCTGCCGAGCCGGTGAGCGTGACGTCGATCGTGTCGTCGGGCAGGCCCGCGCCGCCGAACCGGCTGGTGACCTCGTGCCCGAGCATCGTGCCGACGGTGCGGTTCACGTTGCGCACGGGCAGATCGATCCGGACCGGCTCGCTGCGCTCGAGAGCGTCCGCGGCGAGCGCGATCAGCCGGTTGTCCAGCGCCCGGTCCAGGCCGTGGTCCTGGTCCTTGGTGTGGTGCAGCTCCGTGCCGGGCACCGGCGACGGGACGGCGAGCACCGGGGACAGGTCCAGCCCTTCCGCCTTCCAGTGGTCGATCGCCGCACGCGTGTCGAGCAGCTCGACGTGGCCCACGGCCTCCAGCAGCGTCCGGAAGCCGAGCTGCGCGAGCAGCGCCCGGACCTCCTGCGCGATGAACTCCATGAACGTCACGACGAACTCGGGCTTGCCCGTGAACCGCGCGCGCAGCTCCGGGTTCTGGGTGGCGACCCCCACCGGGCACGTGTCGAGGTGGCAGACCCGCATCATGACGCAGCCGGAGACGACGAGCGGAGCCGTGGCGAAGCCGAACTCCTCGGCGCCGAGCAGCGCCCCGATCACGACGTCGCGGCCGGTCTTGAGCTGCCCGTCGACCTGGACCACGACGCGGTCGCGCAGGTTGTTCAGCACCAGGGTCTGCTGCGTCTCGGCGAGGCCGATCTCCCAGGGCGTGCCCGCGTGCTTGAGCGACGTCAGAGGGCTGGCGCCGGTGCCGCCGTCGTGACCCGAGATGAGGACGACGTCGGAGTGCGCCTTGGCGACGCCTGCCGCGATGGTGCCGACGCCGAACTCGCTGACCAGCTTGGTGTGGATCCGGGCCCGCGGGTTCGCGTTCTTGGCGTCGTGGATCAGCTGCGCCAGGTCCTCGATCGAGTAGATGTCGTGGTGCGGCGGCGGCGAGATGAGCCCGACGCCGGGCGTCGAGTGCCGCGTGCGGCCGATCCAGGGGTACACCTTGTTGCCGGGCAGCTGACCGCCCTCGCCGGGCTTGGCGCCCTGCGCGAGCTTGATCTGGATGTCGTCGGCGTTGGTCAGGTACTCGCTGGTCACGCCGAACCGGCCGGACGCGATCTGCTTGATCGCCGAGCGCCGGACCGGGTCGTGCAGCCGCTCCGGGTCCTCGCCGCCCTCACCGGTGTTGGACTTGCCACCGATGCTGTTCATGGCGATCGCGAGCGTCTCGTGCGCCTCCATCGAGATCGAGCCGTAGGACATGGCGCCGGTGTTGAACCGCTTCACGATCTCGCTGACGGGCTCGACCTCGTCGAGCGGTACGGGCTCGCGCTCGCCCTCCTTGAACGTCAGCAGCCCGCGCAGCGTCATCAGCCGCGTGGACTGCTCGTCCACCCGGTTCGTGTACTTCTGGAACACGTCGAACTGCCGGGTGCGGGTGGAGTGCTGCAGCCGGAAGACCGTCTCGGGGTCGAACAGGTGGTCCTCGCCGTCGCGACGCCACTGGTACTCGCCGCCGACCGCGAGGCGCAGGTGCGCCTGTCGGTTGCCGCTCGCCGGGTAGGCGTCGGCGTGGCGCGCGGCGACCTCGGCCGCGATCACGTCCAGCCCGATCCCGCCCAGCCGGCTGGTGGTCCCGGTGAAGTACTTGTCGACGAGCGGCTGCGAGAGCCCGATGGCCTCGAACACCTGCGCGCCGCGGTACGACGCGATCGTCGAGATGCCCATCTTGGACATGACCTTGAGCACGCCCTTGCCGAGCGCCTTGATGAGGTGGGCGACGGCCCTCTCGGGGTCGACCCCGGGCAGGTAGCCGTTGCGCGCCAGGTCCTCGACCGTCTCCATCGCCAGGTACGGGTTGACCGCGGCCGCGCCGTAGCCGATCAGCAGGGCCACGTGGTGCACCTCGCGCACGTCGCCGGCCTCGACGACGAGCGAGATCTGCGTCCGGGTGTGCCGACGCAGCGTGTGGTGGTGCACGGCGGACAGCAGCAGGAGCGACGGGATGGGCGCCAGGTCGGCGTCGGAGTTGCGGTCCGACAGCACGAGGAAGCTCACGCCGTCGGCCACGGCGGCGTCGACCTCCGCGAAGATCTCCTCGAGGCGCGCCTCGAGCGCGGCTCCCCCGCCGTCGACCTTGTAGAGGCCCCGGATGGTGGCCGCCCGGAACCCGAGCGCGGGCTCCCTGGCGACGTGCACGATCTTGGCCAGCTGGTCGTTGTCGATCACCGGGAACGGCAGGATCAGCTTGCGGGCGTGGCCGGGGCCGTCCTGCAGCAGGTTGGGCTCCGGGCCGATCGCGCCGCCGATCGCCGTCACGAGCTCCTCGCGGATCGCGTCGAGCGGCGGGTTGGTCACCTGGGCGAACATCTGCGTGAAGTAGTCGAAGAGCAGCCGGGGCCGGGTGGAGAGCACGGCGACCGGCGTGTCGGACCCCATCGCACCCAGTGGCTCCGCCCCGGCGGCGGCCATCGGGCTGAGCAGGATCCGCAGTTCCTCCTCGGTGTAGCCGAAGGCGCGCTGCCGGCGACGGACCGAGGCGGCCGAGTGCGCCACGTGCTCACGCTCGGGCAGCTGCTGCAGGAACACCGAGTTGTCGCGCACCCACTCGGCGTAGGGGCGCTGCGCGGCCAGGGACGACTTGATCTCCTGGTCCTCGATGATCCGGCCCTTGCCCGTGTCCACCAGGAACATGCGGCCGGGCTCGAGACGGCCCTTCGCGACGATCGTCGCGGGGTCGATGTCCAGCACGCCCGCCTCGGACGCGCACACGACCAGCCCGTCCTCGGTGACCCAGTACCGGCCCGGCCGCAGTCCGTTGCGGTCCTGCACGGAGCCGATCAGGGTGCCGTCGGTGAACGTGATCGCCGCCGGACCGTCCCACGGCTCCATGAGCGTGGAGTGGTACTCGTAGAACGCTCGCCGCGCGGGGTCCATCTGGGCGTGGTTCTCCCACGCCTCCGGGATCATCATCATCACCGCGTGCGGCAGCGGCCGGCCGGACAGGTGCAGCAGCTCGAGCACCTCGTCGAAGCTGCCGGAGTCCGAACCGCCGGGGGTGCACACCGGCAGCAGCGGAGCCAGGTCGCCCAGCTCCTCGCTGGCGAGCGTGCCCTCGCGGGCCGCCATCCAGTTGCGGTTGCCCCGCACCGTGTTGATCTCGCCGTTGTGCGCGATCAGCCGGAACGGCTGCGCGAGCGGCCAGGACGGGAACGTGTTGGTGGAGAAGCGCGAGTGCACGAGCGCGATCTCGGAGGCGTACCGCGGGTCGGACAGGTCCGCGAAGAACGGCTCGAGCTGGCCGGTGGTCAGCATGCCCTTGTAGGCGATCGTGCGGGCGGACAGCGACGCGAAGTACAGGCCGTGCTCCCGCTCCGCGCGCTTGCGCAGCCGGTACGCGCGACGGTCCAGCGCGATGCCCGACAGCTCCCGCGACGGGTCGGCGACGACCAGCTGGCGGAACACGGGCATGGAGGCGCGCGCGGTGGGCCCGACCAGGTCCGCGGTCACCAGGACGTCCCGCCAGGCGAGCACGTCGAGCTTCTCCTCGGCCGCGATCGCCTCGAGCGCGGCGACCGCCTGGCGCTGCTCCGCCTCGTCCACCGGGAGGAACGCCATGCCGATCGCGTAGTAGCCCGCCGCGGGCAGCTCCGCGTCCACGACGTCCCGCAGGAAGGCGTCCGGGATCTGGGTCAGGATGCCGGCGCCGTCACCGCTGTCCTCCTCGGCACCCACCGCGCCGCGGTGGTCCAGGTTGAGCAGCGCCGTCAGGCCGGCATCGACGATGTCCCGGCCCGGTGTGCCGCGCAGCGTGGCGACGAAGGCGAATCCACATGCGTCGTGCTCGGCCGCGGGGTCGTAGAGACCCTGCGGCTGCGGCGCACGTACTGCGCCAGGGCTCGCGGGCGACGTCGACATCAGCACCGTCCTCACGGTCCCCGACGGGTCGGGAACCTTGCACGATCATGGGGGGAACGCGGGACGCCGTCGGCCCAGGTCTGGTGACGATACAGCGCGGTCCGCGGACCTCCTGCATCGTCGTGCGGAGCACGGCGACCGTCTCGCTCGCGGGTCAGCGGGCGGGATCGGTCGCGATCTCCTCGTCGTCCTGCTCGGTCTGTGGTGCCAGCAGGAGGGTCGTGTCGCGCCCTGGGTGCTGGCGGCCGACCACCACGAACGCTACCAGCGCTCCGAGGCCGACGATGATGGACGTCCAGACATTGATCCGCAGGCCCAGCCACTCGTGCGCGGGGTCGATGCGCAGCATCTCGATCCATAGCCGCCCCGACGTGTAGATGACCACGTAGAGCCAGAACACGCGCCCGTACCCGAGCTGCAGCTTGCGGTCCAGCCAGATCAGCAGGGCGGCGCCCGCGAGGTTCCAGATCATCTCGTACAGGAACGCCGGGTGGTAGAGCGTGCCGGCCGGGTCGCCGATCGGCATGTTCGCCGGGTCGATGCGCAGGCCCCACGGCAGCGTGGTGGGCCCGCCGTAGAGCTCCTGGTTGAACCAGTTGCCGAGCCGGCCCAGCGCCTGCGCCACGAGCAGGCCGGGGGCGAGCGCGTCGGCCCACGGCGCCAGCCGCACCCCCTGCCGCCGGCAGCCGATCCACGCCCCGACCGCGCCGAACGCCACCGCGCCCCAGATACCGAGGCCGCCCTCCCAGATGTACAGCGCGCGCACGGGGTCGCCGCCGACGCCGAAGTACGCGTCCGGGGAGCTGATGACGTGGTAGATGCGGCCTCCGACGATGCCGAACGGCACCGCCCAGAACGCGATCTCCAGGGTGGTGTCCGGGTCTCCCCCGCGCTCGATCCAGCGCCGCCGGGTCAGCCACAGCGCCGCGACGATGCCGAGCAGGATCGCGAACGCGTAGGCGCGCAGCGGGAACGGACCGAGGTGCCAGACGCCCTGCGACGGGCTCGGGAGGGCGAGCGGCAGGAGAGCGTTCATCGTGCAGACCGTACGCCGTCGGCCAGACCGGCGGTCACGCGGGCGAGCTCGGTGAGGCCCGCCGCGGGGTCCGGCGCGTCGAGCAGGGCGCGAACCAGCGCCGACCCGACGATGACGCCGTCGGCATACCCGGCCACCTGTGCCGCCTGCTCCGGGCGGGAGACTCCCAGGCCCACGCACACGTGCGCGGCGCCGGCTGCGCGGGTGTCGGCGACGAGCTGCTCGGCACGGGTACCGAGCGTGGTGCGCTCGCCCGTGACGCCCATGGTGGAGGCCGCGTAGACGAACCCCCGCGAGGCGGCGCTGGTCGACGCGAGCCGCTCGGGCGTCGAGCTGGGCGCGACCAGGAACACGCGGTCCAGGCCGTACGCGTCGGAGGCGGCGATCCACTCGCCGGCCTCGTCGGGGATCAGGTCGGGGGTGATCATCCCCGCGCCGCCCGCGGCGGCGAGGTCGCGGGCGAAGGCGTCGACGCCGTACTTCAGCACGAGGTTCCAGTAGGTCATCACGAGGACCGGCGCGCCGCGTCCCGAGACCTCCTCGACCGCACGGAGGGTGTCGCGCACCTTGGTGCCGCCCGCCAGCGCCGCGTCGACGGCCCGCTGGATCACCGGGCCGTCCATGCCGGGGTCGCTGTAGGGCATGCCGAGCTCGACCACGTCGGCGCCGGCGTCGATCATCGTGCGGACGGCGTCCACGGAGCCGTCGACGGTCGGGTAGCCCACCGGCAGGTAGCCGATGAGCGCGGCCCGACCGAGGCCGTCGAGCAGGTCACCGACCTGCGACTGGACGGCGGTCGTGGTCACAGCTGCTCTCCTTCGTCGGCCAGCACGACCGGCTTGTCCTCGATCAGGTCGAACCACGCCGCGGCCGTGGCCACGTCCTTGTCACCGCGGCCCGACAGGTTGACCAGGAGCACGGGCTCGTGGCCGTCGTCGCCGGTCCAGCCGGACAGCTCGCTGCCGAGCTGGATCGCGCCGGCCAGGGCGTGCGCCGACTCGATCGCGGGGATGATCCCCTCGGTCCGGCACAGGAGGCGGAAGGCCTCCATCGCCTCGGCGTCGGTGACCGGGCGGTACTCGGCACGGCCGATGTCGTGCAGCCACGCGTGCTCCGGTCCGACGCTCGGGTAGTCGAGCCCGGCGGACACCGAGTGGCTGGGCAGGGTCTGTCCGTCGTCGTCCTGCAGCAGGTACGACTTGGCGCCCTGCAGGACACCGGGCGAGCCACCGCTGAACCGCGCGGCGTGGCGGCCCGAGGAGATGCCCTCGCCGCCCGCCTCGAAGCCGAACAGCCGCACCGCGGGGTCGTCGAGGAACGCGTTGAAGATGCCCATCGCGTTGGAGCCGCCGCCCACGCAGGCCGCGACGGCGTCGGGCAGCCGGCCGATCTCCTCGAGCAGCTGGGACCGGGCCTCCTCGCCGATGATCTTGTGGAAGTCGCGCACCATCTCCGGGAACGGGTGCGGTCCCGTGACGGTGCCCAGGAGGTAGTGCGTCGTCTCGACGTTGGCCACCCAGTCGCGGAAGGCCTCGTTGATCGCGTCCTTGAGCGTGCGCGACCCGATCGTCACGGGGACGACCTCGGCTCCGAGGAGCTTCATCCGCGCGACGTTCAGGGCCTGCCGTCGGGTGTCCTCCTCGCCCATGTAGACGACGCACTCCAGGTCGAGCAGGGCAGCGGCGGTCGCCGTCGCGACGCCGTGCTGGCCGGCACCGGTCTCCGCGATCACCCGGGTCTTGCCCATCCGCTTGACCAGCAGCGCCTGCCCCAGCACGTTGTTGATCTTGTGCGAGCCGGTGTGGTTCAGGTCCTCGCGCTTGAGGAACACCCGCACGCCGGGCGCCACGTGCCGCGCGAACCTCGGGACCTCGGTCAGCGGGCTCGGGCGGCCGGTGTAGGTGCGGTGCAGCCGGGACAGCTCACGTCCGAAGGCCGGGTCGGTGAGGGCCTTGTGGTACTCGGTGTCGAGCTCGTCGAGCGCGGCGATGAGCGCCTCGGGCACGAACCGGCCGCCGAACTCGCCGAAGTACGGACCCGCGTGGGTGGACAGCGGTCCGCCCGCGGTGGCCTCCAGCAGCTTCTCCGACAGCGCGTCGACGCTCGGCCGACCGCTCACTGCCGCACCGCCCGCAGCGAGGGGTGGGCGCCCGCCGCCACGAGGTCGGCCACCGACTCGCGGGGGGCGTCGTCCGTGACCAGCGCCTCGCCGACGAGGACCGCGTCGGCCCCGGCGCGCGCGTAGTCCATGACGTCGTGCGGGCCGCGGACCCCTGACTCGGCGATCTTGACGATGTGCGACGGGATGGCCGGGGCGACCCGCGAGAACGTGGTGCGGTCCACCTCGAGCGAGCGCAGGTCCCGGGCGTTCACGCCGATCACGCGGGCACCGGCGTCCGCGGCCCGGGCGACCTCCTCGGTGTCGTGCACCTCGACCAGCGCCGTCATGCCCAGGGAGTGCACCCGCTCGACGAGCGACTCGAGGATGGTCTGCGTGAGGGCCGCCACGATCAGCAGCACGAGGTCGGCGCCGTGGGCGCGGGCCTCCCAGACCTGGTAGGGCGTCACCACGAAGTCCTTGCGCAGCACCGGGATGTCGACGCTCGCACGCACCGCGTCCAGGTCCGCCAGCGACCCGTGGAACCGGCGCTCCTCGGTGAGCACCGAGATGACGGCGGCGCCGCCCTTCTCGTACTCGGCCGCGAGGGCAGCGGGGTCCTTGATCGTGGCCAGCGCACCCCTGCTCGGGCTCGACCGCTTCACCTCGGCGATCACCCGGACGGCGTCCTCGGCGCGCAGGCGACCCACGCACTCGATCGCGGACTCCCGGCGGTGGGCGCGCTCCTTGACCGTCTCGAGCGGCACGGCCTGCTCGCGCAGGGCGAGGTCCTGTCGGACTCCCGCCACGATGTCATCCAGCACGGTCATCGAGAACTCACCTTCTCCCCCGGTCGGTTCCGGACCGGCGGCGCCGCCGTCGCAGGCGGCCGCTGGTCCAGTGGCACATGGTAGAACGACCGCGCAGTGACCCGGACCACAAGCCGCAGACTGGGACGAACCCGGTCGTCAGGGCGCGAGCGCCGGGGCGAGCGCGGGGACGTTGCGCAGCACACCGAAGCCCACGACGGCCACGAGCAGCGCCCAGGCCGCCCAGGTCGGCGCAGGTGCGGCCCGGCCCCCACGGGACGCCCGCCCCACCCAGCGCACCCACAGCCCGACCACGACCGGCACGGCGAGGACCCACAGCGGGTTCATCGCCCAGGCGCCGGCCAGGTCGCCGTGCGCGAGCTCGTGCGTCGCCCGCAGACCGCCGCAGGCCGGGCACCACAGGCCGGTCACCAGGTACAGCGGGCAGGCGCCGTAGCTGCCGCTGACGTGCGGGTCGCGGACCGCCAGCAGGATGGTGGAGAGGACGACCACGCCGCCGGCGACCAGCGGCGCCGTCAGCGACGCACGACGGCCCGCCCCGCCCGACGCCGGAGCGTCGGGCGGGAGCGGGCCGGTCGGCAGCACCTGCGGACCGTCGTGGACGGTCCCCATGTCAGTAGCTCGAGTTGTAACCCTCGTTGAACGCGTCGCGGAACTCCGCGTTCGAGAAGAGCACGGCGAGGAGGATGGCGCCCAGCACGGACAGCGCGATGGCCACCCAGCCGAGGATGACGCCAGCGGTGGCCATGCCGCCGTTGTTCGCCTCGCCGCGCGCGACGGCCTTCTTCGCGTTGTTGCCGACGATCACCGCGGGGATGCCCGTGAACAGCCCGCACGACAGCACGAAGGACACGATGCCGAGGACCAGCGACCACACGCCGAGGCTGTTCTTGGGGTAGGTCGCGCCGTAGCCGGGTGCGGGCTGGCCGTAGCCGCCCGGGGCCTGGCCGTACGGCGCCGCCGCCGGGTACTGCGGCGCCCCGCCGGCGCTGGGGTACTGCGGTGCACCGGGAGCGCTGGGCGGCGGCGTGGCCGGGTACTGCGGGGCGGCGCCGGGCTCCTGCCGCTGCTGCGGCTCGCCGGCTCCGTACGGGTTCTGCGGCTCGTTGGGGGTCGACATGGGTCCTCCTGGGTCGCGGACGCGCGCCCGCTGCGGGCGGCGGTGAAGCTGGTGCGGGTCAGTGCCCGCCGGAACGTGCCTGGCGGGCACGGGTCTTGTCGCCGCCCTGGCCGTGGCCGGAGAGCTGGAGCGCCTTGCCCACCACGAGGGTCGCCACGACGAGGCCCATGCCGACCCAGAAGAGCCAGGCGAGCGCGAACGCGACCCCCAGAGCGGCGATCGTGAACGAGATGATGACGCCGTAGGTGGTGAACCACGCGGCGAGCGTCTTGCCGTGGTTGGTCGGTGCTGCCTTCGGCGGCAGGTGCATCGTCTCGGTCGTCGTGGCGTGCTGGGCGCGGTGCGCCAGCGAGTCGTCAGCCATCAGTAGTTGCCCTTCGTGCTCGGTTCTGCGCCCACCCTATCCGACCCTCCGGGCCCAGCCCGGTACGCCGCTGCACGTCAGGACGGGTCGTCGCCGCGGCTGAGGGCGTCCCAGTCGGACCGCTCGTCGGGTGCCTGCCCGGTGGGCACCGCGCTGGCCGCGGGTCCCGTCTCGTGCCGTCGCGACGGCCCCGACCACGTCCGCGAGGCGGCGGCGAACCACGCGCCGGCCACGACGTCGAGCACGCCGACCGCGAGGGCGGCCCACGGCCAGACGGTGGTCGTGACAGGCCCGTCGAGGCGGCCGACACCGGTCTGCGCCGCGACCGACGGCGTCACCGCGGCCACCGGGTCGGTCGTCACGCCGAGGGTCGTGGCGACCACGAGCACGCCGACCGCGACGACCACGAGGGCGACGAACCACCGCCCGATGCGCCCGACCAGGCCGACGGCGGCGACCGCGGCCAGGATCACGACGGCGCCGGCCACCACGGCCGGTGCGACCTGCGTGCCGGAGACCTCGACGCTGACCGTCCCGCGCAGGGGGTCGGTGCCGGTCGTGGTGAACCAGGTGGGCACGGCCACGACGGCTGTCAGGCCCGCGAGGACCAGCAGCAGGGCCGCCGCCCGGCCACGTCCCCGTCGCCGGGCCGTCGGTGCCGGAGCGGTCACCCGCCGGCCCGCCGGAGCCGGGACGCCACCTGCACCGCACGCACGGCCGCGGCCGCCTTGTCGCGCGACTCCTGGTACTCCACCGCCGGCACGGAGTCCGCGACGATGCCGCCGCCGGCCTGCACGCTCGCCCGTCCCTCGCGGATCAGCGCGGTGCGGATGGCGATCGCCATGTCCATGTCCCCGGCGAAGTCGAAGTAGCCGACCGTGCCGCCGTAGATCCCCCGGCGGGCCGGCTCGATCTCGTCGATGAGCGCGATCGCACGCGGCTTCGGCGCCCCGGACAGCGTGCCCGCGGGGAACGTCGCCACCAGCGTCTGCAGGGCGGTCGCCCCCTCACGGAGCCGGCCGACCACCGTCGAGCAGATGTGCATGATGTGCGAGTAGCGCTTGACCGCCATGAACTCGACGACCTCGACGCTCGTCGGCTCGCAGACCTTGACCAGGTCGTTGCGGGACAGGTCCACCAGCATGATGTGCTCGGCCCGCTCCTTGGGGTCCGCCAGCACCTCGTCCTGCAGGCGGCGGTCCTCGTCCGGGGTCGCCCCGCGCGGCCGTGACCCGGCGATGGGGAACGTGACGACCCGGCCGGCCGTCACCTTCACCAGGGTCTCCGGGCTCGAGCCCACCACGGCGAAGTCCCGTCCGTCGGCGTCCTGGAGCTGCAGGTAGTACATGTACGGGCTCGGGTTGATGGTCCGCAGGACGCGGTAGACGTCGAGCGGCTCCGCGGGGCAGTCGAGGTCGAGGCGCTGGGACAGGACCACCTGGAACACGTCGCCCTCGCGGATGGCGTCCTGGCCGGTGCGCACCGCGTCCTCGAACTCCTCACGCGTGGACCGGAAGCTCAGCTCGGGCTCGGGGTCCTCGGCCAGCACGGCGGCGGCCGGGTCGGCTGGCCGCAGCAGGGCGGCCTGCATCGCGTCGATCCGGGCGACCGCGTCGGCGTACGCGTCGTCGACCCGCGCGTCGGTGCCGTCGAAGTTGATCGCGTTCGCGATCAGCCAGACGGAACCGTCGTGGTGGTCGACGACGGCCAGGTCGGTGGCCAGCAGGAGCGTCAGCTCGGGCACGCCGAGTTCGTCGGGTGCGTTCGCCGGCAGCGTCGGCTCCCAGTGCCGCACGATGTCCCACCCGAGGGCGCCGACGAGCCCGCCGGTCAACGGCGGGAGCCCGGCGATGGCAGGCGTGCGCAGGGCGTCGAGGGTCCGGCCGAGCACGTCGAGGACGTCGCCGTCGGTGGGCACGCCGACCGGGACGTCGCCGACCCAGACCGCGGAACCGTCCCGCACGGTCAGGGTCGCGCGCGAGTGCACGCCCACGAACGAGTACCGGTCCCAGGTGCCGTCGGTCTCGGCGGACTCGAGGATGAACGTCCCCGGGCGCCCCGCGGCGAGCGTCCGGTAGAGCGCGACGGGCGTGACGTCGTCCGCGAGGAGCCGGCGCGCGACCGGGATCACCCGACGGTCCTGCGCGAGCGTCCGGAAGCCGTCGAGGGAGGGCCACGTGCCGCCCCACGGGACCTCGACCGCGGCGACGTCGGTGGGAACGATGGTGGCGGTCACGACGGTTCTCCGTTCTCGAGGGGGCGCGCGCCGACGGCGGCCGGCAGCGGCCCGCCGGCGTCGAAGCAGGTCCGGGCGCCCGTGTGGCACGCGGCGCCCACCTGGTCGACCTCGACCAGCAGGGCGTCGCCGTCGCAGTCGAGGCTCACGGCCTTGACGTACTGGGCGTGGCCGGACGTGTCGCCCTTGCGCCAGTACTCCTGGCGGGACCGGCTCCAGAACACCACGCGGCCCGTGGTCAGCGTCCGGCGCAGCGCCTCGTCGTCCATCCAGCCGAGCATGAGGACCTCGCGCGTGTCGTGCTGCTGGACGATCGCCGCCACGAGCCCCCGGTCGTCACGCGTGAGGCGCCGGGCGACGGCGGGGTCGAGGGCGGGTGCGGGACTCGAGGACACGGTCCCGATCCTGCCACGCAGCGCAGGCCCGCACGGAGCCGTCCACGCGCTCAGCGGGTCTGGGACACCCAGGCGGCGTGCATCGCGGTGTAGTGGCCGCCGCGGGCGACGAGGTCACCGTGCGTTCCCACCTCGACCACGCGACCGGCGTCGACGACGACGACGGTGTCGGCGGCCTCGGCCGTCGAGAGACGGTGCGCGATGGTCAGGGTGCTGCGCCCGCGGGTGAGCGAGTCCAGGGCCCGGGCGATCCGGACCTCGGTCGCCGGGTCCACGGCTGAGGTGGCCTCGTCGAGCAGCAGCAGGTCGGCCTCGGCGAGGTAGGCCCGCGCGAGCGCGACGAGCTGCCGCTCCCCCGCGGACAGCGACTCACCGCGCTGACCCACCGGGGTGTCGAGGCCGTCGGCCAGCTCGTCGACCCAGCCGTCCAGGCCCAGCGCCTCGATCGCCGCGCGGATCCGCGCGTCGTCGTCCGCCGCTGCCGTCGTCCCGTCCTCGTGCCGCAGCCCGTACGCCACGTTCTGGGCGAGCGTCCCGTCGAACAGGAAGCCCTCCTGCGGCACGAGCACCACGCGGCGGCGCAGGTCCGCCACGGGGATGTCCCGCAGGTTGACGCCGTCCAGCAGCACGGCCCCGCTGGTGGGGTCCATGAACCGGGCGACGAGCTTGGCGATCGTCGTCTTGCCGGACCCGGTGGCGCCCACCACCGCGACCGAGGTGCCCGCGGGGATGGCCACGTCGACGTCGCGCAGCACCGGTGGGCCGTCGGGGTAGGCGAAGCCGACACCCCGCAGCTCGACGTGCGCCGGTCCGCGCGGGCTCGGCACGCCGGCCGGCCCGGCGTCGACGACCTCGACCGGCGTCTCGAGGACGCCGAGCACCCGGCGCCACCCGGCGACCGCGTTCTGCAGCTCGTTCAGGATCTCGGTGGCCATCTGCACGGGGCCCGTGAACAGCTGGACCAGGAACAGGAACGCGAGCAGCCGGCCCACGGACATCTCCCCGGCGATGCCGAGGTAGGTCCCCGCCACGACGACCAGCGCGAGGACGAGGTTGGCGACGAGGACGCCGCTCGAGAACACCGCGGCGACCAGGTTCTGGGCGCGGACCATGGCGGAGCGGGTCGCCGCCACCGCGGCGTCGATCCTGCCCTGCGTGCGGTCCGCGACGCCGTACGCGCGGATCGTCTCGGCGCCCACGACGGCCTCGGAGATCGCGCCCAGCATCGCGCCGACCCGTTCGCGCACCACCGTGTACCGGGCGTTGACGTGCTTCTGCAGCGGCTGCAGCAGGATGAACAGCGGCACGAAACCGGCCCACACGATGAGGGTCAGCTGCCACGAGTAGACGGCCATCAGGACGGTCGCCACCCCGATCTGCAGCACGGAGACCAGGAGCATGATCCCGCCCCATTGCACGAACAGCGAGATCGTGTCGACGTCCGACGTGACCCGCGAGACCAGCGACCCCCGTCGCTCGGTGTTCTGCGTCAGCACCGACAGGTCGTGCACGTGCCGGAAGGCGCGGGTGCGCAGCGTGAGCAGGCCGCTCTCGCTGGACCGGAACAGGCGCACGTTGACGTACGCCGAGCAGACGGCTCCGATCAGCAGACCGAGCGCGGCGAGCCCGGCGAGCGCCGCGACACGCGGCACGTCGGGGCCGCCCTCGGCGAGGATCCCCGTGTCGACCGTCTGCTGGACCGCGATGGGCACCAGGACGCGGCCGACCGAGGCGACCACGGCCAGGAGCACCGTGACCTGCCAGCCGGCGAGCAGCTCGGGTGAGACCTGCAGGCCGCGGCGCAGCGTGGCGAGCACGCCGAGCGTGCTGGCGGGTGCGAACCGGTGGGTGGGTTGCTGCGCGCTCATGCCGGGTCCTCCACGACCTCGAGGGCCTCCTCGTCCGCGGCCTCGGCGACGCGGCGCGCGGTCTCCTGCTCGTACGCGGTCGCCAGCTCGCGGTACCCGGCGTCGCGCGCCAGGAGCTCCTCGTGCGAGCCGCGGTCGACCACCCGCCCGCCCTCGATGTGCACGACCTCGTCGGCGAGCAGGACGGACGACATCCGGTAGGCGACCAGGAGCACGGTCGGGCTGCTCGCCTCGCCTTCGCCCCGCAGCCCGCGCAGGATCGCCTGCTCGATCCGCGGGTCGACCGCGGAGGTGGCGTCGTCCAGCACGAGGACCGACGGCCGGCGGACCAGCGCACGGGCCAGTGCGAGGCGCTGTCGCTGACCGCCCGACAGGTTGGCACCCCGCTCGCCGAGGGGGGCGTCCAGGCCGCCCGGCAGCGCGCGGACGACGTCGTCCACCCGGGCGAGCCGCAGGGCGTCCCACACCGCCTCGTCGTCGGGCGCCCCGGGTGCACCGGCGTCGGCGAGGGTGACGTTCGAGCGCACGGTGTCCTCGAAGACGAACGTCGACTGGGAGACGAGCGCCACGTGCCGCGTGAGGTCGGCGGGACGCACGTCCCGCAGGTCGAGGCCATCCACGTGCACCGACCCGCGCGACGGGTCGTACAGCCGGCTCAGCAGCGAGACCAGGGTCGTCTTGCCCGCACCCGTCGGCCCGACGACGGCGATGGTCCGGCCAGCGGGCACGTCCAGGTCGACGTCGTGCAGCAGCTCCAGCTCCCCGCCGCCGGGCAGCGCGACCGCCCGGCTGACGTCGCGCAGCTCGACGCGCGCACCGCCCACGGGCGACCAGGGCGTGCTGCCGACGCTCAGCGCGCCGTGCGAGTCGATGACCCGGGCGATCCGGTCGTAGCCGACGAGAGCCCTGGGCAGCTCGCCGAGCACCCACCCGAACGCGCGCACCGGGACGGCGAGCAGCGTGAGCAGGTACGCCGCCGCGACGACGTCGCCCGTCTCGACGCGACCGGCGCGGATCTGCACGGTGCCCACCACGAGGACGAGCAGGGTGCCGAGGCTCGGCAGCAGGTCGATGACCGGGTCGAACAGCGCCCGCACCACGCCGACGCGCACGTTCGCGTCGCGCAGCCGGGCCGCCTTCTCGGCGAAGCGGGCCTCCTCGCGCGCCTCCGTGCCGAGCGACGTCACGAGCACCGCCGCCTCGAAGCTCTCGTGCGCGATGTCGGCGACCTCGGCGCGCAGCTGCTGCGCACGGATCGCCGCGGGCGACATCCGGCGCTGGAAGACGATGTTCGCGATCACGGCGAGGGGCAGGACCACCAGGGCGGCGAGCGCCAGCCAGAAGTCGGTGCGCACCAGCTCGACCGTGGCGACCACGAGCATCACCACCACACCCAGGGCGAACGGCAGGGGGTTGAAGATCGAGGTCGCGGCCTCGACGTCGGCGCTGGCGTTGGACAGGAGCTGCCCGGTGGGGTGCTGGCGGTGCCACGACATGGGCAGCCGCAGGTACTGGCGCGTGACGGCGGTGCGGTGGTCCTCCTGGATCAGCGCGAAGCCCCGCCCCGCGAAGATCCGGCGGGCCGCGACGGCCAGGGAGAGCGACACTGCGACGAGCGCGATCGCGAGCCCCGCCAGCCAGATGCGGTCGCGCGCGGCGCTCGAGCCGTCCATCGCCGGGACGACGACCTGGTCCGTGACCGCGCCCAGCACGCGACTGACCGCCACCGTGAGGATGCCGAACAGCGCCGAGGTGCCGATGGCGAGGACGTAGGTGCGTGGGTGGGCGCGCAGGCCTCGCCCGAGCAGCTGGGCGGCACGTCGCGGCACGGAACCCGTGAGCGCCATCGACCGGGGGTGCTCGTCTCGCGTGGGCACGACAGGACCTTCCGTGGAGCTGCGGGGATGGGACGCATCCTCTCACGCACGAGAGCGCTTCCCGACGGCACGGCGCGCGCCGCCCCGTGACATCCTGCGGGCATGACCTGGCACGAGATCGAGCGCGCACAGCTGACGCAGGCCCTCCTGGACGTGGCACCCGAGGCTCCGACCCTCTGCGAGGGCTGGCAGGCGCGGCACCTCGCCGCGCACGTGGTGCTCCGCGAGCGCTCCGCCGTGGTCGGCCTCGGGATCGCCGTGCCGGCGTTGTCCGCCCGCGCGGAGGCGGCCATCGAGCGGCTCGCCGACCGCGCCGTGACCGACGGCGAGTACCGGGACCTGGTCGCGCGCGTCGCGGACGGTCCCGCGCGCTGGCACCCGATCTCGTGGGCCGGTGAGCCCGCGAACCTCGTCGAGTTCTTCGTGCACACGGAGGACGTGCGTCGCGGGGGCGGTCCCGTGCCGGCGCGTGAGCTCGACCCGGACCACGTCGCGGCCCTGTGGTCGCAGCTGGTGCGGGGCGGGGGGCTACGCCTGCGCGGCGTGCCCGTGGGCGTCGTGCTCGTCCGCGACGACGGGATCCGGCACCGCCTGCGCTCCCCCCGTGCCGGGCACGGCACCGTCGTGGTGCGCGGTCCCGTCGCGGAGCTCGTCCTCTACCTCTTCGGCCGGGGCACGGCGGCGGACGTCCGGGTCGACGGGGACCCGGACGACGTCGCGTCGATCGAGGCCGTGCTGCCCTCGCGCTAGCTGCCGGCCTGCTCGGGGTGCCCGGTCGCCAGGATGTCGACCACGAAGGCCACCGTCTGGCCGGCCAGCTCCTCGCTCGCGGTCACGCCGAGTCCGTAGTCGGGCGGGACCACGAGCATCACCTGGCTGCCCACCGGCTGGTCGACGAGCCCCTCGGCCCACGCCTTGACGTCCTGCAGGGAGAACGACACGGGTAGGCCGTGTGTCCACGTCGAGTCGAACGCCTCGCCCGTGGTCCACGCGAAGCCGGTGTACTGCACGGTCACCACGTCGTTCGCCGCCACCTGGTCGCCGTTCCCGCGGATCAGCGGCTGACCGACGAGGATCGCCGGGGGCTCCGTCCCCGTCGGTGTGATGGTCGGGGCGCCCGACGCGTCCAGCGACACGGCCGGCAGGTCCGGGCGCGCGGGCACCGGCTGCCCGTCGGCGCGGGTGGGCAGCACGTCGACGACCGTCACCGTCGGGTAGTCGGACGCGCCGGACCCGCTGCCCGGGCTCACCTGCAGCAGGCGGGCACCGACCTTCTGGCCCCGCAGCGTCTCGTAGAGGTCCGTGCCGAGGTCCTCCTCGGTCAGCAGCATCGCCGTCGGGTTCGTGGAGTAGCTCTCCTTGACCAGGGAGGCGTCCGTGGCGTCCTCGAGCCAGAAGTCGATGAGCACCGGCGCCCCCTCGAGCAGCTCGGCACCGGTGCCGGGCCAGATCTGCTCGGTCCGCGTCACGTCGACGTGCAGCGGGGTGAGGTAGGTGATGGTCGGCGCCTCGCCGGGCTCACCGGACACCGTCACCGCGGCCGGCTCCGACGGGGGCGGAGTGCACCCCGCCAGGCTGAACAGCGCTACCGCCAGCACAACGACCAGTGCCCGGCCCTGCAGTCGTCGCACGTCGTTCCTTCCACGCTCCACGCGTCCCGGCGGCCGCCAGGACGCGTGACACTGTACGGCGCGACGCTGTCAGGGCCGTGCTACATGGACTCGATCAACCGGTCGACCCGGTCGTCGACGCTGCGGAACGGGTCCTTGCACAGGACGGTGCGCTGCGCCTGGTCGTTGAGCTTGAGGTGCACCCAGTCCACCGTGTAGTCGCGGCGGGCGTCCTGGGCGGCCCGCACGAAGTCGCCACGGAGCTTGGCGCGCGTGGTCTGCGGCGGGACCGCCGTGGCCTCGAATATCTCGAGGTCGGTGGTGACCCGCTCGACCAGACCCTTGGCCGCCAGCAGGTTGTAGAGCCCTTCGGTGCGCGAGATGTCGTGGTACGCCAGGTCGAGGCGCTGCACGCGGACGTCCGACATCTCCAGGTTGTGCTTGGCGCGGTAGCGCTCGATCAGCCGGTACTTGATGACCCAGTCCAGCTCGCGGTCGACCAGCGACAGGTCGCCGGTGCGCATCGCCCGCAGCCCGCGCTCCCACAGGTCGAGCACCTGCTTGTTCTCGGGGCTCGGACCCCCCTCGGACGCCAGGAACTCCGTCACCCGCGTGAGGTACTCCTCCTGCAGGTCGATCGCGGTGACCGTCCGGCCGTTCGCCATCGTGACCGGGTGCATGCCGGTCAGGTCGTGGCTGATCTCCCGGATCGCGCGGATCGGGTTCTCGAGCGCCATCTCCCGCATCGGGACGCCGGCCTCGATCATCCGCAGCAGCAGGTCCGTGGTGCCGACCTTGAGCATCGTCGTGGTCTCGGACATCGACGAGTCGCCGACGATGACGTGCAGGCGCCGGTAGTGCTCCGCGTCCGCGTGCGGCTCGTCGCGCGTGTTGATGATGGGCCGCGAGCGGGTGGTGGCGCTCGAGACCGCCTCCCAGATGTGGTCCGCGCGCTGCGACAGGCTGAACAGCGCTCCCCGCGGCGTGGTGAGCACCTTGCCGGCGCCCGTCAGGATCTGGCGCGTGATGAGGAAGGGCACCAGGACGTCCGACAGCCGCGAGAAGTCACCCTGCCGGCGCACCAGGTAGTTCTCGTGGCAGCCGTAGGAGTTGCCGGCGGAGTCGGTGTTGTTCTTGAACAGGTGGATCTTGCCGGGCAGACCCTCGTGCTCGAGCCGCTGCTGGGCGTCCGCGACCAGTCCCTCGAGGATGCGCTCACCGGCGCGGTCGTGCGTGACCAGCTGACGCACGTCGTCGCACTCGGCCGTCGCGTACTCGGGGTGCGACCCGACGTCGAGGTAGAGCCGCGACCCGTTGCGCAGGAACACGTTGGAGGAGCGGCCCCACGCGACGACCTTGCGGAACAGGTACCGCGCGACCTCGTCGGCCGACAGCCCGCGCCCGTCCTGGGCGGCGCACGTGACGCCGTACTCCGTCTCGAGGCCGAAGATCCGCCTGTCCATCGCCGTGCTCCCCTCCGTGGCCCGTGCCGTGCCCGTCAGTCGGTCGCCGTCAGTCCGTGCCCAGCAGGTCCTCGAGCAGCGGCCCGGCCAGCCGCCGGAACGTGCGGCGCGGCCGCGTGCGGTCGAGCACCGCGACCTCGAGCTGGGCCGCCGGGATGGAACGGGGCTGCGCTCCATCCTCCGTCGGGGAGCCGAGGGTCCGCACGGCGAGCGCGAGCACCTCGGGCAGGGAGAGGCCGGCCTGCCACTGCTCGGCCAGCAGCACACCGAGCCGCTCGGCCTGCCCTCCCATCACGACATAGCCGTGCTCGTCGGTCACCGACCCGTCGTAGGCGAGCCGGTAGATCTGGTCGCCCGCCGCCTCCCGCCCGACCTCGGCGACCACGAGCTCGACCTCGAGCGGCTTGGACTCCGTGGTGAACGACGTGCCGAGCGTCTGCGCGTACGCGTTCGCCAGGCCGCGAGCGGTCACGTCCTCGCGGTCGTAGGAGTAGCCGCGCAGGTCGGCGTACCGCACGCCGGCCACGCGCAGGTTCTCGAACTCGTTGTACTTGCCGACGGCCGCGAAGCCGATGCGGTCGTAGATCTCCGAGATCTTGTGCAGGGCACGCGAGGCGTTCTCGGTGGCGAACGCGATGCCGTCGTCGTACTGCAGGACCACGACCGAGCGCCCCCGGGCGATGCCCTTGCGCGCGTAGTCGGCCCGGTCCTTCATCAGCTGCTCGGGCGAGACGTAGAACGGCATGCTCATCGCGCACCTCCGCGGCTCTCGTGCGTGCGCCGGCGTTCCTGCTCGACCTGCGTGGCGACGGCAGCGAGCTCGTCGTCGGGCACGCGCAGGTAGCCCGACGCGGTCACGGTTGCGACCACCGGCCAGATCCGGCGCGTGTGGTCCGGCCCTCCGGTGGCGGAGTCGTCGTCGGCGGCGTCGACGAGCGCCTCGACGGCCACCCGGACCCCGGCGGCCGCGTCGAGGCCCGGGCGCCAGAGCTTCTTGAGCGAGCCGCGGGCGAACACCGAGCCGGACCCGACGGCGTGGTGGTCGTGCTCCTCGTACCGGCCGCCCGTCACGTCGTAGGAGAAGATGCGGCCGAGCCGGCGGTCGAGGTCGAAGCCGCCGAACAGCGGCACCACGGCCAGACCCTGCATCGCCAGGCCGAGGTGCCCGCGGATCATCGTCGCGAGCCGGTTGGCCTTGCCGTCGAGCGACAGCAGGCTGCCCTCGATCTTCTCGTAGTGCTCGAGCTCGAGCTGGAACAGCCGGACCAGCTCCACCGCGAGGCCCGCGGTGCCTGCGATGCCGACCGCCGAGTACTCGTCGGCCGGGAAGACCTTCTCGATCTCCCGGCTCGCGATCATCGAGCCCATGGTCGCGCGGCGGTCGCCGGCCATGACGACACCGCCGTCGAAGGTCAGCGCGACGATCGTCGTACCGTGCGGGGCCTGCACGTCCACGGTGGGCCGGTCAGCCGGCAGGAGCTGGGGCGCGTAGCTGGACAGGAAGTCGACGAACGACGCGGACCCGGGCGTCGTGAACGCGTGCGGCAACCGCCCGGACGATGACGAGGCGGGACCTGGTGTCGATGGGGCCATCGGCGCTCACTGCCCGCCCTTCTGAACGAACCCGCGCACGAACTGCTCCGCGTTGGACTCGAGGACGTCGTCGATCTCGTCGAGGAGGGCGTCCACCTCGGCGTCACGCGACTGGGCGTTCGCCGCGGCCGGGACGGGCGCGTCCGGACCGTCGTCCGGCTCGGCGTCCTCGCGGCGCGGGCGAACGTGTTCCTGACCAGCCATGGTGACCTCCCGAGGTGCCAGACGACGTGCTCAGGCCCACCCTAGGCCCATCTTCCGACGCTCCTCGTCCCGGTCCGGCTACGCGCCGAGCGCGTCCAGCAGCGCGGCGGCGTCGGGGCTGCGGTCCAGGAGCGCCCCGACGTGCGCGTACGTACCGCGCAGCGGGTCCCGCATGGGCACCCGCTGGAGCGTGGCGGCGCCCGGCACGTCGAACACGACGGAGTCCCAGCTGGCGGCCGAGATCTCCCCGCCGTACCGCGCCACGGCCTCTCCCCGGAAGTACGCCCGCGTGTCCTGGGGCGGGTGCACGACGGCGTCCGCCACCTCCTCGGCGTCGACCAGGAGCTCCACGGCACCCGCCTGGACCAGCCGGTGGTAGAGGCCGCGCTCGGGCCGCACGTCGGACCACTGCAGGTCCATCGCCGCCAGCCGCGGGTGGTCCCAGGCCAGCCGGTCGCGGCGCCGCATGCCCTCGATCAGGCGGAGCTTGGCCAGCCACTCCACCTCACGCGCGCACGAGGCCGGGTCCGAACCGAGCCGGTCCAGGATCGACTCCCAGCGGGCGAGGACGTCGGCGGTCTGGGGGTCGAGCTCCGACCCCGCGTGCGCCAGGGCGGCGGTGACCGCCGCGAGGTACTCGCGCTGCACCTCCAGGGCAGTCAGGTGGCGCCCGTCGGCGAGCTCGAGGGTCGCCGTGAGAGCGACGTCGTGGCTGACGACGTGCACGGCGTGCACGGGGTCCCGCAGCGTCAACCTCTCGATCGCCGCCAGCGCTCCGGCGGAGCCACCCTCCGCGACCGCCCGCTCGATGAGCCACAGCACCAGCGAGGTCGTTCCCAGCCGCAGGTAGGTCGCGACCTCGAGCATGGTCGCGTCGCCGATGATCACGTGCAGCCGACGCCACCGGTCCGGGTCCGCGTGCGGCTCGTCCCGCGTGTTGATGATCGGGCGGCGCAGCGTCGTCTCCAGCCCGACCTCGGCCTCCATGTAGTCGGCGCGCTGCGAGAGCTGGTAGCCGGGCTCCTCGCCGCGCTGGCCGAGGCCCACCCGGCCGGCGCCCGTGAACACCTGGCGGGTCACGAAGAACGGGATCAGCCGGGCCGCCAGGTCCTGGAACGGCACCGCGCGGTCCACCAGGTAGTTCTCGTGCATGCCGTAGGTCGCGCCCTTGCCGTCCACGTTGTTCTTGTAGAGCGCGACGTCGGGCAGCGCCGGCGTCGACGCGAGGGCGCGCACCGAGGCCAGCATGATCCGCTCGCCGGCACGGTCCCAGCGCACGGCGTCGAGCGGGTTGGTGACCTCCGGCGAGGAGTACTCCGGGTGCGCGTGGTCCACGTAGAGCCGGGCGCCGTTGGTCAGGATGACGTTGGCGGCGCCGGGGTCCTCGTACTCCTCGGTGGTCGCGCGGGGCAGGGCTTGCGGCCCGTCAGCAGATCGCCCGTCGGAGGACCGCTCGTCACCCGACGGCGCGGGCTTCCCCGGGTCGTCCGTCAGGATGGACGGGTGCGCCGAGGCACGCTGCAGGTGGAAGCCGCGAGCGTCGTGCAGCGGGTCCTCGTCGTCGTAGTCCCAGCGCGCCTTGGTCCGTGCGCCCTCGCGCGCGGCGGCGTGCACGGCGACGACGTGGCTCGAGAGCAGCATCGGGTTGGCCAGCGGGCGTCCGGGCTGGAGGATCCCGTACTCGGTCTCGATCCCCATCACACGGCGCACGGTCACGAGACCACCCTAGGACCGTGCGACCGGCGGTCGGTCAGAGGTACTGCCCCGTGCTGGTCACGTTCTCGATCGTGCGCGACCCCTCGGTGCCCTTCTTGCCCTGCACGATCGTGCGGATGAAGACGATGCGCTCGCCCTTCTTGCCCGAGATGCGCGCCCAGTCGTCCGGGTTGGTCGTGTTGGGCAGGTCCTCGTTCTCGCGGAACTCGTCCACGCACGCCGTCAGCAGGTGGTCGACGCGGATGCCCCGCTGGCCCGTGCTGAGGAAGTCCTTGATGGCGGACTTCTTGGCGCGGTCGACGACGTTCTGGATCATGGCGCCCGAGTTGAAGTCCTTGAAGTAGAGGACCTCCTTGTCGCCGCTCGCGTAGGTGACCTCGAGGAAGCGGTTCTCGTCGCTCTCGGTGTACATCCGCTCGACGACGCGCGTGATCATCGCCTCGACGGCCGCTGTGGTGGAGCCCGCGTGCTCGGCGATGTCGTCCGGGTGGATCGGCAGCGTCGGCACCAGGTACTTGCCGAAGATCTCCCGGGCGCCCTCCGCGTCGGGCCGCTCGATCTTGATCTTCACGTCGAGCCGACCGGGCCGCAGGATGGCGGGGTCGATCATGTCCTCGCGGTTCGACGCACCGATCACGATGACGTTCTCGAGCCGCTCCACACCGTCGATCTCGCTGAGCAGCTGCGGCACGATCGTCGTCTCCACGTCGCTGGAGACGCCCGTGCCGCGGGTACGGAACAGCGACTCCATCTCGTCGAAGAACACCACGACGGGGTGGCCCTGCGACGCCTTCTCGCGGGCCCGGGCGAAGATCAGCCGGATGTGGCGCTCCGTCTCCCCGACGTACTTGTTGAGCAGCTCCGGGCCCTTGACGTTGAGGAAGAAGCTCTTGGTGTCCGCGGTGTCCTCGCCGCGGGCCGCCGCCGCGGTGGCCGCGAGCGAGTGCGCGACCGCCTTGGCGATGAGCGTCTTGCCGCAGCCGGGCGGGCCGTACAGCAGCACACCCTTCGGCGGCTTGAGCCCGTGCTCGCGGAACAGCTCCGGGTGCAGGAACGGCAGCTCCACGGCGTCGCGGATCGCCTCGATCTGGGGTCCGAGACCGCCGATGTCCTCGTAGTCGATGTCCGGCACCTCTTCGAGCACCAGCTCCTCGACCTCGGCGCGCGGGATGACCTCGAAGACGAAGCCGCTGCGCGAGTCGATGGTCAGGGCGTCGCCGACGCGCACGTGCGCGTCGCGGACCTGCCCGGCGAACCGCACCACCCGCTCCTCGTCGCCGCGGCCGACCACCAGGGCGCGGTCGGCACCCAGCAGCTCCTTGACGCTGACGAGCTCGCCGACCTCCTCGTACCCGCCGGCCTCGACCACGGTCAGCGCCTCGTTGAGCATGACCTCCTGGCCGGGGCGCAGGCCGGAGACGTCGAGCGCCGGGCTGGCGCCCACGTGCATCTTGCGGCCGGAGGACACCACGTCGACGCTGCCGTCGGACCGGGCGGCCAGGAACGTCGCGTACGTGCCCGGCGGCTTGGCCAGGTCGTCCACCTGGCGCTTGAGGTCGATGATCTGCTCACGGGCCGCGACCAGGGCGTCGCTGAGCCGCTCGTTCTTGGCCGCGAGCACGCTCAGCTCGCGGTGCAGGTCCCGCCCAGTGGCTGCCGGATCGGTCATCTCGTCGGCCTCCGTTCCGCGTCGCAAGTGGTCGTCAGTGCGTCCCCACCGTGCACGGCTCTGTGCCTGCTGGTCCGACGACCCTAACCACCAGTGTCAACACACCAGGGCGCGACGCGCGCGCGGTTCTCGACGGGCGGACACCCGACCTAATCGACGGCCGGCGCCTGGCCCACGTCGCGGCGCGCCCGGCGCAGCTTCTTGTCGGAGACCAGCCGCTCCCCCATCGCCTCGGGCGACCACAGCTCGGAGTCGTCCACCGCGGGCGCGCCGTCCGGGGCCACCGGGTAGGCACCCTTGGCGGGCCGCCGACGACGCTGGGGGGCGTCGACGCCGTCCGCGAGGCGGCGCGTGGTCAGCAGGAAGCCCGTGTGGCCGATCATCCGGTGCTGCGGGCGCACCGCCAGCCCCTCCAGGTGCCAGCCGCGGACCATCGACTCCCACGCCTCGGGCTCGGTGTACCGGCCGTCGCTGCGGATGTCCTCGGCCAGCCGGGACAGCTGCGTGGTGGTCGCGACGTAGGCGATCAGCACGCCACCGGGTGCGAGCGCATGGGCCACCGCCTCGAGGTTCTCCCACGGGGCGAGCATGTCGAGCACCACGCGGTCGACGCTGGCGGGCTCGGCGACGGTCGGCAGGACGTCCGAGAGGTCGCCCACCGACAGCTCCCACGCCGGGTGCGGTCCGCCGAAGAAGCCCTCGACGTTCCCCCGGGCGATCGCCGCGAAGTCCTCGCGCCGCTCGATCGAGTGCAGGGAGCCCCCGTCGCCCACCGCACGCAGCAGGGACATGGTCAGGGCGCCGGAGCCGACGCCCGCCTCGATGACGCGCGCACCGGGGTAGATGTCGGCCATGGCGACGATCTGCCCGGAGTCCTTGGGGTAGACGACGGCGGCTCCGCGCGGCATGGACAGCACGTAGTCGGCGAGCAGCGGACGCACCGCGAGGTACTCGATGCCGGCCGTGTTGCGCACCACCGAACCCTCGGGCGCGCCCAGGAGCTGGTCGTGGCTGAGGTACCCGCGGTGGGTGTGGAAGGAGCCGCCCTCGGCGAGCGTGATCGTGTGCAGCCGGCCGCGGGGGTCGGTGAGCTGCACGCGGTCGCCCGCTCGGAGGAGGCCGCGGCGCTGCGCGGCCCCGGTGGACGTCTGGTCGGGGTTCACGGTGCCCGAGTCTAGGAGCGGATGGCGGCGACGACGTCCATCGCGCGGATCAGCCCGACCACGCGGCCGTCCACGACGGCAGCCGCGACCGGTGAGTGCTCGGTCGCGCGACCGACCGCCCCCACGAGTTCCTGCCCGGTCAGGCGCGCGTCGACCACCGCTCCTCCCGGCAGCGGGACGGCGACCGCGGTGACCGGTGTGGTGCCGGCCACGTCGGCGGGCACGGAGGCCGCGGCGGCCCGGTCGACGTACGCGGCCGGGCGGCCGTCGGGCGACAGGATCACGACCTCCTCGGCGCCGGCCGCGGCGGCGAGCGCTCCCGCGTGCGCGATCGACACGGTGTGCTCGACACCCACCGCCCGGCGACCCACCGACGCGGCCGTGATGAGCCCGACCGCCTTCTGCGTCCGCCCCCCGCGGACCGCGGCGGAGGCGCCCGACCACAGGAAGGCGCCGATGAGGCCGCCCCACACCATGTCGTAGAGCTCCGGCGGACGGCCCTGCGACCACGGCACCAGGAGCGCCCAGGCGAACACGCCGACGGCGACGACGCGCCCCACCCAGCCCGCGGCCACCGTCCCGGTGTGCCGGTTCTTGGTGGCCGCCCACACGGCTGCTTCCAGCAGGAAACCGCCGTCGAGCGGCAGCCCCGGGATCAGGTTGAACAGCCCGACGAAGGCGTTGGTGAGGCACCCCGACCAGATCAACAGCCCCACCAGGCTGGTCGCGTCCACGCCCTGAGCGATCGCGAAGAAGCCGGCGGCGAGCACCAGGTTGGCGAGCGGGCCGACCACCGCGATCAGCGCGCTGCTCGCGGGCGTCGGGGTGACGCCGCCGAAGGCCGTGTGCCCGCCCCACAGCGTGAGGACGAACTCGCGCGGCTGCTGCCCCCGGGCACGCGCCATGAGCCCGTGCGCGAGCTCGTGCACCAGGACGGAGGCGAAGAGGAGCACGACGAAGGCGAGGGCGACGACGTACACCAGCGCGCCGAGGTTCTCGGAGCGGGCGCGAACGGTGGGCGCGAAGATCAGGGTCAGCAGCACCGCGGCGATCAGCCAGGACGGAGCGAGGATGATCGGGGCGCCGACGACGCGGCCGATCACCCAGCCGGACCGTCGGGCGGGGGGGCGTGGGGAGCTCACCGTCCCAGAGTAGGTGGGTCGCTGATCCGCCGTGTCGGCGCTCGCGCCTACTCTCGTGGGGTGACCGTGCACGAGCTCGACCAGCCGTCCTCTGCCGACCTCGCCCCCGTGCTTCCCGCCGCGCTTCCCGCCGTGCTGCCCCCCGTCGACGCGGTCGCCGAGGCAGCCGCCGAGGAGGCGGTCGAGGTCGCGGTCGAGGCCGCGGTGACCGGTCGTCCGCCGTCCCGGCCGGGGCTGTCCCCCTCGCGGGCCAACGACTTCCTGCAGTGCCCCCAGCTCTTCCGGTTCCGCGTGATCGACCGCCTGCCGGAGCCGCCCAGCTCCGCGGCCGCGCGCGGCACGTTGGTGCACGCCGTCCTCGAGCACCTCTTCGACCTGCCCGCCCCCGAGCGCACGCTCGCGGCGGCGCACGCGCTCCTGCCGGACCAGTGGGCGACGCTCCTAGAGCGTTCCCCGGCGATCGGTGAGCTGTTCGCCGAGCCGGCGGACCTCGCTGAGTGGCTCACCAGTGCCGAGGCGCTGCTGGCGACGTACTTCACGCTCGAGGACCCGACCCGCATCGAACCCCGTGAGCGCGAGCTGCTCGTGTCCACCGAGCTCGACGAGGGCGGCCCGCAGCTGCGCGGGATCGTCGATCGCGTCGACGTGGCACCCAACGGCTGGGTGCGGGTGGTCGACTACAAGACCGGCCGCTCCCCGCGTGCGGGCTACGAGAGCTCGGCGCTCTTCCAGATGCGGTTCTACGCGTACGTGATCTGGCGCACCCGTGGCGTGCTGCCCAAGCGGCTGCAGCTGGAGTACCTGGGTGACGGTGTCGTCCTCACGCACGAGCCCACCGAGGTCGAGATGGCGACGGTCGAGGCGCGGGTGCGCTCCATCTGGGCGGGCATCGAGGATGCCGCCCGATCGGGCGACTGGCGCCCGCGCACCTCCAAGCTGTGCGACTGGTGCTCGTTCAAGTCGCTCTGCCCGGCGTTCGGCGGAACGCCCCCGCAGATCCCGGACGGCGCCGTCGAGCGGTCGATCGGCGTCGTCCCCGCGGCCTGAGTCCCGCCGTCAGCCCGCCCGGCGCAGGTCCAGCACCTCGCCGCGCACGATCCGCGCGAAGGTCGGCAGGGTGAGGTCGCTCAGCGCCGCGATGCGGCTCAGGCCGGGACGGGCCGCGACGGGCTGCATGACCTCGATGGCCACTGCCCGCGCACCCGACGCGAGGGCCGACGTGATGCCGGCACCCGAGTCCTCGATCGCGACGCAGTCCTCGATGTCCACGCCGAGCAGCTGCGCCGCCAGCTGGTAGGGCTCGGGGTCAGGCTTCGCCCGGGTCACCCCGTCCCCCGTGACCACCACGTCGAACAGGCCCGCCGCCTCCGCGAACGGCTCGGCGAGGATTCGGAACGACGACGTGACCAGCGCCATCGGCACCCCCGCGTCGCGCAGGTCGGCGAGCACCTGCTGGCCACCCGCCTGCCACGGCAACTCGGCGGCCACGGCCGCGGCGACCTGGCGGTTGAGGAAGTCGACGATCTCCTCGAGCGGCAGGTCCACGCCGCGGTCCCGCAGCACCGACGCGGAGACCATCATCGGGTTGCCCACCAGGGCCAGCCCGTCCTGGTGCGTCCAGACGCCCCCGTGCGCCTCGACCAGCTCGGTCTCGGCGGCCATCCAGTAGGGCTCGGTGTCGATCAGTGTGCCGTCCATGTCCCACAGGACGGCGGACGGCAGGACGAGGTCGGGGTAGGTCGGGGGCATCGCTCCATCGTACGAGCCGACGCGCGCGGGCCCGCCCGTCCGGGTCCCCCGCGGCCCCTCGCAATAGGCTGGACCGATGAGCCAGACCCCGCCGGCCGACCTTCCCGTCCGCGAGACCGTCCTGCTCGCGGCGTTCGAGGGGTGGAACGACGCCGGGTCGGCCGCGACCCAGGCGCTCGAGCACCTGCACGAGGTCTGGGCCGCCGAGCAGGTGGACGAGCTCGACCCCGAGGAGTACCACGACTTCCAGGTCAACCGGCCGGTGGTCGGTCCCGGTGCCGACGGCCGCCGGGAGATCACGTGGCCGACCACCGCCGTGGCCGTCGCGACCGCGCCCGTGAGCGGGCGGCGGGTGGTGCTCGTGCACGGCATCGAGCCCTCCATGCGGTGGCGCCGGTACTGCACCGAGCTGCTCGACATTGCCGCCGGCCTCGGCGTCGACACCGTGGTCACTGTCGGCGCGCTGCTGGCCGACGTCCCCCACACGCGGCCCATCCCGGTGAACGCGACGAGCGAGGACCCCGACGTCCGGGGCATGTTCGGCCTCGAGCCGAACACCTACGAGGGTCCGACCGGCATCGTCGGCGTCCTGCAGCACGAGGCGGCCGCGCGCGGCATGCGCGCGATGTCCCTGTGGGCCGCGGTCCCGCACTACGTCGCCCACCCGCCGTCCCCGAAGGCCACGCTCGCCATCCTGCACCGCCTCGAGTCCCTCCTGGGCGAGCCGGTCCCCCTCGGCGAGCTGCCCGACGACTCGGCCGCCTGGCAGCACGGCGTCGACGAGCTGGCCGCCGAGGACGCGGAGATCGGCGAGTACGTGCACCAGCTCGAGGAGGCCAAGGACACGGCCGACCTGCCGGAGGCGAGCGGCGAGGCGATCGCGCAGGAGTTCGAGCGCTACCTGCGCCGCCGGGACAAGGGCACCGGCGGCTGATCCGCCTGTAGCGCGGCGCCGCGCTACAGGCGGATCCCCAGCAGGGCGTCCAGGGTGCGGCCGATCACGCCGGGGGCGCCCTCGAACGGGACGGCCGTCCCCGCCAGCGAGAGGTCCGCCCACGCGTCGATCGCGACGAGCGCGGTCGGGGTGTCGAGGTCGTCGGCCAGTGCCGCCCGTACCGCGGCCAGCGTGCCGGTCGCGTCCGGGCCACCGTTGCCCGAGACGGCGGAGCGCCAGCGCTCGAGGCGCACCTGCGCGGCGTGCAGGCCCGCGTCGGTCCAGTCCCAGTCGTCGCGGTAGCGGTGCGCCAGGAGGGCGAGACGCACGGCCATCGGGTCGACGCCCTGGGCGCGCAGCTGGGAGACGAGCACGAGGTTCCCGCGGGACTTGCTCATCTTGTACCCGTCGAGCCCGACCATGCCGGTGTGCAGGTGCACCCGCGCGCCGTGACCCTGGTCGAGCAGCCGCGCGTGCGAGGTGCTCATCTCGTGGTGCGGGAACAGCAGGTCCGACCCACCGCCCTCGACGTCGAACGGCAGGCCCAGCGCGTCGCGGGCGATGACCGCACACTCGATGTGCCAGCCCGGACGTCCCCGGCCGAGCGAGCCGCCGTCCCAGGCCGGCTCCCCCACCCGCTCGCGCCGCCACAGCAACGGGTCCAGCGGTGCGCGCTTGCCGGGCCGCTCGGGGTCGCCCCCACGCTCCGCCGAGAGCGCGCGCATGGTGTCGTCGTCGAGGCCGGCCACGGCGCCGAAGTCGACGTCGGCCGTGAGGTCGGCGTACACGTCGCCCAGGCCGGGGTCACCGAGTGCCTCGGGCGTCGCGACGCGGTACGCCGCACCCGCGGCGAGCAGGACCTCGACGGCCTCGACGACCGCGGGGATGACCTCGACCACGCCGCAGTACACGTCGGGCGGGATGACGGCCAGCGCCGTCATGTCCTCGGCGTAGAGCAGCGTCTGCTCCGCGGCCAGGTCGCGCCAGTCGACGCCCAGCAGGGCCGCGCGCTCGAGGAGCGGGTCGTCGACGTCCGTGACGTTGGAGGCGTACCGGACGCGGTACCCGGCGTCGCGCCACGCGCGGCCCAGGATGTCGAAGGCCACGTAGGTGGCGGCGTGGCCCATGTGGGTGGCGTCGTAGGGGGTGATGCCACAGACGTAGAGCGTCGCGTCCGTCCCGGCTGCGGCGACGACGAGCTGGTCGGTCGAGGAGTCGCGTACCCGGACCGGGAGGCCGCGTCCGGGCAGCTGTGGGATGTACGGGGACGGCCAGGTGAGCACGCCGGAAGCCTAACTGCGCCGCGAGGTCCACAATGCCCGGGTGACGCACGAGACAGGGACCGATGCCCCGCGCGAGCGGGCCTTTGTGAAGACGTCGGACGGCTGGGCCCCGAGTCCGCCCGGCGAGTCGTCGGCGGGGCCGCGGTGGGTGATCGTCGCGTCGCCGGACGACCTGCCGGCGGCCGCACGGCGGCACGGCCTGGGCGAGCAGGCGATCGCGCTGCTCCAGCACCGGGGGCCGGGGGCACACCCGTCCGGCCCCGACCACCCGCTGCGCGCGCGCCTCGACCGGTCGTCGGACGGCGAGTTCGTGCTGACCGCACCCACGCTGTCGTTCGTCGAGGCGACGAACGACGTGCACACCGGCGCGCTGATCTGCGTCGTCGGCGCGGACGTCGTGGTGATGAGCGAGGTGGGCGACGCGGACGTCACCGGACGCGCGGTGGAGAAGCTCACCGGCGGCTTCCCCGTGCCGGACGAGGGCGTGCACCAGGTGCTCGCCGCGGTGGTGCTCACGATGGTCGCGGAGGCGTCCGCGGTCGAGATCGCCCTCGGGGACGCGGTCGCCGACCTGGAGCACGTCGTCTTCACCTCGACCCGCCACACCGACACGGTGGAGCGGATCTACGACCTCAAGCGGGAGATCGCCGAGGCTCGACGGGCGCTCGGGCCCGTGACATCGATGCTGCCGGAGCTCATCGCCGAGGCCGAGGAGTCGTCCGAGAACCGGCGCTCGCGGCCGTGGCTGATCCGGGCCGTGAGCTGGGTCGACCGCCTGGACAACCACCTGGACGGGTACGACGACCTGCTCGGCGACATGCTGTCGGTGCACCTGTCGCAGGTCTCGGTGCGGCAGAACGAGGACGTCCGCAAGATCTCGTCCTGGGCGGCGATCGCCGCGGCGCCGACCCTGGTCGCCAGCATCTACGGCATGAACTTCGAGAACATGCCGGAGCTGTCCTGGACGCTCGGGTACCCGCTGTCGATCGCCACGATGGCCGCCGTCTGCGTCTCGCTCTATGCGCTGTTCCGCCGGTCGGGCTGGCTCTGACGCTACGTCGTGACGGGAGCGCTGTTGGGCTCGAGCACGCCCGTGAGCAGCAGGATCACGACGAGCGCCGCCAAGCCGAGCCGGTAGTACACGAACGGCTTGTAGCTGAACGTCGAGACGATCTTCAGGAACACGATGATGACGAGGTACCCGACGACGAACGCCACGAGCGTCGCCACCAGGGTCGCCCCGAAGCCGGGCGTCCCACCCTTGCCGAAGTCGTCGACGCTCTTGGCCAGCTGGAACAGCCCGGAGCCGAACACGGCCGGTATCGCGAGCAGGAACGAGTACCGCGCGGCGGCCTCCCGCGTGAACCCCATGAGCAGCCCGCCGGTGATCGTGCCGCCCGACCGCGACACCCCGGGGATGAGGGCGAGCGCCTGCCAGAACCCGAACTGGAGCGCCTGCCGGCCGGTCAGGTCGGAGAGCTGGCGCTGCTTGGCGCCCCGGCCGTCCGCCCAGCCGAGCACGAGGGCGAAGCCGGCGAGCGTCAGCGCGATCAGCCACAGGTTGCGGAAGGTCTGCTCGATGGCGTCCTGGAACGTCAGGCCGAGGATGACGATCGGCAGCGAGCCGAGCGCGATGAACCACGCCATGAGGGCGTCGTGGTCGGACGGCTGCCCGGGCGGCATACCGGCGCGCGAGCGCCAGTCGGTGCCGTGGTCGCCGCGGACCGCTCGCCACCAGGCACCGGCGATCCGGGCGATGTCGCGCCGGAAGTAGAGGATCACCGCGGTCTCGGTGCCCAGCTGGGTGATCGCGGTGAACGCCGCACCGGGGTCCGAGGAGCCGATGAGCTCGCCGACGATCCGCAGGTGCGCGCTGGAGGAGACCGGTAGGAACTCGGTCAGACCCTGCACGAGCCCCAGCAGGATCGCTTGTCCCAGTCCCATGGCCTCCGTCACCCGCGGAACGATAGCCGGGGTGCGTCGCGGCCGACGACACGCGCGCCGATTAGGGTTGCGCCTCATGGAACAGCGCCACCTCGGCCGAACCGGCCTGCGGGTCTCCCGGCTCGGGCTCGGCACGATGACGTGGAGCCGCGACACCGACGCGCACGACGCGGCCGAGCAGCTGCGGGACTTCACCGACGCCGGCGGCACGCTGGTCGACACGTCGGCCTCCTACGCCGACGGTGGTGCCGAGGAGCTCCTCGGCGAGCTGCTCGACGACGTGGTGCCCCGCGACGAGGTGGTGCTCTGCACCAAGGCGGGGATCCGGCGCACCAGCAACGGTGGGGTCGTGGACGCCTCGCGCGGCGGCCTGCTCGCGTCGCTCGACGGCTCGCTGCGCCGGCTGCGGACCGACCACGTGGACCTGTGGCTGGTCCAGACCCCCGACCCGCGCACGCCCCTGGACGAGACCGTGTCCGCGCTGCGGCTGGCGGTCACCAGTGGTCGCGCCCGCTACGTCGGGCTGTCGAACCACGCGGGCTGGCAGGTGGCCCGGGCCGCGAGCCTGCTCGAGGGCGAGGTCGGGCTGACCGCCGTCCAGGCCGAGTACTCGCTGCTCCAGCGCGGGATCGAGCGCGAGGTGGTGCCCGCGGCCGTCGGGCTCGGGGTCGGCGTGCTGGCGTGGTCCCCGCTCGGCCGGGGGGTCCTCACGGGCAAGTACCGCCGGACCATCCCGGCGGACTCGCGCGCGGCCTCCCCGCACCTCGCGGGCTTCGTCGAGCCGTACCTCGCCCGGGCCGCCGCGACGGTCGTCGAGGCGGTTGCGACGGCGGCCGAAGGGCTGGACCGCACCCCGCTCGACGTCGCGCTCGCCTGGGTGCAGGGCCGCGGGATCGCCTCCGCGATCGTCGGGGCGCGGACGGCGACCCAGCTGCGCGGGGCACTCGGTGCGCAGGACCTGGTGCTGCCCGACGAGCTGCGCCGGGCGCTCGACGAGATCAGCGCCCCGGCGCTCGGCTACCCCGAACGGTTCTAGCCGCGGTCCCCGCGACTGCAGCGGCGTCCCTAGCGGGCGTCGTCGGCGAGGTCGTCGGCGAGCGCGTCGTCGTACTCCTCGTCGTCGTCGTCCTCGTCGTCCTCGTCGCCGTCGTCGTCGCCGTCGTCCTCCTCGGCGAGGTAGAACGGCGTGGCCTCGCCGTGCACGGTGCCCAGGGCGTCGTCGTAGACCTCGAAGGCGTCGGCCAGGATGTCGTACGCGTCGTCGACTGCCGGGTCGTCCTCGCCGTGGGGCGCGGAGACTGCGGTGTAATGGGCCTCGAGGGCTGCGATCAGGCGGTCCAGCGCGGCGCGGGGGTCGACGGTCATGCGATGACGGTAGTCGTCCGCAGAGCACATTGGCACCGCGTAGGATTCTTCGGCACCAGGCTCTGACTCTCTATCGTCGCGGCGCGGGCGCCGGGCGGGACGGGGTGGCGATGGCAACCGGCCAGACACGAACGAGGCGACCCGACTGGGTGGCGCAGGGCGGCCAGTACGAGTACCGCGTGCTGCGGATCCCCGCGACGACGTCCCGCAACGACGCACGCAGGATGCTCACCGAACAGGCAGAGCTCGGCCGCTGGGAGCTGTCCAGGACGCTCCTGTTCGCCGGTGGCGAGCGGAAGGTCTGGCTGCGGCGCAAGGTCATCCGTGTGCGCAGCACGCTGGCCGAGACCAGCTTCCCGACGGAGCAGACCGACAGCTAGCAGGTGCGCAGCAGGCGGTCGAGCACGCGGGTGCCGAAGCGCAGGGCGTCGACGGGAACGCGCTCGTCGACGCCGTGGAACATGCCGGCGAAGTCCAGGTCCGCAGGGAGCCGCAGCGGCGCGAAGCCGTAACCGCGGATGCCCAGGCGGGACAGCGACTTGTTGTCCGTGCCGCCGGACAGGGTGTACGGCAGGACGGTGGCGCCGGGGTCCTCCGCGAGCAGCGACTCCACCATGCGATCCACCAGGTCCCCGCTGAAGGGGACCTCGAGGGCCGTGTCGTGGTGCAGCCGCTCGACGCGCACGTGCTCGCCCACCACCTGAGCCACGCTCTGCGCGAACTCGTCCTCGAGGCCGGGCAGGAAGCGCCCGTCGACGGTCGCCTCGGCAGACCCGGGGATGACGTTGGCCTTGTAGCCGGCGGCGAGCTGCGTCGGGTTCGTGGTGTGCCGCAGGGTGGCGCCGACGAACTTGGCGGCCGGCCCGAGGGCCGCCACGAGCCGGTCGATGCCCGCGGGGTCCTCCGGGTCGAACGGCAGGCCGGTCAGCTGCGCGACACCGTCGAGCAGGGCGCGCACGGTCGGCGTGAGCTGCAGCGGCCAGGGGTGCCGGCCCAGGCGCGCGACGGCCTCGGCGAGGTGCGTGACCGCGTTGTCGGTGTTCACCTGGCTGCCGTGCCCCGCGCGGCCGTCGGCGACGAGCCGCATCCACGACAGGCCCTTCTCGGCCGTCTGCAGCAGGTAGGCGCGCTGCCCACCGACCTCCACGGAGAAGCCGCCCACCTCGCTGATCGCCTCGGTCGCGCCCTCGAACAGCTCCGGGCGGTGCTCGACGGCCCAGCTCGCGCCCATGGCGCCGCCGGCCTCCTCGTCCGCGAACATGGCGACGACGACGTCCCGTGCCGGCTTGCGGCCCTCCCGTGCCATCTGCCGCACGACGGACAGGATCATCGCGTCCATGTCCTTCATGTCCACGGCGCCACGGCCCCAGACCAGCCCGTCGACCTCCTCGGCTCCGAAGGGGTCCACGCTCCAGTCCTCGGCCCGTGCGGGCACGACGTCCAGGTGCCCGTGCAGGACGAGAGCCGGCCGGCTCCGGTCGGCGCCTTCGAGGCGGACGACGACGCTGGCGCGGCCGGGCGCGCTCTCGAACAGCTCCGGGTCCAGGCCCACCTCGGTGAGCAGCGACATGACGTGCTCGGCGGCCGCCCGCTCGCCGGGGCCCGAGCCGTCGCCGTAGTTCGACGTGTCGATGCGGATGAGGTCGCGGCAGATCTGCACGACCTCGTCCTGCGCGGTCACGGTGGTGCTGGGGCGACCCTCGGGCGCGCCGGAGGCCGGGTGGGAGACGGACATGCCGCCACCGTACCGGGCCGCCGGCGCGTCCCGCGGTCAGCCGGCGTTGGCCCCGAGCAGGCCGCGGCGCGCCAGCAGCGGGTCGATCAGCGGGTCGCGTCCCCGCAGGTCCCGGAACGCCTGGAGCGGGTCGACCGACCCGCCACGCGACAGCAGCCGGGCGCGGAAGACGTCACCGTTGCGCCGGTCGAGCCCGCCGTTCTCGCGGAACCACTCCACCGTGTCCGCGTCGAGCACCTCCGACCAGATGTACGAGTAGTAGCCGGCCGAGTAGCCGCCGCCGAAGACGTGGTTGAAGTACGTCGTCCGGTAGCGCGGCGGTACCGGCGCGTAGTCGACGCCGGCGCGCTGCAGCGCCGCGGTCTCGAACGCCTCGACCTCGGAGACGTCCGTCGGCACCTCGTCGGGCGACAGGCGGTACCAGGCCTGGTCCAGCAGCGCTGCGGCCAGGTACTCCGTGGTCGCGAACCCCTCGCCGTCCTGTCGCGCCGCGAGCAGCGTGTCGACCCACTCGGCCGGCATGGGCTCGCCCGTCTCGTGGTGCAGCGCGAACGCGCGCAGGATCGCCGGGTCCCAGGCCCACATCTCGTTGACCTGCGACGGGTACTCCACGAAGTCGCGCGGCACCTCGGTGCCGGACTGCGAGGGCCAGCGCACGGCCGAGAACAGGCCGTGCAGCGCGTGCCCGAACTCGTGGAACATCGTGATGACCTCGTCCCACGTCAGCAGCGTGGGACCCTGCGGGGGCTTGGGGATGTTGAGGTTGTTGACGACGACCGCCCGCTCCCCCAGGAGCGTCGACTGGTCGACGAGGTTGTTCATCCACGCGCCGCCGCGCTTGGACTCGCGGGTCCAGTAGTCGGCCAGGAACAGGCCCAGACCGCTGCCGTCGGCGTCGAACACCTCGAACACGCGGACGTCGGGGTGGTAGCCCACGAGGTCGTGCCGCTCGGCGAACGTGGCCCCGTACAGCTCGGTGGCCGCGCGGAAGACCCCGTCGGCGAGCACCCGCTCGAGCTCCAGGTACGGCCGCAGGACCGCGTCGTCCAGCGCGCGCCGCTCCTTCTTGACCTGCTCGGCGTAGAACTGCCAGTCCCACGGCTCGAGGCGAGCGTCCGGGTGGTCGCGCTCGAGCGCGTCGGCCAGGTCCGCTCCCTCCGCCCGCGCGTTGGCGACGGCGACCGGTGCGAGCGAGCCGAGGATCTCGGCGACCGCCTCGGCGCTCTTCGCCGTCGCGTCAGCCGCCACGTACTGCGCGTGGTGGGCGTAGCCGAGGAGCTGGGCGCGCTCGGCGCGGGCCCGCACCAGCCGCAGCACGGAGGTCCGGGTGTCGTGCGGTCCCGAGGTCCCGCGCCCGATCGACGCCCGGAACAGCCGCTCGCGCAGGCCCCGGTCCCGCAGGACGGCGAGCGCCGCCTGCTGCGTGGACAGGGCGAGCTCCAGGAACCAGCCCTCCTCGTGACCGCGGTCCCGTGCCGCCTTCTGCGCAGCCGCGACCGCGTCCGGCGCGAGGCCGTCGAGCTCGTCGACATCGGTGACCAGCACCCCGGCCTCGTTGGTCGCGGCCAGCAGGTCGCGGCCGAACGCCGTCTCGAGGCTCATGATCTCGGCGTTCAGGGTCTTCAGCCGGTCCTGCGCGGCCTCGTCCAGACCGACCCCGGCCCGGACGAACCGGGTGTGCGTCCGGTGCAACAGCCACGCGGTGTCGGGCTCGAGCTCGAGCGCGCCGGAGTCCACCTGCGCCTGCAGCTCGGCGACGCGCGCGAACAGGCGCGGGTCGAGGTAGATCGCGTCGTGGTGGGCGGCGAACAGCGGGGCGATCTCCTCCTCGACGGCCTCCAGCCCGGGTGTCGAGTCCGCACTGGACTGGTTGTAGAAGCTCGCCACGACCCGGTGCAGCAGCCGCCCGGAGCGTTCGAGCGCCTCGAGCGTGTTCTCGACCGTCGGCGCGGCGGGGTCCGCCGCGATCGCCTCGATCTCGTCGCGCTGCTGCGCCATGCCGGCCAGCAGGGCCGGTCGGTAGTGCTCCTCGCGGATCCGCGCGTGGTCGGGGAGGCCGTACGGGAGGGTGGACGGGGCGCCGAAGGGGTTGTCGGCGGCGAGGTCGGTCGGCTGCATGGCGGCCATCATTGCCGACGGGGGCGGGTCACGTCGCGCGAGCCAGGAACTCGTCCTCGGCGGCGTAGGCGAAGAAGTCGCCCATCGCCCCCATCCGCACGAATCCGGGGAACGCCTCGCGCCAGTCGCGGTCCGACGCCGCCCGCACGAGCCACTCGACGCACGCCCCGACGGTGTCCGCGTACCCGCCCGGGGCCGAGTAGCCGAGCTCGACCGCGGCCCGCGACGTGTCGAGCACCACCGGCCCGGGCACCGACCACGGCGTGAGGCCTACTCCGTCGACCGGCGGCCCCGGCACGGTGACGAGCCGCGACGTGGCGCCCATCGCGGCGTCGACGGCGGCGGCGATCTCGGCGACCGTGAGCGCCTGCGGGTCTGCGGCGTTGAGCACCCGGTCCCCCGGCCTGGCCGCGGAGAGCCGGACGAGCTCGGCCAGCACGGCCGTGGCGGTCGTGTGGAACCTGCTGAGCCCGTCGTAGGCCAGCACCCGCACGTCGCGGCCGTCGAGCACCCGCTTCACGAACGTCCACTCGCGGGGCTGCACGCAACCCGGTCCGTGGATGGCGCCGGGGCGCAGGATCGTCGTCGGCACCGCCGAACCGGCCCAGGCCTGCTCGAGCGCGACCTTGCCCGTCGCGTACGAGTCACGCCCGGGACGCACGGTCGGCTGGTCCTCGCGGATCGGCACCGGGAACGCGCCGAGCCGCGCGGACTCGAACCCGTCCCCGACGACGTCCACGTACACGGCCGCGCTCGACACGACCACCGCCGACCCGATCCGGTCCGCGCGCTCGAGCAGCGGCGCGGCGTGCCGGTCGTCGTACGCCACCACGTCGACCAGGACGTCCACACCGGAGCCCAGCGCGTCGTCGAGCGCGGCGGGATCGTCGCGGTCCCCGAGCACGAGCTCGGCCTCGCCGACGTCCGCCCGGTGCCGGGCGAGCACGCGCACGTCCCAGCCGTCCGCGAGCAGCGCGGGCACGGCAGCCCGGCCGATCTGCCCGCTGCCACCGATCACCAGCGCCGTGGCCATGACCCGAGGCTAGGCGAGCGCCGGCGTCCCCGGCATGGGGTAGCCGTGCGCCCGGGCGACCGCCGCGTTGAGCAGCCGGCCGTCGTGCGTGGTCAGACCCGCCGCCAGGGCGGGGTCGGCGGCGACGGCGGCCGTCCAGCCCAGGTCCGCGAGCGCGCTCAGGTACGGGAGCGTCACGTTGGTCAGGGCCCGGGTGGACGTGACCGGTACGGCCCCGGGCATGTTGGCGACGCAGTAGAAGACGGAGCCGTGCACCCGGAACGTCGGCTCGTCGTGCGTCGTGGGACGGGTGTCCTCGAAGCAGCCGCCCTGGTCGACCGAGACGTCGACGAGCACCGAGCCGGGCCGCATGCGGGCGACCAGGTCGTTGGTGACCAGGTGCGGCGCCCGGGCGCCGGGCAGCAGCACCGCGCCGATGACGAGGTCCGCGTCCAGGACCTCGCGCTCGACCGCGTACGCGCTGGACGCCACCGTGCGGACCCGCCCGCCGAACGCCGAGTCCATGTCACGCAGGCGCGGCATCGAGACGTCCAGCAGGGCGACGTTCGCGCGCATGCCGACCGCGATCTCGGCGGCGTGCCGGCCCACCACGCCACCGCCGAGCACCACGACCTTGGCGGCGTCGACCCCGGGGACACCGCCGAGCAGCACGCCCGAGCCGCCCTCGTTCTTCATCAGGTGGTAGGCGCCGACCTGCGCGGACAGGCGGCCGGCGACCTCGCTCATCGGCGCGAGCAGCGGCAGGGAGCCGTCGGGCAGCTGCACGGTCTCGTACGCGATCGACGTGGTCCCCGCTGCGAGCAGCGCGTCGGTGGCCGGCCGGTCGGCGGCCAGGTGCAGATAGGTGAACAGGACCAGGTCGCGACGCAGGTGGCCGTACTCGGACGCCACGGGCTCCTTCACCTTGCACACCAGGTCCGCGTCGCCCCACACCTGCGCGGCCTCGGGGACAATCTCCGCCCCGGCGGCGGCGAACTGCTCGTCGGTGATCGCCGAGCCCAGTCCGGCCCCGGACTGGACGAGCACCCGGTGACCGGACCTGACGAGCTGGTGCACGCCCGCGGGCGTCAGCGCCACGCGGTACTCGTGGTTCTTGACCTCGCTGGGGATGCCGACCTTCATGCTGGTCTCCGTCCGGGCGGGATGAGCCGATCTGGCTATTCTGACAAGGAGCTCGCCGCCCTGGTCGGGATCGCGCCGTCGACATGCCACGCCCGCGTCCGCGCGCTGCGCGAGTCCGGCGTGCTGCGGGGCTTCCACGCCCAGGTGAACCCGGCGGCCGTGGGGCGCGGCCTGCAGGCCATGATCGCGGTGCGGCTCCAGCCCTCGGCACGGGCCCGGCTCTCGGAGGTCGCGCACCGGTTGGCGCAGCGGCCCGAGGTGCGCGACGTGTACCTGCTCGGCGGGGTGGACGACGTCCTCGTCCACGTGGCCGTACGGGACTCGCCGCAGCTGCGGGCGTTCGTCCTGGAGCACCTCAGCACGCGGCCCGAGGTGGCCCACACCCAGACGAGCCTCGTGTTCGAGCACGTGCACGCCCCGGGCACGGCCTCGATCTGACGGAGCCCCGACCCACGGCCGGGCGGTCAGCCCAGCAGCTGCTCCCAGACGTGTGCCTGCGCGAGGTCCCGTCGCCCGCCCGGTTCGTCCTCGAGGTGGTCCCACACCCACAGGGCCGACTCGACCGACCGCGCGAACCCCCAGGCGGCGACCCGGTCCGGGTCGAGGTCGAGCAGCCCGGACAGCAGCGTCACCCGCGCGCGCAGCACGCGGACGGGGGATGCGTGCAGGAACGGGTCGTCGATCTGCTCGAGCAGCGGCCACAGGTCGTACGCCGGGTCTCCCCGCAGGGGCTTGGGGTCGATGGCCAGCCAGCGATCGCCCGCCGCCAGGATGTTGCCGGGATTGAGGTCCCCGTGCACCAGCACGTCCGACGAGCCCGGCAGCGTGCGCAGCAGGCCGGCCGCGACGCCCACGTCCACCCCGTGGCGCGCTCCCCGGTCCTCGAGCAGGTCGGCCCACCCGGCACAGACCTCGACCATCGACGGCACCGGCACGTCCCCCGGGACCGACCACAGCGCCCGGGCCACACCCGCCGCGGCGGTCAGCCGCTCCTGGGCGCTTCCCGCGGTGTCGGACAGCGGGGTGCCGGGTTCGATGCGCGCCAGCAGCAGCGCCCAGTCCTCCGGCTGCGAGCCGAGCAGCTCCGGGACGCCGTGCCCGTGCCAGGCGCGCAGGGCCACCGCCTCGTCACGCGCCTCGTCGTGCGGGAAGGAGACCTTCAGGACCGCCCGGCCCCCGTCACCGAGCGTGGCGGGCGCGCACCACGACGCCGAGCCGTTGGTGAAGGGCTCCGCGAGCCGCAGACCCCAGCGCTCGCGCGCGCGGTCCACCAGGACGGGCAGCCGGTCGATCCACTCCCGGCCGGCGGGGGTGCGCCCCAGCCCGTCCCGCAGGATCGGTGGCACGACGACGTCGGGCACCGCCCCTCCTCCCCCGCGCCGCTCGGCGCACGTCGCAGTATCGCCGCGGTGTCGCCGCACTGCTGCGCCCGCCGGGTGAACGTGGACCGCGGTGGGTCGGATGGTCCTGCCACGGGGGCCGCGGCGTGTGCGATCCTGCGCACGGACAGGGCGGATCGCGGGGAGGGGCACGGCGTGACGGCTGGGGACCCGCACGGGCTCAACCCCTGGGTCGACGCGCGCGGCCAGAACCCCTACCCGCCCCTGCTCCCCCATCCTCATCTGCCGGCGGAGCAGCGCGCCGTCCGCTTCCTCGGACCCGCCGTCCGCGTCCGTCGCGGACCGCGCCCGGGGTTCCTGCTCGTCGTCGCGGTGCTGGCGGCCGCCGTGGTGCTCGGTGGCCGCTGGTGGATGTCCACCTCCACCGCGTTCGGCCCGCCGGCCGGCGTGGGCGAGGCCGCCGCGCCGCTGGGCGCACCACCCGTGGTCCCGGCGGCACCGGGCGGGTACGCGTTCACGGCCGTCCAGCCCGACGGTGCCGGGCCCGTGGCGTACAGCCCGTGCCGGCCGATCCACTACGTGGTGCGGCCCGACGGCACGCCCGCCGGTGGGGAGACGCTCATCGCCGACGCGGTCGCGACCGTCTCGTCGGCCACCGGGCTGCGGTTCGTCGACGACGGCCCCACCCAGGAGGCGCCGACCACCGACCGTGAGGCCTACCAGCCCGAGGTGTACGGCCGCAGGTGGGCACCGGTCCTCATCACGTGGTCGACCGACGCGGAGTCGCCCGACCTGGCCGGTGACGTGGCAGGCATCGCGGGCTCGGCCTCCGTGACGCGCGCGGGCCACACCGTCTACGTCACCGGGTCGGTCACGCTCGACGCGGAGGACATCGGCAGGCTCGCAGCAGCGCCCGGCACCCACGCCACCGCACTCGGCATCGTCACCCACGAGCTCGGGCACCTCGTCGGCCTGGACCACGTCGCCGACCCGACGCAGCTCATGTACCCCAGCACCGAGCTGGCCTCCGTCTTCGGTGCGGGCGACCGCGCCGGGCTGGCGGCCCTCGGCGCCGGCGGGTGCGCCCCGGGCATCTGACCGGACCTTCACACGAGGTCCGCACCGCGCCCCCGGAACTCCCAGGTGCCGCGCGTAGGCTCCCGCCAGACCGCAGCACCGCCGTTCCGAGGAGCACTCCATCCCCCGCAGACCGATCGTCTTCGTCCACGGCACCCGCACGTCGTCCGCCATCTGGCGTCGGCAGGTGGACGCGCTCGAACGCTCCGGGCACCCGACCGTGGCGCTCGACCTGCCGGGTCACGGGCGACGGATGCACGAGCGGTTCAGCCTCGAGGGGGCGCTGACCGCCATCGACGAGGCGGTCGACGCCTGCACGGAGGCGCCGCTGCTGGTCGGACTGTCCCTCGGCGGGTACACGAGCCTGGCGTACGCGCGCCGGCACGAGGCCAAGATCGCGGGCGTCGTCCTGGCCGGCTGCTCGACGGAGATCAAGGGCAAGCCGCTCGGCGCCTACCGACGCGCCGCCGCGGCCGTCACGAGCGCGCTGCGGGTGGGCGGCCACAACTGGTCCGTGGTGACGGACATGCTCGCCGCGCTCGAGGGCTACTCGCCCCTGGCGGACCTGCGCCGCACGGCCGTGCCGGTGTGGCTGGTCAACGGGTCGCGCGACCCGCTGCGGATGGACGAGCGCCGCTACGTCGAGGCGCGCCCCGGCACTCGGCTGACGGTCGTCCCGCGCGCCGGGCACGACGTGAACGCGCACGCGCCCGTCGCGTTCAACCGCGTCCTGCTCGACGCCCTGCAGGAGCTGCGCCAGCGCGGCGGGCTCGCGATCGCCTGACGTGACCACGGCGGCGGACCAGGCAGAGTAGAGGCGTGGATCCCGCGCAGCTGGCCGACGCCTCGCGGCTGCGCACCCGCGCGACGGTGCTGCACGCCGACGCGGACTCCTTCTTCGCGGCCGTCGAGCAGCGCGACAAGCCGTCGCTGCGCGGCCGACCGGTCCTCGTCGGCGGGACCGGGCCGCGCGGAGTCGTCTCCACCGCGTCGTACGAGGCGCGCACCTCCGGTGCGCGCTCGGCGATGTCGATGAGCCGCGCACGCCGGCTGTGCCCGGCCGCGGCCGTGCTCTTCCCCCGCTTCGAGGCGTACTCCGCGTACTCGCGGATCATCATGGCCGCGCTGGGCACCCTCTCGGACCTGGTCGAGCCGCTCAGCATCGACGAGGCGTTCGTCGACCTGGAGGCGGGCACGTTCGCCGACGACCCCGCCGCTGCGGCCGCGGGCGTGCGGGCGCGGATCCGTGAGCTCACCGGGCTGGCCGTCTCCATCGGGGTCGGACGGACCAAGCTCGTCGCCAAGCTCGCGTCCGACGCCGGCAAGCCGGACGGGCTGCTCGTCGTCGAGCCCGCCGACGAGGACGACTTCCTCCTGCCGCTGCCGGTACGGGCGGTGCCCGGCATCGGCCCCGCCACGGCCGCGGCGCTCGAGCGGCTCGACGTGCGCACCGTCGCGGACCTGCGCCGCCAGCCGCTGGACATCCTGACCATGACGGTCGGCGAGTCGTCCGGGGTCAACCTGTTCCGGCTGGCCCGCGGCATCGACCCCCGTCCCGTGGCACCGAGCACCGAGCGCAAGTCGGTGGGCGCGGAGCGCACCTTCGCCGAGGACATCTTCGGGGCCGACCCGATCGCCGCCGCCATCGACCGGGTGACCGACGAGGCGCTGCGCCGACTGACCGCGCACGGCGGCGGTGCCCGGACCGTCGTCGCCAAGGTCCGGTTCGCCGACTTCACCACACTGACCCGCTCGGTCACGCTCCCCCAGCCGAGCGCCGAGCCGGCCGAGCTGCGCGCAGCCGCCCACCAGGCCGCGCGCGCGGCCGGCATCAGCGACTCGGTCCGCCTGCTCGGCGTGTCGTTCCACAACCTGTCGGCGCACGCGCAGCTGACCCTGCCGTGGGGCGAGGAGGAGCCCGCTCCGGTGGTCCTCGACAACCCGCCGGACCTGGTCTCCTCCCTCGGGCTGCTGACGGAGGAGAACGCACGACCGGGTCTCGACGTCGAGCACGAGGAGCTCGGCCGCGGTTGGGTGGTGCACGTGCGGGGACGGCAGGCCACCGTGCGGTTCGAGACCGTCGACACGCCACCTGCGCGCTCGCAGGTGGTCGACCTCGAGACGGACCCGCTGGTGCTCGTACCGCCGTTGACCCCGGCCCTCCACGCCTGACCCTGCGCGCGAGGGATCTCGCGGGCGAGCGCCGCACCGTGCGCGAGCGGGAAGAGCGGGTCTTCCTCGCCGTGCACCACCAGTGCCGGGCGTGCCGCTGATCAGCGTCAGGGCCGCGACCCGGTCGGGATGGTCGAGGGCGAGCAGCTGGGCGACCACCGCACCGGCGGACACCCCGACGACGCGCGCGCCCGAACGCCTCCGCGTCCGTCAGCGCCAGGACGTCACCGACGACGTCGGGCATGCCGTAGCCGGGTTGCCCCACGGGCCACGTGGTCGACCTGCCCTGGTCCCGGGCGTCGTACCGCAGCACCCGGTGGTGCGCGGCCAACCGCTCGACCAGCTCCTCGGGCCACGCGACGAGCCCGCAGCCTGCACCGTGCATCAGCACCAGCGCGTCGCCGGTCCCGCGGACGTCGACGCACAGCCGGACGCCGTCGCCGACGTCGACCATCCGCTCGGTCATCCCTGCCTCAGGCCCGGGCCTGCCTGCTGCGGCGGTCGTTCTCCCTCGTGATGGCCTCGACCAGCTCGGCCTTGCTCATCCGCGAGCGCCCCGCGATGTCGAGCTCCTTGGCGACGTCGTACAGGTGCGTCTTGGACGCGTTCGCGTCCACCCCGCCGGCGGTCGATGCCGTCGATCCGCCGCCCTGCTCGGCATGTGGGTCCGACGGTCCGGGCTCCGCCTTGGGGCGCCAGCTGTCGCCGACCTTCTCGTGGGTGTGCTTCAGCGCGGCGAACGCGACGCGGTGCGCGCGCTCCTCGTCGCCGTCGTACTGCTCGATCGCCGCGTCGTACGCGTGGGCGTACGTCCGCTGCGCCTTCTCCCCGGAGCGCTGCAGCGTGCTCGGCAGCTCGCTGCGCCGGGCGGCTCCGGACCGGGTCGTCTTGGGCACGAGTGACTCCCTTCGGCTGGACACGACGATCGTCGTGCCGCCCGCCGCTGCCTGCCACCGCTAGGGCCGTAGGTCACTGGTGACGCCGGTGGCCCGCAGTGACGATGGCAGGACCCGTCGGCACACCGCCGTGCACGGGACGTGACGAGCAGGAGAGCACCGTGTCCACCAGTACCGTGGGAAGCCGGACCCCTCGCCTCGACATCGACGTCGAGAGCCTCTACGGGCAGGTGTCTCGGTACGCGCCCCACCCGCTGGGTGGCGGGCTCGTCGAGGTGACCGCACGGGTGCACGACGGCGCGTCGGTGCACGACTCCGCCTACGTCGAGGCCGGCGCCGTCGTGGGCGACGGCACGTCCATCGGTGCCAGCAGCTGGGTCGACGCCGGTGTGCGGGTCGGCGCCGGCGTGCGGGTCGGGCGCAACGTGCACCTGGGGGCCGGCACCCGGGTGGGCGACGGAGCGCAGATCAGCGCCGGCGCCCGCATCGGCGCGGCCGTCGTCATCGCCCCCGGGGCCCGCGTCGCGACCGACGCGGTGGTCGCCGACCGAGCCGTCGTCCCGCTCGGTCGGCGCCACCCGCGGTCGGTCAGCCCGGTGGACTGACCGGCCGGCCCCCGGCTCAGCCCGCGTCCACCTTCGCCTGCTTGGCGGCGGCCTTGATCTCGTCGACCGCCGCCTTGTCGACCGCCTTCTCCACGATCGCGTCCGCCTTGTCGAGCGCCTTGCGGATGTGCACGGCGGCGGGGTCGGAGACGAGGGCGATGAGCCCGGAGTGGCCCTCCGGGATGGCGTCCTGGAGGTCCTCGCGCAGGTCCTTGTGATGCTTGAGCTCGACGGCCTTGCCCGTCGCCGCGCCGATCACACCCAGGACCGCGGCGCTGCCGATGATCGTCGGCGGGAAGATCGCACCCAGGACGATGCCTCCGACGACTCCCCAGCCCAGCCCGCGCAGCGTGCTGTGGTCGGTCGCCTTCTGGATCTGGAGCTTGCCGTCGGCTTCGCGCTTCACCACGATGACGCCGTCGATGTCGAACGTCTTGCGGTCCTCGACCGACTTCAGCTCCTCGTAGGCGGCCCAGGCCGTGTCGGTGTCGGCGAAGTCGGCCACGAAGAGGGTGTATGCGCCGTCGGAGACGGCGAGGACGTCATTGGGCTGGTCGTCGGACATGAAATGCTCCCCCTGCTGTTCGGATCGTGCCTGTCTTGTCCTGCGTCATCGACGGTAGACCCGGGGTCCGGATCCCGCCCAGCGGCGTGCGTACGGGCGCCGAGGGGGACATCCGTGCTCACCGCTCGTCGGGGATCTCGTCGTTCAAAGGTCTGGGCGTGCGTGGGTGCCATGCGGTTCGCTCGGGTGGAGCGGCCGCACCGAGCGGTCGCACACCTTGGAGGACTTGATGGCGAAGCTCGTCTCCACCCTGTTCACCTCCCTCGACGGCGTGGTCGAGATCGACCCGGCGTGGCACTTCCCCTACTTCGACGAGAACATGGGCGCCGTGGTCGACGAGGACTACACGGGCGTCGACGTCCTGCTGCTGGGCCGGGTCACCTACGACAGCTTCGCGGGGGCCTGGCCGGACCGGGAGTCCGCGGGTGGCGAGGACGCCACCTTCGCCGCCCAGCTGGGTGACATGCGCAAGCTCGTCGCGACGCGCGGTGACCAGGACCTCGGCTGGCGGAACGCCTCCGCGTTGAGGGGCGACCTGATCGAGGCCGTGACCGCGCTGAAGGCGGAGCCGGGTGTCGACAAGGTCCTGATCCCCGGGTCCATCTCCGTCGTCCGCCAGCTGTTGGCGGCCGGGCTGGTCGACGAGCTCAGCCTCCTGGTGCACCCGGTCGCCGCCCGCCACGGCGAGCGACTGTTCGACGAGGGAGAGCCGATCTACCCGCTGGCGCTGCTGCGGTCGGCCGTCTTCCCCACCGGCGTCGTGCACCTGGTCTACGCCCCGAGCGAGCTGCCCGGCGACCAGACGTACGACGACATCACCGACAAGGTGCCGGGCGCCGCGGAGAGCTGACGACCCCGCCGTGGTGTCAGGCGGCGTTCTCGTCGAGGATCTGCGCCACCTGGGCCATCTGCGCGCCGGTGAGCGGCCCGAACGCGAGCGCACCGGCGTTCTCCGCCACCTGCGCGGTGGTCCGGAAACCAGGGATCGGCACCGTCCGCCCGCTGCGCCCCCAGATCCACGCGAGCGCCCCCTGTGCCAGGGTCCGTCCGTCACTGGTCAGCACGTCGCGGATCGCCGCGAGCCGGTCCAACCACTGCGTCGTGGGCCGACCGTCGACGAAGCCGCGGTGCCAGGTCATCGAGGCGCGCACGTCGTCGCGGGCGAACGTCGTCGTCGGCGAGAACTTCCCGGTGAGCAGGCCCATCCCCAGCGGACCGCGGTTGATGCTGGCCAGGTCCAGCTCCTCGCACAGCGCGAGCATCGCGGGGTTGGCGTCGTCCAGCACGCTCAGCCCCTGCTGGACGACACCGCAGCCGGGGTGCGTGGAGAACGCCCGCACGGCGTCGACACGGTCGGTGCTCCAGCCGTACGTGCGGATCGTCCCCTCGACGACCAGCTCGTCGAGCACGTCCCGCACCTCGAGCGCCCGCTCGATCGACAGGCCCCCGACGTGGAGCTGGAAGACGTCGACGTAGTCCGTCCCCAGCCGCCGCAGGCTCTCCGCCAGGTCGGCGCGCACCCGGCCGGCCACATCGCCGTCCTCCGCGTCGCCGTCGTAGGTCCGCACCACGCGCTCGGCCTCGTCGACCTCGTACCCGAACTTGGTGGCGAGCACCGCCTCGTCGCGCCGGCCGCGCAGCGCCCGGCCGAGCACGACCTCGCTGTGCCCGGCGCCGTAGTTGGCCGCCGTGTCGAAGAAGGTCACACCGAGGTCCAGGGCGCTGCGCAGGGCACGGACGGACTCCTCGTCGTCGACCGTGCTCCAGCCGGCCTGCGCACCGTCCATCGTCCAGGGGCCGCCGATCGCCCAGCAGCCGAGCCCGAGGGCGCTGACCTGGATGCCGGAGCTGCCCAGGACACGATCGGCCGTGGGAGTCATGAGAACCGCCTCTCACCAGGGAACGGATGACGGAGCCGACGCTATGCGCGGCGTCACCCGGTGCGCGACGGTATTCATGTCCCGGTCGGGTGGACGCGCTGGCGCCGCGTGTGCTCACGTTGCTAGCGTCCGGCTGCCGCACAGGTGCGCGGGGCAACAGCCCATCGACGTCGAGGAGTAGGAACCCCCATGAGCATCGGATGGCGGCTGCACGGTGACGGTCGGACGATCCCCGTCGGTGAGGTCGTCGCACCCGACGAGCGCCTGAGCTGGCCGCGGACCATCGGCATCGGCATGCAGCACGTCGTGGCGATGTTCGGCGCCACGTTCCTGGTCCCGCTCCTGACGGGCTTCTCCCCGGCCACGACGCTGTTCTTCTCCGCCGTCGGCACGGTGATCTTCCTGCTCGTCACGCGCAACAGGCTGCCCAGCTACCTGGGCTCGTCGTTCGCGTTCATCGCGCCGATCAGCGCCGCGACCGCGAGCGGCGGGCAGTCCGTGGCGCTCGGCGGCATCGTCGTGGTCGGCGTGCTGCTGGCCGTGATCGGCGCGGTCGTGCACGTCGCGGGCACCGGGTGGATCGACAGGCTCATGCCGCCCGTCGTCACCGGCACCATCGTCGCGCTCATCGGGCTGAACCTCGCCCCCACCGCCTGGGGCACCTGCACGCAGAGCGTGGTCGACGGCGAGATCGTCGAGTCGTGCACCAACGGCTTCCGGGCCGCCCCCGTGACCGCGCTCGTGACGCTGCTCGCGATCATCCTGTGCTCGGTGCTCTTCCGCGGCATCCTCGGGCGCCTGTCCATCCTGGTCGGTGTGCTCGTCGGCTACCTCGTGGCCACCCTGCGCGGCGAGGTCGACTTCTCCGGCGTGACGGCCGCCGACTGGGTCGGCTTCCCCGAGTTCGTCACCCCGACCTTCGACATCACGGTCCTCGGGCTGTTCGTCCCCGTCGTGCTGGTCCTGGTCGCGGAGAACATCGGGCACGTGAAGTCCGTCGCCGCGATGACCGGGACGGACATGGACCCGCTGGCCGGGCGCGCCCTGTTCTCCGACGGCATCGCGACCGCCGTCGCCGGCCTCGGTGGCGGCTCGGGCACCACCACCTACGCCGAGAACATCGGTGTCATGGCCGCCACCAAGGTGTACTCCACCGCCGCCTACTGGGTCGCCGCCGCCACCGCGCTGGTGCTGTCCCTGTCGCCGAAGTTCGGGGCCGTCGTGGCATCGATCCCCGCCGGCGTGCTCGGCGGGGCGACCACCGTCCTGTACGGGATGATCGGCATCCTCGGCGCCCGGATCTGGGTGCAGAACAGGGTCGACTTCTCCGACGCCAAGAACCTCACGACGGCCGCCGTCGCGCTGGTCGTCGGCATCGCCAACTTCACCTGGGCGCCCGGCGATCTCGAGTTCGGCGGCATCGCGCTCGGCACCGCTGCCGCTCTCGGCGTCTACCACCTGATGCGCGTGCTGGAGCAGTGGCGCGGGACCGGCCACGAGCCCGCCTCCCCGGGGTCCGTCCCCACGACCGAGTCGCTGGACCGGTAGCCGACGACGCTGCACGACGACGGACCCCCGATCGCGCGATCGGGGGTCGTCGTCGTCGGGAGGCACCGTGTCGAGCGTCACGCGCTGCGGGTGCCCGGCGGGTCTGGTCGGGCGCGAGCTCGCGCCACCTCGTCCGGCGACGGCGAGCACCGGGCGGCGCGGCCTGCGCCGGCGACCAGCGGCGGGCACAGGCCTCGCCCGGCGGAGAACGAAAAATGCCCCCGCTCCGCGTCTCCGCAGATCAGGGGCACTTTCGTCGCTGTCTCAACGAGTGTCCGGAGGGGGACTTGAACCCCCACGCCCTTTCGGGCACTAGCACCTCAAGCTAGCGCGTCTGCCATTCCGCCACCCGGACGGGTGGACCGCAGGGCACCCGGAGGCGCCCTCAGGTGCGGCAGAAAAGATAGCACGGCGCGGCGGGCGAGCACGCATCGGCCGGGAGAGGGACACTGGCCGCACGAGCCAGTCCAGGCTGTCACCAGGCACGACGCAGGGAGACCCATGACCGACGTCAACGGCTCGACGGGACGCGGGCCGGCCAGCCCGACGGCACGCCGGGTCGCCGGTGCCCGACGCAACCCGAGCGCGTACGGCTCCGAGCAGACGGCACCGCGCTGGCTGCGTGGTGCCGCGGGGGTGTCGTGGCGCCTGCTCGTGGTGATCGCGATGGTCGCCCTGGTCTTCTACGCCACGTCCCAGGTGCAGCTGCTGTTCGTCGCGGTCTTCCTCGCGCTCGTCTTCACGGCCGTCCTGCGGCCCGTCGTCGACCTCCTCGGGCGCGTGCTCCCCCGCGGCCTCGCGACCGCGCTCGGCATCCTCGGCGGCATCGTCTTCTTCCTCGGCCTGCTCACGTACGTGGCGTACTCGATCGCCAACCAGTGGACCGACCTGGCCAAGCAGTTCAGCGAGGGCATCGACCAGATCATCGACTTCCTGGAGAACGGCTCACTGCCCTTCACCATCACCAACGAGCAGATCGCCGAGGCGATCACCAACGGCCAGCGGTGGGTCCAGGAGCACGCGGGAGACCTGGCCAGCCAGGCCGCCGCGGGGGCCGGGTCGGTGGTCGAGGTCTTCACCGCGCTCGCGCTCGCGATCTTCTGCACGGTGTTCTTCCTGGCACGCGGCCGTGAGATGTGGACGTGGTTCCTCAACCAGCTGCCCGCCCGCACCCGTGAGAGCTGGAAGACGGCGGGCGGTGCCGGCTGGTACACGTTCTCCGGCTACACCCGCGGCACGGTGATCATCGCGGTCACCGACGGCATCCTGGCCTTCATCCTGCTGAGCATCCTGCGGGTGCCGCTGTCGGCCCCGCTCGCGGTCCTGGTCATGATCGGTGCGTTCATCCCCCTGATCGGGGCGCCGCTGGCGATGGTCGTCGCCATGATCGTGGCGCTCGCCGCGAACGGCCTGCTCGCCGCCGCGATCGTCGGTGTCGGCATCGCCCTGATCGGCCAGTTCGAGGGGCACATCCTGCAGCCGCTGGTGATGGGCAAGCAGGTGGCGATCCACCCGGTGGTCATCGCGCTCGCCGTCACCGGGGGCACCCTGACCGCAGGCATCCTGGGCGCCGTCATCTCGGTGCCGCTCGTCGCGGTGTGCTGGGCGGTCTTCTCCCGGCTGCACACCCCCGACCCGCCGATGGACGAGGACGAGGCGGACGACGACGTCGAGCCGGTCGAGAGCGTCGCGGAGATCGAGGACGACGAGGTCGTCTCTCAGGCCTGAGCCTCACCGGAAGTCCCGCGACGCCGTCCTGACCTTCAGCGACATGGGCGTCAGGTGCTCCGCGACCAGGTTGGTGGCACCGTCCGACCGCTCCAGCCGCCCGCGGACCACCAGGGCGCGCGAGGTGCGGGCGACCTTGCGGAACTTCTGCCACAGCCCCGCCGAGCAGATGATGTTGAGCAGCCCCGTCTCGTCCTCGAGCGACAGGAAGGTGATCCCGCCCGCCGTGCCGGGCCGCTGCCGGTGGGTGACGACGCCCGCGACGGCGACCCGTCGCCCGACCTCGTGGGTGTACGCCTGCTCGACCCGCAGGACCCCGGCGGCATCGAGCCCGTCCCGGACGAACTGCGTCGGGTAGGAGTCCACGGAGACGCCCGTGGCCCACACGTCCGCGGTCGCGATCTCCACGTCGCTGAGCCCGGGCAGCATCGGCGCGCTCACCCCGACGGAGACGCCGGGCAGCGTGTCCGGTCCCTCCTGCGCAAGCGCGCCGGCCGCCCACAGCGCCTCACGGCGCGTGACCCCCAGGCAGTCGAGCGCACCCGCGGTGGCGAGCGCCTCGAGCTGAGCGGTGGACAGCTGCACCCGCCGCACCAGCTGGCGCAGGTCCGTGAACGGGCCGTGGGCGCGGCGCTCGTCCACCACCCGCTGCGCGACGTCCTCGCCCACCGATCGCACCGAGGCCAGGCCGAGCCGGACCGCGAGCGAGCGGGCGCCGTCCCCCGTGCGCACCCCCGCAGCGGTGACCGGTCCCGTCCCGCTCGGCGTCGGTACCAGCAGCGGCTCCCCGCCGGGCGGCGTGGGACCGAGGCGCTCCACGCACGCCTGGACGTCGGAGGCCTGCACGTCCGGGCGCAGCACCTCCAGGCCGTGCCGACGGGCGTCGGCGGCCAGGCTCTGCGGGGAGTAGAAGCCCATCGGCTGCGCCGCCAGGAGCCCCGCGTAGAACGCGGCAGGGTGGTACACCTTCAGCCACGCGCTGGCGTAGACCAGGAACGCGAACGAGTACGCGTGCGACTCGGGGAAGCCGAAGTCGGCGAACGCCTTGAGCTTGTCGAAGATCTGCCCACCGGTCTCGGCATCGATCCCGTGCGTGGCCATGCCGGACATCAGCCGCTCCCGCATCGCCTCCATCCGCTCGGTCGACCGCTTGGAACCCATCGCGCGTCGCAGCTGGTCGGCCTCCGCCGGGGTGAAGTCCGCGACGTCGATGGCCATCTGCATGAGCTGCTCCTGGAACAGCGGCACGCCCTTGGTCTTGGCCAGCGACTTCTCCAGCAGCGGGTGCAGGTACGTGACCGGCTGGCGGCCGTGCGCGCGCTCGATGTACGGGTGCACCGAGCCGCCCTGGATGGGTCCGGGGCGGATGAGCGCGACCTCGATGACGATGTCGTAGAACGTGCGGGGCTGCAGGCGCGGCAGGGTGCCCATCTGCGCGCGCGACTCCACCTGGAACACCCCGACCGTGTCCGCGGCGCTGAGCAGGTCGTAGACGCGCGGGTCCTCGGCCGGCAGGCCGTGCAGGTCGAGCAGCTCACCCTCGTGCTCGTGCACAGAGGTGAACCCGATGCGCAGCGCGGTGAGCATGCCCAGACCCAGCAGGTCGAACTTCACCAGCCCCGCGTCCGCGCAGTCCTCCTTGTCCCACTGCAGCACCGTGCGGCCCGGCATGCGCGCCCACTCCACCGGGCACACCTCGATCACCGGCCGGTCGCACATGACCATGCCGCCCGAGTGGATGCCGAGGTGCCGCGGCAGCCGCAGGAACCGGTCGGCCAGGTCGATGACCTGCTCGGGGATCTCGTCGAGGTCGCTGGCGGACGGCGGCAGGACCGCCGGGACCACGTCGTGACCGTCGGCGGTGACCAGGCCCGGTGTGTCGACGCCCTTCGCGGCGCGCAGCACCGACGGCGGCTCCCACGTGTTGCCCCACATCGAGGCCTGCGTCCGCCGGCGCTCGTCGCGCGCCGTGGTAGGCACGTGACCGGCGTGGTCCACGTGCGGCCGCGCCGGTCGACCCGACGCGGACGGCTTCTCGGGCGGCGGTGCCGGTGCCGGTGCGGGTGCCGGTCGCAGGCTCCCCCACCGCTCGATCGACGACGCCCACGCGTCCTGCTGCCCGGTGTCGTACCCGAGCGCCCGCGCGGCGTCCCGGACGGCCGACCGCGGCCGGTAGGAGATGACGTTGGCCACCTGGGCGGCGTGCGAGCGGCCGTGCTTCTCGTAGACGTACTGGATGACCTCCTCGCGCCGCGCGGACTCGATGTCCACGTCGATGTCCGGCGGCCCGTCCCGCTCCGGAGCGAGGAACCGCTCGAACAGCAGGCCGTGCCGCACCGCGTCCACGGCCGTGACCCGCAGCGCGTAGCAGACGGCGGAGTTGGCAGCCGACCCGCGGCCCTGCGCCATGATCCCGTTCCGGCGACAGAAGTCGACCAGGTCGTAGACCACGAGGAAGTACCCCGGGAAGCCGAGGTCCTCGATGACGGTCAGCTCGTGCGCCAGCTGCGCGTACGCACCCGGAACGCGCTCTGCCTCGGGCGGTCCGTAGAGCTCGAGCGCGCCGCGGCGGACCAGCTCGCGCAGCCACGTCGCCTCCGTGTGCCCGGGCGGCACCGGGTAGGGCGGCAGCCGGGGCGCGACGAGGGACAGGTCGAACGCGCACTCGGCGGCCAGGCCCGCCGCGGTCGCCACTGCCGACGGGTGCCGACGGTGCAGCGCGAGCATCTCGACGGCCGACCGCAGGTGCGCCGTCGGACCGCCGGGCAGCCAGCCGTCCAGGTCCTCCAGGGACGAGCGGGCGCGCACCGCGGACAGCGCGGCGGCCAGGTCGGCGTCGCTCGGGGTGGCGTAGTGCACGTTCCCCGTGGCGACGAGCGGGAGGCCGGCGTCCGCCGCGAGGTGCGCGAGCGCGTCGGCGCGGTCCGCGTCGTAGGGGTCGCCCACCGCCGTGGTCTCGACCGCCACGTTGTCCCGGCCGAACAGCGCGACGAGCCGGTCGAGCTCGGTGCGCGCCGCCTCGACCCCCGCTGTGGTCACGCCGGTGACCCCGGACGGGTCCCCGCCCGCGAGCGCGCGCCGGACCGCCCCCTTGCGGCAGCCGGTGAGCACCAGCCACTGCCCGGCGGCCGTGGCTGCGAGCTCCTCGAGCCGATAGTCCGCGGCGCCCTTCTTGCCGGTCCGCAGGTGCGCCTCGGCGATCGCGCGGGACAGGGCCCGGTAGCCGTCGGGTCCGCGCGCGAGCACCAGCAGGTGCGAGGCCCGCGGGTCCGGGACGCCCGTCGGCAGGTCGAGCACCGGGGGTCCTGGGGTGAGCCCGGTCTTCTCCCGCGGGTGGCGGCGACCGTCCGGCGCGGGAAGGTGCAGCTCCGCCCCGAACACCGTCGGCAGCCCGACCGCCTTGGCCGCCTGCGCGAACCGCACCACGCCGTACAGCCCGTCGTGGTCGGTGAGCGCGAGCGCGCCCAGCCCCAGCCGGGCCGCCTCCGCCGCGAGCTCCTCGGGCTGGCTGGCACCGTCGAGGAAGCTGAAGGCCGAGTGCGCGTGCAGCTCGGCGTAGCGCGGGGGAAAGCTCTCAGTCATAGGTCGCCTCGCAGGTCCAGCCGCTCGCCGTGCACGCCAGCAGCACCGCCCGGCCGTCGTCGAACGTCACCTGCAGGTGCGCCCGCAGTCCAGGGCGGTCGGCGGCCGCCACCCACCACCGCTCGCTGAGCAGCCACGGCCCGGCCCACCCGGCGACGGCGCGCGGCCCGTCGTCCGCCGTCCGCAGCCGCTCGACGGCGACGTCCCACGCCTCGGCGCGACGTCGCCTGCCCTGGCCTCGGCGACGCTCGTCACCGCGCTCGTGCGCGCGCTCCGCGCGGTCCTCGTCGGACGCCTGCGGCAGCCACCGCACCCACGCGGGCTCCCCGCTCATCCCGCTGCGCACGTCGAGGACCACGGGCGCCCCCGTGGCGTCGCGCACGTCGACCCGCTCGGGCGGGTCCAGCACCGTCGCCGGCGCGGGGTCGGGCAACCGCCCCGGCCACGGTCGGTCCACGGGCCGGGCGGGCTCGGCCTGCTCCCCCCACGGCTGCAGGTGCACCTGGTCGCGCACGTCCCGCCCGCCCTGCAGGGTGGCGACGAGGATCCCCGACCCGCCGACGATCCCCTGCACCCGGTCGAGCGCCCGGTGCGCGCGCAGGTCGCCCCCCGACGGCCCGCCCCACAGCCGCCCCTGCTCGGCACCCGCCGGGGCGACGTCGAGGGCGGTGACCGCGAGGTGCACCAGGGTGACCGCACGGGACTCGTCAGGCCACGGGTCCACCGGCAGGTCGTCGTGCGCCCACGGGTCCTTCCCGGACGCGACGGCGTGCCGTGCCGACCGTGCGCGGGACCGGGCTGCAGGGTCGTCGGCGGCACGTGCCCGGGCCGTCTCGACCGCGCCGGACGCCAACCAGCCCTCCAGCTGCCAGCGGATCCGGTCGGTGATCCGCGCCGGGGTCAGTCCACCCCACCCGCCGAGGTCGGTGCGCCAGGTCCGCACCAGGTCGGTGCCCTCGTCGGTGCGGGCGGAGATCTGCAGCCGGCCGCAGGTCACGGCGTGCTGCACGAGCAGCGCGTGCAGCTCCTCGGCCAGCCTGCGGCCGGCGAACGTCGCGGTGTCCACCCGGTCGAGCGGCGGGTCGAGGTCGGCGGCCACCTCGAGGTCCGCCTCCGGTCGGCGACGCGCCGGTGGCCGCTCGTCGTCCCCGCGGGCGAGCAGCTGCGCCCACGCACCGAGGCGCCCGAAGCGTGCCTGCACGTCGGTGGCGGGCAGGGCGGCGAGGTGGCCGAGCTGCCGCAGCCCCAGGCGGTGCAGCAGTTCGACCAGCTGGGCCACCGCGGACGCCGCCTCGTCGGTGACCGCCGCGTGCAGCAGCTCACCCATCGCGCGCGGCGCCAGGTACGCGGCCGACGTCCCCGCAGGGACCACCGCACCGGTCCGGGCGGCCAGCACCGCAGCCAGCAGCCCGTCGGCGGTGCCGACCGCGCACTCGTGGCCCGAGCCGGCCGCGACCGCGTCGATGAGCTTCTCCGCCAGGGCGTCCTCGGAGCCGTGGTACCGGCTGGCGCCGCCCGCGGGCAGCAGCAGCAGCCCCGCGCGGACCACCTCGATGCCCGCCACCACGGTCTCGGCCGCGACCGCGACCGGCTCGAACAGCCGGACGTCCCGGGCGTCGTCCGCGGGCAGCAGCACCAGCTCGGGGCAGACACCCTGGGCCTGGCGACGACGCATCCCCCGACGCACCCCCTCCGCCCGCGCGAGGGCGGACACCGCGGTGAGCTGCCGGCCGTCGTGCACCGCGGTGGGCACGTGCGGCGGCGTCCCCTCGGCGGTCGCCGCGGCGACCACCGGCCAGTCAGGCACCCACAGGACGGTCGTGCGGGTGCTCATCCGACGAGCCTCAGTCCAGCGACCGGGGTGGCGACCTCGTGGACCGGTGCGGCGGAACCGAGCGGCAGGGTCAGGTCGAGCGAGCGCGGCACGGCGGCGCTGCCTCGGCCGGTGCGGACCAGGCGGAGCTCGTGCGTGCGCAGCCGCCCCTCGCCCGCGTCGACCCCGGTCCACCGGCCCGACTCGACCGTGAGCACCACACCCGCCCCGGGCCAGTCCACGGTCGACAGCAGGACCGACCCCCGGTCCCGGGCGCGCGCGGACAGCTTCCTGCGGTCCGCGTCGGTCAGGGCCACCGGCCCGACGACCACGACGTCCACCCCGTCGAGCAGCGCGGCCACCACGGTCGGTGCGTCCAGGCCCGGCCGCGGCACCACCGCCAGCCGCTCGAGCGACACCCCCGCCTGGGCGGCCGCGAGCAGACCCATGGTGGGCTGACCGACGACAGCCGCCCACGCCCCGCCGGCGCACGCGTGCGCGAGCATCGCCAGGACCAGTGACGTCGACCCGGTGACCACCGTGGTCCCGCCGCGGCGCAGGCCCTCGGGCAGGATCGGGGCCAGCGGCGGCGGGACCGCCATCGGGGGGCGCTCGGTGGTGATGATCCCGGCGGTCGGCTGCTCCGGTGGACCGGTCGGCAGGTCCGGGACCAGCGCGACGAGCGACGGAGCCGGCCCTGCTGACGACAACCCGGGGCGGGCGGCGGCAGGCTCGTGCACGATCGGCTCGGCTGCGGCGGCCATCTCGCGCACAACCGGTTCGGCGGTGATGCCGGAGGTCCGGGGAGCTGTCGCGGCGAGGCCGCCGAGCGGAAGCACGCTGCGCGCGCCGGTGCGCTGCTCGGCGCGTGCGAGGGCAGCCCGGGCGAGCGCGACCCGGTCCTCCCGGGACATGGCGCCGACGGACATGCGGACCTCCTCTCGACCGGCCGATGAGAGGGTGCTCTCGAGACCTCATCGAACATCTGTTCGAAGAGTCTCAGTACACGCTGACCCGCCCGGCGCTGTCAATCCGCCGTCGTCCGGCCGCCCTCCGCCGGCTGTGGCCCCTCGTCGACCCCCTCCCGTGTCCGAGGCAGCCGCTCCTGGTGCTGGAGTTCCCCCTGGGCCGCATGGGGCGATGCAGACGCCACAGCAGCCCCACGGGCACCAGGAGCGGCTGGGTCGGACACGCGCGCGGCGACGGCCTGGGCGTCCACCTGCGGCGCGCCGACGCGCGACGTCGCAGGTCTCGGCTAGGTTCTCGACGCCCGGCGAGCCGTCGGGTCGGACCAGGAGGAACACCATGGGAGTCGTCGCCGGGATCTACCGCCTCGCGCTGGCGGGGATCGGCCTGCTTGCCCTGTTCTGGGCACCCAGCACGGGGCTGACGTTCGACCTCGAGGACTACGTCTACTTCACCAACCAGTCGAACCTGCTGCTCGCGGCGGTCATGCTCTGGGGTGGCGTCGCAGTGCTCACCCGACGCGCGGGGCCGGCGCCCTGGCTGTTCGGCGCGGTGACGCTCTTCATCCTCATCACCGGGCTGGTCTCCTACCTGATCCTCGACCCGGCGCCCCCGGGTGAGGAGATCGTCGCGCTCGGCCTGACCCGGGACCAGATCGTGCACCGGCTCACGCCCATCGCCGCGTTCGTGCACTTCGTGCTGATGGTCCCCCACCGCCGCCTGCGCATCCGCAACGCCGCCTGGTGGCTGCTGTACCCCGTGGCGTACTGCGCGTTCACCACGGTCCGCGGGCTGCTGAGCCCGGGCAGCGACTACCCGTACGGCTTCGTCGACGTCGCGGAGCTCGGCTACGGCGGCCTGCTGCTCAACGTGCTCATCTACGGCGTCGGGTTCTTCGTGCTCGGCCTCGTGCTGGTCGGCATCGACCGGCTGCTGCCCGCACACGCGCTCGTCGGCCGGCGCGACCCCGAGCCGACCCCGCGCGCGTCGCTGGTCCCCGCGCCATGATGTCGCCATGGCCGTGAACCTCACCCGCCCCGTCGCCCCCGACCCCTACTCGCTGCTCCCGCCGGTGCCGGACTTCACGCTGACCAGCGACGACTTCCGGCACGGCGAGCGGATCCCCGACGTCCACACGAACACCGACGCGGGCCGCAACGTCTCTCCGCAGCTGTCGTGGGAGGGCTTCCCCGACGCCACGCAGTCGTTCCTGGTCAGCTGCTTCGACCCGGACGCCCCCGGCCCGGCCGGCTGGTGGCACTGGACCGTCGCCGACGTCCCGGTGACCACCACCTCGCTGGCCACGGGCGCCGAGCTGCCCGCCGGGGCGTTCGCCCTGCGTGGCGACGACGGCGACGCCGCCTACCGCGGCGCCGCTCCCCCGCCCGGCGACCAGGTGCACCGCTACTTCTTCGTCGTGCACGCGCTCGACGTCCCGACACTCGGTTTCGGCCCGGACATGATGCCGGGCGCCGCGAACACCGCCGTCATCTTCCACACGCTCGCCCGGGCGATCCTCGTCGGGACCTACCAGCGGTGACGCTCGGCACGCTGACCTGGGTGCGCGCGCTCGACCATCCCGACCTGCTGGCACCCTCGACGCGGGCCGCGATCGAGGCGTGGGTGGCGGTCGACCCGGCCGTGGCCGACGCCGTCCTGGTGACGGAGATCGACCCCGACCTCGCCGACACCGCCGCGCTCACGGCGGCCTATGAGCTGCCGCCGTCGGCGTCCGCCAACTGCGTGCTCGTCGCCGGACGCCGCGGGGGCGAGGAACGCGTCGCCGCAGCCGTCGTCCGCGCCACGACGCGGGCCGACGTCAACGCATGCGTCAAGCGCCTGCTCGACGTCCGCAAGGCCTCGTTCCTGCCGATGGATCGCGCGGTCGAGGAGTCGGGCATGGAGTACGGCGGCATCACCCCGCTCGGCCTCCCGGCCCGGTACCGCGTGCTGGTGGACGCCCGCGTCGCGGTGGACGACGCCGACGCCGGTCCGGCCGTGATCATCGGCAGCGGGCTGCGTAGGTCAAAGATCGCACTGCCGGGCGCCCTGCTCGCGCGGGCGCCGGGGATCGAGGTCGTCGACGGGTTAGCCCTCGCTTAAAGTTTCTTCGAGTAGCATCGGAGGCAACTTTACGACCGGGAGGCCGGCATGGGCCGCTACGTCACGCAGCAGTGGACGCCGCGCGTGACCGACGGCGTCCCCCGTCGCTACACCCGCTCCGGCACCTACCGGGCGTTCGTCCCCGACTCGCTGCTCGACCACGACCTGCCCGCCAGCCCGCACGTCACGGAGCTCCTGGACGAGGCCGAGCGCCGTGCCCGCGAGGCGGCCGACCTGGCCGCCCACCCGAACCTCGGACAGGTCGGTGACCTGCTGGTGCGATCCGAGGCGACCGCGTCCTCCCTGATCGAGGGGTACGAGCCGACGCCGCGCGCCGTCGCGGTCGCCGACTTCGTGGCGCGCGGCCGGCAGTCCGCCGTCACCGTCGCCCGCAACCTGCACGCGGTACGAGGGTCGGCGCAGCGCGCCCTGGACCCGGACGTGTCCCTGGTCCGCGACGTCGTCGAGCTCCAGCGGCTCATCACCCCGCGGCACGCGGGCATCCGCACCGAGCCGGTGTGGATCGGCGGTCGCACGCCGCTGGAGGCGCACTACAACGCCCCACCGCACGAGCTGGTGCCCGGGCTCCTCGACGACCTCGACGCCTACCTGTCCTCGCAGCGCCACCGGCCCGTCCTCGCGGCGGCGCTGGCCCACGCCCAGCTGGAGACGATCCACCCGTTCGCCGACGGCAACGGCCGCGCGGGACGGGTGCTGATCGGGACCGTGCTGGCCCGCTACGGCCTCGCACCCCGGATCACCCTGCCCGTCAGCACCGCGCTGTTCCGCGACCGCGAGCGCTACTACGCCGCCCTGGACACGTTCCGCCGGGGCGACCAGGGCGTCGCCATCGTCACGGTGGTCGCCGAGGCCGTAAGCGCCGCTGCCGTCGACGCGCTGCGACTGTCCGCCCAGGTCACCCACTGGCAGCGCCGGCAGCGATCCGCCCTCGACGTCTACCTGCGCGACCGGTCGCCCACGGGCCGCGTCCGGCGCGGGGTCGCGTACCGGCTGCTCGACGACCTGCCCGCGCACCCCGTGGTCGACGCCGCGTCGGCGGCAGCGCGGTACGACGTCACCCCCGTCGCCGCCCGCAACGCGCTGGAGTCGCTGACCGGCGCGGGCGTGCTGCGCCCGGACAAGAAGGCGGACCGGACCCGGACCGTCTACGTCGCCACGGAGCTGCTGGACCTCGTCGCGGAACCGGGCACGGCCGCCGGCGCCGACCCCGAGCCGGCCGTCGACGTCCCCGTCGTCGCCGTCGACCCGGAGGCCGAGGCCGCGTGCGGCGCCTGGCTCCCCCGCGCCGGACGCACCTGCCGACTCCCCCGCGACCACCGCGGCCAGCACCGCTGAACCATGTCGGTGGCCGTCACTAGCGTGCTGCCATGAGCCGAACGAATCGTGGTGTCACGCGGAACCGGCAGGTGTGCCGGTCGCACGGGGTGACCGGCGTGCTGGTCGAGCCCCGGGGCGGCTCCGAGCGGGCGGTCGTGGTGCTGGGAGGCTCCGAGGGCGGGATGCACGAGCGGGACGCCGTCGCGCTCGCCGAGGAGGGCTTCACCGCCCTCGCTCTGGCGTACTTCGGCGCCCACGACGTGCCGCCCGTGCTGGTCGACGTGCCCCTGGAGTACTTCACCCGCGCACTGGACCTGCTCGAGTCACGGGGGTTCGGGCCGGGCTCGATCGGGCTGCTCGGTGGATCGCGCGGCGGCGAGGCGGCGTTGCTGGTCGGGAGCCGCGACGAGCGGGTGGGGTCCGTGGTCAGCGTCGTCGGCAGCGGCGTGGTGACACAGGGCATCGACTACCGGGCGGGTCGGCTGGACCGGATCCTGCGGACGCCGGGACCGGCGTGGACGGTCGGCGGTGAGCCCGTGCCGTTCCTGCCGTACGCCGTCTCCCCCGAGCTCGTCGACCTCATCGAGCGGCATGAGCCGGTCGCGCTGCGTGACGCGTTCGCGCCGCTGCCGGCCGACCCCGCCGAGCTGGATCGCGTGAGCATCCCGGTCGAGCGCATCCGGGGCGGTGTGCTGCTCGTGTCGGCCGCCGACGACCAGATGTGGGACTCACCCGGGTACAGCGCGGTCGCCGCCGAGCGGCTGCGCCGCGCGCAGCACCCGTACCCGTGGGCGCACGTGATCCTGCCGGGTGTCGGCCACATGATCGCGGGGCCACCGGGTGGCGCGTTCACCACGAGCCTCGGACCGGGTCCGGGCGTCACCTTCCGCCACGGCGGGGAGCCGGTCCTGACCACGTACGCGCGCAAGGAGACGTGGTCGAGGACGACGGGCTTCCTGCGCTACACCCTGCCGCGCGACGAGCCGGCCTGACAGGTCAGAGGACGCGCGTCGCCCAGAACGCGACCGCTGCGGCAGCCGCCACGTTCAGCGAGTCCACGCCGCCCGCCATGGGGATCCGCACCACCAGGTCGGACTCGGCGACCGTCATCGGCTTGAGCCCGTGCCCCTCGGCACCGAGCACGAGCGCCAGCCGCTCGGGCGGGTCCGCGACCAGCTCGTCGAGCGTGATCGCGTCCTCGGACAGGGCCAGCGCGGCCGTCACGAACCCCGCCTCGCGCAGCGCCGAGATGCCCTCGGGCCAGGGGTCGATGCGCGTCCACGGCACCTGGAACACGGTCCCCATGGACACCCGGACCGAGCGGCGGTAGAGCGGGTCGGCGCACCGTGGGGTGACCAGGACGGCGTCCACGCCGAGCGCGGCGGCGGACCGGAAGGCCGCGCCGACGTTGGTGTGGTCGACGATGTCCTCCAGCACGGCGACGCGTCGGGCGCCCGCGAGCAGCGACGCCACAGGGGCCAGGACGGGCCGGTGCATGGCCGCCAGCGCACCGCGGTGCACGTGGAAGCCGGTGATGGCCTCGAGCACGGGCTCCTCGGCGACGTACACGGGTACGACCGTGTCGTCGGCGGGCAGCCCGGCCAGCAGGCGCTCCAGGTCCGGCAGCCAGCGCGGCGAGAGCAGAACCGAGCGCGGGCGGTGCCCGGCGGCCAGCGCGCGGCCGAGCACGGTCGAGCTCTCGGCGATGTACAGGCCCTTGGCGGGCTCCTGCCGCGAGCGCAGCGCGACGTCGGTCAGGGAGACGTAGTCGGCGAGCCGCTCGTCGGCGGGGTCGGTGACGGGCTGGACGGAGGCGACGGGCACGCGCTCATCCTCCCAGCCGGACGACGACCTCCCTGTCACCGGCCAGCTCGAACGGCACGCCGTCCACCGAGTACGTGCCGCGGAACCCGCGCACCGGCAGGCACCCGGCGGCGGAGGTCCGCACGGTCGTCGGCGCCAGCCACCACTCGTCCTTGACCAGGGCGCGCAGCGCGTCGTACGCGGGTTTCGGGGTGCCGTCGGCGCGCACGAGGCCTCCCGGGGCGCCGAGCCAGGCGCCGTCGTCGGTGATCCCCCAGTACGTCGCGGCCTGCACCGCGGGGTGCCCGACGAGGGTCCGGTAGTGCCGCTCCACCTCGTCGGCCTGCCGCGCCTCGCCCTCGGGGGTCGACGGCCACGACGCCACCTGGTGGTCGTTCAGGTCCTCGATGTGCGGGGGCATGAGCTCACCCGACAGCAGCGTCGTCTCGGTCAGGTGCAACGGCAGACCGAAGCGCGCGAAGCGGTCGAGGATCGCCAGCGTCTTCTCCTCGCCCCAATACCCCTGGTGCATGTGGCTCTGCAGGCCGAGCGCGTCCACCCGGATGCCGGCCTCGAGCACTCCCTCGATGAGGCACTCGTAGGCGGTGGACATGTCGAAGTCGTTGAGCAGCAGGGTGGCCGACGGGTTCGTCTGGCGGGCCGCGTCGAAGGCCAGCCGGATGGTGGGGATGCGCCCACGGTCCCAGGCCAGGCGCGTCAGCCCGTTCGGCTCCTTGTCGAACACCGGCATGATCACCACCTCGTTGATCACGTCCCAGGTGTCGATCACCCCTGCGAAGTCGGCGACCTCGCGCCGGATCCTCGCGTCCTGCACGTCGGCGATCTCGTCCGTCGTGAGGTCGAGCAGCCAGGGTGCGCCGACCGTGTGCCACGCCAGCGGGTGCCCCTTGACGGCGACGCCCCGGTCGGCGAACCAGCGCGCGGCCCGCAGGAGCCGGTCGGTGGCCGGGGCGCCCCGCACGGGCTCGAAGGTGCCCCAGTAGAACGGCAGCGTGGCGGCGTTGAACACGTCGAGCCAGAGGTCGGCGAGGGCGCTGACCTCTGCCCGGGCCGGCTCGTCCTCGTTGGCGAGCCCGACGAGGTCGAACCCGATGTTGCCGAACAGGAACTCGTGCCGCTGCTGGGCGACGACGACGTCGGTGTGTGCGAGCGGGTGCCCGTCCCGGTCGAGGACGGTGACGACGGCGTCGGCGAGCCGGTGCTGCGGCGTGGGCATGCGCGCAAGCCTGCCACGGGGCTGTGGGCTACCGCCCCGCCGCCACGCTGAGCTCCGGCGCCACCGGCGCGGGCCCGCGACCGGACGCCCGTCCGCCGAGAACCGCCGCGACGGCACCCACGAGGGCCACCACGGGCACCACCAGGAACGCCCGGTGCGTGCCGACGGCGTCCGAGAGCGCACCGAGCGCGAAGGGCGCGACGCCGATGGCCAGTCCACCCACCAGCGTCGCGCGCGCCTGCATCGCGTCCGCCCGGCCGGGTGCGGTGGCCAGCAGGAGCGAGATGGCGAGCGGGTACTGCGCGCCGTACCCGATGCCGGCCACGACCAGCCCGACGATCGCGACCGTCGGCGAGGTGGCGGTCCACAGGATCGCCCACCCGCCGATCGCCACGAGGAACGCGACGGCGAGCAGCGCGAACGGCGCCACCCGCAGCGACAGCGGGCCGACGACGAACCGGATCGCGGACATGCCCGCCACCAGCCCGGCCGTGGTCGCGGCGGCGATCCCGGGTCCGGCACCGGTCTGCTCGATCACGAGACCCGTCGCCCAGTACGTGGTGGCGAACTCCAGCGAGACGGCGGCGACCAGCGTCACCACGAAGATGCGCGCGGGCAGCGAGGTCCCGGTCCGGGCGGCGCGCTCGCGGGTGCCCGCGACAGCGACCTGTGGCGGCGTCATCGCGCCACCCACCGGGATGCGCGCCACGACCACCGCGGTGGCGATCGCGAGGACGGCCGTCACGGCGACGCCCGGCCGCCAGCCCCAGCCGAGGGCCACGAAGGCGCCGACGGCCAGCGGACCGAGCAGGCCGACCGACGAGCCGACGCCGTTGCCCTCGGTCACGGCGGCCGACGCCTTGCTCCCGTGCCGGACCGCGAGTCCCGCCTGTGCGGAGCTGATCGCGACGTTGCCGCCCACCGACGCCGCCACCATCGCCGCGAGGCTCCAGGCGAGCGCCGGCGCGAGGGCGAGCCCGAGGGCACCGACCGTCACGAAGCCGCACGCCGCGACGATCGCGTCCCGCCGCCCGCGCGTCCGCACGAGCCAGGGCGTGAGCAGCGAGGCGATGATCGCGCCCGCGGCCATCGCGGTGCCGTGCAGCCCCGCCTGCGCGGCGGAGATGCCCAGCTCGTCCGCGAGCAGGGGGACGCTCGGGTTGAAGCTGTAGAGCAGCCAGCCCCAGATGATGAAGGAGCCGTAGAAGGCGATCGTCATGGGATCGCGGTGGAACCCCGTGGTCTCGGGGCCGGGCGCAGAGGGCATGCGCCGAGCGTACGTGCTGGCCAGGCCCCCACCCGGGGACCTCAGTCCACCGGCGCGACCGCGGCGGCGAACTGGCTCTGGTACAGCCGCGCGTACGCACCGCCGGCGGCGAGCAGCTCGTCGTGGGACCCCTGCTCGACGATGGCTCCGTCCTCCATGACCAGGATCGTGTCCGCGTCACGGATGGTGGACAGCCGGTGCGCGATCACGAACGACGTCCGCCCGTGCCGCAGGGCGTTCATCGCCTGCTGCACCAGCACCTCGGTGCGGGTGTCCACCGACGACGTCGCCTCGTCCAGGATGAGGATCGGGGGGTCCGCCAGGAACGCCCGCGCGATGGTGAGCAGCTGCTTCTCGCCCGCGGACACGTTCGCGCCCTCGTCGTCGACCACCGTGTCGTAGCCGTCGGGCAGCGTCCGCACGAACTTGTCGACGTGGGTCGCCTCCGCGGCCGCGACGATCTCCTCCCGGGTGGCTCCGTCGGCGCCGTACGCGATGTTCTCCGCCAGCGTGCCGCCGAACAGCCAGGTGTCCTGCAGGACCATGCCCATCTGCGAGCGCAGCGCGTCCCGGGTCAGGTCCCGCGTGTCGACCCCGTCCAGCGTGATCCGGCCGCCGTCGACCTCGTAGAACCGCATGAGCAGGTTCACGAGGGTCGTCTTGCCTGCGCCGGTGGGGCCGACGATCGCGATGGTCTCCCCCGGCTCGGCGATCAGCGAGAGGTCCTCGATGAGGGGCTTGTCCGGCGAGTAGCTGAACGTGACGTGCTCGAAGGCGACCCGGCCGCGCACGGGTTCGACCGGCGCGACGGGGTCCGCCGGGTCGGGCGACTGCTCGGGAGCGTCCAGGAACTCGAACACCCGCTCCACGGACGCCACCCCGGACTGCAGCAGGTTGGCCATCGACGCGATCTGCGTGATCGGCTGCGTGAACTGCCGGCTGTACTGGATGAACGCCTGCACGTCGCCGAGCGTGATGGTGCCGGACGCGACCCGCAGGCCGCCGACGACGGCCACGATGACATAGTTGAGGTTGGCGACGAAGCCGAGCGCGGGCTGGATGATCCCCGAGATGAACTGGGCCCGGAAGCTCGAGTCGTAGAGCTTGTCGTTCCGCTCGGCGAACACCTCGGCGGCCTCGGCCTGCCGGCCGAAGACGGTCACCAGCGAGTGACCCGTGTACATCTCCTCGATGTGGGCGTTCAGCCGTCCCGTCCAGGCCCACTGCTCGGTGAACTGGGGTCGCGACCGCTTGGCGATGGCCCCGGCGATCGCGACGGACAGCGGCACGGTGACGAGCGCGATGATCGCCAGCAGCGGCGAGATGATGAACATCATCACCAGCACGCCTACCACGGTGAGCACGGCGGTGATCAGCTGCGACAGCGTCTGCTGCAGGGTCTGCGCGACGTTGTCGATGTCGTTGGTGACGCGGCTGAGCAGCTCCCCGCGCGGTTGGGAGTCGATGTACCGCAGCGGCAGGCGCGACAGCTTGGACTCCACGTCCTGGCGCATCGCGTACACGGTCCGCTGCACGACGACGGCCGTCAGCCGGCCCTGCAGCCAGCTGAACAGGAACGAGCCCACGTAGATCGCCAGCACCACGGCCAGCAGCTGCCACAGGCGCTCGAAGTCGATCCCGACGCCGGGCACCGCCCCGCTGCCCTCCACGACGTCCGCGAACGTGTCCTGGCCGCTCGCCCGCAGCGCCGAGACCGCCTCCGTCGTCGTGGTGCCCGCCGGGAAGGCCGACGCCAACTGCGCGCCGATGACGCCGTCGAAGATGATGTTCGTCGCGGTGCCGAGCAGCTTGGGGCCGATCACGGCGAGGACGACCGAGACGACGGCGAGCACCACGATGAGCGCCATGGGGGCTCGCTCGGAGCGCATCTCGCGCAGGAACCGCGTGGCGGACCCGCGGAAGTCCATCGACTTCTCACCCGGCATGCCCAGGCTGGCCATCGGCCCGCCGCCACCCGGGCCCCGCCGGACCGGGACCCGCGCCGGGGGCGCCTCGGCCTCGTCGGCGCTCATGCTGCCTCCTCCACGCTCACCTGCGAGTACACGATCTCCCGGTAGGTCTCGGACGACTCGAGCAGCTCCGTGTGCGTCCCGACCCCCACCACCAGCCCGTCCTCCAGGACGACGATGCTGTCGGCGTGCCGGATCGTGGCCACGCGCTGCGCGACCACCAGCACGGTGGCCTCCCGGGTCTCCGGGAACAGCGCCGCGCGCAGCCGCGCGTCGGTCGCGTAGTCGAGGGCCGAGAAGGAGTCGTCGAAGAGGTAGATGCTGGGGCGGCGCACCAGCGCGCGCGCGATGGCGAGCCGCTGCCGTTGGCCACCGGACACGTTCGTCCCGCCCTGGGCGATCGGCGCGTCCAGGCCGCCCTCCAGCGCCTCGACGAAGTCCCGCGCCTGGGCGACCTCCAGGGCGTGCCAGAGCTCCTCGTCGGAGGCGTCCGGTCGCCCGTACTCCAGGTTGGAGCGCACGGTCCCGGCGAACAGGTAGGGCTTCTGCGGGACCAGCCCGATCTGACCCCAGAGCTGCTCGGGGTCGAGGTCACGGACGTCCACGCCGTCGAGGAGCACCCGGCCGCCGGTCACGTCGAACAGGCGCGGGATCAGGTTGAGCAGCGTCGACTTGCCCGACCCGGTCGACCCGATGATCGCGGTGGTCCTGCCCGGCTCGGCCACGAGGTCCACGCCGTGCAGCACCGCGCGCTCGGCTCCCGGGTAGCGGAACTCGACGCCCTGCAGCTCGACCAGGCCGGGCCGCGACCGGGCACCCGTCCGCAGCTGCGCGGGCCGCTCCGGCGGGACGACCGACGTCCGGGTGCTCAGCACCTCGCCGATGCGCTCGGCCGACACGACGGCCCTGGGGACCATCACGAACATCATCGTCGACATCATCACGGCCATGAGGATGTAGGCGATGTAGGACAGGAACGCCGTCAGCTGGCCGATCATCAGCGCCCCGGCGTCGATGCGCTGGGCCCCGAACCAGAGCACGGCCACGGTCGTCGCGTTGAGCACCAGGAAGACCGCCGGGAACATCAGCGCCATGAGCTTGCCCACGCGCAGCGACGTGTCGTACAGGTCGGCGTTGGTGGAGGCGAACCGCGCGGACTCGCGGCGCTCTCGCACGAACGCCCGCACCACGCGCACGCCGGCGATCTGCTCGCGCAGCACCCGGTTGATGGCGTCGATCCGCTTCTGCATGGTCCGGAAGTAGGGGATCATCCGCGTGACGATCAGGCCGATGATGACGGCCAGCGCGGGCACGGCGACGAGCAGCACCGACGAGAGGCCGACGTCCTCGCGCATCGCCATGATGACGCCGCCCACCAGCATGATCGGCGCCATGATCATCATGGTGAACGTCAGCAGCACCACCATCTGCACCTGCTGCACGTCGTTGGTGGTGCGCGTGATGAGCGTCGGCGCGCCGAACGTGGCAACCTCCCGCGCGGAGAACGTCTGCACGTGCCCGAACAGCCGCTTGCGCACGTCCCGGCCGAACGCCATCGCGGTGCGCGCGCCGAAGTAGACCGCGACGACCGCGGCGACCACCTGCACGAGGGTCACCGCGAGCATGACGGCGCCGATCCGCATGATCTCGGCCGTGTCGCCCTGGGCCACACCGTCGTCGATGATCGCGGCGTTCAGGCTCGGCAGGTACAGCGTCGCGATCGTCTGCACGAGCTGCAGCACGACGACCGCGACGACCGCCGACCGGTACGGCCGCAGGTGGTCCCTGAGCAGGGTGGTCAGCATCGCGGGCTCCCGTCGGCGAGGACACCGTGCAGGACGAGGTCGACGAGCCTGGCGGGGTCGGGGGGTGCGATCTCGATCCCCCCGCGGGCGGCGTCGATCGTCCGGACGGAGGTGCCGAGCAGGACGGTGGTCAGCAGCTCGATCACTTCCTCCAGCGGCAGCCGGAAGCGGTCCTGGTCGGGTTCGAGCAGCCAGGCGATCGTCGCGGTGACGGCCTCGTTGCCCGCCTTCTGCCGCCTGCTCCACAGGCGCACCGCGGACTCGTGGTGCTCCGCGGGCGGGCGGGCGGGATCGAGCCGGCCGATCTCGTGCAGGAGGGACATCCAGCGCATCGAGTCGTCCACCCGCGCGAGACCCTGGGCGAGCACGGCGACGAGACGGTCACGCAGGGGCAACGACCGGTCGATGGCGGCGAGCTCCGGGACCGATCCCGCCGGGTCGATCGCCGTCAGGATCGCCTCGCGGACCAGTGTCGCCTTGTCGGCGAACACCCGGAACAGCGTGCCCTCCGCCACCCCGGCGGCCTCTGCGAGCTCGCGCGACGTGACGGCCACGCCCCGCTCGAGGAGCACGGGACGGACCGCGACGAGGATGGCCGCCCGCCGCTCGTCGGGAGGAAGCGGCGTCGCTCTGCCCGTCCGGGCCGCCGAGAGGATGTCCATGCGCGCGACACTAACTGAGTGAGTGCTCACTCCGGCAGCGATTAACCGTTCACCGCGAGCGAACACGACGAAGGGCCGGGCCCTCTCGGACCCGGCCCCTCGTGAGTCGATCAGTCGGTCAGGTGGTCGGCTCGTCCTGCACGGGCGGCTCCGGCGCCCGCGGGGGCACCGCTCCCCCGCCGGGCCGCTGGCCCAGCTCCGCGGCCGGGTCGAACGGCAGCCCGCTGAGCGTTCCCGAGCTCGTCGCGTCGGCGGTCGCCGCGGCGGACTCCCGCCGCGCCTCCGCCAGCGCCTCGGCCGGGTCGGTCAGCGTGGTGGGCGGCAGGTCGTCGTCCCCCAGCGGGGACGTTCCCGCGGCACGGTCGGAGTCCGCGACCGCGCCGCCGTCGCCCGAGAACGGTCCGCCGAACCCCTTGGCGAACACGCCGAGCGCGCTCGTGAGCTCGGACGGCAGGAACCACATCTTGTTCGCGGGGCTGGCCGCGATCTTCGGCAGCGTCTGCAGGTACTGGTACGCCAGCAGCTTGGGGTCGGCGTCGCCGCGGTGCACCGCGTCGAACACCTGCAGGATCGCCCGGGCCTCGCCCTCAGCGGTGAGGATCGCCGCCTGCGCGCCACCCTCGGCCCGCAGGATCGCGGCCTGCTTCTCGCCCTCGGCGGTGAGGATCTGGGACTGCTTGAACCCCTCGGCCGTGAGGATCGCCGCGCGGCGGTCCCGCTCGGCACGCATCTGCTGCTCCATCGAGCCCTTGATGCTGTCCGGCGGGTCGATCGACTTGAGCTCGACGCGGTTCACGCGCACGCCCCAGCGTCCGGTCGCCTCGTCGAGCACGCCACGCAGCTGACCGTTGATCTGGTCGCGGCTGGTCAGCGTCTGCTCGAGGTCCATGGACCCGACGACGTTGCGCAGCGTGGTGACGGTGAGCTGCTCGATGCCCTGGATGTAGTTGGCGATCTCGTAGACCGCCGACTTGGGCTCGGTGACCTGGAAGTAGATGACGGTGTCGATGCTCACCACGAGGTTGTCCGAGGTGATCACGGGCTGCGGCGGGAACGACACCACCTGCTCGCGCAGGTCGACGCCGGCGCGCACGCGGTCGACGAACGGGATGAGCAGGTGCAGACCGGCGTCCAGCGTGCGGGAGTAGCGGCCGAGCCGTTCGACGATGATCGCGACGGCCTGCGGGACGATCTTGACCGCCCGCACCAGCGCGATGACGACGAACAACAGCACCAGGCCCAGCACGATGAAGAGGGCGATCTGCCCGCCGTTCGGGTCGTCCATGGATCCTCCAGGGGTCACGCGCGGACCAGGTGCCCGTGCGGCGTACGTGAGTGAGATCTCGGGCGGTGCAGCCCGGGGGTGGGGCTCAGGGGCCGGTGACCGGGACGACCACGGCCGTGGCGCCGTCGATCCGAGACACGCGGACCTCGGTCCCCGGCGGGATCGTCTGGGCGGCCTCCACGCGGGCGCTCCACACCTCACCGGCGAGCTTGACGCGACCGCCCTCACCGGTGACCGTCGAGACGACCACCGCGTCGCGTCCGACGAGGGCCGCGGCGTTGGTCTCCACCAGCGGCATCCGCGCCTTGAGGTGGCGCAGCAGCCAGGGCCGCAGCGTGAACAGCAGGAGCACGGACGTCAGCGCGGCGACCACGAACTGGACCGGGACGGACGCGCCGAACAGGTAGGAGATCCCGCCGGCGATGGCTCCGCCGGCGAACATCGCGAGCACGAGATCGAGCGACAGCATCTCCAGGATCCCCAGGGCGAGCGCCCCGCCGATCCACCACAGCCACCCCATCGGGCTACTCCCTCGGTCGGGCAGGTTCCGACGGCGGACCCTGCTCTGGTACCGATCCTAGGCGATCTCTTTGCGAACCTGTGGCAGACCCGATCAGCCCTGAGGGGAAGTCGCCCGCGCGGACCAGCGGCCGTCGACGGTGTCGACGGCGAGCGGGAGGTCGAACGCGCCCGACAGCGTCTCGGCGGTCAGCACCTCGTCGATCGGGCCGGCCGCGAACGTCGTCCCCTGGCGCAGCAGCAGGATGTGGGTGAAGCCCGGCGGGATCTCCTCCACGTGGTGCGTGACCAGCACGAGCACCGGTGACTTGCGGTCCCCGGCCAGCTCGGACAGCGCCGCCACCAGCTCCTCGCGACCGCCCAGGTCGAGGCCCGCGGCGGGCTCGTCGAGCAGCAGCAGCTCCGGGTCGGTCATGAGTGAACGGGCGATCTGCACCCGCTTGCGCTCGCCCTCGCTGAGGGTGCCGAAGTGGCGGTCGGCCAGGTGCGCGACGCCGAACGCGGCCAGCAGGTCACCGGCCCGCGACTCGTCGAGCGACTCGTACGACTCCCGCCACCGGCCCGTCATGCCGTACGCCGCGGTGAGGACCACGTCACGCACGGTCTCGCCCGCGGGGATCCGATCGGCCAGCGACGCGCTGGACAACCCGATGCGCGGGCGGAGCTCGAAGACGTCGACCGTGCCCAGCCGGGAACCCAGCAGGTCCGCGGTGCCGGTGGTCGGGTGCATCCGGCCGGCCGCGACCTGCAGGAGCGTGGTCTTCCCGGCGCCGTTGCGACCGAGCACCACCCAGCGCTCACCGTCGCGGACCGTCCAGCTCACGTTGTCGAGGATCGTCGTCGTTCCCCGGCGGATCGTCACGTTCTGGAGGTCGAGCACGTCGGTCATGGGCATGACCCTAACCGCCGGGCCGCACCCGGACGCCCACGCCGAGCCGGTCGCCGGTGCACAGGGCCACGCCCTACCGTGGTCCGGTGGACCTGACCCTGGAGCTGCCTCGCTCCGTCCTGCTCGCCCTGTGGCTCGCCGAGGACCCCGTCGACCGTGCGCTGGTGGTCGACGCCGTGCAGTCCGACGACGAGCCCCACACCGTGCGGCAACGGTCGTCGAGCGACGGGCCGCCCGACGAGACGGACGAGCCGCTGAGCGCGCTGCTCGACGCGTGCGACGCCACCCCGCGAGACGTCGCCGCGGTCCTGCCCGTGCCGGGCGACCCGGGTGCGACGCCCGCGTCCGTCAGCTCGGCCGCCACGGACGCCGGCGAGGCGCTGCTCGTGCGGACCCCGCACCGGTGCCTGGTCGCGGTCCCCGTGGTGGAGCGCTTCGGGTCGGCGCTCGAGCCGGGCCACCTCGTCACGTGGGAGGTCGGCGACGTGCCCGACTGGCGCCCCGCGGTGCACGCTCAGACCGGCTCGCTGCAGGACGCCGAGCGCGAGCTGCGCCAGGGGCTGCTGCAGGCGACGGAGGCGCTGGTCCGGCTCGACGTGGCCCGGTGGCGCCCGGACCTGGCCGGCACGGTCGCCGCGCTGCGTGACGTCGAGGTGCCGGCCTGGCGGCTGCCGGCCGGGCTCGACGGCCGCCGGGCGCGCGTGCTGACGAGCGCCGCTCGGCTCCGGGCGATCGTCGCCCTGGCCACGCAGGACGACGGCGCCGCGGTCAACCTGTGGCAGGCCGACCAGCGCTCCACCGCGCTGCGGGAGGTCGACCGGATCGCCCGCCGCGCCATGGCGGCGGCCGCCTCGCGGCTGACCGGCTGACCGGCTGACCGGCTGACCGGTCGAGCGTCAGGCCAGAGCCGCCCGGTACACCTCGATGGTCCGCTCGGCAATCGCCTCCCAGGCGAAGTGGTCCTCGACCCGTCGACGCGACGCCACGCCCCACTGCGCCGTCCGCTCGGGGTGCTCGACCACGTCGGTCAATGCGTCCGCCAGGTCGTGCACGAACCGGTCGGGGTCGACCGGGGTGCCGGTGCCGTCCTGCAGCTGCTCGATCGGCACCAGCCGCCCCGTGACACCGTCGTCGATGACCTCCGGGATCCCGCCGGTGGCCGTACCGACTACCGGCAGACCCACGGCCATCGCCTCGAGGTTCACGATGCCGAGCGGCTCGTAGATCGACGGGCAGGCGAAGACCGTGCCGTGCATGAGGACGGCGATCAGCTCGTCGCGCGGCAGCATCTGCTCGATCCAGACCACCCCGGACCGCCTGGCCCGCAGGAGATCGACGAGCCCGGTCACCTCCGTCATGATCTGCGGCGTGTCGGGCGCCCCGGCGCAGAGGACCACCTGGACGTCGGGCGGCAGGAGCTCCGCGGCACGCAGGAAGTACGGCAGGCCCTTCTGCCGCGTGATGCGGCCGACGAAGACCACGGCGGGTCGCGACGGGTCGATGCCGAGCCTGCGCACGGTGGCCTCCGCCGCCGCCACCGCCTCCGGGCTGGTGGGGCGCTGCCAGCGCTCGAGGTCGATCCCGTTGTGCACGACCTTGACCAGCCCCGGGTCGATGCTCGGGTAGGCGCGCAGGATGTCCTCGCGCATGCCGCCGCTCACCGCGATGACGGCGGCAGCGCCCTCGTACGCAGTCTTCTCCGCCCAGCTGGACAGCGCGTAGCCCCCGCCGAGCTGCTCGGCCTTCCACGGACGCAGCGGCTCCAGGCTGTGCGCGCTGACCACGTGCGGGATCCCGTGCAGCAGGCCCGCCAGGTGCCCGCCCAGGTTGGCGTACCAGGTGTGCGAGTGGACCAGGTCCGAGGCGACGCCGTCGGGACCGACCTGGCCGACCGCGTCGGCCATCTCCAGGTCGATGCCGAACGTCTGCAGCGCGGCGTTCGCACCGGCGAGCTCGGTGGGGACGGTGTACCCCGTGACGCCCGGGTCCTGCCGCGGTCCGTCGAAGCAGTGGACGCGTACGTCGATCGTCCGCTCCAGGACCCGGGTGAGCCCAGCGACGTGGACTCCGGCGCCGCCGTAGACGTGCGGCGGGTACTCCCGGGTCAGCAGGTCGACACGCACTTCAACCATCCCCTTCTCGCCGGCGCCGACGGCCGGTTCTCCCGCCGACACGCTAGCGCGTGAGGGGCGCCCCGCCTCGCCCGGACCACACCGGGGGCCTAGGGTCGTGCCATGGCAGCGCCGCGCGTCCTCGCTATCGTCCTCGCAGGTGGGGAGGGCAAGAGACTCATGCCCCTCACCGCTCACCGCGCCAAGCCGGCGGTGCCGTTCGGGGGGTTGTACCGGCTCATCGACTTCGCCCTGTCGAACGTCATCAACTCCCACTACCTGCACGTCATCGTGCTCACGCAGTACAAGTCGCACAGCCTGGACCGGCACGTGTCCAAGACGTGGCGCATGTCGTCACTGCTGGGCAACTACGTGGCAGCCGTCCCGGCGCAGCAGCGCGTGGGCAAGCACTGGTACCTGGGCAGCGCCGACGCGATCTACCAGTGCCTGAACATCATCGAGGACGAGCGCCCGGACATCGTGGTCGTGGTCGGCGCCGACCACGTGTACCGCATGGACTTCTCCCAGATGGTCGACGCACACATCGCCTCGGGCGCGGAGTTCACGGTCGCCGCCATCCGGCAGCCGATCGAGGAGGCCGACCAGTTCGGCGTCATCGAGGTCGACCCGACGGACCCCACGCGCATCAAGGCGTTCCTCGAGAAGCCGACCGACCCGGTCGGGCTGGCCGACTCCCCCGGCGAGATCCTCGCGTCCATGGGCAACTACGTCGCCAATGCGGACGCCCTCGTCGCGGCGGTGACGGCCGACGCCGAGAACGTCAACTCGCGCCACGACATGGGCGGCGACATCGCCCCCTACTTCGTCGAGCGCGGCACCGCCGGTGTCTACGACTTCCTGCGCAACGACGTGCCGGGCTCGACGCCACGGGACCGCGACTACTGGCGTGACGTCGGGACCATCGACGCGTTCTACGAGGCGAACATCGACCTGATCTCGATCGAGCCGGTGTTCAACCTGTACAACGACGAGTGGCCGCTGCTCACCGGCTACACCGGGCTGGCGCCGGCCAAGTTCGTGCACGCCGGCGCCGGTCGGCTCGGGCACGCCGCCGACTCGATCGTGTCTCCGGGCGTCCTCGTCTCCGGCGCCACCGTGTCGGGGTCGGTGCTCTCGCCGGGCGTCCGGCTGCACTCGTGGGCCCAGGTCACCGACTCGGTGCTCATGGACGACGTCCACGTGAGCCGGTACGCCCAGGTGCACCGGGCGATCATCGACAAGAACGTCGTCGTCCCCGAGCGCGTCCGCATCGGGCTGGACCACGACCACGACCGCGCCCGCGGCTTCACCGTCACCGAGTCGGGCATCACCGTGGTGCCCAAGGGGACGATCGTCACGGACTGAGCGGGGGTCACGCCCGCGCGCACGCGGCGCTACCCTGCCGTTCCGTGAGCCAGCCGCAGCCCCACCTCCTCGTCATGGACGTCGACTCGACGCTCATCACCGGCGAGGTCGTCGAGATGCTCGCGGCGCACGCGGGCTCCGAGGCGCTCGTCACGCAGATCACCCAGCGGGCCATGCGCGGCGAGATCGACTTCGCCGCGTCGCTGCACGAGCGGGTGGCGACGCTCGCCGGTCTGCCGCAGTCGGTGCTGACCGACGTGCTGGCCGAGGTCGAGCTCTCCCCCGGCGCACGTGAGCTCGTCGCGGAGATGCACGCGCGGGAATGGCCCGTCGGGCTGGTCTCGGGCGGTTTCATCGAGATCGTCACCCCGCTGGCCGCGCCGCTCGGCATCACGCTGACCAGGGCCAACGCGTTGGAGATCGTCGACGGCCGCCTCACCGGCCGGGTCAGCGGACCGGTCATCGACCGGGCGGCCAAGGAAGTGGTCCTGCGCGAGTACGCCGCCTCCCTCGGGATCCCGATGGAGCGCACCATCGCGATCGGCGACGGCGCCAACGACGTCGACATGGTGACGGCGGCGGGCTTCGGGATCGCCTACAACGCCAAGCCGATGCTCTGCGCGGCGGCCGACGCGGTCGTGCGGGACCGCCTGGACGCCGTCCTCGAGCTGCCCGTCTTCGCCCCATGACCGCGTTCGTGCCCGGTCTGGACCTGGCGCGGATGCTCTACGACGACGTCCGGCCGGTGCTGGAGGAGCGCGGACTGGCCCACACGGCCGCGCTAATCGGCCCCGGCTCGGACGTGCTCGGCCTCGACGACGTCACCTCGACCGACCACGACTGGGGACCGCGGCTGCAGGTCCTCCTGTCGCCGGCGGACCACGCGGCACACGCCGCCGACCTGCACGAGGAGCTCCGACACCGGCTGCCCCCGGCCGTCGGCGGCTGGACCACGCGGGCCGCGGCGGCCGGCGACGACGGGACGCGAGGCCAGGATGCTGCCGCGACCGGCCCCGTGGAGCACCGCGTCCGCATCCTGACGCTGGAGACGCTCCTGCGCGAGCTGCTCGGGCCTGTCGACCCGCGCCGGGCGATGTCCGCCACCGACTGGCTCGTCGTCCCGCAGCAGCGCCTCCTGGAGCTCACGGCCGGCGCCGTGTTCCACGACGACCTCGGCCTGACGGCGGTGCGCACGCGGCTTGCCTTCTACCCGCCTGACGTCTGGCTGTACCAGCAGGCGGCGGCGTGGTCCGCGATCGGTCAGGACGAGCACCTGGCACCCCGCGCGGGCATGGCGGGCGACGACCTGGGGTCCCGGATCGTCACCGCCCGCGTGTGCCGGACGGCCGCGCAGCTCGCGCTGCTGCAGGAGCGGCGGTACGCGCCGTACGACAAGTGGCTGGGCACGGCGCTCGCGCGGACCGGATCGACCGGTGCCCTGCGGGAGGCCGTGTCCGCGGCCCTCGCGGCCGGTGAGTGGCGGGCCCGGCAGGAGCGGCTGGGTGACGCGCTCGTCGAGCTCGTCCGCCGGCACAACGCGCTCGGCGTCACCGCGCACGTGCAGGAGCGGACCGTGCAGTTCCACGGTAGGCCGTTCGCCGTGGTGGACGGGGCGCAGGTGGCCCGGCTGCTGGCGGGGGCCGTGACGGATCCTGAGGTGCGCGCGCTGGCCGCTCGGCCGCTCGTGGGCGGCATCGACGTGCTCAGCCCCAGCACCGACCTGGCGGCCGACCGCGGACGCACCGACGCGCTACGCCGGTTGTACTGAGCTCACCGCTCGTACGGCGCTCCCGCACCCGCGCTCACGTGGGGATCGTGAGCCTGCGCAGCGTCGCCGCCCCGTCGTCCAGCGCTGCCCAGTCGGCGACCTCCAGCAGCGACCAGCTGGCCGTGGGCACCCCGACCCGGACGCGCGCCAACGTGCCGGGGTCCGACCGCGGCCCCGCCAGCAGCGTGGCCGTCTGGGACATCGTCGGCTCGTGACCGATCACCAGCAGCGTGCGGACCTTCGCCGGGACCGCCCGGACCAGGTCGACCAACCCACGCGAGCCGGCGGAGTACAGCTCGTCGAGGTAGCGCACGTCCGGCTCGGCGCCGAGCGACGCCCGCAGCAGCTCCCACGTCTGGCGCGTCCGGACGCTCGCCGAGCACAGGACCAGGTCCGGGACGAGGCCGTCCGCCGCCAGCCCTGCCCCCACCTGCGTGGCCTGCCGGCGACCGACGAGCGACAGGGGCCGCTGGACGTCGGGGATCTGGTCGGGGTGCTCCGCCTTGGCATGGCGCAGGAGCAGGAGCTGTCGGGGGTGGGTCTCGGACGTCACCGGCCCAGCGTGCCACGCGGCCCGGTCACAGTCCCATCGCGTGGTACCCGCCGTCGACGTGCACGATCTCACCCGTGGTCGCGGGGAACCAGTCCGACAGCAGCGCTGCGACGGCGCGGGCCGTCGGCTCGGGGTCGAGGGCGTCCCAGCCGAGCGGCGCCCGCTCCGGCCAGCCACCCTCCATCGCCTCGAAGCCGGGGATCGACTTGGCGGCCGTGGTGCGCACCGGTCCGGCGGAGACCAGGTTCACGCGGATGCCGTGCGGCCCGAGGTCACGGGCCAGGTACCGCGATGTCGACTCGAAGGCCGCCTTGGCCACGCCCATCCAGTCGTAGACCGGCCACGCGTAGCGGGCGTCGAAGGTGAGGCCGACGATCGAGCTCCCGGAGCCCAGCAGCGGCTGGGTGGCGACCGCGAGCGACTTGAGCGAGTACGCGCTCACCTGGAGCGCCGTCGCCACGTCGTCCCACTCGCCGGCCAGGAAGTTGCCGCCCATCACCGACTGCGGCGCGAACCCGATGGAGTGCACGACGCCGTCGAGCGAGTCGAAGCCGGCCTCCCGCACGCGGTCGGCGAGGGCCGCGAGGTCGTCGGTGTCCGTGACGTCGAGCTGGAGGACCTGCGCCTCCTGCGGCAGTCGTCGCGCGATCGCCTGCGTCAGGCGGAACTGCCGACCGAAGGAGGTGAGCAGCACCTGCGCCCCCTCCTGCTGCGCGAGCCGCGCCACGTGGAAGGCGATCGAGCCGTCCGTCAGGACGCCGGTGACCAGGAGCTTCTTGCCGTCGAGCAGACCCATGTGCGTTCCGTTCTCGTTCGTCGCCGTGCGGGACAGGAGTGTCAGTGGCCCATGCCGAGGCCACCGTCGACGGGGATGACCGCCCCGGAGATGTAGCCTGCCGCGTCGGAGGCGACGAACTCCACGACGCCGGCCACCTCGTCGGGGGTCGCGAACCGGCCGAGCGGGATGGCGTCGCGGTACGACTTCTGCGTGTCGTCGGGCAGCGCCCGGGTCATGTCGGTGTCGATGAACCCGGGAGCGACGACGTTCGCGGTGATCGCGCGACCGCCGAGCTCGCGCGTGATCGAGCGGGCCATGCCGACGAGCCCCGACTTCGAGGCGGCGTAGTTGACCTGCCCGGCCGACCCGTACAGGCCGACCACCGACGAGATGAAGATGATGCGTCCGCGGCGCAGCCGGATCATCCCCTTGCTGGCGCGACGTGCGCAGCGGAACGCCCCGGTGAGGTTGACGTCCAGGACCTCGGCGAACTCCTCGTCGGTCATCCGCATGAGCAGCTGGTCGCGCGTGACGCCCGCGTTCGCGACGAGCACCTCGACCGGGCCGTGCGCGGCCTCGATCTGCGCGAACGCCGCATCCACGGAGGCGCTGTCCCGCACGTCGCCCACCACCCCGAGGACGCCGGCGGGCAGGTCCCCCGTGCGGTAGATCGTGGCGACCCGGTCGCCGTTGGCCACGAAGCGCTCGGCGATGGCCCGCCCGATGCCCCGGTTGGCACCGGTCACCAGCACGCTGCGGGCGGTCGGCTGGGCGGCTGTGTTGTCGGAAGTCTCAGGCACGGGACACGACGCTAGCCGACGAGTGCCGTGCGTCACGGCACCGACCGCCCCCACGTTCGCGGCGCCGCCTTGTGGGACCTGCACAACGTCCCGGCGGCGCCGCCACGGAGCGCGCGGACTAGAATCACCCGGTGAGCAGCATCCGTCGGCGACCGGGTTCCCCGGAGCAGATCCCGAGCATCACCGCTGCGAGGGAGCCGCTGGCCGACGACATGGCACGCCGGCAGAAGCGGTACCTCGTGCAGATGGGCATCCGGGTCGTCTGCTTCGCCGTCGCGGTGGTCTCCTGGGGACGCATCCCGATGTGGGCGTCCCTGCTGCTCATCGTCGCCGCCGTCGTGCTGCCCTACTCCGCCGTGCTGTTCGCCAACGCCGGCCGCGAGCGCCGCGACTCCGACGGCTCGTTCATGAGCCCTCGTGAGGTCGGCGGCGACGGCGGCCCGCACGGGCTCGGCCCGTCCGACCGCCCGGAGGGCCCCGCGTGAGCCTGTTCAACCCCGTTCCCGACGCCGTCGACGAGCTCATCTGCAGCAGCCGCGGCTGCCGGTCGGACGCCATGTGGGGTCTGCTCTGGAACAACCCGAAGCTCCACACGCCGCAGCGGCGCAAGGTCTGGCTCGCGTGCGACGAGCACCGGGAACACCTCAGCCAGTTCCTCGGCACGCGCGGGTTCCTGCAGGACGTCGTCCCGGCCGCCGAGCTCGACCCGGTCCCGCCGTCATGAGCCCTGCGGCACGACGCGCCACCGGGCTGCTCCTGATCGGCCTCGTCCTGGCGGTCACGTGCACCCTGCTGGGCCGCTGGCAGTGGAACCGGCACGTGTGGCGGGAGGGCGCCATCGCCGTGGTCGAGACCAACTGGTCGGCGGACCCGGTTCCGCTCGACCGGGTGCTCGACGACCCGGCGGACACCCTGACGGACGCCGACGTGTGGCGGCGGGTGACCGTCGTCGGGCAGTACGAGCCGGCGGGCACCGTGCTGCTGCGCAACCGCCCGGTGGGCGGCACCCCGGCGTACCACGTGCTGGTCCCGTTCGTCGTCAGCGACGCCTCCGCCGGCGGCCCGGCGGACACCCTGGCCGGCACGGTGCTCGTCGTCGACCGGGGCTGGGTCCCGCTCGGCGCGGACGGGAGCGCGGACGTCACCCCGCCGGCGCCGCCCACGGGCACGGTCACGCTCACGGCCCGCCTGCGGCACGACGAGCCCGCATCGACCCGCAGCGCTCCCGCGGGGCAGGTGCAGGCGATCTCGACCAGCGACGTCCTCGCGGCCGGGGGTGTGCCGGGTGAGACGCTCGACGCCTACCTCGCCCTGACGAGCGAGGAGCCGCCCGTCGCACAGCTCCCGGGCCAGCTCCCCCCACCGAGCACCGACCCCGGGTCCCACCTGTCGTACGCGTTCCAGTGGTGGACGTTCGCCCTCGGTGGCCTCGTCGCGTTCGGCATCGCCGCGCGGCGTGAGCTGCAGGACGAGCGCGCGGAGCGGGACGTCGAGGGCCCCGCCGCGGTCGAGCCGGCGCCCGTCACGGTCGACGGCGTCGAGCTCTGGCCGACCCGGGACACGCCGCGCACCGCGGCCCCGCGCCGGCCCGCCGCGCCCGACGTCCCCCGCCGCCGCGGGGGACGCGACGAGGACCTCGAGGACGCGCTCATCGACGCGCAGCTGGGCGACTCGGCGCCGAGCGACGGACGCTAAGCCAGCGCGATGAGGTCCAGGTAGGCCGGGTTCCACAGGTCCTCGTCGCCGTCGGGCAGCAGCAGCACCCGCTCGGGGTCGAGGGCCGCGACGGCGCCCTCGTCGTGCGAGACCAGCACGACCGCGCCGGTGTAGCCCCGCAGGGCCGCGAGGATCTCCTCGCGCGACGCAGGGTCGAGGTTGTTCGTGGGCTCGTCCAGGAGCAGCACGTTGGCGCTGGAGACGACCAGGGCCGCGAGCGCGAGCCGGGTCTTCTCGCCGCCGGAGAGCACGCGGGCGGGCTTCTCGGCGTCGTCTCCCGAGAACAGGAACGACCCCAGCACGGAGCGCACCTGGGTCTCCGTCAGGTTCGGCGCCGCGGACTTGAGGTTCTCGACGACCGTGCGCTCGAGGTCGAGCGTCTCGTGCTCCTGCGCGTAGTAGCCGAGCTTGAGCCCGTGCCCGGCGTGGACCTCGCCGGTGTCCGACTTCTCGATGCCGCCCAGGATCCGCAGCAGCGTGGTCTTGCCCGCGCCGTTGAGGCCCAGGACGACGACCTTGCTGCCGCGGTCGATCGCCAGGTCGACATCGGTGAAGACCTCCTGCGACCCGTACGTCTTGGACAGGCCCGTCGCCGTCAGCGGGGTCTTGCCGCAGGGGGCGGGGTCCGGGAAGCGCAGGTGCGCCACCTTGTCCGACGCCCGAACGGCCTCGAGACCCGACAGGAGCCGCTCGGCGCGGCGCGCCATGTTCTGCGCGGCGACCGTCTTGGTGGCCTTGGCGCGCATCTTGTCGGCCTGCGCCATCAGCGCGGAGGCCTTCTTCTCGGCGTTGGCCCGCTCGCGGCGGCGGCGCTTCTCGTCCGTCTCGCGCTGCTGCAGGTACGCGTCCCAGCCGAGGGCGTACTGGTCCAGCTGCGAGCGGTTGGCGTCCAGGTGGAACACCTTGTTCACCGTGGCACGCAGCAGGTCGGCGTCGTGCGAGATGACGACGAGGCCGCCGGAGTACGACCGCAGGTAGTCGCGCAGCCACATGATCGAGTCGGCGTCGAGGTGGTTGGTCGGCTCGTCGAGCAGCAGCGTCTCCACGCCCGAGAACAGGATGCGGGCGAGCTCGACGCGACGGCGCTGGCCACCGGACAGCGTCCCGATCGTCTGGCCGAGCACGCGCTCGTCCAGCCCGAGGTTCGCCGCGATGCGCTGCGCCTCGCTCTCGGCCGCGTACCCGCCGGCCGCGTTGAACCGGGCGTCGAGCCGCGTGTAGCGCTCCATCGCCTTGTCCCGCACGTCGTCGTCGTCGCTCGCCATGGCCTTCTCGGTCGCGCGCAGCGCGCGCACGATCTCATCCAGGCCGCGCGCGGACAGCACCCGGTCCATCGCGAGCATGTCGAGGTCACCGGTGCGGGGATCCTGCGGGAGGTACCCGACCTCCCCGGAGCGGATGATCTGGCCGGCGGTGGGCTGGGTCTCCCCCGCCAGGGTCTTGGTGAGAGTGGTCTTGCCGGCGCCGTTGCGACCGACCAGACCGATCCGGTCGCCGGCCGCGATGCGGAACGACGACTCCTCGAGCAGCACTCGTGCGCCGATGCGCAGCTCGACAGCCTGGGCAGTGATCACTTGACGGTTTCCTCCGAGTTCGCCGCGCTGGCGTTGGCCGCGGGCACAAACGCCACCAAGTCTACGACCGGCTAGCGTGGCGTCCGGCCGTGGGGGTCGGCCACCTGATTGCGCCGCACCCCGGACCGGCGGGACTCGACCCGCGCTCGCCACGACCCGATCGAGGGGCAGCCATGACCAGCGCACCTGACCAGGAGACCGACGTCGCGCTCCCGGCACCCGTCGCGCGCTCCTCGGTGAGCACCGATATCGCCCTGATCTCGACCTTCGCCGCCTTCATCGCGGTGTGCGCGGTGCTGCCGGGCATCCCGACCCCGTCCGGTGTGCCCATCACCCTGCAGACGTTCGGGGTGATCCTGGCGGGGCTGGTGCTCGGCTGGCGGCGGGGCGGCCTGACCGCGTTGTTGTACGTCACACTCGGCCTGGCCGGCCTGCCGATCTTCGCGGAGGGCACCGGAGGGCTGGTCGTGCTCAGCAAGCCGTCCGTGGGCTACCTGCTGGCGTTCCCGTTCGCCGCCGCCCTGGCCGGCGCGTTCGCGGGGGCCGCGCTGCGCCGCACGTCCTGGCGCTACCCGTTGCTGGTCGCCGCAGGCCTCGGCGCCAGCTTCCTGACGATCCACCCCGCCGGGATCGCGGGGCTCATGGCCCGCCTCGGCCTCTCGGCCGGCGAGGCCCTCGCGATCGACGTCGTGTACTGGCCGGGCGACGTGGTGAAGAACCTCGCCGCCGCCGCCGTCGCCGTCGCGGTGTTCAAGGCCTTCCCCGACATGCTGCGCTCGCGCCGCTGACCGGTGATCACGCTCGACGAGGTCCTCGTCACCGCCTACAGCCCCGATCCGGCCGGCGGCGCGGACCGGGTCGTGCGCCTGCTCGGCCCGGTGAGCCTCGAGCTCACCGAGCGCCGCATCGCGATCGTCGGCGCCAACGGGTCGGGCAAGTCCACGCTCGCCCGGCTGCTCAACGGCCTCGTGCTGCCGTCGTCCGGCACGGTGCGGGTGGACGGTCTGGACACTGCCCGGGACGGGGCCGCGGTGCGTCGCAGGGTGGGGTTCGTGTTCACCGACCCCGACGCCCAGCTCGTCATGCCGACCCCGGTCGAGGACGTCGCCCTGTCCCTGCGGCGTCTGGGCCTGACACCGGCCCAGCGCGACCAGGCCGCGCGGGCGGCTCTCGACCGGTTCGGCCTGGCCGACCGCGCCGAGGTCCCCGTGCACGCCCTCTCCGGCGGCCAGCGCCAGCTCCTGGCGCTCGCGTCCGTGCTGGCCACCGAGCCGGCCGTGCTGGTCTGCGACGAGCCGACGACGCTGCTCGACCTGCGGTGGCGGGCCGTCGTGGACCGCCTGCTCGCGGAGCTGGACCAGCAGGTGGTCGTCGTCACGCACGATCTCGACGCCGCGCTGGACGCCGACCGGGTGCTCGTCGTCGACGACGGGAGCGTCGTGTTCGACGGAGATCCCGTCCCCGCCGTCGCGCACTACCGGTCGCTGATGCAGGTCGGCGCGTGAGCGGGCCGATCCGCGCTCCGTGGGCCGGTCCCCTGGGCCTGTACCACCCTGGGTCCAGCGCGGTCCACCGCGCACCCGCCGGCCTCAAGCTGGCCGCGCTCGCCGCCTTCGCGATCGCCGTCGTCGCCGTGCGTGGCCCCGTCAGCGCGCTCGTGTTCCTCGGCGCCGCGCTCCTGGCGCAGCTGGTGGCGCGCCTGCCGTGGCACCGCACCACCCGCGGCCTGGTCCCGGCGCTGCTCACGGCGGCGCTCATCGGCGCCTACCAGTGGTGGGCGCGCGGCTGGGCCACCGCGGTCGAGGTGGCGACGGACCTCGTCGCCCTGGTGCTGCTCGGTGCCGTCGTGACCGCGACGACCCGCTCCGACACGCTGCTCGACGTCCTGTCCCGCCTGGCCCGGCCGCTGCGCCACGTCGGCCTGTCCCCCGAGACGTTCGCGCTCGCCGCCGGGCTGGTCCTGCGCACGATCCCCGTCCTGGCCCGGATGTCGCTGGAGACGCGGGACGCCGCACGTGCACGCGGGCTCGACCGCGAGCCGCGCGCCCTGCTGGTGCCTGCCGCGGTGCGGATGGTGGGCCACGCGCGGACGACCGGTGACGCACTGGCCGCGCGCGGGCTCGGCGAGGACTGACACTCGCCGCGCGCGGACCCGCGGTCGCCGCTACGGTTCCCCGGTGACATTTCAGGAGGGTGGCAACTTCGGCGGCGGCCGCGTCCGCAAGGGCGGCGGGGGCGGCAAGGTGGCGGTCGGTGGTGGTGCCGTCGGCCTCCTCGCGCTCGTCATCTACATGTTCACGGGGGTGGACCTCTCGGGGATGACCGGCGGCGCCGCGCAGGATCCGGGGGCGCAGCCGTCGGAGACCGTCGGCGCGTGCACCGTCGAACAGGCCAACACCGACCGCGAGTGCCGCTACAGCGCGACCCTCGACTCCCTCGACACGTTCTGGGGAGCGACGATCCCCGCCGCCGGCGGTCAGTTCAGCCAGCCGGTCGCGTACTCGTTCACCGACGCCATCTCCACCGGCTGCGGGAACGCGTCGAGCTCCACCGGTCCCTTCTACTGCCCGCCGGACGCGGCCATCTACGTGGACGTCTCCTTCTTCGACCAGCTCGAGCAGCTCGGCGCGCAGGACGGCCCGCTCGCACAGCAGTACGTGATCGCCCACGAGTACGGCCACCACCTCCAGCAGATCACCGGCGTGATGGACAGCGCGGACCGGCAGGGCTCCGGTGCCGACTCGGACTCCGTGCGCGTCGAGCTCCAGGCCGACTGCTACGCCGGGATGTGGGCCGGCAACGCCGCCACCACCGTCGACCCGGAGACCGGCGTCGCCTACCTCGAGCCGATCACCCAGCAGCAGCTCCAGAACGCGCTCGGTGCGGCGGCTGCGGTCGGCGACGACAACATCCAGGAGCAGTCGGCGGGCGGCGTGAACCCCGACTCGTGGACGCACGGGTCGAGCGAGCAGCGCCAGCGTTGGTTCACCACTGGCTACGAGCAGGGCAGCCTCGCTGCCTGCGACACGTTCGCCACCGACCAGCTCTGACGCGCGCGCACCCGTGACGGTGCAAGGGCGACGGGTGCGCCGACACATACCGGGGTGAGGGTGCACCGCGGCCGCGGTGGGCCACCACCGGCCCCAGGAGCTCCCGTGGCGCGACGTACCGCCATCGCCGTGATCGCCGGTGCGCTCCTGGTCACGGCGGGGTGCGCGGGCAGCCCGGGTGGTCCGGACGCGGCGACCGGCCACCGAGGCGAGGTGCAGGTCGTTCGGCCGGGTGCGCTCACCGCAACGGACGTCGCCGCGGCCCAGACGGCGTTCGGGATGGACCTGCTGCACGCGGTCTGCACGGACCGCCCCCAGGAGAATCTCGCGCTCTCGCCGACCTCGGCCGCTGAGGCGCTCGGGCTGCTGTACCCCGCCGCCGGTGGTGAGACTGCCGACCGGATGGCCGACCTGCTCCACCTGCCGTCATGGTCCCCGGACCTCATCGCCGCCGTCCAGCAGCACACGCGGGCGCTGGCGTCGCTCGCCGCGCCGGCGGGCACGGACCCGACCGCCGACGAGGCACCGGACTCCCTGCGGCTGAGCAACCGGCTGTGGACCGCCACGCACACCCGACCGACGCCCGCGTACCTGGACGACCTGGCGACCGCCTTCGACGCAGGGGTCGAGCGGCTGGACGTCGCCGGTGACCCGGACGGCGCGACCGAACGGATCAACGCCCAGGTGGGGCGCGACACGGCCGGGCGCATCCCGGAGGTCATCGACCGGCCGTTGTCGCCGACGACATCCGCGGTGCTGACCAACGCCCTGCACCTGGATGCCTCATGGCTGAGCCCGTTCGCGTCCACGGACCGCGAAGCCTTCGCGACCCCGGACGGCGCACGGGACGTCGACATGATGCGGGGCGCCACGGGGACGGCTCGTACCGCGGACGGGTGGGTGTCCGTCGAGCTGCCGTACCGGGACGGGACCCTCGCGGCCGTCGCGGTGCTGCCGCCCGCCGGGACGGACCCGTGCGGGGTCACCAGCGCCGTGCTCGACGCGCTCTCGGACGCCCCCGCCGCACCCACCGCCGTCGCGCTGCCCGCGCTGCACGTCGAGCAGAGCCACGACCTGCGTGACACGCTGCTGGACCTCGGCCTGCCCGCGCACGGCGACTTCGCGGGGTTGGGCAGTGCCGGCCTGGAGATCACCCGCGTCGTGCAGAAGACGTACCTGGTGGTCGACGAGCGGGGCACCGAAGCGGCTGCGGCCACCGCCGTCGTCGTCACGGAGTCGTCGTCGCTGTCCGCGCTGGACGAGGTCGTCCTGGACCGGCCCTTCGTCCTTCTCCTGACCGACACCGCCACCGGCTTGCCGCTGTTCACCGCCGTGATCCACGACCCGTCGCTCTGAGCACCGCTGCGCGGACCGACGACGTCCGTGCAGGGCGCCTTCCGGGCGCGGCGACGCCAACGGCCCCGGTCAGCGTGCTGACCGGGGCCGTTCGAGCGAGCGTGCTCAGATGTTGAAGCCGAGGGCCCGCATCTGCTCGCGGCCGTCGGGCGTGATCTTCTCCGGGCCCCACGGCGGCATCCAGACCCAGTTGATCCGGAAGCCGTCGACGATCCCGTCGAGGGCCTGCGCCGACTGGTCCTCGATGACGTCGGTCAGCGGGCAGGCCGCGGACGTGAGCGTCATGTCGATCACCGCGGTGTTCGTCTGGTCGATGACCACGCCGTAGATCAGGCCGAGGTCGACGACGTTGATGCCGAGCTCGGGGTCGATGACATCGCGCAGGGCCTCCTCGACGTCGGCCACCGTGGTCGGAGAAGGGCTGGTCGAGGGTGTCTCCGTGCTCATGAGTTCTCCCGTGCGCCGGTCTTGATGAGTGCGTCGGTCAGCGCCGCCCAGCCGAGCAGGGCGCACTTGATCCGCGCGGGGTACTTGGCGACGCCCGTGAAGGCGGTCGCATCGCCGAGGGTGTCCTCGGCGTCGTCGTCGAGCCCGGCCCCGCGCGTCTGCATGAGCGCGCGGAACGTGCCGCCGATCTGGTCCACCGTGGCCAGGGGGTTGCCGACCACCAGGTCGTGCAGCACCGAGACCGAGGCCTGCGAGATGCTGCAGCCCTGCCCGTCCCAGCGCACCGCCCGGACGATCCCGTCGTCCGAGACGTCCACCTGCAGGGTCACCTCGTCGCCGCAGGTCGGGTTCACCTGGTGCGACTCGCCGGTGTGCAGGTCCGCGTCACCGGCCACGCCGAGTCCCTTGCCGTGCGGGAACTTCGCGTGGTCGAGGATGACCTGCTGGTACAGCTGTTCCATCGATCCCGTGCTCATGACGCCTCCAGACCGAAGAACGCCCGGACCCCCGTCAGTGCTTCCCGGAACACCTCGATCTCCTCGTCGGTCGTGTAGACCGCGGCGCTGGCCCGCGAGGTCGACGCCACGCCGAACCGTCGGTGCAGCGGCTGCGCGCAGTGGTGGCCCACCCGCACCGCCACGCCCGCGTCGTCCAGCACCTGGCCGACATCGTGCGCGTGCACGCCGTCGACGACGAACGAGACCGTCGCCAGGCGGTCGCGCGTGTCGGTCGGACCGATGACCCGCACGCCCGGGACGGTGGCCACCGCGTCGAGCAGCAGCCCGGCGAGGTGCGCCTCGTGCGCGGCGACCGCGTCCATGCCGAGCTCCTGCAGGTAGGAGGCGGCCGCGCCCAGGCCGATGGTCTGCGCGACCATCTGCGTGCCGGCCTCGAACCGCTGCGGCGGCGGCGCGTACGTCGTCGACTCCATGGTCACGACCTCGACCATGGACCCTCCGGTGGCCACCGGAGGCATGGCCTCGAGCAGCTCCCGCCGCCCGTACAGCGCGCCGACACCGGTCGGTCCGAGCATCTTGTGGCCCGAGAAGACCGCGAAGTCGACACCCAGCGCGGTGAGGTTCACGGGCAGGTGCGGGACCGACTGGCAGGCGTCGAGCACCGTCAGCGCACCGACCGCACGGGCACGCTCGACGAACGGTGCGACCGGGGTGATCGCTCCCGTCACGTTCGACGCGTGCGTGAACGCCAGCACCTTCGTCCGGTCGGTGACCACGGTGTCGAGCTCGTCGAGCCGCAGGCGCCCGTCGTCGTCGACGCCGATCCAGCGCAGCGTTGCGCCCGTGCGCAGCGCGAGCTCCTGCCACGGCACGAGGTTCGCGTGGTGCTCGGCCTCGGTGACCACGATCTCGTCCCCCGGGCCGAGCGCGAGCTGCCGTGCCGCCGCTCCCCCGCGCCCCAGGGACGCGTTGGACATCGCGTACGCGACCAGGTTGATCCCCGCGGTCGCGTTCGACGTCCAGACCAGCGACCCCGGCGACACCCCGACGAACGAGGCGACGCGGTCCCGCGCGTCCTCGAACGCCTCGGTGGCCTCCTCGGCGAGCTGGTGCGCGCCGCGGTGCACGGCGGCGTTGCGCTGCCCGTAGAAGTCCTGCTCGGCGTCGAGGACGACCTCGGGCTTCTGGGAGGTGGCCCCCGAGTCGAGGTACACCAGCGGACGCCCGCCGCGCATCGTGCGCGCGAGCAGCGGGAAGTCGGCGCGCACGGCGGCGAGCTCGGACGCGTCGAGCGTCCGGGCCGCCTCGTCGAGGGTGCTGGTCACGGTGCCTCCGGGGTCTTCAGGGGCCCTCAGAGGACCGTGGCGCTCGTCAGGAAGCGGTCGTAGCCCTCGTTCTCGAGGCGCTCGGCCAGCTCGGGCCCGCCCTCCTCGGCGACCTTGCCGTCCACGAACACGTGCACGAAGTCCGGCGTGATGTAGCGCAGGATCCGCGTGTAGTGCGTGATGAGCAGGACACCGACGTCGCCGCTGGCCTTGACCCGGTTGACGCCCTCCGACACGACGCGCAGCGCGTCGACGTCCAGGCCGGAGTCGGTCTCGTCGAGGATCGCGAACGCGGGCTTGAGCAGCTCCATCTGGAGGATCTCGTGGCGCTTCTTCTCGCCGCCGGAGAAGCCCTCGTTGACCGAGCGCTCCGCGAAGGTCGGGTCCATCCGCAGGTTGTCCATGGCGGTGCGGACGTCCTTGACCCAGCTGCGCAGCGGCGGGGCGGTGCCGTCGATCGCGGTCTTGGCGGTGCGCAGGAAGTTCGACACGCTGACACCCGGGACCTCGACCGGGTACTGCATGGCGAGGAAGAGGCCGGCGCGGGCGCGCTCGTCGACCGACATGGCCAGCACGTCGACACCGTCGAGCGTGACGGTGCCGGAGGTCACCTGGTACTTCGGGTGGCCGGCGAGGGAGTACGCCAGGGTCGACTTGCCGGAGCCGTTCGGGCCCATGATGGCGTGCGTCTCGCCGCTGGCGACGGTCAGGTCGACGCCGCGGAGGATGGGCTTGGGGCCCTCCTTCGTCTCGACGCTGACGTGCAGGTCGTGGATCTCCAGGGTGGACATGCTGTTCCTTCCAGACTTCTAGAGCGGGGCGTCGACGTCGACCAGCACGCGCTGGCCGTCGACGGTCACGGGGTAGACGGGGACGGGCCGGACCGCGGGCGGGCCCGTGGGCTTGCCGGTGCGCAGGTCGAAGCGGGAGCCGTGGAGCCAGCACTCGATCGTGCAGCCCTCCACCTCCCCTTCGGACAGCGAGACGGCGCCGTGCGAGCAGATGTCGCTGATGGCGTGCAGCTCACCGTCGGAGTCGCGGACCAGCGCGACCTCGACCGTGCCGTGCTCGGCCTCCAGCTCGACCCGGAGCGTGCCCTCGACGGGCACGTCCTCCTCGTAGCAGGCCAGCTGCGCGCTCATGCACGCTCCGTCGTGAGGGACACCTCGGAGCCCTCGACGTGCCCGTCGGACATGGCGTCGAGCACGCTCATCGACTTCTCCAGCTCGCGCTCGATGGCGCCGATGAGGCGCTCCTCGATCGCGGGCACGCCGATCTCGTGGATGAGCTCCGCGAAGAAGCCGCGCACCACCAGGCGGCGGGCGTCGGTCTCGGGGATGCCGCGAGCGCGCAGGTAGAAGAGCTGCTCGTCGTCGAACCGGCCGGTCGCGCTGGCGTGGCCGGCACCCTCGATGAGGCCCGTCTCGATCTCGAGGTTGGGCACGGAGTCCGCGCGCGCGCCGTCGGACAGCACGAGGTTGCGGTTGAGCTCGTACGTGTCGGTGCCCTCGGCAGCGGCACGGATGAGCACGTCGCCGACCCACACCGTGTGCGCGCCCTCGCCCTGCAGGGCGCCCTTGTACGTGACGCGCGAGACGCAGTTGGGCACGGCGTGGTCGACGAAGAGGCGCTGCTCCTGGTGCTGGCCGGCGTCGGCGAAGTAGAGGCCGAGCATCTTGACCGTGCCGCCCTCGCCCACGAACTCGGCGTCCGGCGTGATGCGCACGACGTCGCCGCCGAGCGTCACCGCGATGTGCTTGACCGTGGCGTCACGGCCGATCCGCACGCGGTGCGACGACGCGTGGACCGAGCCCTCGGCCCAGTCGTGCACGGTGACCACGGTCAGGTGCGCGCCCTCGTCGGCGACGATCTCGACCGTCTCGGTGAGCGACGCGTGGCCGATGTGGTCGATGATCACGACCGACTGCGAGAGCGGCTTGGCGTGCACGAGCAGGTGCGTCGCGGTGGGCTCGAGCGGCGCCTCGTGCATGCCCGCACCCTCGACGCCCTCGATGCGGATGGACGTCACCTCGGTGGCGACGACCTCCTGCGGGATGGTGACGATCGTGGCGCGCGGGAACGAGGCCCAGGCAACCGCTGCCGTCCGGTCACCCGGCCGGCCCGCCGTCCCGAGCCGCTCGTCGTCACGCTCGACGATCTCGACCTGCACCTCGGGCGACTCGACGACGGTCGTGAGCACCCCGTGCCCGTTGAGCACACCGTCGGTGTCCGCGGCGAACAACGGCGCGAGCCGGGCGACGGGGGCGAAGCGCCACTCCTCCTCGCGCCCGTTCGGCACGGGGAAGTCGGTGACGTCGAAGGACGTCGGGCGGGAGGCGCGGGACGCCTCGGGGAGCGGGCCGACCCCGTGGCTGTGGCCGTCGGCGGTGGCCCGCGAGTGGTCCGTCGACAACGGACCGGACGTAGGCGTCGTAGTGGTCGTCATCAGCCGACGGCCCCTTCCATCTGCAGCTCGATGAGGCGGTTCAGCTCGAGGGCGTACTCCATGGGCAGCTCACGCGCGATGGGCTCGACGAACCCGCGCACGATCATCGCCATGGCCTCGGTCTCGGCCATGCCTCGGGACATCAGGTAGAACAGCTGGTCCTCGCTCACGCGCGACACGGTCGCCTCGTGGCCCATCGACACGTCGTCCTCGCGCACGTCCACGTAGGGGTACGTGTCGGAGCGCGAGATCTGGTCGACCAGGAGGGCGTCGCAGAGCACGTTCGACGCGGAGTGGTGGGCGCCCTCGAGCACCTGCACCAGCCCGCGGTAGGACGTGCGACCACCGCCGCGCGCGACCGACTTGGAGACGATCGAGCTGGAGGTGTGCGGCGCGGCGTGCACCATCTTGGCGCCGGCGTCCTGGTGCTGGCCCGCACCGGCGAACGCGATGGACAGCGTCTCGCCGCGCGCGTGCTCGCCCAGCAGGTAGATGGCCGGGTACTTCATGGTCACCTTGGAGCCGATGTTGCCGTCGACCCACTCCATGGTGGCGCCCTCGGCCGCGGTCGCCCGCTTGGTCACGAGGTTGTAGACGTTGTTCGACCAGTTCTGGATGGTCGTGTACCGCACGCGGGCGTTCTTCTTGACGATGATCTCGACGACCGCGGAGTGCAGCGAGTCGCTCGAGTACACCGGGGCGGTGCAGCCCTCGACGTAGTGCACGTACGAGCCCTCGTCGGCGATGATCAGCGTCCGCTCGAACTGGCCCATGTTCTCGGTGTTGATCCGGAAGTAGGCCTGCAGCGGGATCTCGACGTGCACGCCCGGCGGGACGTAGACGAACGAGCCGCCCGACCAGACCGCCGTGTTCAGCGCGGCGAACTTGTTGTCGCCGGGAGGGATGACCGAGCCGAAGTACTGCTCGAAGATCTCCGGGTGCTCACGCAGCGCGGTGTCGGTGTCGAGGAAGATCACGCCCTGCTCCTCGAGCGACTCCTGGATCTGGTGGTAGACGACCTCGGACTCGTACTGCGCGGCGACGCCGGCGACGAGGCGCTGCTTCTCCGCCTCCGGGATGCCCAGGCGGTCGTACGTGCTCTTGATGTCCTCGGGCAGGTCCTCCCAGCTGGTGGCCTGCTTCTCCGTGGACCGCACGAAGTACTTGATGTTGTCGAAGTCGATGCCCGACAGGTCGGAGCCCCACCAGGGCATGGGCTTCTTGTCGAACAGGCGCAGCGACTTCAGGCGCGTCTTGAGCATCCACTCGGGCTCGTTCTTGAGCGCGGAGATCTCCCGGACCTTGGCCTCCGACAGCCCGCGGGTCGCGACGGCCCCGGCGGTGTCGGCGTCGTGCCAGCCGTAGTTGTAGTTCCCGATCGAGGCGATGGCCTCGTCCTGGGTCATCTGCGGCGCAGCGGCCGCAGTGCTGTCGGTCTGTGCACTCATGCTGAATGTCCTTCCACGGAGAGCACGGGGTGGGCAGGGGTACGAGGGGTGGCGCTGGTCGACGGGGTGGGTGCGATGGTCAAAGGGATGCTGGTGGTGCAGACGTGGCCTCCGCCGGCCAGCGTCGCCAGGCGCTGCACGTGCACACCGAGGAGGCGCGAGAACGCACGGGCCTCGGCCTCGCAGAGCTGCGGGAACTCGTGGGCGACTTCCTGCACGGGGCAGTGCCCCTGGCAGAGCTGCAGCGCCAGCCCACCGGGCACGGGCCGGGCGGAGGCGGCGTACCCGTCGGCGGTCAGCCCGTCGGCCAGCACACGAACGCGCTCGGCGACGTCGTCGCCCGCGGCCGCGACGGCCGCGACGTGCCGCTCCTCCAGCGCGCGCACCCGCTGCTCCGCGAAGCCCTGCACGGCCTGCTGGCCGGCGGTCTCGGCGAGGAAGCGCAGCGCCTGCGTGGCGAGCTCGGAGTAGTTGTGGGTCAGCGCGGCCTGGCCGCGGCTGGTGACGACGTACCGGCGCGCGGGACGCCCCCGACCCTGCGGTCGGCGCAGACCGGCAGCGCCGTCGTGCACGGCGATCTGGTCGGTGGCCTCGAGGACGCCGAGGTGACGCCGGATGCCCGCGGGCGCCAGGTCCAGCTGGGCGGCGAGCTCGGCGGCGGACACGGGGCCGGCGGAGGCGACGATCTGCAGCACCCGCTGACGGGTGCCCGCATCGGGGTCGACGTGCGTCGCGTCGGTGGCGGTGCGGTCGTCGGCCGCGGGCAGCGTGACGTCCATGCTCACCTCCGACGGGTCCGGGCGGCGCGCCCGACCGTGCGAGGGCAGGTGCCGCGATATTGACAACATCCTTGTTGCCAATATCCATCCCTGCAAGCAAGGAGAGCCTTTGCTGGCGTCGGCTGCCTCACACCGGCCCCGCTACGGCTGCGCCCTAGACTTCCCTCTCGTGCCCGACTCCCCCGCGCTCGAGATCTCACGGCTCGTCAAGCGCTACAGCGGTCGCGCCGTGGTCGACGGTCTGGACCTCGTGGCCCACCACGGGCAGGTCACCGCGGTCCTCGGTCCCAACGGTGCAGGCAAGACCACGACGGTCGAGTGCTGCGAGGGGCTGCGTGAGCCGGATGCCGGCACGGTCCGCGTGCTGGGCCTCGACCCCCTGACCCAGGCCGGCGAGCTCCGTCCGCGCGTCGGCGTCATGCTCCAGGACGGCGGTCTGCCGACCGGCGTACGAGCACACGAGATGCTCGCGCACGTCGCCCGGATGTACGCCGACCCGCGCGACCTCGGCGAGCTCACCGAGCGCCTCGGGCTCGCGTCGTTCGCGCGGACCACCGTCCGGCGCCTGTCCGGAGGACAGCGTCAGCGGCTGGCGCTCGCGGCGGCGATCGTCGGCCGGCCCGAGGTCGTGTTCCTCGACGAGCCCAGCGCGGGCATGGACCCGCAGACCCGGCACGCCGTGTGGGACCTCGTGCGCGAGCTGCGCGACGAGGGCGTCGCCGTCCTGCTCACGACGCACCTCATGGACGAGGCGGAGGACCTCGCCGACCACGTCGCGATCGTCGACCACGGCCGCGTGATCGCGCAGGGGTCGGTGCCGTCGCTCGTCTCGTCGGCCCAGGACCGCACGCTGCGGCTCGAGACCGTGCCGGGGCTCGCCCTCGGTGCCGCGCTGGGGACGGAGTTCGTCGTCACGGAGCCGCGCGACGGCTGCTACACCATCACCGGGGCCGTTGATCCCGCAGCGGTCGCCGCGGTCACGTCCTGGCTCGCCGCGCGAGGCGCGCTGGCCACCCGGCTGACCGTCGGACGGCGCACCCTCGAGGACGTCTTCCTCGACCTGACCGGACGGAACCTGCGATGAGCGCCGCCGCCCCCACCATGACCCGCGTCCTCGCGCAGACCTCGTTCGAGGCACGCGCGATCCTGCGCAACGGCGAGCAGCTGCTGGTCACGATCATCGTCCCGGTGCTCGTGCTCGTCGGGCTGACCAAGGCCACCGCGATCGACCTGGACACCGGGGGCGCCAGCCGGATCGACTTCCTCACCCCGGGGGTGCTGGCCCTGGCCGTCATGACGACGTCGTTCACGTCGCAGGCCATCGCGTCCTCGTTCGACCGGCGCAACGGCGTCCTGCGCCTGCTGTCCACGACCCCGCTGGGGCGCGGTGGGCTCCTCGCGGGCAAGGTGCTGGGGGTCCTCGTCGTCGAGCTGGTGCAGGTCGTCGTGATCGGGCTGACCGCCGTGCTGCTCGGCTGGCGTCCCGACCCTGCGGGGATCCCCCTGGCCCTGGCCGCGGTCGTCCTGGGCACCGCGGCGTTCACGTCGCTCGCCCTGCTGGTCGCCGGGACGCTGCGCGCGGAGGCCGTGCTCGCCCTCGCCAACCTGCTGCTGCTCGTGCTGGCCGTCGCCGGGGGGATCGTCATCCCGGCGGAGCAGCTGCCCGGGCCGATGGCTCACGTCGCCCTGCTGCTCCCCTCCGGCGCGCTCGGCGAGGCGATGCGCCAGACGCTGCTGCACGGCCCGCTGCCACCCTGGTCGGTGGTGGTCCTCGTCGGCTGGACGGCCGCGCTCGGCTGGGGCGCGAGCCGGCTGTTCCGCTGGCACTGACGGGCGGTCCGAGTCGCGCCGGGCGGACCGTAGGCTGGTTGTCGTGAGCTCGTCCCCCGCCCTCGCCACCCCGTCGACCCTCGACCCGGTCCGTGACCGCTGGACCTGGACGGCCGTCGTGGCCAACCTCGTCGGGCAGATCCTCATCATCGTGACCGGTGGCGCCGTGCGGCTCACCGGCTCCGGCCTCGGCTGCTCGACGTGGCCGCAGTGCGAGCCGGGGCGGTTCACGCCGGAGTTCCACGAGGCGACGTCGATCCACCCGTTCATCGAGTTCGGCAACCGGACGGTGAGCATCGTCCTGGTGGCCATCGCCGCCGCCGTCGCCGTGCTCGTCGTCCTCGACCGGCGCCGCCCGTGGTCCTACCGCCGGCTCGGGCTCGTCCCCGTGGTGGGCGTCGTGATCCAGGCCGTCATCGGCGGCATCACGGTGCTGGTCGACCTGCACCCCGCGATCGTCGGCAGCCACCTGCTCATCTCGATGGCGCTCGTCGCGTTCTCCGCCTGGCTCGTGGTGCGGACGCGGGAGGGGGACGGCCCGGCCGTCCCGCTGGTGGACCGCACGACGCGCGTCCTGGTCCGCGTGCTCTGTGCCCTGACGGCCCTCGTCCTGGTGCTCGGCGTCGTCGTCACCGGTGCGGGCCCGCACTCGGGCGACGAGGAGGTGGGCTACCGGTTCCAGGTGGATCCGTGGACCATGTCGAAGCTGCACGCCGCGTCGGTGTGGGCGTTCGTCGCGGTGCTCGTCGTCGTGCTGGTCCTGCTGCGTCGCCGCGGCGTGACCGGCCGCCCCTGGACCACCGGCCTGATGCTGCTGGCCGTCACGCTCGCCCAGGGCGCGGTCGGCTACGTCCAGCTGAACACCGGTCTGCCGATCGCGCTGGTCAACCTGCACATGCTCGGTGCGGCGCTGCTCGCGGCGGCCGTGACGTTCTTCGTCGGGAGCCTGCGCACGCGCGACTCCTGAGCAGTTCGTCCGGATATGGGCTGTTGGGTGTCGGAGGGGGCTCCTAGCCTCGGACCATGGCAGACGCGATCACCGCCCAGGGACTCGTCAAGCGCTACAAGACCGTCACGGCCCTCGACGGGGTCGATCTCACCGTGCCGACCGGCTCGGTGCTCGGCCTGCTCGGCCCCAACGGTGCGGGCAAGACGACCATCGTCCGCATCCTCACCACCCTCCTGAGGCCCGACCACGGCTCGGCGACGGTCGCCGGCGTGGACGTCCTGGCCAGGCCGCGCGACGTCCGTCGCCGGATCGGCCTGTCCGGGCAGTACGCCGCGGTCGACGAGTACCTCACGGGGTTCGAGAACCTCGACATGATCGGCCGGCTGTACCACCTCGGCGCCAAACGCTCCCGCGCCCGGGCGCGTGAGCTCCTCGCGTCCTTCCGGCTCGAGGACGCCGCAGACCGTCCCTCGAGGACCTACTCCGGCGGCATGCGCCGCCGGCTGGACCTCGCAGGAGCGCTGGTCGCGGACCCGCCGATCATCTTCCTCGACGAGCCGACGACGGGCCTCGACCCGCGCGGTCGCACCGAGATGTGGGAGGTGATCCAGAACCTCGTCGCCCGGGGGACGACGCTGCTGCTCACCACGCAGTACCTGGAGGAGGCGGACCTGCTGGCCGACGACATCGTGGTCATCGACCACGGCCGCATCATCGCGCAGGGCACCGCCGACCAGCTCAAGCTCCAGGTCGGCGGCGAACGCCTCGAGCTCACGGTGCGCGACCCCGGCACGCTGACGCGGGGGCGGGACCTGCTCGAGCCACTCGGCGTCGGCAAGGCCACCCTCGACGAGGGCCGCCGCACGATGCTCATGCCGATCAGCGGGGGCGCTCAGGTGCTCACCGAGGCGCTCCGTGTGCTCGACGACGCGCTGATCCTCATCGACGACGTCGGCTTGCGCCGCCCCACCCTGGACGACGTGTTCCTCTCCCTGACGGGCCGGCCCGCCGAGGAGGAGCGGCAGGACGACAGCCGACGAGGACCGGGGAACCCTGCGCCGCCCGACACCCCCGCCGCGACCCCCACCGGCCCGGGCCGGCACGCGGCCCCCGACGAGTCCACCACCGGTGCCTGATGGCCGCCCCCGCCGTGCTCGCCGACGCCTACGTGGTCGCCAAGCGCAACATCATCAAGATCAAGCGCGTGCCCGACCTCCTGGTCTTCACCACGCTGTCGCCGATCATGTTCGTCCTGCTGTTCGCCTACGTGTTCGGCGGGGCGATCGCCGTGCCGGGCGGGGCGGACCCCGCGGCGTACCGGGAGTTCCTCATGGCGGGGATCTTCGCGCAGACCGTCATCTTCGGCGCCACGATCACCGGCGCCGGGCTGGCGGAGGACGTCAAGAAGGGGATCATCGACCGGTTCCGGTCACTGCCGATGGCCCCCTCCGCGGTGCTCACTGGCCGCACCATCTCCGACGTCGCCAACAACGTCCTCGTCCTGGTCGTCATGTCCCTGACCGGTCTGCTCGTCGGCTGGGGGATCCACAGCTCACCCGCGGAGGCGGCGCTCGGCTTCATCCTGCTGCTGGTCTTCGCCTACGCCGTCTCGTGGATCATGGCGTGGCTCGGGATGCTCGTGCCCAGCGTCGAGGTGTTCAACAACGCCACGTTCATCGTGATCTTCCCGCTCACGTTCGTGGCCAACACGTTCGTCCCGCTGGAGACGCTCCCGGCACCGCTGCAGACGTTCGCCGAGTGGAACCCGGTCTCGGCCGTCACCCAGGCGTCGCGCGAGCTGTTCGGCAACATCCCGGAGGGCGTGCCGACGCCCGACTCGTGGCCGCTGCAGCACTCGGTGCTCTACACGTTGATCTGGTCGGCGATCTTCATCATCGTGTTCGTCCCGCTGGCCAACTTCCAGTACCGCCGCTCGACCAGCCGCTGACGACCGTGCCGCCCTCCCGTAGAGGAGGGCGGCACGGTCAGGCAGAGCGCGGCGCGGTCGTCAGACGGTGACGGGCTCGAGAGTCGACCACCCGCGGGCGCGGGCAGCTGCGGCGGCGAGCACGCCGGTGACGGCGGTCGGGCTGCGCAGGCGCCCGGACAGTGCCGCGTCCACGGCCTCGTCGAGCGGCACCCACACCGGCACCATCGTCGCTTCCTCGTCCGTCCGCGTGTAGAGGTCCGCCCCTTCGACGGGCCGCAGGCCACGCGCGAGGAACACCTGGATCCGCTCGTCCGATCCGCCGGGGCTCGTGTAGAAGTCGACGAGCCGCCACCACGAGGCCGCCACGAGGTCGGCCTCCTCCGCCAGCTCGCGGGCCGCCGCCCGGACCAGCTCCTCGTCCGGCACGTCCCGCAGGCCGGCCGGCGGCTCCCACAGGACCGAGCGCACGGGGTGCCGGTACTGCGAGAGCAGCAGCACGCGGTCGTCGTCGTCGAGCGCGATGACCGCGACGGCACCCGGGTGCGCCACGTACTCGCGGAGCACCTGGGTGTCCCCGAGGTCCACCACGTCGCCGACCAGGTCGAAGATCTTGCCCCCGTGGAGGACCTCGTGCGACACGACGGGTCGCGGCGCCACGAGGTCGGCCAGCGGCTCCCCCATCAGGACTCGTCGCCGCGCTGCGCCAGGGCAGCCTCGATGAGCCCGGCGAACAGCGGGTGCGCCCGGGTCGGGCGTGACTTGAACTCGGGGTGGGCCTGCGTGGCCACGAAGTACGGGTGCACGTCCCGCGGCAGCTCCACGAACTCGACCAGCGAGGTGTCGGGTGAGACCCCGGAGATCACCAGGCCGGCGGCCTCGAGCTTGTCGCGGTAGGCGTTGTTCACCTCGTAGCGGTGGCGGTGCCGCTCCACGACGCGCGTCGCGCCGTAGGCCTCCGCGACCACCGATCCCGGTGTGAGCACCGCCTCGTAGGCGCCCAGGCGCATGGTGCCGCCCAGGTCACCCTTGCCGTCGACGAACGCCAGCTGCTCGGCCATCGTCGCGATGACCGGGTGCGCGGGGTCGTCGTCGAACTCCGACGACGACGCCCCCTCGAGGCCGAGGATGGTGCGCGAGTACTCGATGACCATGCACTGCAGGCCCAGGCAGATGCCGAGCGTCGGCACGAGGTTCTCGCGCGCCCAGCGCAGGGCGCCGAGCTTGCCCTCGATGCCGCGCACGCCGAAGCCGCCGGGCACCAGCACGGCGTCCACCCCTTCGAGCGCGAGCCGGGCACCTTCGGGGGTCTGGCAGTCGTCCGACGTGACCCAGCGGATGACGACCTTGGTGTCGTGGTGGAAGCCGCCGGCACGCAGCGCCTCCGTGACGGACAGGTACGCGTCGGGCAGGTCGATGTACTTGCCGACGAGCGCGACCTCGACCCGGTGGGTGGGCTGGTGCACGCGGTGCAGCAGCTCGTCCCAGCCCTTCCAGTCCACGTCCCGGAACGGGAGCCCGAGCCGCTGCACCACGTAGGCGTCGAGCCCCTCGGAGTGCAGCACGCGCGGGATGTCGTAGATGCTCGGCGCGTCCTTGGCGGTGACGACACCCTCGACGTCCACGTCGCAGAAGAGCGCGATCTTGCGCTTGGTGGACTCGGGGACGTCGCGGTCCGCGCGCAGGACGATCGCGTCGGGCTGGATGCCGATGCTGCGCAGGGCGGCGACGGAGTGCTGCGTCGGCTTGGTCTTCAGCTCGCCCGACGGGCCGATGTACGGCACGAGCGAGACGTGCAGGAAGAAGCAGTTGTCCCGCCCGAGGTCGTGGCGCACCTGGCGGGCCGCCTCGAGGAACGGCTGCGACTCGATGTCGCCGACCGTGCCGCCGATCTCCGTGATGATCACGTCGATGTCCGCGGCCGCCTGCTGACGCATGCGCGTCTTGATCTCGTCGGTGATGTGCGGGATGACCTGGACCGTGTCCCCGAGGTACTCGCCGCGTCGCTCCTTCGCGATGACCTGCGAGTACACCTGGCCGGTGGTCACGTTGGCCGAGCCGACGAGGTTCACGTCCAGGAACCGCTCGTAGTGCCCGACGTCCAGGTCGGTCTCGGCCCCGTCCTCGGTGACGAAGACCTCGCCGTGCTGGAACGGGTTCATGGTGCCCGGGTCCACGTTGAGGTACGGGTCGAGCTTCTGCATCGTGACGCGAAGGCCACGGGAGCGAAGGAGTCGGCCGAGGCTGCTCGCCGTCAGACCCTTACCGAGGGAGGACGCGACACCCCCGGTGACGAAGATGTGCCGGGTCGTGGATTCCGACCGCCCGGAGAGTCGATGCGCGCGCTCTGTCACGGGATTCCAACCTACCGGATAGACGCCGGATGGCGCTGAAGTGAGACGGGTGAGTCAGGACACGTCGGGCTCACGACCCTCCGTTCTGGTGCGCCGGGTCGGGCACGGGCGGGGCGTCGGCAGGCGCGGGCGCGGCTTCGATCGTCCGGAAGTCCCGCAGGGTGCCTCGGTCGCCGGCGAGCACGGCGCCGCCGACGAGCAGGACGGCGACGAGGCCACCGCCCGCTGCCGCGCCGACCGCCGTGAGGACACCGTGCCCCGCCATGTCCGCCACCGCGTCCACCACCCACCGTCCCGCGGCGGCACCCACGCCGGCACCGGCGGCCAGGACGAGCGCCGTGCGGGCGAGCCCGGTCGTCGCGCCCCGTCCCGCCGCGCGGCGCAGCAGCAGCACGGCCACGACGCCGCCGATCAGCATGCCGAGCGAGCTGGCCTGCGCGAGAGCGACAAGCGTGGCCGAAGGGTCGTCGCCCGCGGGGGCGTACAGGGCTGCGAGCACGGGAGTCGCGACCGCTGCGGTCCCCCACCCGGCCACGTTGGCGGCGATGGCCGACCGGCCGCGCTCCATCGCGTAGAGCGCGCGGGAGGCGTGGAACATCAGCGCGAACCCGGCCAGCCCGGGCATCAGCCAGGTGATCGTCGACGCCATCGCACCGACCCCCGGTGCCCCGTTCGCGACGGCCACGAAGATGTCCGCCACCGCAGGCGCCACCGCGACGACCGCGGCTGCGCCGACCGCGGCGGCCACGAGGACCACCCGGGTGGTCCCGGATGCCATGCGGGCGTAGGCGTCGCGCTCACCGGCGGCGGCTCGGGCGGCGAGACGGGGGAACGTCGAGGTGGCCAGCGGGACCACGAGCACCGCGTACGGCAGGAGGTAGACCTGCTGGGACCACAGGTAGACGGAGAAGGTGGCGGGGTTGCCGCGCGCGCTCGAGACCACCAGGGCGACGAGGACCGCCACCTGCTGGGCGACGAGCGAGCCGACGCCGGCGAATGCGAGCGCGGCGAGCCGGCGCCCCACCCCGGCCGGGAACCGCAGCGTCGGCCGGAGCCGGACGCCGAGCCGGCGCACGGGGACGAACATCGGGAAGCACATCGCGGCCACGCCGACGGTCGTCCCCCACGCGAGCACCGCCAGCGCGCCCTCGGGCAGCGCCGTCGCGTCGTTGCGCTCACCGTCGGCGAGGGCGGCGTAGACCAGGTAGGTGGCGATGACCACCACCGACGACAGCACGGGGGCGAACGCGGGCCAGAAGAACTTCTTGTGCGCCTGCAGGACCGCGTAGAGCAGCACCGCGACGCCGTACATCGGCACCTGGACCGCGAACACCGCGATGAAGTACTGCAGCAGGTCGCGCTGCGAGTGGTCGATCCGCGGCCACACCGCGGCGATCGGGCCGCTGCAGGCGGCGAGCGCGCCGCCGAGCGGGATCAGCACCAGCAGCGTCCAGCCGAGCGCCGCAGAGGAGATCGCGTCGACGTCCTTGCGGAGGGCGCGGGACACGGGCAGGGCGAGCAGCGGGACGAGGGCCCCGGCGAGCGCGCCGCCGGCGGCCACCTCGAACAGCACGTTCGGCAGGGTGTTCCCGGCGTTGTAGACGCCGCCGATGGTCCCGTCCCCGAACGCGAACGCCTGGACCAGGTACCGCCCGAACCCGAGCACCCGGCTCAGGACGGTGACCGCCGCGATCATCGCGGCGGCGCCGCCGAGACCGGCAAGCGTGCGCCGCGCCGCCGGACTCACGCGGACCGGTCCACCGGTGGGTCGACGGGCCGGCGGCCCCAGGAGTCGACCGTGCGGAGCACGGGGGTGCGCTCGATGACCCGCGTGAAGCTCACCTTCTCGCTGGCGAACGTCAGGGCCAGGACGACGGCGAGGGACGCGAGCCGGACCGGGCGTGGTGCGCCGAGCACCACCGCGGTGCCGAGGGTCGCGCCGAGCGCGTTGGCGCCGCCGTCGCCGAGCATGTCGGCCTCGGCGAGGTCCTGCTCGATTGCTGCACCGACGACGCCGAGAACGGCCGACGCCGCACCGGAGCCGGCGCCGCACCCGACCGCGAGGGGTGCCGCGACCGCCGTCGCCGCCTTGAGCGCGCGGCCGGGCCGCAGGTCCAGCAGGTTCAGCAGGTTCGCGCTGGAGGCGATGAGCGCGCCCGAGGCCACGACGTCCGCCAGCCAACCGGCCGTCGCCCGACGGGAGCCGTCGGGTCGGTGCACGGGCGTGGCGGCGGCCGCCGCGACCAGCGCACCCGCTCCGATCCCGAGCACCTTCAACCCACCCGTCGTGAGCTCGCCGCGCGCGAGGGCTCCCAGGTGCCCGCGCAGCCCCTTGCGCCGTGCCGTGGCGTCCTCTCCCAGGTCGTCCACGAGGCCGAACGCGGCACCGGACGCGGTCGCGACCGTCAGCGCCACCCGGCTCGACGCCGAACCGGCCCCGACGAGGCCGCCGACCAGCAGGCCCGCGGCGGCTGCCGGCCCCCCGAGCAGGCTGATGGGCTCGCCCCGGTGGTTGGTCCTGGTCCAGCGGGCGTGCCCCCCGGGCGCCCGGGCGTCCAGGACCCCGCGCACCGCCCCGGTGATGGCGCCCGCCACGGCCACGGCCGCCGCCCGGCGGGGCAGCCCGATCGTCATCCCTCGGTCCCCGTGACGGCGTCCGCGTCCGCGTTCTCGGGCACGCGGGGCGTGCGGTCGACCGGCGCCAGCTCGACGGGCGCGGGCAGCGGCGTCTCGCCCTCCCCGAAGCCGTAGTGGCCGGTGGTGCCGGCGATCCGGTCCGCGAGGGCCAGCGGCACGTTGATCTGGCCGGTGACGAGGTCGACGCCGGAGACCGTCGCGAGCGTCGCCGCCAGCTCCGGGTCCGCGAGCACCGCGTCGGTCAGGCTGCCGTCGCCACGCGCGCCGTCGGCGAGCACCGCGCCGGACGAGAGGGTCTGGGCTGCGCTCAGCACCGCGAGCTGCGCCGCCTGGACGGACTCGGAGGGATCCGGGCTCGGTGTCGCGCCGTCGACCTGCTCCTCGAACGGCACGGCGATCACGACGACCGCGTCCGCGGGCATCGTGACCTCCTCGGCGACGGCCACGAGCGGGCTGTCGCTCTCGCTCGACGACAGCAGCTCGAGGAGCACAGACGCGTCGTCGGACAGCACGTCCGGGTTGGCCGGGTCCGACGTGACGAGCGCCTGCACCAGCGCGGACGCCAGCTCCTCCTCGACGCCGGCGTCGTCCGACGGGACCGGGTCCAGGTAGGTCAGGAGCTGGCCCACGAGGGCCTGGCGGAACGTGCGCGCATCCGGGTCCACCCACGTCTCGGTCAGGGTCACGCGGGCGGTCACGCTCGCACCGGCCTGCGCCAGCCGGTCGTCGATCGCCGTGCGGATCGACTCGTCGACCTCACCGAGCGCGACGACGGCGACCCGACGGTCCGTGAGCGTGCCGTCCAGCAGCTGCGGGCCGGCGGCGTCGATGTAGGTCTCGGTGTCCTGCAGGTCGCCCGACGTCGTGTCGAGCTCGGCACGCAGGGTGTCCTTCTCGGTGCGCAGCTGCTCGACCTGACCGGTCAGGGTGTCGCCGATCGTCTCCTTGAGCGGACCTGCGCCCAGCGCGATCCCGACGGCGAGGGCCAGGAAGACCGAGATGAGCGAGACGATGTGGTAGCGGAAGTCGATCACAGTGCGAGGTCTCCGTCAGGTACGTCACCGGCGAGAGCCGGGACCAGGTGCAGGGTGCGGGCCGCGGTCATCCGAACAGACCGCTGATCCACGACGTGATGTCGTCGAGACGGGCGCCCGACAGGCCGAACAAGGTCTGCCCCGCGGCGGTCGACGCGAGCGCCACGCCCAGGGCGAGCAGGCCGGCGAGGACCAGGAAGGCGAGCTGGAGGTTCGAGATGCGGTTCCGGTAGAGGCGCGAGACGCCCTTGGCGTCGACCAGCTTGCTGCCGACCCGCAGGCGCGTCAGGAACGTGCTCGCCATACCGGATCGGCCCTTGTCGAGGAACTCGACGAGGGTGGCGTGCGTCCCGACGGCGACGATGAGCTCCGCGCCCTTGTCGTCCGCGAGCAGCATCGCGACGTCCTCGCTGGTGCCGGTCGCGGGGAAGACGACGTGGTCGACGTCCAGCTGCTCCACGCGGGCGAGCCCGGGCGCGCGTCCGTCGCGGTAGGCGTGCACCACCACCTCCGCGCCGCACTTCAGCGCGCGGTCGGACACCGAGTCCATGTCGCCGACGATGAGGTCCGGCTTCCAGCCGGCGTCGAGGATCGCGTCCGCTCCCCCGTCCACGCCGATGAGCACCGGCCGGTACTCGCGGATGTACGGGCGGAGAGTGACCAGGTCTTCCTTGTAGTGGTAGCCGCGGACCACGATGAGCACGTGCCGGCCGTCGATCTCGGTCGAGATGTCGGGCACACCGATCCCGTCGAGGAGCAGGTCGCGCTCCCGGCGCAGGTAGTCCATGGTGTTCGCCGCGAACGACTCCAGCTGCACGGAGAGGCCCGCGCGCGCCTCCTCCATCGCGGCGGCCACGGAGTCGGCGGTCTGCAGCACACCCTCGGCGACGAGCGTGCCCCCCTCGTACACGGCGCCGTCCACGATCCGGAGCCGGTGGCCCTCCGTCACCGCCATGACGTCGGCACCCAGGTCGTCGACCAGCGGGATGCCGGCCTCGATGAGGATCTCCGGGCCGAGGTTCGGGTACCGGCCCGACGTCGACCGTGCCGCGTTGAGCACGGCGGCCGGCCGGCAGGCGACGAGGGCCTCGGCGGAGACCCGGTCCAGGTCCAGGTGGTCGATGACCGCGATGTCACCCGGTCGCAGGCGCTTGGTCAACGCCTTGGTCCGGGGGTCGACGCGTGCCGGGCCGGCGAGGTCGCCGGCTTCGGGCAGGGCGGTGCGCTTGCGCAGTGAGGCTCTCATCGCCGCTCATCGTCCCACGGACGAGAGCTCGAGCAGCTCTGCGGCATGCGTCCGCGCGGCGTCCGAGTCCTCCTGACCAGAGAGCATGCGGGCGAGCTCGCGTACCCGCTCGTCCCGCGTGACCAATCGCACGTCCGACTCGGTGACCACGTCCACGCCGTCGGCGGTCGACTTGGTGACCACCAGGTGCCGGTCGGCGAACGCCGCGACCTGCGCGAGGTGCGTCACCACGAGCACCTGGCTGCCCTGCGCGAGCGCCGACAGGCGCCGGCCGACCTCGATCGCCGCCCGGCCACCCACGCCCGCGTCAACCTCGTCGAAGACGAACGTGCCCGGCCGCGTCGCGCCGGGAGCGGTCGCGAGCGCGACCTCGATCGCCAGCATCACGCGGGACAGCTCACCACCCGACGCGCCCTTGCCGAGCGGTCGCGCGGGCGCTCCGGCGTGCGGCACCAGGAGCATCTCGACCCGGTCCGCGCCGTGCGCCGTGAGCTCCGCCGCGGGCTCGACGCGCACGAGCAGCTCCGCGCCCCCCATGGCCAACCCGGACAGCTCGTCGGAGACGACGGCAGACAGTCGTTCGGCCCCGCCGAGGCGTCCGGCGGTCAGCTCGCTCGCCAGGGTGGACAGCTCACCGTCGAGCCGCGCCCGGGCCTCCCGCAGCTCCTCGATCCGCTCGTCCCCACCGTCGAGGTCCATGAGCCGTCGAGCCGCCGTGTCGGCCCAGACGAGCACCTCACCGACGGTCGACCCGTAGCTGCGGGTCAGGCTGCCCAGCTCCGCTCGGCGGCGCTGGGCGGCCTCGAGCCGCAACGGGTCGGCCTGCAGGTCCTCGAGGTAGGCCGCGAGGTCCGTGGACACGTCGGCCAGCAGGTAGCCCGCCTCGGCCACGCGCGTGGCCAGGGCGGCGAGCGCCGGGTCGTGGGCACCCTCGTGCTCGAGCAGCCGGCGGGCGAGCTCGATCGTGCCGACGGCCGCCGCACCCTCGTCGGCGACGTCGTCACCGACCAGCGCCGCGTGCGCTCCCGACGCGGCGGTGCGCAGGTCCTCGGCGTGCGAGAGCCGGTCGACCTCCTCTGCCAGCGTGACGTCCTCGTCCGGCTGCGGGTCCACCCGCTCCACCTCGGCCAGCCCGAGACGCAGCAGCTCCGCCTCGCGCGTGCGGTCCAGCGCGCGGTCGACGAGCTCCGTGAGCTCACCGTCCACCCGCGCGCGCTCCGCCCACGCGGCGCGGTAGCGCGCGAGCACCTCGTGGTGGGCGGCGCCGACGAACTCGTCGAGCGCCTCGCGCTGCACGGCGGGCGAGCGCAGCCGCGCCTGGTCCGCCTGGCCGTGCACGGTGACCAGCTCGTCCGCGAGCTCGGCGAGCAGCGCCTGCGGCACCGAGCGGCCGCCGACGAAGGCGCGCGATCGCCCGGTGGTGCTGTCCGTCCCGGCACCGACGGTGCGCACGAGCACCAGGCTGCCGTCGTCGTCCAGGTCGGCTCCCGCCTCCGCGGCCCGCGCGAGGGCCGGGGCGCCCGGGTCGAGCACGACCCGTCCCTCGACCGCCGCCGATGTCGCGCCGACGCGGACGGTCGCCGGGTCGGCCTTGCCGCCGAGCAGGAGGTTCAGCGCGGTCAGCACCATCGTCTTGCCCGCGCCGGTCTCACCCGTGATCACGGTGAGCCCCGGCCCGAGATCGACGTGCGCGCGACCGATGACGCCGAGGTTCTCGATGCGGATCTCCTCGATCACGGGGTCGCCTCCGCATCGGTGGGTCGGCCCGGCCGGGGCGCGCTCGGCCGCCCGCGCCAGCCGTCCACCGGCAGCCCGAACTTGTTCACGAGCCTCGTCGTGAACGGCGCGGGGGTGAGCCGCGCGAGTCGCACGGGGATGTCGCTGCGGGTGACCTCGACCCGCGAGCCCTTGGGGACCTCGAGGCGCCGCCGCCCGTCGAGCGTCACCAGGCCCGGGGCAGGAGACCGGTCGAGCACCTCGACCGCGAGCCTGCTGCGCGGTCCGACCACCAGGGGTCGTGCGAACAGGGCGTGCGCGGACAGGGGCACGAGGATCATGCCGTCGACGTCGGGCCACACCACCGGCCCGCCGGCCGAGAACGCGTGCGCGGTGGAACCCGTGGCCGTGGCGGCCACGATCCCGTCGCAGCCGAACGACGACAGCGGGTGCCCGTCGACCTCGAGGAGCACCTCGAGCATGCGGGACCGGTCGACCTTCTCGAGCGCCGCCTCGTTGAGCGCCCACCCGACCCCGGTGCTGCCGTCCGGGCGCATGACGTGCACGTCGAGCGTGCCGCGCTCCTCGACGTCGAACTCCCCCGCCGTCAACCGCCGTACCGCCTCGGCGACGTCCTCGCGCTCGCTCTCCGCCAGGAAGCCGACGTGCCCCAGGTTGACCCCCAGCATGGGCACCGAGGTCCCCCGCGTGAGCTCGGCGGCCCGCAGGATCGTCCCATCGCCGCCCAGCACCACGGCGAGGTCGAAGGTGGGCAGGTCCGTCGCGACGGCGTCCTCGGCCGCCAGCACCGCCTCGACGCCGGCGCGTTCGAGCTCGCGCACGGCCTCATGGGTCGCGGCGACGGCCTCCTCGCGTCCACCGTGCGTGACGACGAGCGCTCTTCGGGTCATCGGTCCCCCTCCGCGCGGGCACGGACGACGGCGCCGATGAGGTCCACGGGCACCTCGACCGGGCCGGCACCGTCGGACCGACGGAGCCACAGGAAGAACTCGACGTTCCCGCTCGGGCCGGGCAGCGGGCTGCGCACGACCCCGCGCACGGCGAGCCCAAGCTCGGCCGCTGTACGGGCGACACCGGCCACGGCGTCGACCCACAGGTCGGGCTGCCGGACGACACCGCCCGAACCGAGGCGCTCACGCCCCACCTCGAACTGCGGCTTGACCATCACCAGGAGGTCGGCGTCAGGCCGCGCCACGTCGACGAGCGCGGGCAGCACGAGCGTGAGGGAGATGAACGAGAGGTCGGCCACCACGAGCTCGGGCGCGGGCACGACGTCGCCCGCGGCGAGCGTCCGGACATTGACGCCCTCGCGGACCTCGACGCGCGGGTCCGCTCGCAGCACGTCCACCAGCTGGTCGTGACCGACGTCGACGGCCACGACCCCGGCCGCACCCCGGCGCAGGAGCACGTCGGTGAAGCCACCCGTGCTCGCGCCCGCGTCGAGGCAGTGTCGTCCCGCGACCGCGGGCCCGTCCGCGCCGAGCGCGTCGAGCGCCCCTGCCAGCTTGTGGCCGGCCCGCGAGGCGTACCCCGGGTCTGCGTCGTCCGCGTCGACCTGGACCCTGCGATCCTCCGTCACCTGCACGGCGCTGCGCGAGACGGCCGAGCCGTCGACGCTGACGCGACCGGCCGCGATCAGCTCCCCGGCGTGCCGGCGGGAGCGGGCCAGACCGCGACGCACGAGCTCCGTGTCCAGGCGTGTGGTCACCGCGGGTCAGCCCTCCGCATCCGCGAGCCGGTCCTGCAGGGATCCGTGCACGGCCTCGAACACCGCGACGTGGTTGCGCAGCGGTTGCTCCTCGAGGCCCGCCAACGCGGACAGCGCCTCGTCGACGGCGTCGTCCGACGTCGATCCGGGCGTTGCGATCTCGGTCACTGCGCCTCCTGACGTGGTCGCGGTCCGTACGTGCCGCGGGACGCGCCCACGGTACCCGGCGCTTCCCACGGCATCCTGTCGGCACACACAGTCCCGACGTGCTCAGTCGTGCTGGAGCCCTGTCGCCAGCTCGGGCACCGAGGTCGGGTCCAGCTCGATCCCGTCGTCGACCGCGGCCCACGCGGCAGCGCACGCCGCGCGGACGACGTCCACCTCGTCCTCGACGGAGCTCGTCGCGGTGCGTCCGAGCTCGAGCCGGCCGTCGAGCACCCGCGCCGACGCGTCCCGCACCGTCCACCAGCCCTCCGGACCCCGCAGGGGCTCCGGGTGCGCGACGAGCAGGGAGCGCAGGTCGGCGCCGATGAGGTGCGGACGCTCCCCCGGCGTGGCCAGGACGTCGTCACGCGCCGAGCTGACGCCCGTGAGCACGTGCAGTCCGACGTACCCACCGGCGCGCGCGCCGGCCAGGTCCGTGTCCAGCCGGTCTCCGACGACGAGCGTCTCGCGCGCGCCCGCCCGCTCCACGGCCATGTCGTACATGGTCGGCGAGGGCTTGCCCGCGCTGTCCGGCACGACACCGGTCGCCGCCCGCACGGCGCCGACGAGCGAACCGTTGCCGGGTGCGAACCCACGCGCCGTCGGCAGGCTGAGGTCGAGGTTCGACGCCACGTGCCACGCCCCACGGCCGACGGCATATGCCGCCTCGGCCAGCTGCGGCCAGCCCACCTCGGGAGCGAATCCCTGCGCGACCGCCGCGGGTTCGTCGTCCGCCGAGTGCACGACCTCGAACCCGGCCGACCGCACGGCCGTCACCAGCCCCGCGCCGCCCACGACGAGCACCTTCGAGCCGCGCGGCAACCGGGTCAGCAGCAGCTGCGCGGCCGCCTGCGCCGCCGTCATGACCTCCGACGCCTGCGCGGCGATGCCCAGCTCGGTGAGCTGCTCCGCGACGGACTCCGGCTCGCGCGACGCGTTGTTGGTCACGAACACCAGCCGCATCCCGCGGGAGCGAGCCGCCGTCAGCCCTTCGGCGGCACCGTCGATCGGCTCGTGCCCGCGGTAGGCGACACCATCCAGGTCGACGAGGGCGAGGTCGAACCGGTCAGCGAGCGGCGTCACCGACCCGACGAGACCGCCCGTCACCGACCGCCCTCCGCCTGGTCCGAACCGGGCTCGCTCGACGCGGGCCCGTCGATGACGTCGGCCGGCTCCTCGCCGTCGACCTCCGACGTGTCGGCGACGTCGGCAGGCTGGGCCTGCTCGTCGTCGTCTGCATCGTCATCGGTCTCACGGTTCTCGTCGGCGGCGATGACGGTATCGGAGGGCGTCTCCGGTGCCTCCTCGTCGTACTCACCGTCCTCGTCGAACTCGCTCAGGTCGAACGAGACCACCTCGTCCTCGACCTCGACGTCGCCGGCGGCCTCGTCGAGCTGGTCCTGCGTATACGGCGCGAGCTCGGCGGCGGCGTCCGCCGACCGCCCGGCCGCCTCGAGCGCGGTCGCACGGGCCTGGGCCACGCGGACGGCGAGCAGGCCCTTGGCGGCACGCACCGCCGGAGTGGCCAGAGCCGCCACAGCCGCGTCTGCCTGACCGAGGTCCAGCCGCGCCCCGCTGACGACCATCGCCAGCTCGACCACCGCGTCGGCGTCGAGGGTCTGCGCCTCGGGCTCCTGCGCGAGGGACAGTGCCCGCTCAGGCCTGCCGAGTCCTCGCTCGCAGTCCGCCATGATCGCCAGGTGCTCGGAGGAACCGTTGAGCCGTCGCACGGTGCGCAGCTCGCGCAGCGCCTCGGCGTACCGACCCGTGCGGTACGCCGCCAGACCGGCGGCCTCCCGGACCACGTCGACGCGACCCGCACGGCGGACCGCTGCCTGGGCGTGCTCGTACGCGAGCTCGGGCTCGGTGTCGAGGAGTCGACCCACCATGACGAGGTGCCGTCCGACGCCGTCGGCGTTGTCCTTGCTCAGCGTGCGCAGCCGCCCGCGGACCGACTTGTCCAGCTCGCTGAACACGACGTCGTCGGGGACGTCCGGTGCGACCACGCGCTCGTCCTGCGGCGGGCGCGTCAGGCGGCGGTCATCATCGTCGCGGCGGTCCGCACCGGTGCCGTACCCGCCACGCGGAGCGGAACGATCGTCGCTTGTCGGGCGGCCGGCCGGGGGCCGACGGTCACCCGTGGCCGGTCGGTCACCGCGGTGGCCGCCGGCGGGCGGGCGGGACGCGCTGCGCTCCGGGCGGTCGCCATGGGACGGACGGTCACCGGTCGGGCGCTCGCCCGAAGGGCGGCCGGAGCGGTCGCCATAAGACGGACGGTCACCGGTCGGGCGACCACCGGAACGGTCACCGTAGGCGGGCCGGTCACCGGAGGGACGACCACCACCGGACCGGTCACCGTACGACGGACGGTCACCCGAGGGACGACCACCACCGGACCGGTCACCGAAGGACGGGCGGTCACCCGACGGGCGACCGGGACGGTCACCGTAGGAGGGGCGGTCTCCAGAGGGACGACCACCGGAACGGTCACCGTAGGAGGGGCGGTCACCCGAGGGACGACCACCGGAACGCTCACCGTACGAGGGACGGTCACCCGAAGGACGACCACCGGAGCGATCCCCGTAGGAGGGACGGTCACCGGAGGGACGACCACCACCGGAACGGTCACCGTACGAGGGGCGGTCACCCGACGGGCGACCGGGACGGTCACCGTAGGAGGGGCGGTCACCGGAGGGACGACCGGAACGGTCACCGTACGAGGGACGGTCACCCGAGGGACGACCACCGGAACGCTCACCGTACGAGGGACGGTCACCCGACGGGCGACCGGGACGGTCACCGTAGGAGGGGCGGTCACCGGAGGGACGACCGGAACGGTCACCGTAGGAGGGACGGTCGCCCGAGGGACGACCGGGACGGTCACCGTAGGAGGGACGGTCGCCCGAGGGACGACCGGGACGGTCACCGTAGGAGGGACGGTCACCCGAGGGACGACCACCGGAACGGTCACCGTACGAGGGACGGTCACCCGAAGGACGACCACCGGAACGGTCACCGAAGGACGGACGGTCACCGGTCGGGCGACCACCGGAACGGTCACCGAAGGACGGACGGTCACCCGACGGGCGACCAGAACGGTCACCGAAGGACGGGCGGTCTCCAGAGGGACGCTGCCCGTACGAGGGACGGTCGCCAGACGGACGACCGGAACGGTCACCGTACGAAGGACGGTCACCAGACGGACGACCGCCGGAACGGTCACCGTAGGAGGGGCGGTCACCGGAGGGACGACCGGAACGGTCACCGAAGGAAGGACGGTCACCCGAGGGACGACCGCCGGAACGGTCACCGTACGAGGGACGCTCACCCGACGGACGACCGCCATAGCTGGGACGGTCGCCGCCGCGGTCCCCGTACGAGGCGCGCTCGCCACGGCCGGCCGAGTCGCTGCCCGACCTGGCGCCGTAGGCAGGGCGGTCGCCGCCGCGAGACCCGCCCGTCGCAGGTCGTCCACCACCGGAGTACCCACCGCGCGACGCGCCACCGCCCTGGGAGCCACGGGGGCTACGGGACGAGCTGTTGTCGCGGTCGGGACGACCGCGGTCCGCCCCGCCCGATCGACCCCGCTCGTCAGGCGTGCGCCCGGCACGATTCTCGCTGTTCATCTGTGTGCTCTCCTCGTCGCGATCGACCGCCCCATGGTCTCATCCCCGGCTGTGAACGCTGCACAGCGGCCGCGAGGGCCGTCTGGTGGAGCGCAGCAAGGAGAAGACTGCGGTGATTCTTGGTGATCAATACGCCCGGCGTTGCGCGCACAGAACTGGTGGTGAAACAGGAAAAGCCACCCCCGTAAGGGGTGGCTTTTCCTGAATGATGTCCGGCGGCGTCCTACTCTCCCACACCCTGGCGAGTGCAGTACCATCGGCGCTGAAGGGCTTAGCTTCCGGGTTCGGAATGGGACCGGGCGTTTCCCCTTCGCTATGACCGCCGTAACGCTATCGAGTTCTCAAACGGGATTCCCGTTCGTACCTCGGGAACCGCACAGTGGACGCGTACACGCAATGAATGGTGTGGTGAAGTTGTCGGCTTATTAGTACCGGTCAGCTGCGAGGGTCTTTAGTCCCCTCTTCCACATCCGGCCTATCTACCCAGTGGTCTAGCTGGGAGCCTCTCACCCCTCAAGGGGGCATGGAAACCTCATCTTGAAGCAGGCTTCCCGCTTAGATGCTTTCAGCGGTTATCCCTTCCGAACGTAGCTAACCAGCCGTGCTCCTGGCGGAACAACTGGCACACCAGAGGTTCGTCCGTCCCGGTCCTCTCGTACTAGGGACAGCCCTTCTCAAGTTTCCTGCGCGCGCAGCGGATAGGGACCGAACTGTCTCACGACGTTCTAAACCCAGCTCGCGTACCGCTTTAATGGGCGAACAGCCCAACCCTTGGGACCTACTCCAGCCCCAGGATGCGACGAGCCGACATCGAGGTGCCAAACCATGCCGTCGATATGGACTCTTGGGCAAGATCAGCCTGTTATCCCCGGGGTACCTTTTATCCGTTGAGCGACGGCGCTTCCACAAGCCACCGCCGGATCACTAGTTCCGACTTTCGTCCCTGCTCGACCTGTCAGTCTCACAGTCAAGCTCCCTTGTGCACTTGCACTCGCCACCTGATTGCCAACCAGGCTGAGGGAACCTTTGAGCGCCTCCGTTACATTTTAGGAGGCAACCGCCCCAGTTAAACTACCCACCAGGCACTGTCCCTGATCCGGATCACGGACCGAGGTTAGATATCCAGAGCGACCAGAGTGGTATTTCAACGTTGACTCCACCGACACTGGCGTGCCGGCTTCACAGTCTCCCACCTATCCTACACAAGCCGCACCGAACACCAATACCAAGCTATAGTAAAGGTCCCGGGGTCTTTCCGTCCTGCTGCGCGTAACGAGCATCTTTACTCGTAGTGCAATTTCGCCGAGTTCGCGGTTGAGACAGCGGAGAAGTCGTTACGCCATTCGTGCAGGTCGGAACTTACCCGACAAGGAATTTCGCTACCTTAGGATGGTTATAGTTACCACCGCCGTTTACTGGGGCTTAAATTCTGAGCTTCGCCTTGCGGCTGACCCGTCCTCTTAACCTTCCAGCACCGGGCAGGCGTCAGTCCGTATACATCGTCTTGCGACTTCGCACGGACCTGTGTTTTTAGTAAACAGTCGCTTCTCCCTGGTCTCTGCGGCCCTTCACGCTCCCCGGGCTAGCCGGATCACGCTTCAGGCCCCCCTTCTCCCGAAGTTACGGGGGCATTTTGCCGAGTTCCTTAACCACGATTCTCTCGATCGCCTTGGTATTCTCTACCTGATCACCTGAGTCGGTTTGGGGTACGGGCGGCTAGAACCTCGCGTCGAGGCTTTTCTTGGCAGCATAGGATCACCAGATTCCCGCATTCGCGGTCACCGTGAGCTCTCAGGCTATATGAGGTGCGGATTTGCCTACACCTCGCCCTACGACCTTGGACGTGGACTACCATCGCCACGCTTGGCTACCTTCCTGCGTCACCCCTGTTAATACGCTTACCTACTACCGGTTCGGGTCACGCGCTCCCTCCCGCGGTGTCCCCGAAGGGACGATGCGAGAGCTCGGGCGCTTAGCATCACCGGGCTCGGTATGGGCGGTTCTTCGCCGGTACGGGAATATCAACCCGTTGTCCATCGACTACGCCTGTCGGCCTCGCCTTAGGTCCCGACTTACCCAGGGCGGATTAGCCTGGCCCTGGAACCCTTGATCATTCGGCGGACGGGTTTCTCACCCGTCTTTCGCTACTCATGCCTGCATTCTCACTCGTGTGGCGTCCACCGCTGGGTTACCCCGCGACTTCACTCGCCACACGACGCTCCCCTACCCATCCACACGCCTGAACACACCCAAAAGGTGCGCTGAGCTGATATGTGAATGCCACAGCTTCGGCGGTATACTTGAGCCCCGCTACATTGTCGGCGCGGAATCACTTGACCAGTGAGCTATTACGCACTCTTTCAAGGGTGGCTGCTTCTAAGCCAACCTCCTGGTTGTCTGTGCAACTCCACATCCTTTCCCACTTAGCATACGCTTAGGGGCCTTAGCTGGTGGTCTGGGCTGTTTCCCTCTCGACTACGGAGCTTATCCCCCGCAGTCTCACTGCCACGCTCTGGCTTACCGGCATTCGGAGTTTGGCTAACGTCAGTAACCTGTTGGGGCCCATCGGCTATCCAGTAGCTCTACCTCCGGCAAGAAACACGTGACGCTGCACCTAAATGCATTTCGGGGAGAACCAGCTATCACGGAGTTTGATTGGCCTTTCACCCCTAACCACAGGTCATCCCCCAGGTTTTCAACCCTGGTGGGTTCGGTCCTCCACGCGGTCTTACCCGCGCTTCAACCTGCCCATGGCTAGATCACTCCGCTTCGGGTCTAGAGCACGCGACTGAATCGCCCTATTCGGACTCGCTTTCGCTACGGCTTCCCCACACGGGTTAACCTCGCCACGTACCACTAACTCGCAGGCTCATTCTTCAAAAGGCACGCTGTCACCCCTGCTAGGGAGGCTCCAACGGATTGTAGGCACACGGTTTCAGGTACTATTTCACTCCCCTCCCGGGGTACTTTTCACCTTTCCCTCACGGTACTTGTCCGCTATCGGTCACTAGGTAGTATTTAGGCTTACACAGTGGTCTGTGCAGATTCACTCCAGGTTTCTCGGGCCCGGAGCTACTTGGGATCCCCTTCGGGAGGCCACGCCATTTCGTCTACGGGGGTCACACCCTCTGTGCCGGGCCTTTCAATGCCCTTCGACTATGACGCGACTTTCTGACTCCCTGCTGGATCGGCAGAACCAGCTGAAAGGTCCCACAACCCCGTGCACGCAACGCCTGCCGGCTTGAACACGTACACGGTTTGGCCTGATCCGCTTTCGCTCGCCACTACTCACGGAATATCTCTTCCTGGCGGTACTGAGATGTTTCACTTCCCGCCGTTCCCTCCACACACCCTATATATTCAGGTGCGGGTCACACGACATGACTCGTGCGGGGTTTCCCCATTCGGACATCCTCGGATCACGGTTCGTTTGCCAACTCCCCGAGGCTTATCGCAGGCTACAACGTCCTTCTTCGGCTCCTAGTGCCAAGGCATCCACCCTGTGCCCTTATAAACTTGACCACAAAGATCATTCATAAAAGATGCTCGCGTCCACTGTGCAGTTCTCAAGCTACGACCGGGAAACCAGCACCCTCACCCCAGCGCCTACCCCACCGCACCCGAAGGCACCAGCAAGAGCGGTTCGTCTGAGCGGTACCAGCCCGCAGCCACCCGAGCCCCACCCCCACCCACAGGCGGCGATGCGACTCGTAGCGACCCTGAACGAACAACCTTCCGGCTGTTCCCTCAGGACCCAACAGCGTGCCCAGCCGACCCCTCACCAGCAACGATCCGTTCCCACCCGGAACCCCAAAGGGCCCGGCGTACTAGGTCGCCACCAGCTCGAAAGCCGGCCACAGTCGATGTTCCACCCTCGAGCACCGTCCCCCACTCGTTCGGCAGGGACAACGGGCCTGGACACCACAGCCACCCCATGACAGGACAACCTGATGCCAGATGCTCCTTAGAAAGGAGGTGATCCAGCCGCACCTTCCGGTACGGCTACCTTGTTACGACTTAGTCCCAATCGCCAGTCCCACCTTCGACAGCTCCCTCCACAAGGGTTGGGCCACCGGCTTCGGGTGTTACCGACTTTCGTGACTTGACGGGCGGTGTGTACAAGGCCCGGGAACGTATTCACCGCAGCGTTGCTGATCTGCGATTACTAGCGACTCCGACTTCATGGGGTCGAGTTGCAGACCCCAATCCGAACTGAGACCGGCTTTTTGGGATTCGCTCCACCTCGCGGTATCGCAGCCCTTTGTACCGGCCATTGTAGCATGCGTGAAGCCCAAGACATAAGGGGCATGATGATTTGACGTCATCCCCACCTTCCTCCGAGTTGACCCCGGCAGTCTCCCATGAGTCCCCGGCATAACCCGCTGGCAACATGGGACGAGGGTTGCGCTCGTTGCGGGACTTAACCCAACATCTCACGACACGAGCTGACGACAACCATGCACCACCTGTACACCGACCTTGCGGGGCAACCATCTCTGGAAGTTTCCGGTGTATGTCAAGCCTTGGTAAGGTTCTTCGCGTTGCATCGAATTAATCCGCATGCTCCGCCGCTTGTGCGGGCCCCCGTCAATTTCTTTGAGTTTTAGCCTTGCGGCCGTACTCCCCAGGCGGGGCACTTAATGCGTTTGCTGCGGCACGGAACTCGTGGAATGAGCCCCACACCTAGTGCCCAACGTTTACGGCATGGACTACCAGGGTATCTAATCCTGTTCGCTCCCCATGCTTTCGCTCCTCAGCGTCAGTTGCGGCCCAGTGACCTGCCTTCGCCATCGGTGTTCCTCCTGATATCTGCGCATTCCACCGCTACACCAGGAATTCCAGTCACCCCTACCGCACTCTAGTCTGCCCGTACCCACTGCAAGCCCAAGGTTGAGCCTTAGGTTTTCACAGCAGACGCGACAAACCGCCTACGAGCTCTTTACGCCCAATAATTCCGGACAACGCTTGCGCCCTACGTATTACCGCGGCTGCTGGCACGTAGTTAGCCGGCGCTTCTTCTGCAGGTACCGTCACTTTCGCTTCTTCCCTGCTGAAAGAGGTTTACAACCCGAAGGCCGTCATCCCTCACGCGGCGTCGCTGCATCAGGCTTGCGCCCATTGTGCAATATTCCCCACTGCTGCCTCCCGTAGGAGTCTGGGCCGTATCTCAGTCCCAGTGTGGCCGGTCGCCCTCTCAGGCCGGCTACCCGTCGTCGCCTTGGTAGGCCACTACCCCACCAACAAGCTGATAGGCCGCGAGCCCATCCCAGACCGATAAATCTTTCCAGACGCCACACATGCGTGCACGTCTCGTATCCGGTATTAGCCATCGTTTCCCATGGTTATTCCAGAGTCTGGGGTAGGTTGCTCACGTGTTACTCACCCGTTCGCCACTGATCAGACCAGCAAGCTGGTCGTCACCGTTCGACTTGCATGTGTTAAGCACGCCGCCAGCGTTCGTCCTGAGCCAGAATCAAACTCTCCGTTAATGTCTACATGGCACCCCGCCACCCGAAAGCAGCAGAGCAACCGACAAACGAAATGGTCCCGATAAGGACCGTTCAGATTCGGCTGAATTTTGATGCCGCCTCCCACGGAGGTGAAAGAACGGACATCTATCTCAACCAAGACCCACCACCATCAGACACACCCACCCAAACGAGCGGACACACCCTCAGATAGCGAGCCATATGGCATCGACTATTTGGCACACTGTTGAGTTCTCAAGGAACAGACGCGCATCTCCTCAAGATCTTTCGATCTCGTCCGAGAGGCTTTGTCGTTCTGAATCTTACCTGACTTCCTGACCGCTTCTCGCCACCCTGTCGGGCGACATCAGCGGGCCTGGAAGCCCGTCCCCGTCAGCATCCGGGCGCACGAAGCGCCTGTCAACACGATCGGGGGTGGCCACCCTAGGGACCAGCCACCGTGGTTCGATCCGCGGTGTCCGTTCCTCCCTCTCGGGCGACATCGAGAACATTACGCGCAGGTTGCGGGGGGTGGCAAATCGCTGCTCGGTGACCCGGGTCACCCGTCCACCCGGACAGGCGAACACGCAGGTCAGGCGGCCCACCGGGAGCAGCAGACCCCCGCGTCCTGGCGGTCGCGGGGGTCTGGACGTGCGGCGGGAGGCGTTCAGGCCTCCGCATCGACCACCGCGAGCGTCCGCTTGCCCCTGCGCAGGACCGCCCACCGTCCGTGCAGGAGGTCGTCGGCCGTGAGGACCGCGTCCTCGGACGGGACCCGGACGTTGTTCACCGAGGCGCCGCCCTCCGCGATCGCGCGTCGGGCCGCCCCCTTGCTGGAGACGACGCCGGTGGCGGCGAACAGGTCGGCGATCGACGCTCCCACCGCGCCGGGCGCGGACGGCAGCTCGGCGACCGCGGCGGCAAGCGTGGAGGCGTCGAGATCGGCGAGCGACCCCCGCCCGAACAGCGCCTGGCTCGCCGCCACCACCTGGTCGGCCGCCGCCGTGCCGTGCACGAGCGCGGTCACCTCGTAGGCGAGTGCCCGCTGCGCCTCGCGGGCGGCCGGCCGCTCGGCGACGGCGGCCTCGAGCTGCTCGATCCGTTCGCGCGACTCGAAGCTGAACACCTTGAGGTAGCCCACCACGTCGGCATCGTCGACGTTGAGCCAGAACTGGAAGAACGCGTACGGCGTCGTGAGCTCGGGGTCCAGCCAGACGGTGCCCGACTCCGTCTTGCCGAACTTGGTCCCGTCGGCCTTGGTGATCAGCGGCGTGGTCAGGGCGTGCACGGCGACGCCCTCCGCCTTGCGGATGAGCTCGACCCCCGACAGCAGGTTGCCCCACTGGTCGCTGCCACCCGTCTGCAGGGTGATCCCGTGCCGGCGGTGCAGCTCGAGGTAGTCCATGCCCTGCAGGATCTGGTAGCTGAACTCGGTGAAGCTGATCCCGGTGTCGCTGTTCAGGCGCCGGGCGACCGTGTCCTTGGCGAGCATCGTGCCCAGCCGGTAGTGCTTGCCGATGTCCCGCAGGAAGTCGATCGCGGACAGCGGCGCGGTCCAGTCCAGGTTGTTGACCATCGTGGCGGCGTGCGGGCCGTCGAACCGCAGCAGGGGCTCGATCTGCTTGCGGATGCGCTCCACCCAGCCGGACACGACGTCGGGGTCGTTGAGCGTGCGCTCCCCCGCCATCTTCGGGTCGCCGATGAGGCCGGTCGCGCCCCCGACGAGAGCGAAGGGGGTGTGGCCCGCGTCCTGCAGGCGCCGCACCGTGAGGATCTGCACGAGGTTGCCGATGTGCAGGCTGGGCGCGGTGGGGTCGAACCCGCAGTAGAGCGAGACCGGCCCGGCGGACAGCGCCGCCCGCAGCGCGTCCAGGTCGGTGGTCTGGGCGATCAGCCCTCGCCAGTCGAGCTCGTCGAGGATGTGGTTCACGAGGTCTCCAGGGGGTCGGCCGGCGTGTGCACGGCGAAGTCAGGGGGCGAGGCGGTCCGGCCGGCGTCGTCGTCTCTCACGAGACGTCTACCGACGCCGGCGCGCGATACGCCGGGCGGTACGCGGACACGGTGCGCTCGTCGGTCAGCCAGTAGCGCCACGGGAACCGGGAGCCCTCGCCGCCCGCACCCGAGACACCGACGCGGGGGCCGGACTTGTGGGTCGGCTGGGCGAGGACCTGGTGGCGGTGCAGGACGAGGTCGCCGCCCGCCTCGGTGACGTCCGCGCCGTTGGCGGTCAGGTCGATGCCGAGCGCCACGGCGAGCCGGGCCGGGCCGCGCGCGAGCTGGCGTTCCGAGTCGACGACGCCGACCGCCTCGCGACGGGCCCACGCGAGGTCCTTGCCCTCGACGATCTCCCCAGCGCGCAGCAGGACCGCCGACGGGCTTCCCGCGGGCTGGGTGACGACGTTGACGCAGTGGTGCAGCCCGAGGTGCCGGTATACGTACAACCGGCCCGGCTCGGCGAACATCACCGCGTTGCGCGCGGTGCGTCCGCGGTACGCGTGGGAACCCGGGTCCTCGGCACCGCCGTAGGCCTCGACCTCGGTGATCCGCAGCGTGACGTCACCCTCGGGCGACCGCGACGTCAGGCACGCGCCGAGCAGGTCGCGAGCGACGAGGTGCACCGGGCGGGCGAACCACACGCGCGCCGGGACCACCACGGGCGCGCGCCGACCGGCGGCGTCCGGGCTCTCGAGCGGCTCCGACGGGTTCACGCGACCATCTTGCCGCACGGCCCCGTAGCCCGCGGGTCGATCCCGGCGCTCAGGACGCCGCACCGTCCGCGACCTCGACGAGCGCGCCGCCCGACGAGTCGAGCCTGACGTCGCAGCGCTCGCGCGTCCGTTCCCGGGCGAAGTGCTCGGCCTCGTCCGCCATCCAGGTCAGCCAGAGCTCCCGGGCCTCGGCGCCGTCGCGCTCCAGCCCACGCGCGAGGCGCAGGTCCGCCGGTGCCTCGACCCAGACGCGCAGGACCGCGACCGGGTCGACCGCACGCCGCGCGGACCCGCAGCCCTCGACGACGAGCAGCTCCGGGACCGGGACGTCGACCCACTCCGCGAACGTCCCCGTCGTCCAGTCGTAGCGCTGGTAGCGACCGGGCACCCCGCGGCGCAGCGGCTCGAGGACCTGCGCCGACAGCCGCGGCCACAACGAGCCCTCCAGCCCCGACCAGCCCTCGTAGAGGTCGTCGAGATGCAGCACCGTCGCGCCGCGGGCGCCCAGCTCGGCCGCCAGTGTCGTCTTGCCGGACCCCGCGGGACCGTCGACGGCCACGAGCCGCACCGGGCCGAGGCGCGGGCGCGCGGCCCGCGCCCGGCGGACGAGCTCGTCGGCGATCACGACGTCCAGGTGCGCAGCTCCGCGGACCGTGCGCGGGCGCGCTCCAGCTGCTCCGCCACACGTACCGGTGCGGTGCCGCCGTAGGCGGACCGCGATGCGAGCGACCCCTCCACCGTGAGGACCGAGTGGACCTCGGGCGTCAGGTGCGGCGAGATGGCGGCCAGCTCGTCGTCCGTGAGGTCCCACAGCTCGATCGGCGGCTCGTGCTCCTCGCACGCCCGGACGCACGCGCCCGCGACCTCGTGCGCGACCCGGAACGGCACCCCGGTCCGCACCAGCCACTCGGCGATGTCGGTGGCGAGCGAGAACCCCTGAGGGGCGAGCGCAGCCAGCCGGTCGGTGTCGAACTCGAGCGTGGCAACCATGCCCGCGAAGGCCGGCAGCAGCACGGCGAGCTGGTCCACCTGGTCGAAGACCGGCTCCTTGTCCTCCTGCAGGTCGCGGTTGTACGCGAGCGGGAGGCCCTTGAGCGTGGTGAGCAGGCCGGTCAGGTCACCGACGAGGCGGCCCGCCTTCCCGCGCGCGAGCTCGGCGATGTCGGGGTTCTTCTTCTGCGGCATGATGCTCGACCCGGTCGAGTAGGCGTCGTGGAGCTTGACGAAGCCGAACTCCTTGGTGGCCCACAGGATGATGTCCTCGGCCAGCCGCGAGACGTCCACCGCGAGCATCGCGGCGACGAACGCGAACTCGGCGACGACGTCCCGCGACGCGGTGCCGTCGATCGAGTTCTCGACCGGGCCGTCGAAGCCCAGCTCGGCGGCGACCGCGGCAGGGTCGAGCCCGAGCGACGACCCCGCCAGGGCGCCCGAGCCGTACGGCGACCGGGCGGCGCGGGCGTCCCAGTCGACCCACCGCTCGACGTCGCGCAGCAGCGGCCAGGCGTGCGCCAGCAGGTGGTGCGCGAGCAGGACCGGCTGGGCGTGCTGCAGGTGAGTGCGGCCCGGCATCGGCGCCTGCCCGGCACGGTCGGCCTGCGCGACGAGGGCGTCGACGACGTCCAGGACCAGCCGCGCCAGGGCGCGCGACTCCTCCCGCAGGTACATCCGCACGAGCGTGGCGATCTGGTCGTTGCGCGAGCGGCCCGCGCGGATCTTCCCGCCGAGGTCCACGCCCGCCCGGTCGATGAGACCGCGCTCGAGCGCCGTGTGCACGTCCTCGTCCTCGAGCACCGGCAGGAAGTCACCGCTGTCCACGTCGGCGCGCAGCCGTTCGAGCGCGTCGACCATGCCCGTGAGCTCGTCGTCGGACAGCAGCCCCGCGCCGTGCAGGACGCGGGCGTGGGCGATCGAGCCGGCGATGTCGTGCCGGGCGAGCCGCCAGTCGAAGTGGGTCGACTGCGACAGCGCCTGGAGGGCCTCCGACGGACCGCCGGCGAACCGGCCACCCCACAGGGAGACGTTGCCGGCCGCCTGGACGGGCCCGGTCGGGCCGACGACGGACTGCTGGTCAGCCACTGATGCCGCCCTGCGTGCCGAGGTCCACGCCGTTGCCGAAGCGCACGTCGCGCGCCGCGGCCAGCTTGGAGGACAGGCCGTAGATCTCGATGAAGCCCTTGGCGGCCGACTGGTCGAAGGAGTCGCCCGTGTCGTACGTCGCGAGGTTGAAGTCGTAGAGGCTCGCGTCCGAGCGGCGGCCCGTGACGGTCGCGCGGCCGCCGTGCAGGACGATCCGCACATCGCCGGAGACATAGCGCTGCGTGTCGTCCACGAACACCTCGAGCGACTTCTTCAGCGGCGAGAACCACTGGCCGTCGTAGACGAGCTCGGTCCAGCGCTGCTCGACGCCGCGCTTGAACCGGGCCTGCTCGCGCTCGACCGTGACGTTCTCGAGCTCCTGGTGCGCCGCGATCAGGGCGATGGCGCCGGGCGCCTCGTAGACCTCGCGCGACTTGATGCCGACCAGGCGGTCCTCGACGATGTCGATGCGGCCGATGCCCTGGGCACCGGCTCGGCGGTTCATCTCCTGGATGGCCTGCAGGGGCGTGACGGGCACGCCGTCGAGCGCGACCGGGATGCCCGCCTCGAAGGTGATGACGACCTCGTCGGCGACCGGCGGGAACGTGGGGTCGTCGGTGTAGGTGTAGACGTCCTTCGTGGGACCGTTCCAGATGTCCTCGAGGAAGCCCGTCTCGACGGCGCGACCCCAGACGTTCTGGTCGATCGAGAACGGGTTGTGCTTGGTCGTCTCGATCGGCAGCGCGTTGCGCGTCGCGAAATCGATGGCCTTGTCGCGGGTCAGCGCGAGGTCACGGACCGGCGCCAGGCACGTCAGGTCGGGCGCGAGCGAGGTGATGCCGACCTCGAAGCGGACCTGGTCGTTGCCCTTGCCCGTGCAGCCGTGGGCCACCGTCGTCGCGCCGAACTGGCGGGCGGCGCGCACCAGGTGCTTGACGATGACGGGCCGGGACAGCGCCGAGACCAGCGGGTAGCGGTCGAGGTAGAGCGCGTTCGCCTTGAGCGCGGGCATGCAGTACTCGGTCGCGAACTCGTCGCGGGCGTCGGCCACGTAGGCCTCCACCGCGCCGCAGTCCAGGGCGCGCTGGCGGATGACGTTGAGGTCCTCGCCGCCCTGGCCGACGTCGACCGCCACGGCGATCACCTCGGCACCGGTCGCCTCGGCGATCCAGCCGATGCCGACGGAGGTGTCCAGGCCGCCGGAGTAGGCAAGGACGACGCGCTCAGTCATGTTCTTCTCTCTTCGATGTGTGCGTGGTTCGGGGATGCTGCGGGTCAGTCTGACGGACGGGTCCGCGACGGGTTGTCGTTGGCCAACGCCAGGAAGCGCGCGGCCAGGGCGGCGCCGGTCTCGCCCTCACGGGCGATCACCAGCACGGTGTCGTCGCCGGCGATCGTGCCCAGCACGGCGGGCAGCACCGAGTGGTCGATGGCCGACGCGAAGAACTGCGCGGCACCGGGCGGGGTCCGCAGCACGACCAGGTTGCCGGACGCCTCCGCGGTGACCAGCAGCTCGGCGCACAGGCGCGCGAGCCGGGCGGCCAGCATCTCCTCCCCCACCGGGGCCCAGTCGGGACCCGCGGCCGGGGCGCGCTGGCCACCCTCTGCGGGGACCGTGTACGCGAGGGCGCCGGACGGCGTGCGGATCTTGACCGCGCGCAGCTCGACCAGGTCGCGCGAGAGCGTCGCCTGCGTGACGGTGACGCCCTCCGCCGTGAGCAGCTCCGCCAGCTGCTGCTGCGAGTGCACGGTGCCGCGCGTGAGCAGCGCCGTGACAAGCGCGTGGCGGGCGGCCTTCGTGTGCGGGACGGTGACGCTCACTAGCCCTCCACCAGCCAGCTCAGGAGCGCCTTCTGCGCGTGCAGCCGGTTCTCGGCCTCGTCCCAGACGACCGACTGGGGGCCGTCGAGGACGTCGGCAGTGATCTCCTTGCCGCGGTAGGCGGGCAGGCAGTGCAGGACGAGGGCGTCGGGCCGGGCCAGCGCCATCGCGGCGGCGTCGACGCGGAACGGGACGAAGGGCGTCTCCCGCTCCGACGCCTCGGTCTCCTGGCCCATGGAGACCCACGTGTCGGTGGCCACGGCGTCCGCGCCGGTCACCGCCTCGGCGATCGAGTGGACGACCGTCACCGACCCGCCGGTGTCGGCAGCGATGGCCGACGCGTCGGCGAGGATCGACGCATCGGGCAGGTAGCCCTCCGGCGTGCCGATGCGCACGTGCAGACCGGCCGTCGCCCCACCGAGCAGGTAGGAGTGCGCCATGTTGTTGGCCCCGTCCCCCACGTAGGCCAGCGTGTGTCCCGCCAGGGAGCCCACACCGCCACGGTGCTGCGCGATCGTCGTGAGGTCCGCGAGGATCTGGCACGGGTGGAAGCTGTCCGTCAGGGCGTTGACCACGGGGACACCGGCGTGCTCGGCCATGCGCTCCAGGCGCTCCTGGGAGAAGGTGCGCCACACGATGGCGGCGACCTGCCGCCCGAGCACCCGTGCGGTGTCCTCGATGGACTCCCGCTCCCCGATCCGGGCGAGCTTCCCGTCGACGCTCAGCGGGAAGCCGCCGAGCTCCGCGATCCCGGCCGTGAACGACACCTGCGTGCGCAGGGTCGGCTTGTCGAAGATGACGGCCACCGCCCGCGGACCCGTCAGCGGCGTCCGGATGAACCGGTCGTCCCGGAAGGCAAGGGCGAGCTGGAGGACGTCGCGCTGGTCGCGGGGGGACAGATCGTCGTCACGCAGGAAGTGCCGGGTCATGACAGGTCCTCCCGGAGGGTCGTGAGGAACTCCACGAACTGGCCCGCCTGCTCGTGGGTGAGCAGGAACGGCGGCGCGAGCCGCACGGTGGTCGGGGTGCAGGGGTTGACGATGAAGCCGTCCTCGAGCGCCCGGGAGGCGACCGTCGCCGCCACGGGCGCGGTCAGCTCGACGCCGATGAGCAGGCCCTCGCCACGCACCTCGGCGACGAGGGGGTTCCCGGTGCTCGCCAGCCGGCCGCGCAGCGACGAGCCGAGCTCGGTCACGTGGGCGAGGAGCCCGTCGCGCTCGATCACGGCGATCGTCGCGAGCCCGGCGGCCGACGCCACGGGGTTGCCGCCGAACGTCGTCCCGTGCTGACCCCGGCCGAGCAGCGTCGCGGTGCGCTCGCCGTACGCGATGAGCGCACCGACGGGGAACCCGCCGCCGAGGCCCTTCGCCACGGTGACGGCATCGGGCACCACGCCGCCGCCGAGGTGGGGCAGGTGGTGGGCGAACCAGGTACCGGTCCGGCCCATGCCGGTCTGGACCTCGTCGAGGACGAGGAGGGCCCCGTGCTGCGCGGTGAGCGCGCGGGCGTGCGCGAGGTACCCCGGCGGCAGCGGTCGGACGCCCGCCTCGCCCTGGATGGGCTCGAGGAACAGGGCCGCCACCCGGTCGCCGTCGACCGCGAAGGCGGCGTCCAGGGCGGCCGTGTCGCCGAACGGCAGGAACTCGACGCCCGCGGGCAGCGGCTCGAAGGGCTCCCGGTACGCCGCCTTGTGGGTCAGCGCCAGGGCGCCCATCGAGCGGCCGTGGAACGACCCCTCGAGCGCGAGGATCCGCGGGCGCTGCGTCCCGCCGTTGCGCCGCGCGAGCTTGAACGCCGCCTCGTTGGCCTCGGTACCGGAGTTGGTGAGGAAGACGCGCGAGCCCTCGGGGGCACCGGCCAGCGAGAGCAGGCGCTCCGAGAAGGCGATCTGCGTCGGGCTGGCGAAGAAGTTGGAGACGTGCCCGAGCGTGCCGAGCTGGGCGCTGATCGCGGCGGTCAGCGTCGGGTGGGCGTGGCCCAGGGAGTTCACCGCGATGCCGCCGAGGAGGTCGAGGTACCGCCGGCCGTCGGCGTCCCACACGTAGGGACCCTCGCCGCGGACCAGGACGCGCTGCGGCGCACCGAAGGTGTCCATGACCGCGTGCGTGTACCGCTCGGTCCACTGCGCGACCGAGCCGTCGACCGCGGGGACCGCGACCGCCGGGCCGTCGGGGCCGTCGGGCGACCGGTGCCGCGCCCGGAGGCCCGTGTTCTCGACGGTCATGCGGTCACCTCGGTGTTGGGGTGCGGCACCACGGGGATCGGCGCGGTGAACGGGGCGTCGGGCGGTTCCTCGTCGGGCAGCACCATGGTGCCGATGCCGTCGGAGGTGAACACCTCGACCAGGATCGAGTGGGGTGCGCGGCCGTCGATGACGTGGGCGCGGCCGACGCCGCCTTCCACGGCGCGCCAGCAGGCCTCCATCTTCGGGCGCATGCCGGCGTCGAGGGTCGGCAGGATCTCCGCGAGGGCGCTGGCGGACAGGCGCCGCACGAGCGAGCCGCGGTCCGGCCAGCTGGTGTAGAGCCCCTCCACGTCGGTGAGCACGATGAGCTTGCGCGCACCGAGTGCGACCGCGAGCGCGGCGGCCGCCGTGTCGGCGTTGACGTTGAGCACGGTGGTCGGGTCGTCGATGTCGGGCGCGACGGTGGACACCACCGGGATCCGGCCCGCGTCGAGCAGGTCGAGCACGGCGCCGGGGTTCACCTTGACGACGTCCCCCACCAGGCCGATGTCCACGCTGTGGCCGTCGACGATCGCGGTCCGGCGGCGGGCCTGGAAGAGGCCGCCGTCCTCGCCCGACAGCCCGACGGCGTGCGGCCCGTGCGCGTTCAGCAGCCCGACCAGCTCACGCGAGACCTGCCCGGTGAGCACCATCCGGACGACCTCCATCGCCTCGGGGGTGGTGACGCGCAGCCCGCCGCGGAACTCCGACTCGATGCCGAGCCGGACGAGCATCGCGTTGATCTGCGGTCCCCCGCCGTGCACCACGACCGGCTTGAGGCCCACCTGGCGCAGGAAGACCATGTCCTCGGCGAACGCCCGCTTCAAGCCGTCGTCGATCATCGCGTTGCCGCCGTACTTCACGACGACGAGCGCGCCCGAGAACTTCTGCAGCCAGGGCAGCGCCTCGATGAGGACCTCGGCCTTCTGGTCGGCGCGCAGGTCCGTGCGGGTGTTGAACTGGAAGTCGGTCATGTGGAGTACGCGCTGTTCTCGTGGACGTAGTCGTGCGTGAGGTCGTTGGTCCAGACGGTGACGGCCTCGTCGCCCGCGTGCAGGTCGATCAGCACGTGGACCTCGCGGTTCGCCGCCAGGTCGACCTCCGAACGCGGCCGGAAGGCCACGCCCGCCTTGCACACCTGGACACCGTTGATGGTGACGTCGAGCTGGTCGGGGTCGAAGGCGGCGACGCTCTCCGGCACCGTCCCCACCTGCGCCAGGACCCGACCCCAGTTGGGGTCGTTGCCGAACATCGCGGCCTTGAACAGGTTGGAGCGGGTGACCGCACGGGCCACCGCGAGCCCGGCGTCCTGCGTCTGCGCGCCGGTCACGGTGACCGCGATGTCGTGCGTCGCCCCCTCCGCGTCGGCGACGAGCGCGCGGGCCAGCTCGGCGCAGACCTGCGTGAGGGCCGCCGTGAAGTCGGCCGGCTCCGGCACGGCCCGGCTGGCGCCCGAGACGAGCAGGGTCACGGTGTCGGAGGTCGACATGCAGCCGTCCGAGTCGATGCGGTCGAACGTCTGCGCGGTCGCGGCCCGCAGCGCCGATGCCGCCGTCTCGGCGTCCAGCACCGCGTCGGTGGTGATCACGCAGAGCATGGTGGCCAGCCCGGGCGCGAGCATCCCGGCGCCCTTGGCCATGCCACCGACGGTCCACCCGCCCTGCTCCCCGTCGACGTGCACGTGGGCGGTCTTCGGGACCGTGTCGGTGGTCATGATCGCGACGGCCGCGTCCGGTCCGCCGTCGGGCGAGAGCGCCTCCACCGCGAGGTCCACGCCGGCGAGCAGGGTGTCGATGGGCAGACGCTCACCGATGAGGCCCGTGGAGCACACGACGACGTCGCCCGGGGAGACCTCGAGCGCGGTGCCCACCTTCTCGGCGGTCACGTGGACGTCCAGGAAGCCGTCCGGCCCCGTGCAGACGTTGGCGCCGCCGGAGTTGAGCACGACGGCGCTGACCACCCCGTCGGACACGACCTGACGCGACCAGACGACCGGCGCGCCGACCACCCGGTTGGTGGTGAACACCGCCGCGGCGGCCTGCGACGGCCCGTCGTTGACGACGAGCGCGAGGTCCGGGCGCCCCGACGGCTTGAGCCCCGCCGTGACGCCCGCGGCGCGAAAGCCCGCAGCAGCGGTGACGCCCGCGGAGGTCGGGGCGTGCTCGTCGATGGTCACGGGGCGACTCCGTCCAGAGGAAGGCCCAGCGTCTCGGGCAGCCCGAGCGCGAGGTTGAGGGACTGCAGGGCGCCGCCGGCGGTGCCCTTGACCAGGTTGTCGAGCGCCGTGACGGTGACGACCCGGCCCGCCCGCTCGTCGACGGCGACCTGCACGAGCGCGGTGTTCGCACCGAGCGTCGCGGCGGTCGTGGGCCACTGGCCCTCGGGCAGCAGGTGCACGAAGGGCTCGTCGGCGTACGCCTCCTGCCACGCGGCCCGGACGGTCGCCGGGTCCGTGCCCGCGACCAGGCGCGCGGTCGCGGTCGCGAGGATGCCACGGGCCATGGGGACGAGGGTCGGGGTGAACGAGATGGTGACGTCCGCCGCGCCGGCGGACCGCAGGTTCTGCACGATCTCCGGGATGTGGCGGTGCGTCCCACCCACGGCGTACGGCTGTGCCGCGCCGAGCGCCTCGCTGGCGAGCAGGTGCGTCTTGAGGGACTTCCCCGCGCCCGAGTACCCGTTGGCGAGCACCGCGACGAGGTCGGTGGGCTCGATGACACCGGCGGCGACGCCGGGCTGCAGACCCAGCGACACGGCGGTGACGTTGCAGCCGGGTACGGCGATCCGCCGGGCGGCAGCGAGGACCGCGCGCTGGCCGGCGGCGGTGCGCTCACCCGGGTGCATCAGCTCCGGCAGGCCGTACGGCCACGTGCCGGCGTGGGCGCTGCCGTAGAACTGCTCCCAGTCCTGCGCGTCCACCAGCCGGTGGTCTGCTCCGAGGTCCACGACGACGGCACCGTCCCCGCGCGCCTCGAGCTCGGCGGCGATGGCGCCACTGGCACCGTGCGGCAGCGCGAGCACCACGACGTCGTGACCGGCCAGCTCCTCGACCGACGTCGGCGCCAGCACCCGGTCCGCGAGCGAGCGCAGGTGCGGCTGGTGCGCCCCCAGCGGGGTGCCGGCGTTGGAGTGGGCCGTGAGGGCACCGATCTTCGCCTCGGGATGGGCGAGGAGCACGCGGAGCATCTCGCCGCCGGCGTACCCGCTGGCACCCGCGACCGCGACCGTGAACGTCATGTGCATGAACATACACAACACTGCACGAACATTCGAACTGGGTTGCCGGAACACGGCGGAGCGCCGTCGCGTTTTGCCAGCGTGCGCGCCATCCATGCCACCGCCTCGGGCGGACCCGACGTCCTCGAGCTCGTCGACCTCCCCGACCCCGAGCCGGCGGCCGACGAGGTCCTCGTCCGCGTCGCCGCCAGCGGCGTGAACTTCGTCGACGTCTACCGTCGCAACGGCACCTACCGGGCACCGTTCCCGCACGTCGTCGGCGCCGAGGGCGCCGGCGAGGTGGTCGCGACCGGGGCGGACGTCAGCGAGATCGCGGTCGGTGACCGCGTCGCCTGGGCGTCGGCACCCGGCTCGTACGCCGAGCTCGTGACCGTCCGGGAGTCGAAGGCGCTCCTCGTGCCGGCGGGCGTGCCCGACCAGGTGGCCGCCGCGCTGCCCCTGCAGGGCCTCACCGCGCACTACCTGGTGACCTCGACGTTCCCGGTGCAGGCGGGGCACGACGTGCTCGTGCACGCGGCCGCGGGCGGCGTGGGGCTGCTGCTCACGCAGCTGGCCGCCCGCCGCGGCGCCCGGGTCATCGCCACCGTGGGCAGCCCCGAGAAGGAACGCCTGGCGCGGGAGGCGGGCGCCACCGACGTCATCCGCTACCGCGAGCTCGGCCACCTCACCGACGACCTGCCCGCGCAGGTGCGGGCGCTCACCGGCGGTCGCGGCGTGCACGCCGTCTTCGACTCCGTCGGCAAGGACACGTTCGACGCGTCGCTGGCCTCGCTGCAGCGCCGCGGCATGCTCGTCCTGTTCGGCGCATCCTCCGGACCTGTCCCCCCGGTGGACCCGCAGCGCCTCAACGCGGCAGGGTCGATCTTCCTGACCCGCCCCACGCTCGACGACCACGTCGCCACCCGTGACGAGCTGCTGTGGCGCGCGGGCGAGCTGTTCGACGCGGTCCGGGCCGACGAGCTCGCCGTGCGCGTCGGAGCGACGTTCCCGCTCGGCGACGCGGCCGCCGCCCACCGTGCGCTCGAGTCGCGCTCCACCACCGGAAAGGTCCTGCTGCTCCCGTGAGCATCCTCACCCTGAACACGGTCCGCACGCTCCAGGTCGAGGTCTGGTCCGACATCGCGTGCCCCTGGTGCTACATCGGCAAGCGCCGGTTCGCCGCTGCCCTGGCCGACTTCCCGCACCGCGAGCACGTCGAGGTGACCTGGAAGGCCTACGAGCTGTCGCCGCACACCCCTGTCGGCCCCGGCAGGCCGGAGATGGCCGCCCTGTCGGCCCTCAAGGGAATCCCCGTCGACCGCGTGCGGCAGATGTTCGCGCAGGTCACAGCCGTGGCTGCCGGGGAGGGCCTCGCCTACGACTTCGACCGGGCGCTGGCCGTCAACACGTTCGCGGCCCACCGGCTGGTCCACCTCGCGCGGACCACCGGCGGAGCTCGGCTGGCCGAGCGGACGCTGGAAGCGCTGTTCTCCGCGCACTTCGAGCACGGCGCCGACCTCGGCGACGACGAGACCCTGGTGCAGGTCGTCAGCGGTGCCGGTGTCGACCCGGACGCCGCACGTGCCGCGCTGGCGTCGGACGCGGGCGCGGACGCCGTGCGGGCCGACGAGGACGAGGCGCGGGCGCTCGGCGTCACCGGCGTGCCGTTCTTCGTCGTCGACCGGCGCGTCGCCGTGTCCGGCGCCCAGCCCGCCGACGTCTTCACCCAGCTGCTCGAGGCCGGGTGGCGCGAGGCCAACCCGCTGCAGACCCTGGCCACCGCCGACCCCGACGCCGCCGCGTGCGTGGACGACTCGTGCGCGACCTGACCCTCAGGCCGGTCATCGACGCCGAGCCCCCCGCGCTCGCCGCTCTCAACGCCGCCGCCGTGCCTGCGCTGCTCCGCCGCGACGTCGTCGACCTCTGAGCACGACCGAGGCCCGCGCCCCGAGGGGACGCGGGCCTCGGTCCGCCCGGTCAGCGGGTGCTGACCGGCTTGCTCGTGCTCGGGCTCACGTTCGCGGTGTCGCTCGGGACGAACGTCGCCGTGTACGTGTGCCGACCCGTGGGCAGCGTGCCGATCGCGATGCCCAGCACCACGTTGAGGCGCTTGACCACCCTCGTGCCCTCACGGATCTCGATCGTGCCGGACGGCACCCGCCCGTTGTCGGCCGAGACGGTCACGAGGGCCAGCGGCGGGATGAACAGGAAGCCGGGGGTCACGGCCAGACCGGTCGTGGTGGTCACCTTGTTCACCACCACCGTGACGGGCGCCGACTCCGAGCCGGAGACCGAACCGTCGCCGGCGAACCGGGCGACCACCGTGTAGCTGCCGGCCGGCGTCGACGCCGGGAGCCGCAGCGTGGCGGTGCCGCCGCGCAGCGCCGCCGTACCGAGCACGGTGTCGCCCGAGACGAACTCGACGGAGCCCGTCACCGGGACGTCCGCCGCGACCGTCGCGGTGAGGGTGACCCGCGAGGTGCCGAACACCTGGCTCGACGGCGAGGCCGTCAGCGTGGTGGTCGACGACGGGGTGCCCGCCTCGACGGTGAGCGGGAGCGTCACGGTGGTGCCGCTCGGGCTCGCCACGAGGGTGAGCGTGTGCGCGCCGGCGCTGGTTCCCGCCGGGATCGTCACCGAGACGTCTGCGTTGCCGCCGCTGACCGGCGCGGTCCCGAGGGACACGCCGTCGAGCAGGACGTCCAGGCTGGTGTTCTGCGGCGAGCCGAGGCTCGTGAGGTCCAGCTTGGTGACGGGGAACGCCAGCGTCTCGCCCGCGCCGACCGTCTCCGGCAGCTCCGGGACGCCCACGGCCTGGCGGGCGAAGTCCGGCGACAGCTGCGGGTGGGTCTGCAGGTAGGAGATCCACCCGTCCCGGTCGATCAGACCGGAGTCCCGAGCGTCCGTGCTGTCGTTGAAGACCCGGAAGTTGTCACCCCCCGTGATCAGGAACGAGAACGTCCCGATGCGGTACTCCGCCGCCGGGTCGAGCGGCTGGCCGTCCACGGTCACCGACGTGATGTGCGAGCCGAGCGGAGCCGCCGGGTCGTACGTGTACGTGACGTTGTCGGACAGACCGAGCTGCAGGTACGGACGCGACGGGATGGTCCCGTCCGGGTTTGTCTGCCACTGCTGCTCGAGCATCGTGACCACCTGGGCGCCCGTGAGGGTCGTGGTCCAGAGGTTGTTGACGAACGGCAGGACGCCGTTGGCCTCGGCCGTCGTGACGACGCCGTCCGGTGCGTAGTACAGCTCGGCGCGCAGGCCGCCCGGGTTGACGACGCCGATCTGCGCGCCGCCGAGGTTCTCGGGGGCGAGCGTGTCCCGCAGCGAGTTGGCCACGAGGTCACCCAGCGTCGACTCGTTGGCGCGGTCGTCACGGGCGGTCGACGCGGCCGTGTAGCCGTTCGGGCCGTACGTGCCGCCGGTGAAGGCGGTGGTGATGTCCGCCGTGACGGAGCCGACCGGGACGGACCCCACCTCGGTCGCGTAGGCGAGCGCCGCGGTGACGATCGTGTTGACCTCCGCCACGCGCGGGTAGGTCGCGACGAGCTGGGCCGCGAACGCCGCCTCGTTCTGCGCCGGGGTGTTGCCCGGGATCGCCGGAGCGACCAGGCGCGCGACGTTGGTCCGCGCGTGCGCGACGACCTCACCGCTCGCCGGGTCGTACGTGAGCACGATCTTGCCGACGAACTCGCCGTAGCTGCCGGTCTGGAGGATCGGCCTGGTGCTGCCGGGCTCACCGGGGACCGGCGCGGCCCACGCGTACTGCTTGTGGGTGTGTCCGGTGAAGATGGCATCCACCGCGGCCGCCGTCTCGTTGACGATCTGCGCGAACGCGCCGCCGGCGGCGAGCTCCTCCTCGAGGGTCGAGCCGTCCGGCGTGCCCGCGCCGGCTCCGTCGTGGTAGCTGGCGACGAGGACGTCGGCCTCGCCGTTGCTCTCGTCACCGTCGCTCAGCTGCGCCGCGACGCGGTTCACAGCCTCCACCGGGTCGCCGAACTCCAGCTGCGCGATCCCGGCCGGGGTCACCAGCGTCGGCGTCTCCTGCGTCACCGCACCGATCACACCGACGGACACACCGTCCAGCTCGAGGACCGTGTACTCGGGCAGCGCGGGAGTCGTCGTGCCCCGCAGGTAGACGTTCGCACCGAGGTAGTCCCACTCCGCGTTGGTCCCACCGGCGATCACCCGGTCCGTGAGGTCGGTGAACCCCTTGTCGAACTCGTGGTTGCCGACCGCGGAGGCGTCCAGCTCGAGGGCGTTGAGCACGTCGATCGTCGGCTGGTCGTTCTGCACCGCCGAGGCGAACAGCGACGCGCCGATGTTGTCACCCGCGGACAGGAAGGCCACCGGGCCGTCCGCCGCCGCTCGCTCCTGCTCGACCGTGCCCGCGAACTTCACCGTGTTGGCGTCGATGCGGCCGTGGAAGTCGTTGATGTCGAGCAGGGTGAGGTTCACGGGCTTCGCGGCGCCGTTCACCATCCCGACGACGACCGGGTCGTGGTCGGAGGACCGGTACACGTCCGGGGCGTAGTAGAGCGTGCCGTGGTAGTTGTACCGGTCGTACTCGAGGGCGATGGCCTCCTCGGCGTTGATCTCCCAGACGTCCGCACCCGTCGCCCGCTCCATGGCCGGCCCGTTGAGCAGGACGTGGTCGAGGGAGCCCGACAGACCGCTGAACGAGTACGAGTACTGGCCGTCCGCGAGCGCCGTGGCGGCGTCGGTGTACCCGGCGTCGTACAGCGTCTGCATCGGGTCCTCGAGCGTGTAGGCGTTGAAGTCACCGAGGAGCGCGACCGACTCGGCCGCACCCTGCACCGTGGGCACCCAGTCGCGCAGCGCCTGCGCCTGGCGCACGCGCGACTCGTTGGACGCGCCCTGCCCGTCCCCCGTGTCGGCGTCACCCGGCCACGGACCGGCGGACCCCTTGGACTTGAAGTGGTTGACCGCGACGAAGAACGGCTCGCCCCCGCCGACCGGCGTGAAGACCTGACCGATGGGCTCACGCGCGTTGCCGAACGCCTGGTCGTCACCGCTCTGCGTGCCGAGCGCGCGCGACTCGCCCGTGCGCTCGACGGCCGCCGGCTTGTAGATCAGCGCGTTCGTGATGACGTCGAGTTCCGCGGCGGGCGGCAGCTCGGCGGACGACGGGACGAACGCCCAGACGTCGGACCCGGCGGCTGCGTTGAGCGCGGCCACGAGGGTGCCGAGCGCCTCGTCGGCGACGCCGTCCACGCGCGCCGAGTTCTCGATCTCCAGGAGCCCGACCACGTCGGCGTCGAGCGCGTTGATGGCGGCCACGATCTTGTCCTGCTGGCGCTGCAGGTCCGCCGGGTCCCAGGCACCGCGCGGGTCGCAGCCGCCGTCGACGGTGACCGGGTCACCCGTGCGGTCGTTGTAGGACGTGCACCCCGCCGTGGCGGCGCCCAGGGTCGTGAAGTAGTTGAGGACGTTGAACGACGCGACCTTGAGGTCACCGCCGACCTCGGAGGGCGCAGCGGTCCGGTCGTTCTCGAACGTCACGGACGCCGGCCCGGGTGCCGTGGGGTTGAGCTTCCAGACGTTGTTGCGGAAGTCGACGACGACCGGGGCGGTGAGGTTCGCCGCGGCACCGACCCGCACCGGGTTGGTGAGCGAGACGTACGGCGGCGTGAGGTCCGAGTTCGCCGCGGAGAGGAAGTTGGTCGACGAGCCGTCGTCGAGCACGACGCCACGGGCGGCGTTGTCGGCGGCGGCCGCGGACGCCTCGGCCGAGCCGGGACGGCCGACCTCGGTGGGCTGCAGCAGCGGCGACGTGCCGGCCGCGAGCCCGACCTCGCCGTACTGGTTCGTGGAGTAGGTGTTGGTGACCGTCAGGTCGCCGGTCGGCTGGAACAGCATCGACTCGAGGGCCTCGCGCGCGGGGTCGGTCGTCGGCCACGTCGTCGCGACCGGCGTCACGGGATCGGCGGCGGGGAGGTCGACCACGTCGGCCGTCGACGCGACGGTGAGCTCCGTGAGGCCGTTGAACTCCGAGACCAGGCCGGTCACCTGCACGTGGTCGCCGATCGCGACCGTGCCGGCGGTGGCCGAGGAGAAGACGAAGAGGGCGTCCGACGCGCCGGGGGTCGCGTCGGCGGTGCCCCCGGTGCCCGGCGTCTGGATGACGTACCCGTTGAGGCCGCCGGTCGGGTAGACCGCGGTGACGATGCCGCTCGTGGTGACCGACTGCCCGGCCAGCGGGGACGTGGCGCCCTCGCCCTGGATCTGCGCGATGGTGGCCGTCGTCGGGTCCGGGTCGACCGGACCGGTGCCCGCGACACCGGGGCTCGGCGCCGCGGCGGTGAAGTCCGCGGCGTTGTTCGCCGTGTTCGTCAGAGCCACGTCGCGGGAGACCGACTGCGTGTTCGAGGCGCCGAGTGCCGGCCCGCTACCGGCGAAGGCGGAGGCGTTGCTGCCGTAGCCGACGAGGTCGACGACCGAGTCCGCCGCCGCGCAGGCGCTCCCGGCGCACGACAGCGGCGTCGTCGAGGCGACCAGGGCGACCTTGCCCGCGGTCCCGCTCATCGCGACCGTGCCCGTGACGTTGCCGGTCACCGGCGTCGTTCCACCCGTGCCGGCCGCCTGCACCACGACGTACGCCGCACCGGGTGCGATGACGCCGGTCAGTGGCGTCGTGAGGCTGGCCCCGAACGCGCCGGTGGCGGACGCGTACTGGACGGACCAGCCCGTGACGTCGACCGGCGCGGCCGACGCGTTCACCAGCTCGACGTAGTCGTTCGTGTAGGTGGCGCCGCTGTTGCCGCCTCCGCCGTACACCTCGTTGATCAGGACGCGTGGTGTGGTGCCGACCGCGGCCTGGGTGGCCCCCGCCGTGATCACACCGCCTGTCAGGGCGAGCGCGAGGGCTGCGACGCCCCCGCTGATCGACTTCGTCGCACGGTGCACGTCGGGCACTCCTTCGTCGGACACGCAAAAAGTGACCGTCGACACGGCCGGGTCAACTGTCGCCGTTCGTCCGTTTCGTCGCAACTACCGGTCGGTAACTATTGAGTGAATTCGTCCGACCTCTCGCCGGGACGCCGGAAGCCCCGCCGACCCTCGGGGTCGACGGGGCTTCCGGGAGGCCCGGTCAGGCGCGCAGCGTCGCCCCGAACCGGCCGTGCGCCTCGGCGACGACCGCCTCGCGGACGGCCGCGGTCTCCTGCGCGGTGAGCGTGCGGTCGTCCGCACGGAGCCGCAGGGAGAACGCGAGGGACTTGTGGCCCTCACCCACCTGCGCACCCGAGTACACGTCGAACAGGCGGACCTCCTCGAGGACGTCCCCCGCGGCGCTGCTGGTCGCGCCGACCCGCACCGCGTCCAGGACGTCGGCGGCGGGCACGCCGGCGTCGACCACCAGGGCGATGTCCTCCTTGGCGACCGGGAACGTCGAGACCGGCGTCGCCTGCACCGGGTCGGGCGACGCCGCAGCGAGCAGGACGTCGAGGTCCAGCTCGAACGCGGCCGTGCGAGCGGGCAGGCCCAGCGCGCTCACCACGTTCGGGTGCAGCTCGCCGGCGTGGCCCACGAGCGTCCCGTCGCTCGTCGTGAACCGCGCGCACCGCCCGGGGTGCCACGGCGCGTGCTCGGCGTCGGCCGACACCAGCAGCTCGACCCCGACCACGGCCGCGACCAGGCGGAGGGCGGCCACGGCGTCGGTGTGATCCGCCCGGCGGCCGGTCCCCCACCAACCGGCGGGCTCCCGCATCCCGGCGAGCACGCCGGCCACACGCCGCGGCTGCGCGGGCACCGCCGCGGTGAGCGCGGCGAGCTCGTCGCCGGAGGGCCGGACACCTCCGGGCAGACGGGGCGCGGGCGGGGCGTCCGGCGCCGGACGTGTCACCAGGCCCAGCTCGAAGATCGCGAGGTCGCTCTCGCCCCGGCTCACGTTGCGCCGCGCCGTGTCCAGCAAGGTGACCAGCAGGTTGGTGCGCAGGAACGGCTGCTCGTCGGACAGCGGGTTGACCAGCCGGACCGCGCGACGGCGGTCGTCGTCGGCGGGCAGGTTCAGCGCATCGAGCTGCTCGGTCCCGACGAACGGGTAGCTGAGCACCTCGACCAGGCCCGACTCGGCCAGGGCCCGGGCGACGGAGCGCCTGGTCCGCTGCTCCTGCGTCAGACCTGCCCCCGACGGCGCCGCCGGGAGCGTCGACGGGATCGCGTCGTAGCCGCGCAGGCGTGCGACCTCCTCGACCAGGTCGACACCCGCCACCAGGTCGGGACGCCACGACGGCGCCTGGACGGTGACGGTCCCCGGGCCGGAGTCGGCCACGTCGCAGCCGATCGACTCGAGCGTCTCGCGCACCTCCTGCGGGGTGTAGGGCACCCCCACGAGCCGCGCGGGCAGCTCGAGGTCGAGGTCGAACGGGGCCACGGGCACCCGTCGGTCGAGGTCGGTGAGCGGCCCGGCGACACCGCCGCCGTGCTCGACGAGCAGTGCGACGGCCCGCGCGACCGCCACGGGCGGCAGTTCGGGGTCGACGCCGCGCTCGAACCGCTTGGCGGCCTCGCTCGGGAGCTTGTGCCGCCGCGCGGAGCGCGCGACCGTGACCGGGTCGAAGTGCGCGGCCTCGACCAGGAGGTCGACCGTCGTGGCACCGACCTCGCTGTCCCCGCCGCCCATGACGCCGGCGACGCCGATCGCGCGGGCGCCCACCCCGTCCGGGCTGTCGGTGATGAGCAGGTCCTCGGGGTCCAGGGCGCGCTCGACGTCGTCGAGCGTGCGGATCCGCTCGCCGGGGCGCGCGCGCCGCACGACGATCGGCTCGGTGAGGTGGGCCAGGTCGTACGCGTGCAGCGGCTGCCCGATGTCGAGCATCACGTAGTTGGTGACGTCGACGGCGAGGTTGATGGGCCGCATGCCGGCCTGCTGCAGCCGACGCTGCATCCAGGCGGGCGACGGGTCGTTCGCCCGCACGCCGCGCACCACCTGGGCGACGAACCTGTCGGCACCCGGTACGCCGTGGATCGGCGCGGTGTCCTCGATCTCGACGGCGAACCCGCCGCCGGCAGGCCGCTCGTCGCCCGTGGGCAGGCCACGGTCGGTGAAGGCCGCACCGGTGGACAGGCTGTACTCGCGGGCGACCCCGCGCATCGAGAAGCAGTAACCGCGGTCGGGCGTCACGTTGATCTCGAGGACCTCCTCGCCGAGGCCCAGCAGCTCGCGCGCGTCCGTGCCGACGGGTGCGTCGAGGCCCAGCTCGGCCAGCACGATGATCCCGGCGTGGTCCTCGCCCAGGCCGAGCTCCCGCGCCGAGCAGATCATCCCGTCGGACACGTGCCCGTAGGTCTTGCGGGAGGCGATGGCGAACGGCCCGGGCAGCACCGCCCCCGGCAGCGCGACGACGACGCGGTCGCCGACCGCGAAGTTGTGCGCGCCGCAGACGATGCCCCGCGGTGCACCACCCGGTTCGTTGTGCTCGGGACCGACGTCCACGCGGCACCAGTTGATGGTCTTGCCGTTCTTCTGGGGCTCCGGCGTCAGCTCCACGACCTCGCCCACGACCAGCGGACCGGTCACGGCGGCCGCGTGGATGGCCTCCTCCTCGAGCCCGACCCGGACCAGGTCCGCCGCCAGCCGCTCGGCGGTCAGGTCCGTGGGCAGCTCGACGTGCTCGGCGAGCCACGTCAGGGGGATGCGCGGCATCAGATCTCCGTCCCGAACTGCAGGGAGAAGCGGATGTCGCCCTCCACCATGTCGTGCATGTCAGCGATGCCGTGGCGCAGCATCAGGGTGCGCTCGATGCCCATGCCGAACGCGAAGCCGGAGTAGACCTCAGGGTCCACCCCGACCGCCCGGAGCACGTGCGGGTTGACCATCCCGCAGCCGCCCCACTCGATCCAGCCGGCCCCGCCCTTCTTCTGCGGGAACCACAGGTCCATCTCCGCGCTGGGCTCGGTGAAGGGGAAGAACGAGGGCCGCAGACGCGTGCGCGCCTCCGGGCCGAAGATCGCCTGCGCGAAGTGGTCGAGCGTCCCCTTGAGGTGCGCCATGGTCAGCCCCTTGTCCACGGCGAGGCCCTCGACCTGGTGGAAGACGGGCGTGTGCGTGGCATCGAGCTCGTCCGTGCGGAAGACCTTCCCCGGGCATGCGATGTACACCGGCAGGTCGCGCTCCAGCAGCGTGCGCGCCTGCACGGGCGACGTGTGGGTGCGCAGGACCAGGCCGGACGGCTCCTTGTCGGGGCCCTCGACGAAGAACGTGTCCTGCATCTGCCGCGCGGGGTGGTCGACCCCGAAGTTCAGCGCGTCGAAGTTGAACCACTCCGCCTCGAGCTCCGGGCCCTCGGCGATCTCCCAGCCCATCGAGACGAAGATGTCGGCGATGCGCTCCGACAGCGTCTCCAGCGGGTGCCGGGCGCCGCGTGGGTGCCGGTCGGTGGGCAGCGTCACGTCGAGCGACTCCTCGACCAGGACGCGCTGGTCGCGCTCGGCCTCGAGCTCGGCCTGGCGCTCGGCGAGAGCGCGCGCGAGGCGGCCCTTGGCCTGGCCGAGGAGCTTGCCGGCGGTCGCCTTGTCGGCGGGTGCGAGCCCACCGATGGCACGGTTGGCGAGCGCGATCGGGCTGCGCTCCCCCACGTGCTCCAGCCGGGCGGACTTCAGTGCGTCGAGGTCACCGGCGGCCGCGAGGGCCTTCAGCGCAGCCTCGACGGCGGACTCGATGCCGGTGGCGTCGAGCGGGGACAGGGCGGTGTCGTGGGACATCCTGACCTTCCAGTGCAGGTTCTGGGCAGCCGACGCCGCACGCAGCGGGCTCGGCTGTGGCCGCGAGAACGAGGTCTGCGGCCAGCGGACAAGTCTAGAGGCGCCCGATCCGGGTCTGTGCTGCCGGTCCAGCGGTGGACGGCCTGCTCAGTGCGCGTGGTGGCGCGGCCCGGGAACGGGCCCCAGAAATCGGCGACCACCGGCCGCCCGACCACTCGCTGTCATGGCGGCCATCCTGCCACGGTCCCCGTTACCGTCCGAGCGCATACGTCTCGACCCGCTCGTACAGGGGCCCGCCGCCGCGACCCGCGCCGGGGTGGGACGACACCAGGTGCAGCTCGTCGACGAGCCAGCGGGGTCCCTCGTAGACGGCGAGCGCCCGGACGAGCGACGCGGCGACGTCCTCGTCGGTGGGCACCGGCGCGTCCGCCCGCGGTCGGTGGCGGTCCGGGCGCGACGAGCGGCGGCGCGGCGGCCGGCTGCCCGGGCGGACCCGACCGACCGTGAGGTGGGGGCGATCGCGGGCCCGGTTGTCGACGGCACCCGCGGGCTGCCCCGCCTGCACGGACCCGTGGCTGAGCGCACGCTGGGCGTCGACGTCACCGCCGACCCCCACCCAGAGCGTGCGATGCGCGAAGACGCCGGCCCCCCGCAGCCCGAGCTCGTACGGCTGGATCGACGCGGCGACCCGGGCGAGCGCGGCCGACAGGCTCGGCACGGCACCGTCCGGGACGTCGCCGTAGAAGGCCACGGTGAGGTGCCACGAGTCCCGGGCGGACCAGCGCACGGCCGACGACAGCCCGGCGGGAGCACCCCGCACCGAGGCGAGCGCCAGGTCGAGGTGGTCGAGCACGTCCGGCGGCGGCCACACCGCGGCGAACAGCCTCATCGCTGCGCGCGCGAGCTCGCGTACAGGCAGACCGTCGCGGCGGTCGCGAGGTTCAGCGACTCGGCTCGGCCCCTGATCGGTACCCGCACGACGGCGTCCGCCAGCGCCCGGTCCTCGTCGCGCAGGCCCCACGCCTCGTTGCCGAACACCCACGCGGTCGGCCGCGCCAGGTCCGGGACGCCGTCCGGCGCAGCACCGGAGACGTCCAGCAGGTCGTCGAGGTCGTGCGCGCCCGACCCGTCGGCGGCCAGCACCGTCAGACCTCCGGCACGCAGCGCCGCGATCGCCGGCGCAAGGTCCACGCCCGTGACCACGGGCAGGTGGAACAGCGACCCGGCCGTCGACCGGACGACCTTGGGGTTGTGCACGTCGACGCTCTGCGCCGTGAGCACCGCGGCGTCCGCCCCCGCGGCGTCGGCCGCTCGCACGACCGTGCCGGCGTTTCCGGGGTCGCGCACGTGGGCGAGCACGGCGACCAGGCGCGGGGCCTGCGCGAGGACGGACCCGAGGGACGGCGAGGCCAGCGCCGCCACCGCGACCACCTGCTGGCCGTCGGGGCTCATCGCCTCCAGCACCTCGGCCGTGCCGGTGTGCACCCGGATCTCGCGACCGCGCGCCGCCCGCACGATCTCCGGGTAGCGCTGCGCGGACGCCTCCGAGACGTACAGGTCCTGCACGTCGGCGGCGAGCACGGCCTCCCGGACGGCCTGCGGTCCCTCGACGACGAACCGGCCGGAACGCTGGCGCGCCGAGCGTCCGGCCAGGGCTCGCACGGCTCGGACCCGTTCGGCGCGGGGGTTGGTCAGGATGTCGTCGGCCACGGGGACATCATGCCCGGGTACGACGATGCCCCCGTGAGCCAGTGGCTCCGGGGGCGTCGGGGTGCACCGAGCCGCCGCCCGGCCCCGCCAGGAGGCGGGGCGGGCGGTCGGGCTAACAGCGGTCGAGGGTCACGCAGCCTTCGGCGCGTTGACGTCCTCGGGCAGCGCGGCCTTGGCGGCCTGGACGAGCGTCGCGAACGTCGCGGCGTCGTTCACGGCGAGGTCGGCCAGCACGCGGCGGTCCACCTCGATGCCGGCGAGCTTCAGGCCCTGGATCAGGCGGTTGTAGGTCAGACCCTGCTCGCGCGACGCAGCGTTGATGCGCTGGATCCACAGCTTGCGGAAGTCCTGCTTGCGCACCTTGCGGTCGCGGTACGCGTAGACGAGGGAGTGGGTGACCTGCTCCTTCGCCTTCCGGTACAGGCGCGACCGCTGACCGCGGTATCCCGCAGCGCGCTCGAGGGTTGTACGGCGCTTCTTCTGGGCGTTGACCGCCCGCTTCACGCGTGCCACGTGATGCTCCTTGCTTGTCTCAGGCTCGGACCGGGTGACCGGGGCGCTGGAGCGCCCCCGGGATCACTTTCCGAGCAGCTTCTTGATGCGGGAGGCGTCGGCAGGGGAGACGACGAGGTCGCCGGCGATGCGGCGGGTGCGGCGGCTCGACTTGTGCTCGAGCAGGTGGCGACCGCCGGCCTGCTCACGCATGACCTTGCCGGTCCCGGTGACCCGGAAGCGCTTCTTGGCACCGGAGTGCGTCTTGTTCTTCGGCATGGCTGCCGTGTCTCCTTGTCGTTCTCATCGCACGGGTTCGTACGACTCGTCTGGTGCAGTCCGACCGGGGGGCCGGACCGTCCGTTCGTTCGGGCTCAGCTGGCCTCTTCCGAGGTCGTCGTGCTGGTCTGTGCCTTGGCCGGACCAGGTCGCGGCGCGGGCCGCGGCGTGGCTGCCGGTCGAGGTGTCGCCGGCTTGGCTGCCGCCGGCTTCGGTGCGGACTCGGCCGCGGGCTGCGGAGCCGAGGGCGCCGGTGCCGCAGCGGGACGCGATGCTGCAGCCGGACGCGATGCTGCGGCGGACCGCGACGTCGTGGCCGGACGCGGCGTCGTCGCACGGGGTGCGGCGGCGGGCGCGGGCGGGCGGGGTGCAGCGGGACGGGCAGCCGGCCGCGAGGCGGCCGGGGCCTTCTGCGCGGCAGGCGTCTCGACCTTGGGGGTCTCGACCGCGGGGGTCTCGACGGCAGGGGTCTCGACGGCGGCCGTCTCGACGTCAGGCGTCTCGACGGCGTCGACCGCGGGTGCGATCTCGGCGGCTGCGGACTCGACGACCGGTGCGGACTCGACCACAGCCGGGGTCTCCGCCGCAGGCGTCTCGACCGCCGGGGTCTCGACCGCCGGGGTCTCGACCGCAGGCGTCTCGACGGGAGCCGGTGCGGACTGCTCGACCGGGTTGGCCGCTGCGGCTGCGGCGGCGGCAGCGGCTGCGGCGTTCTGCTCGCGCGCCGCGGCAGCCTGCGCCGCACGCCGCTGCTCGAGCTTCTGGTCGGCCTTCTTCTTCACCGGGCCGAGCACCATGATCATGTTGCGCCCGTCCTGCTTGGGCATGCTCTCGATGAAGCCCAGCTCCGAGACGTCGTCGGCGAGGCGCTGGAGCAGCCGCACGCCCATCTCCGGGCGCGACTGCTCACGGCCGCGGAACATGATCATGACCTTGACCTTGTCGCCCGCGGCCAGGAAGCGCTCGACGTGGCCCTTCTTGGTCCCGTAGTCGTGCGGGTCGATCTTCAGCCGGAAACGGATCTCCTTGAGGACCGTGTTCGTCTGGTTCCGCCGGGCCTCGCGGGCCTTCATGTCTGCTTCGTACTTGAACTTGCCGTAGTCCATGATCTTGCAGACAGGCGGACGAGCGTCAGGCGCCACCTCGACGAGGTCGAGGTCGGCGTCCTGGGCCAGGCGCAAGGCGTCCTCCACGCGGACGATGCCGACCTGCTCGCCGTTGGGGCCGACCAGGCGGACCTCGGCAACGCGGATCCGATCGTTGATGCGGGGCTCGCTGATGTGGTGCTCCTCAGGTTCGTCGTGGGTGACCGCCGGGAACGAGGAAGGCCCCCGCCCTGGGTACAGGTGGGGGCCTCACGAGTCCGAAGCAGCGCGCACCGGCGAACGGCAACACACCAGGCACGCACCGCAACGTTCGCGACACGTCCTCGGACCGGACCCGGCCTCTGTCGTCGCCCTCTGCACGCAGGGGACGAACGGTTGACGCTCGGGTGGGATCAGCTCCACTTGTACACCGCGCCCGTCCGCCCGGTGAGGGGCAGCAGGACGCGGCTGGTCGGGAGAAAGACTACCACGCACCCCGTGCGGACAGAACGGCGCCCATCTCTGCGACGAAGGACTCGCGGCGCCGCTTACTTGAATGATTCCAGAAAAGGTGCGAGGCTCCCAGCCATGTCCCTCCCCACCGCACTCCGAGAGCGCGGCCTGCGCGTCACGGAGCCGCGGCTGCGTGTCTACGAGGTCGTCGGCACCCATCCCCACGCGGACGCCGACACCGTCCTGACCGAGGTCCGGCGCACCCTGCCGACCATCTCGGTGCAGGCCGTGTACGACGTCCTGCACGCGCTGACGGACGCCGGACTGCTGCGCCGCATCGAGCCCGCCGGTCATCCCGCCCGCTACGAGCGCCGGGTGGGCGACAACCACCACCACGTGGCCTGCCGCAGCTGCGGAGCCCTCGGCGACGTCGACTGCGCCGTCGGGCACGCGCCCTGCCTCGTCCCCAGCTCGACGTCCGGCTTCACCATCGAGACCGCCGAGGTCACGTACTGGGGCCTGTGCCCGGACTGCCGCGCCGCCGAGACCACCTGACATCTCCCGGAGCGCCCCCGCGCTCCGGATACGCCTCCCGCCGGCTCTGTCGCCGCGCGGTCCCCGGCTGGGCTCGCCCGGCCTCGTGAAAGGAACCACCTTTGTCCCAGGTCCCGTACACCACCACCAACGCGGGTGCGCCGGTCGCGTCCGACGCGCACTCGCAGACCGTCGGCAACGACGGCCCGATCGTGCTGCACGACCACTACCTCGTCGAGAAGCTCGCGCAGTTCAACCGCGAGAAGGTCCCCGAGCGCATCGTGCACGCCAAGGGCGGTGGGGCGTTCGGGACGTTCACCACGACGCACGACGTCAGCGCGTACACCCGCGCGGCGCTGTTCCAGCCGGGCGTCACGACCGAGACGCTGCTGCGCTTCTCGACCGTCGCCGGTGAGCAGGGCTCCCCCGACACGTGGCGCGACCCCCGCGGCTTCGCGCTGAAGTTCTACACGACCGAGGGCAACTACGACCTCGTCGGCAACAACACGCCGGTCTTCTTCATCCGCGACGGCATCAAGTTCCCCGACTTCATCCACTCGCAGAAGCGCCTGCCGGGCAGCCACCTGCGCGACAACGACATGCAGTGGGACTTCTGGTCGCTGTCCCCCGAGTCGGCGCACCAGGTCACGTGGCTGATGGGCGACCGCGGCATCCCCGCGTCGTGGCGCCACATGGACGGCTTCGGCTCGCACACCTACCAGTGGATCAACGCCGCCGGTGAGCGGTTCTGGGTCAAGTACCACTTCGAGACGAACCAGGGCGTCCGCAACTTCACGCCCGAGGCCGCCGCGCAGCTGGCCGGGTCCGACGCGGACCACCACATCCGGGACCTGTACGAGGCCATCGAGGGCGGCGACTTCCCGTCGTGGACCCTCTCGGTCCAGGTCATGCCGTACGCCGACGCCGCCGAGTACCGGTTCAACCCGTTCGACCTGACCAAGGTCTGGCCGCACGGCGACTACCCGCTCATCGAGGTCGGCCAGCTCGAGCTGAACCGCAACCCCGAGAACTACTTCGCGCAGATCGAGCAGGCCACGTTCGCGCCGAGCAACTTCGTTCCCGGCATCGCGGCCAGCCCCGACAAGATGCTGCTCGCGCGGATCTTCTCCTACGCCGACGCCCACCGGTACCGCGTGGGGACGAACCACGCGCAGCTGCCGGTGAACGCCCCGCACGCCGCTCCGGTGCACTCGTACTCCAAGGACGGCGCGGCGCGCTACGCGTTCAACGCCGCCAGCACGCCCGTGTACGCGCCCAACTCGCTGGGCGGCGCCGCCGCGGACCCGGCGCGTGCCGCCGAGTCGCCCGGCTGGGAGTCGGACGGCGTGCTGCAGCGCGCGGCCGCGACGCTGCACGCCGAGGACGACGACTTCGGGCAGGCCGGCACGCTGTACCGCGAGGTCTTCGACGACGGCGCACGCGCCCGGTTCCTCGAGACGATCACCGGCCACGTCGGTGCGGTGAAGAGCGACGCGATCCGCGAGCGCGCCATCCAGTACTGGACGAACGTCGACGCCGGGCTGGGTGTCGCGCTGCGCGCCGCCCTCGCAGGCGTCGCGCCGCTCGAGATGGGTGAGCCGGGGACGGCCAGCGTCCCGGTCGCCTGACCACAGGGACGACGGCTCCAGCCGGCTCCGCAGGCAGGGCCCGCACCGCACCGGTGCGGGCCCTGTCCGCGTTCCGTGCCGGTGGTCGCCGGGCAGCCGGCGGCCTGCGCGATGAGAGGATCGGTCCATGGCCCAGGACAGTGCGAGCACGACACCCGACTCCCCCGGCACGCCCGAGTCGGCGGTCCGCGACATCGCGGACGTCGCCGCGGTCGAGGTGATCACGACCGCCGCGGTCCACCTGATGAGTGCCGCCGCGGTCAAGTGCGGGCTCAGCCCGGACACCGACGGCGCGCGCGGAGCCGACTACCTCGACCTGGACGAGGCCCGCAAGCTGATCACCGCGCTGGCCGCCCTCGTCACGGCGTCGGCTCCCGACATCGGCAACCAGCACGCCCGCTCGCTGCGTGACGGCCTGCGCTCCCTCCAGCTCGCGTTCCGCGAGGCGTCCCCCTTCCCCGACGCCCCCGGCGAGGGGCCCGGCGAGAGGTTCACCGGCTCCGTCGTGTGAGCCGTCGACCCCGGACGGGCGGACGGCGCGGCACCGCGGGGCTCCTATCCTGTGCCGATGCAGCCTGACGACCCCCGCGCGCCCGACGTCCCGGCCACCGAGCCCGCGGTGCACGTGACGCGCGTCGGCCCGACCACGCCGGCTGTCGCCCCGTGGACCCCGACGGCACCGACGGCACCCGACGTACCGGCACCCGCGACGACCCGACGCCGGCCGCGCACCGCGACGGTGGTGCTCGCGGTCCTGCTCGTCGCCGCGCTCGTCGGCTCGGGCGTGGTCCTGTGGCGCATGCTCACGACGAACGAGGCGTGGCAGAGCTCGGCGCAGAAGTGGGAGACGCTGGCGCGCTCGACCGGTGAGGAGCTCGCCGCGTCGCAGGCCGAGCTCGCGGCCACGCAGGCGGAGCTCGATGCCACGGCGGGTCAGCTGGCCGCCGCGCAGCAGCGGATCACCCAGCTCGCCGACGAGAAGGCGCAGCTGGGTGACACCACCGCCTCGCAGCAGCAGCTCGCCGACTACCAGGCGCGGGTGTCGCAGGCTGCGGGGCAGGTGGCGACCGCGCTGGCGAGCTGCGTGGACGGGCAGCAGCGCCTGATCGGCTACCTGCAGAACTCCGACCAGTACGACCCGAACGACCTCGCGCGGTTCAGCTCCGACGTGCAGACCGTGTGCGGCAGGGCGACGGACGCGAACGCGGCGCTCCAGCGCGAGCTCGACCGATGAGACCGACGAGGCTGGCGCGGTTCGCCGGTGGCGCCGTCGCGCTCCTCACCCTGTCCGCCGGGTGCAGCATGCTCCCGGCCATGCCCGCGCCGGTCCCGACGAGCGTCGTGCCCACCGACCTGCCGCAACCGAGCGCGACATCCAGCGGCAACCTTTCTCCGGACGGCTTCGATGCGGCGCAGCGCATGGCGGTGCGCATCCGCAACATCGGCTGCGGCAGCCTGTCGACCGGTTCGGGCTTCGCGCTCGACGACCACACCCTGGTGACCAACCGGCACGTGGTCGAGGACTCCGCCACGCTCGAGCTGAGCACGTACGACGGGCGGGACCTCGCTGCGGCCGCCGCCAGCAGTGCGAACCTGGCCGACCTCGCGATCGTGCGCACCGACGACGCGCTGCCCGCCGCACCGGAGCTGGCCCCGGCCGACCCCGCGGTCGGCGACCCCGTCACCGTGGTCGGGTACCCGTTGGGCCGCGCGCTCACCGTGACCACCGGGCAGGTCCTCGGCAGCCAGACCGACCCCCTGAACGAGAACCTGGGCGAGGTGCTGGTCACGGACGCACCGGTGGAGCACGGCAGCTCCGGGTCGGCGATGCTCGACGGCGAGGGGCGCGTCGTGGGCGTGGTGTACGCCAAGGACTCGGAGGGCCACAGTTTTGTGGTGCCCGTCAGCACCCTGCGGGCCATGCTGGACGACGAGGCCGCGTTCACGCCCCTCGCACCCTGCACCGGCTGACCAGGTCCCCCGGAGGTTCCCATGGCGGTACCGCACTTCGACCCCGCGAGCGTCACACGGGCCGCGAACGACACCTTCACCGTGCGCCGCGTGTTCGGTGAGGCGTACGAGCGCGACGGCAAGCTGGTCATCCCCGTCGCCCGGCTCTGGGGCGGCACCGGGGCCGGCTCGGGCTCCGGAGAGGTCGGCGTCCCCGCCGACGCGCAGGACGTCCCGACCGGCGGTCAGCAGGGGTACGGGGGCGGCGGCGGCTACGGCGTCCACGTCAGGGCGGTCGGGGTGTACGTCGTGGACGACACCGGCGCGCACTGGCAGCCCGCGCTCGACCTCAACCGGGTGATCCTCGGCGGCCAGCTCGTGGGTGCCGTCGTGCTGACCGCCCTGGCGTTCGCGTGGGCGGTCCGGAGCCGGCGCTAGCCCGCAGCGCGAGGGCGCAGCTCGAGCGAGTCCACCCGCGCGGCCACCAGCTCGACCCCGGCCAGCGCGGCGTTGACCTGCGCCAGCACCGCGTCGAGGCCCGCGCGGTCCAGACCGGCGACGAGCCCCACGACCACGGCGACCTCGGCCCGGGCGCCCGGCACCACGTCGACGGCCTGCACCCCCGGCACGGGTGCCACGGCGGCGGTGATGGCGGCCCGCAGCTCGGGGTCGACACCGTCGGCCGTGACGGCGGGTTGCCACGGCTCCTGCTGCGCGAGCGCCCAGACCGCCGGGCGGGGCAGCAGGACGGTCGTCGGACCGCCCGGGTCGACGACGAGCACCTCCCACCCCTCGCTCACGGCCGACAGTGCCGCCCGGGCGACGTCCGACGGGACCGGCCGGGCGTCGGGGCGCCATGCCGCCATCGTCGCGACGGACGTGAAGACGGGCAGGGCGGTGCGGCCGTCGGGGGCGCGCAGCGCCACGATGCCCGTCGACGCCTCCTTGTCGACCGTGTGCTCGTGGCCGTCGTGCACCGCGACGTCGCCGACCTCCAGCTCGGCGAGCACCGGCACCAGGACGCGGGTCCCGGCGAGGGCGTCGACCAGGTCGCCGACCGTGCCCGAGCCGTCCGCCAGCGCGGCCAGCGCCGCGGCGACCGCGGGATCGGCGGACCCGTCGTCACCCGCGAACGGGGACGAGGGGGGCAGCTCGCGCCCGGTCACGGACGCCCGGCGACGTCCAGCGCCTCCGGGAGCGTGAACGCGCCCGCGTACAGGGCCTTGCCGACGATCGAGCCCTCCACCCCCAGCGGGACCAGCGTGCGCAGCACGCGCAGGTCCTCGAGGCTGGAGACACCCCCGGATGCGATCACGGGCGCGTCCGTGCGGGCGCACATCTGGCGCAGCAGCTCGACGTTCGGGCCGCTGAGCATGCCGTCCTTGTGCACGTCGGTGACGACGTAGCGGGCGCAGCCGGCGTCCTCGAGCCGGGCGAGCACCTCCCAGAGGTCTCCGCCGTCCTGGGTCCAGCCCCGCGCGGCCAGGGTGGTGCCGCGCACGTCGAGCCCTACGGCGATCTGCTCGCCGTAGGAGCCGATGACGCGCGCCGTCCACTCCGGGTTCTCCAGCGCGGCGGTGCCCAGGTTGATCCGCGTGGCACCGGTGGCGAGCGCGCGCTCGACCGAGGCGTCGTCGCGGATCCCGCCGGACAGCTCGACCTTGACCCCCTTGGCGACCAGCTCGCCGGTCACCTCGGCCAGCAGGTCGGCGTTGGAGCCGCGCCCGAACGCCGCGTCGAGGTCGACGAGGTGGATCCACTCGGCGCCCCCCGCGCACCAGTCGAGCGCGGCCGCCAGCGGGTCGCCGTAGCCGGTCTCGGTGCCGGCGGCCCCCTGGGTCAGGCGGACGGCCTGTCCGTCGGCGACGTCGACGGCGGGCAGCAGCTCGAGGCGGTCGGTCATGTGGTCACTCCGCGAGGTCGGGGACGGTGGGCAGGGACGAGACCCAGCGGGCCAGCACCTCGGCGCCCGCGGCGCCGGAGGAGACGGGGTCCAGGTGCAGCGCGACGAGCGGGCCGTTCTCGACGGCGACGACGAAGCGCTCGCCCTCGGTCGACCAGGTCACGAGCGGGACGACGAGCCGCGTGTCGGCGGGCCAGTCGTCGAGCAGGGGGAACGTGCGAGCGGCGCGCGGGTGGGAGACGTCGAACCGCGCGTCGTCGAGACCGGCGAACAGCGCCGACCCCGCGGGCACCTCGACGGTCGCGGGGGCCTGCGGAGCAGCGACCGCGTCCACGACTCCGGCCCACTCCCCCAGGCCCTCCGTGGCGGTCCCGTCCTGCACCGTCTCGGCGAACATGACATGCATGCCCACGCCGACCGCGAGGACCGGTCGGCCGCCCGCCAGACGGCGGTCGACCACCTGGTCCGCGCCGAGGGCGCGCAGGGCGGGCATCAGGCCCGCGGCCGTCGCGCGGCTGGCGATCACGAGCCCGTCGGCCGCGAGCGCCGAGCGCTTGTCGGCGGTCACGACCACGCGCGCGCCCGCGTGGGTCAGCGCCTCGGCCAGCGGTGCGTGGTCGTCGGCGCCGTGGTCGAGCACGACGACGAGGGGCTGAGCGGGCACCGGACCACGGTACCTGCGGCTCGTGCTCGTCATGGACGCGCGCCGGTCCGCGAGACGACTACTTGCGCTTGGCCGAGCTCGCGATCGTGCGCATCGCCTGCCACCGGGACATCCCGACGCTCGACACGACACCCTCGACGTCGCTCGCCCGCACCGACCCCAGCAGCAGGTCCTCGAGGACGGCGGGGGCGTCGGAGAGCACGAGGCCCGCCGGGAGCTCGTCGCCCTTCTCGCCCGCGGTCCAGCGCGACGCGGTGATCTGCCCCTCGCGGCGCTCCAGCAGGATGACCGGCAGCGTGCGCAGCAGCTTCGAGATCGCCTCGGCCCCGGCCGCGGCGGCCTTCGGGTCGCGCAGCGCGGCGATCGCACCGATCTGCGTCGGCACCACGTCGACGTCGACCTTGGCGATCGCGCAGGCCGCGGCCAGCGGGGCGGGCGCGGCGACCTGGGTGATCACGAGCACGACGGACGGCTCCTCCGCGGGGCCGTCGAGCAGTCCGGAGAGGTCGTCGGGGACCTCGAAGCCCTCGGGCAGGTCCTGGCTCACAGCGCACCCTTCGTGGACGGGATGCCCTCGACCCGCGGGTCGAGCGCGACGGCGAACCGCAGCGCGCGTGCGAGCGCCTTGAACTGGGCCTCGACGATGTGGTGCGGGTCGCGGCCCGCGAGCACGCGCACGTGGATGCTGAACGCGGCGTGGTGCGCGATGGACTCCAGGACGTGCCGAGTCAGCGACCCCGTGAAGTGGCCGCCGATGAGGTGGTACTCCTGCCCGGGAGGCTCGCCGGTGTGCACCAGGTAGGGCCGCCCGGAGACGTCGACGACCGCCTGCGCGAGCGCCTCGTCCAGCGGCACCGTGGCGTCGCCGAAGCGCGAGATCCCCCGCTTGTCGCCGAGCGCCTCGCGCAGTGCCTCGCCGAGGGTGATCGCGACGTCCTCGACCGTGTGGTGGGCGTCGATGTGCGTGTCGCCCGTCGCCTTCACCGTCAGGTCGATGAGCGAGTGCTTGCCCAGCGCGGTGAGCATGTGGTCGTAGAACGGCACGGTCGTCGAGATGTCCGTGCGGCCGGTGCCGTCCAGGTCGAGCTCGACCAGCACGCTCGACTCGCTCGTCGCACGCTCGACGCGCGCGGTACGGCCGCCACTCTTGGCACTCACAGTCCTGCCACCTCCACCAGGGCGTCCTTGAACGCCACCATGTCCTGCGGTGTGCCGACCGACACCCGCAGCCAACCCTCCGGCCCGACCTCGCGGATCAGGACCCCGCGGTCGAGCAGACCCTGCCAGACCGCGTGGCGGTCGTCGAACAGGCCGAACAGCACGAAGTTCGCGTCGGAGTCCGCGACCGTCAGGCCACGCTCACGCAGCCAGTCCACGAGCGCGTCGCGCTCGTCGCGCAGCGACCCCACCTGCGCCATCAGCGCGGGCGCGTGCCGCAGCGCGGCACGGGCGACCGCCTGGGTGACCGCGGACAGGTGGTAGGGCAGCCGGACGACCCGCAGCGCGTCGACGAGCGCCGGTGCCGCGGCCAGGTAGCCCACCCGGGCACCGGCCAGGCCGAACGCCTTGGACATCGTCCGGCTCACGGCCAGGTGCGGGTGGTCGGCGAGCAGCTCGAGCGCCGACGGGACCCCGGCGCGGCGGAACTCCCCGTACGCCTCGTCGACGACGACCACGCATCCGCCCGGCACCGCGGCGGCGGCGTCCAGGACCGCGAGGACCGCCGCGGGGGGCAGGGCCGTACCGGTCGGGTTGTTCGGGCTCGCGAGGAGCACGACGGAGGGAGCGTGCTCGGCGAGCGCCGCGCGGGCGACGTCGGGGTCGAGCGCGAAGTCCGCCTCGCGGCGCCCGGCGACCCAGCCCGTGAACGTGTCCCGGGCGTACTCGGGGTACATCGAGTACGTCGGCGCGAACGACAGCACCGTGCGACCCGGACCGCCGAACGCCTGCAGGACGTGCAGCATGATCTCGTTCGACCCGTTGGCGGCCCAGATCTGCTCGACCGCCAGCTCGACGCCCGACTCGACGCGCAGGTACCCGGCGAGGTCGGTCCGCAGGGCCTCGAAGTCGCGGTCGGGGTACCGGTTCAGGCCTCCGGCGGCCTCCGCGACCGCGGCGGCGATGTCCGCGACCACGTCCGGGGCGGGGGCGTAGGGGTTCTCGTTGACGTTGAGCAGGTGCGGCACGTCCAGCTGGGGGGCGCCGTACGGCTCGAGGCCGGCGAGGTCGGGGCGCAGGGGCAGGGCGCCGAGATCAGCAGTCACCCGACGAGTCTAAGGAGCCGCGGACGCCTGCTGCCGCGCCGTCCACGCCGCCAGCCGCGCCAGCCCGTCGTCGAGGGTGACCCGCGGGACCCAGCCGAGCGCGTCGCGCGTGCGGCGCTGGTCGAACCAGTGCGCGGTGGACAGCTGCTCGGCGACGAACCGGGTCAGCGGCGGCTCGCCGGGCAGCGGGAGGGTGCGCCACGCGGTGTCGAGCAGCGACCCTGCCCCGCGCGCCAGGACCGCCGGGACGTGCCGGCGCGGGATCGGCACCCCGCTCGCGGCGCAGATCCCGGCCAACAGCTCGACGACCGGGCGGGGCTCGCCGTTGGTCACCACGTACGGCTGCCCGTAGGCGGACGGCTCGGCGTGCAGCGCGGCGACGAGGGCGTCGACGGCGTTGTCGACGTAGGTCGTGTCGATGAGCGCGGCGCCGTGACCCAGCACCGGCAGGCGGCCCGACCGGGCGCGGTCCACCACGCGCCCGACCAGCTGGGTGTCCCCCGGCCCCCACACGACGTGCGGCCGGACCACGATGACGCCCAGGCCGTCCCGGCCGTGGGCCGCGAGCGCCAGGACCTCGGACCGCGCCTTGGTCCGCGCGTAGCTGCCACGGGCCCGCTCGGGGTCGGCGGGTGCGGCGCCGGCACCCAGGAGCGAGCGGCCGACGTGGGCGACCGACGGCGAGGAGACGTGCACGAACCGCTCGACCCCCGCGGCCCGCGCCTCGTCGAGCAGCACCCGGGTACCACCGACGTTCACCGTCTCGTACTCCTCGAGCGGCCCTGTGATCGACACCTTGGCGGCCAGGTGCACGACGGCCTGCCGGTCACGGACGGCGCCCCGCACGGCGTGGCCGTCCGTGATCGATCCGCGCACGTCGACGGCCCCGGCGACGCGCGACGGGCTGCGCTGCAGGGTCCGGACGTCGTGCCCGTCCGCCACGAGGCGCGCGGCGACCGCCCGCCCGAGCATGCCGCTCGCGCCCGTGACCAGGACACGCGTCACAGCCGTGCCCGCTGCCCCGCCAGCACCCGCTCCGCCCACGCCGCGACCCGTGTCCGGTCGACCTTCGAGCTGTGCCGCACGTCGGTCGGAAGCTGCTCCACCACGAGCACCGCGGCCACCTCGGTCCCGTCGAGCGCGGCACGGACTGCCCCCGCGAGGGCAGGGTCCGCGACGAGCGGGCCGTGCGAGAAGACCTCCGGCTGGACCACGACGACGACCTGCTGCGTACCCCGCGGCCCGACACCCACGACCGCTGCCGACACGACGCCGTCGACGTCCTGGGCCCGCTGCTCGAGGCCGACCGGCGTCCGCACGCCGTCGGGCGTGACCAGCACGTGCGCGAGCCGACCCTCGATCCACAGCCGCCCCTCGCCGTCGAGGTGTCCCACGTCCCCCGTCCGGTGCCATCCCTCGTCGCGGGCGGAGGCCTGCTGGGTCAGCCAGAGCCCGTCGTACCGCTCCTTGACGTGCGCGGCACCGACCAGCACCTCCCCGGTGACCCCTGGCGACCGGTCCGGCACCCCGGTCGCGCGCCCTTCGCCGTCCAGTGCGCTCACGGCGACGTCGACCCCGGGCACCGGCCGTCCGACGCACACGCCGTCGCCCGGCCCGGCGGCACGGCGCTCCTCGAGCGACACGTCGGTGACGACCAGGGCCTCGGTCATGCCGTACGGCGTGTGCGCCTCGGCGGCGGGCATCACGTCGGCCGCCGCCTCCAGCAGCGCGAGGCCGACGGGTGCGCCCGCCGACAGGAACAGGCGCACGCCCGCGAGGGCGGACCGCTGCGACCCGTCGGAGATGCGCACCACGGAACGCAGCGCTGCGGGTGAGGCGAAGACCACCGCGGCGTCGACCGCCTGCACCGCGTCCGCCAGGGCCTGCGCCGTGAGCGTGCCGGGCGACGTGACGTCCATGTCCGGGCTGGCGCTGGCGGCGCCGAGCGCGGGACCCAGCAGCACGAACGGGGCGAACGCGGCGACGAGCGGGCTGTCCGGCCCGATCCCGTACGTGCGCGCGACCACGTCGCGCATCGCCGCGAGCCGGCGGTGGGTGTACACGACGCCCTTGGCCGGACCGGTCGACCCGGACGTGAACAGGACGGCGGCGTCCGCGTCGGGGTCCGGCCAGGGCAGGTCGTCGCTCGAGGCGCGGCCGAGGGCGGCGAGGTCGTCGAGAGACGCCTCCACGCCCAGCGCGCGAGCGACCCCCGCGCGCAGCGGCCCGGCACTGACCAGCGTGGGCGCCCAGTGCAGCCACCGTGCGGCGACGAGCGCCCGCTCGATCCCGACGACGACCGCGGGCTCCGCCGCGCGCACAGCCCGCGTCAACCCCTGGACGCCGAGCCCCGCGTCGGCCACGACCACGACCGCCCCCAGCCGTAGGCACGCGTACAGCAGCGCGGTGAGGTCGGCGCCCGGCGGCACCAGCAGCCCCACCCGGTCCCCCGGCCGGACACCGCTCGCGGCGAGCCCCCGGGCGAGCTGCTCGGTCCGCGCGGCGAGCGCCGACCAGCTCACGCGGCGCGAGTGCGGCCCGCGCAGCTCGATCAGCGCGGTGCCCTCGTCGTCGGCGCGCTCGACGAGGGTCGCGCCGAGGGCGCGGTAGGGCTCGCCCGCGGGCCGGGCGGGCAGGCTCGCCGAGGGCTGCGACGGCCCCTCGCGTGCGTCGAGCCAGCTCAGGACCGCACCGGCGACGTCCGCGTCCTCGACGACCAGGTGCCCGGCACCCTCGAAGCGGTGCACGTCGGCGTGCGGCAGGCGGTCGCGCAGGTCCCGCAGGTAGCGCGCGGAGAAGACGGGGTCGCGCGGGCCCCACAGCAGCAGGGCCGGGACGTCGAGACCACCCAGTCCGTCGGCGATCCGGTCGAGCTCGGGCCGGCTCGGGTGGTCCGCCGTCCCGGGGATGTCCGCGACGAAGCCGCCGATGCCGGAGCGCCGGTCGGCCGTGCGGTACGGGGCGCGGAAGGCGTCCGCGACGGCGTGGTCGAGGCGCGGGTGCGCCAGCGCGAGCGTGGCCTCCAGGAACGCCGGGGTGCTCACCGTGCCGACCGGCAGCACGCCCGGCGCGGTCGCCAGCCGCAACGGGGCGGGCAGGGGGTCGTCGGCGTCGTGGTGCACGGCCGTGTTCGTGAGTACGACGCCGGCCAGCAGCTCGGGGTGGTCGAGGGCCCAGCCGAGGCTCACGACGCCGCCCCAGTCGTGCCCCACGGTGACCACGGGACCGGCGAGTCCGAGGTGGTCGGTCAGCGCCCCGAGCTGGGCGACCCGGTCGGCGAGCCGGTGCTGCTCTCCCGTCCGCTCCGAGTAGCCCATCTCCAGCTGGTCCACGGCGACCACGCGCCACGGGCGGTCCGGCCGGGCGCCCGCCGCGACCAGCCGACGCCACAGGAACGACCACGTCGGGTTCCCGTGCACGCACAGCAGCGTGCCGACGGGCTCGGTGCCCAGCGTGGCGCCGTTGTCGAGCACGTGCCACGTGTGCGGCCCCACCTCGACGGTCTGCGACCAGCGCGGGTCGATGCCGCCAGCCGCCAGGACGTCCGGGGGCGGGTGCGAGGCGGCCGTCACCAGATGATCTCGGCCATCGCGGTGTGCAGCCCGGACCCCACGCCCATGCACAGCACGCGGTCGCCTGAGCGCAGCGAGTCGGCCTGGTCGGCCAGGGTCAGCGGGAGCGCCGCGGGGCCGACGTTCCCCCAGCGCGGGAACGTCATGGGCACCTTGTCGGGGTCCAGGTCCAGCGCCTCGACGATCGAGCGGGTGTGCACCGACGAGACCTGGTGGGTGACGATCCGGTCGACCCCCACCCAGTCCCAGTCCCGCTGCGCCTCGTTCCACGCGTCGACCACGAGCTCCAGGCCACCGGCCAGCAGCCCGGACGGGTCGGTCCTCATCCCGTCGACACCGCCGACGCACAGGTCGTGGTGCTGCGTGGCCGAGCGGGCGACCCCGCCGACCAGCCGGTGGGCACCGGGGTGCAGGTGCGCCGGCCCGAGCACCGCGGCTGCCGCGCCCGCGCCCAGGGTCAGGGTGGCGAACTCCTCGAGGAACTGCTCGCGGGTGGTCGTCGGTGCGGTGAGCCGCTCGAGGGTGGCCTCCTGGGTCGGCCGGGGGTCCTCACCGTCGACGATGACGGCGTACCGGATCTGCCCCGAGTCGATCAGCTGCGCGGCGAGCGTCATGCCGTTGACGAAACCGAGGCACGCGTTGGTGAGGTCGAAGCTGAGCGCGCTCGATGGCAGGGCCAGCCCCGAGTGGATCCGGGAGGCGACCGACGGCTCGAGGAAGGTCCTGGTGACCGACGTGTTGATCAGCAGGCCGACGTCACCGGCGTCGATGCCGGACTCGGCGAGGGCCTTGGCGCCTGCGGCCGTCGCGGCGTCGTCGAAGGTCATCTCCTCGTCCCACCAGCGGCGCTCGTGGACGCCCGCGACCCGGGCCAGCAGGCCGCGTGGCAGCCGCAGCCGGTCCAGGGTCGGTGCGAGGCGCTCGTCGAAGACCGTGGACGCGACGACGACGGGCGCTTCGATGCCGACGACACCCAGCAGCGCGACGTCACGGTGGCGGAACGTCGCGTTGCCTGTCACAGGCTGTCCTCTCGACGGGTCGACGACCGCGGGCGCGGGCGGGGGGGCGGGTCACGGTCGTTCTGGACCGCGACGTGCGTCTCTCAGAATCTGGACCGCACCGCCTCGCCGTGCGCGGGAAGTCCCTCCGCGTCCGCGAGCGCGACGATCTTGTCGGCGACCTCGGCCAGGGCGTCGGAGTCGTACTCGATCACCTGCACCGCCCGCAGGAAGGAGTGCACCCCGAGACCGCTGGCGAAGTGTGCGCACCCCGCGGTGGGCAGCACGTGGTTGGACCCGGCCATGTAGTCGCCGAGCGACACGGGCGACCAGGCACCGACGAAGATCGCCCCCGCGCTGGTCACGCGCTCGGCGAGCGCGGCGGCACCGACGGTCTGGATCTCGAGGTGCTCGGCGCCGTAGGCGTTCACGACGTCGAGTCCCTGCTCCAGGTCGTCCACGATCACGATGGCGGACTGCTGGCCCCCCAGCGCGGTCATCACGCGGGCGCGGTGCATGGTGGCGTCCACCCGGTCGGTCAGCTTCGCCTCGACGGCACCCGCCAGCTCGACCGACGGAGTGACCAGGACGGCCGCCGCGAGCGGGTCGTGCTCGGCCTGCGAGACCAGGTCGGCAGCCACGTGCGTCGCGTCGGCCGTGCCGTCGGCGAGGATCGCGATCTCGGTCGGGCCCGCCTCCGCGTCGATGCCGACGATCCCCCGCACGAGCCGCTTGGCGGCCGCGACGTAGACGTTGCCGGGTCCGGTGACGACGTCGACCGGTTCGCACAGCGTCTCGCCGTCCACCTCGTCCGAGCCGGCGGCACCGTAGGCGAACATCGCGACCGCCTGGGCACCCCCCACCGCGTACACCTCGTCGATGCCCAGCAGTGCGCAGGTGGCCAGGACGACCGGGTCGGGCAGGCCGGCACGGTCCTTCTGCGGGGGCGAGGCCACCGCCAGCGAGGGAACGCCCGCGGCCTGCGCGGCGACGACGTTCATCACGACAGACGACGCGTAGGCCGCGAGACCGCCGGGGACGTAGAGGCCGACGCGGCGGACGGGGATCCAGCGCTGCCGGACCTGGGCACCAGGCGCGAGCTCCACCGTGAAGTCGGCGGGCCGCTGCGCCCCGTGCACCTGCCGGACGCGTCGGATGGTCTCCTCGAGCGCCGAGCGGACCTGCGGGTCCAGGGCCTGGATGGCGTCGGCGAGCGCGTCCGAGGGCACGCGCAGGTGCACCGGACGCACGCCGTCGAACCGCTCGGCGAGGTCGCGCAGCTCCGCGGCACCGCCGGCGCGGACAGCCGCGATGATCGGCGCGACGACCTCGGCGGCGTGCTCGACGTCGACCTCGGCACGAGGCAGTGCGCCCAGGAGCTCGCGACGCGACAGGGTGCGACCTCGCAGGTCGATCCGGGTGATCACGTTCCCGAGCATAAGACGCGGACCGGGGCACGGCCCGACCACGCCCACCGGCCGAGCACCGGGGTGCGCCGGTGCGCGCCCACGTTCCCCGAACAGGCAGACTGGCCCCATGACCCTGGTGCCCATCTCCGACGACTCGATCCGGCTCGGCCAGTTCCTCAAGCTCGCCGACCTGGCCGAGTCCGGCGCGCACGCCCGCTCCCTGCTCGAGGACGGCGCCGTGACCGTCAACGGCGAGGACGAGACCCGCCGTGGCCGCCAGCTGGTCCGCGGCGACGTGGTGGAGGTCGACCTGCCGACGGGCTACAAGGAGGCCACGGTCGGCTGACCCGGCGCCGAGTAGACGGCGTAGGCGGCCTCCCAGAGGTCCTCGCCAGGGGGCATCTTCTCCCCGCTGAGCAGCACCGTGAGCGCGTCCACGAGCGCGTGCCACCCGGCGGCGAAGTCGGCCCCGCCCCGCCGCCGTCCGGCACCCTCGACCTCCGGCGAGGGCCCCTGGTGCACGACCAGCAGCGTCTCGTCACCCTCCTGCTGGAACGTGAAGATCACGTCGGTCCCGTCCTGGCCGTCTGCAGGGCCCCACCGCACGGCGAGCCTGCGCTGGGGCTGGACCTCCAGGACCTCGAACCGCACGCCGCCGGGGACGTTCGGGTCGGCGAACACGATCCGCTCCCCTGGCGCGGGCTCCCAGGGCTCGTCGTCCGCCCCCGGCCACTGCGTCACGGGCCACAGCCAGCGCGCCACGCGCTCACGCCGGGTGAAGGCGGACCAGACCTCGTCCTGCGCCGCGTCGAGCAGCCGCGAGACCACGACCGTCGCACCGTCGGGCCCGGTCGTCACCTCACCCGCGACCCCGGCCGCCTCCAGCCGGCGGTACCGCGGGAGGACATCGGCGAACGGTTGCGGGGTCTCGACCGGAAACCCGACCGCATCCGCCAGCACGTCGAGGAGCTCGTGCCAGCCGGCCCCGTACTCCGCCGCCCCGACCGCCTGCAGGTCACGGTGCACCAGGTGCAGCTCGGTCCCGTGGCCGTGCGCCACCAGGACGATCTCCACCTCGCCGGGCGCCTCCGTCTCGTGCGTCCAGGTGACCACCAGCCGGCTGGTCGGCTCGCACACCAGGACGCGGCCGTGCGTCCGGGGGCTGCCCGGGTCGGGGAAGGTCAGCACGTATTCGTCGCCCGACGTCTCGAGGTCCCCGATCCACCGGGCCACGCGCTCGGGCACCGTCAGCGCCGCCCACACGTCGGCCGGCGGTGCGCCCAGGACGCGCGTGAATGCCACCTCGCGGCGCGCTCCCCGGACCAGCACCTCACCCAGCTCGCCCATCACGCCTCCTGCCGGTACCGCGGCAGCGCCGCCCGATAGAGGTCCTCCCAGGGCCGGACGGTCCGCCCGGCGACGTGGTCGTCCAGCTGGTCGAGCGAGGCGTGCCAGCCACTGCCGTAGCCACGCGCGGCGGCCTCCTCCAGACCGAGGTGCTCCAGCACGAGGAGTGCACCGCCGCCCTCGGCGCGGATCTCGACGCTCACCCGCGACTCCGGCTCGCCCGGGAACAGCCAGGTCAGCAGCAGCCGCGCGGGCGGGTTGCACTCCACGACCTCGCCGGCCGCGTTCTGCGGGGACCCCGCGACGTCGTCACCCATGCGGAGCTCGTACCGGCCGCCGACCCGCAGGTCGCCGTAGACCGGTCCGAGCCAGCGCCGAAGCCGGTCCGGGTCCGTGATGCACGACCACAGGTCCTCGGGCGCGGTCGCGAACCGCCGTTCGAACCGGACCGTGACACGGGTCCCGGTCGGCGTGAGCACGCCCCACAGGTCAGTCGCCATCGTGTCTCCTCCGCTCGCGCGCCCCTCGGGCGATCTCCGTCTCCAGCGCGTCCAGGTGCCCGTCCCAGAACCGACGGGTGCGGCGAGCCCAGTCCTCGACCTCGTCGAGGGCCTCCGGCCGGACCGAGTACAGCCGGACCGGGCCGCGCGGCACCGACTCGACGACCCCCGCCTCCCGCAGCACCCTCAGGTGTCGCGAGGCGGCGGGCTGGCTGATGCCGAACTCCGCACCGACCGCGGTCGCCAGCTGGCCTGCGCTGCGCTCACCGTCGGCGAGCAGCTCGACGAGCCGCCGCCGGACCGGGTCCCCCAACGCATCCATCACCTGCACATCGCCGATGGTTTCAGTTCGGGTTATATAACGCAAGGGCTATGCGACCGCGAATCGTGCAGCGCGGCGACTGGCGCTGGATCACAACCGATCGGCTGGCGACGGCCAGCGCCACCTGCCGGTCAGGACGCCAGACAGCTCGGGCCGAGCAGCGCCTTCAGGTCCCCGAACAGCGACGGCGAGCGCTCGACGCGCAGCCCGTGGTCGAGGCGCATGACCGTGGCGCGGCCCGGGCTCGTGAGGCGCAGGTGCACCTCGGTCACGCCCGGGTGCGTGGACAGCACCTCGCGGAGCCGCTCCACCACCGGCGGGGTGCACCGGGAGACCGCCATCGACACCACCACCGGCGCGTCCGCGGCCTGCGAGACGTCCGGCAGGGACACCTCCATCGCCTGCAGCTGCATGGTCTCGTCGCGGCGCCGCACGCGACCCCGGATCACGACGACCGCGTCCTCGGCCAGCGCCGTGGAGTACGCGAGGTAGGTCTCCCCGAAGAACATGATCTCGACCGAGGCCTCCATGTCCTCGATGGTGACCGCGGCCCAGGGGTTGCCCTGCTTGGACATCTTGCGCTGCAGCGACGTGATGAGTCCGGCGACGACGACGGTGGACCCGTCGGGCCGCTGCTCGTCACCGAGCAGCGTCGCGATCGACACGTCCGCCGCCGCGGCGAGCACGTGCTCGAGCCCGGACAGCGGGTGGTCCGACACATACAGGCCGAGCATCTCCCGCTCGAACGCGAGCCGCTGCTTCTTGTCCCAGTCCGGCAGGTCGGGCACGACGACCGCGAACCCCTGGCCGGCGTCGTCGCCGCCGAGCATGTCCGCGAAGAGGTCGAACTGCCCCTCGGCCTCCTTGCGCTTGACGCCGATGACCGAGTCGACCGCCTGCTCGTGCACCAGCAGGAGCGCCCGACGGGCATGACCGAGCGAGTCGAACGCGCCCGCCTTGATGAGCGACTCGATGGTCCGCTTGTTGCAGACGACGGCGGGAACCTTGTCCAGGAAGTCGGTGAAGGACGTGAACGCGCCCTTCTCCTCGCGCGACCGCACGATCGCGTCCACCACGTTGGCGCCCACGTTGCGAATGGCGGTGAGCCCGAAGCGGATGTCCTTGCCGACGGCCGTGAAGTTGGCGGACGAGGAGTTCACGTCCGGGGCCAGCACGGTGATGCCCATGTGGCGGCACTCGCCCAGGTACAGCGCCGACTTGTCCTTGTCGTCGCGCACGCTGGTGAGCAGCCCGGCCATGTACTCGGTCGGGTAGTTCGCCTTGAGGTAGGCGGTCCAGTAGGAGATCACGCCGTACGCGGCGGAGTGCGCCTTGTTGAAGGCGTACCCGGCGAACGGCACCAGCACGTCCCAGACGGCCTGGATCGAGGTGTCCGAGTACCCGCGCTCGCGCATGCCGGCCTGGAACGGCACGAACTCCTTGTCCAGGACCTCCTTCTTCTTCTTGCCCATCGCGCGCCGCAGCAGGTCGGCCTGGCCGAGCGTGTACCCGGCCAGCTTCTGCGCGGCGCGCTGCACCTGCTCCTGGTAGACGATCAGGCCGTGAGTGACGCCCACGACCTCCTCGAGCGCCTCCTCGAGCTCGGGGTGGATGGGCTCCACCTTCTGCAGGCCGTTCTTGCGCAGCGCGTAGTTGATGTGGGAGTTCATCCCCATCGGGCCCGGGCGGTACAGCGCGATGACGGCCGAGATGTCCTCGAAGTTGTCGGGGCGCATCTGGCGCAGCAGGGACCGCATGGGTCCGCCGTCGAGCTGGAACACGCCCAGGGTGTCACCGCGACCGAGCAGCTCGTACGTCGCCGGGTCGTCGAGCGGGACCTCCTCGATCTTGATCGGTGCCTTGCCGTTCATCTCGATGTTCTCGAGCGCGTCGTCGAGGATCGTGAGGTTGCGCAGGCCGAGGAAGTCCATCTTGATCAGACCCAGGGCCTCGGACCCGGGCTGGTCGAACTGCGTGATGATCGCGCCGTCCTGCGGGCGTCGCATGATCGGGACGATGTCGACCAGCGGCTCGCTGGACATGATGACGCCGGCGGCGTGCACGCCCCACTGCCGCTTGAGGTTCTCCAGGCCCTTCGCCGTCTCCAGGACGCGCTGCGCCTCGGGGTCGGCCTGCACCACCTGGCGGAACTCGTCGGCCTCGGCGTACCGGGAGTCCTGGGGGTCGTAGATGCCCGAGAGCGTGATGTCCTTGCCCATCACCGCGGGCGGCATCGCCTTGGTGAGCTTCTCCCCCATCGCGAAGGGGAAGCCGAGGACCCGGGAGGCGTCCTTGAGCGCCTGCTTGGCCTTGATGGTGCCGTAGGTGACGATCTGCGCCACCCGGTCCTCGCCGTACTTGTCCGTGACGTACCGGATGACCTCGCCGCGCCGGCGCTCGTCGAAGTCGACGTCGACATCGGGCCAGGAGACGCGCTCCGGGTTGAGGAACCGCTCGAAGATCAGCCCGTGCTCGAGCGGGTCCAGCTCGGTGATGCCCATGGCGTACGACGCCATCGAGCCGGCCGCCGACCCGCGGCCCGGGCCGACGCGGATGCCCTGCGCCTTGGCCCAGTTGATGAAGTCGGCGACGACCAGGAAGTAGCCGGAGAACCCCAGCTGGGTGATGACGCCGGTCTCGTACTCGGCCTGCGTGCGCACGTCCGACGGGATCGTCCCGTGGTAGCGCCGCTGCAGGCCGGTCTCGACCTCCTTGATGAACCAGGAGTCCTCGTTCTCCCCCGCCGGGACGGGGAAGTTCGGCATGAAGTTGGCGTCGGTGTTGAACTCCACCTCGCACTGCTCGGCGATGAGGACGGTGTTGTCGCACGCCTCGGGGATCTCTGCCCAGGTGCGCCGCATCTCCTCCGCGGACTTCAGGTAGAACTGGTCGGTGTCGAACTTGAACCGGTCGGGGTCGGCCAGGGTCGAGCCCGACTGGACGCACAGCAGCACCTCGTGCGCGTGGCTGTCCTCGTGCTTGGTGTAGTGCAGGTCATTCGTCGCCACCACGGGTGCACCGATCGCCTCGGCCAAGCGGCGCAGATCCTTGATCACCCGGGTCTCGATCTCGAGCCCGTGGTCCATCAGCTCGACGTAGTAGTTCTCCTTGCCGAAGATGTCCTGGAGCTCGCCGGCGGCCCGCACGGCCTCGTCGAACTGGCCCAGCCGGATCCGCGTCTGCACCTCGCCCGACGGGCACCCGGTGGTGCCGATCAGGCCGTCGCTGTAGGTGGTCAGCAGGTCGCGGTCCATGCGGGGCCACTTGCCCATCTGGCCCTCGAGCGAGGCCAGCGAGGACATCCGGAAGAGGTTGTGCATCCCGGCGGTGGACTTGGCCAGCAGCGTCATGTGCGTGTACGCGCCGCGCGCCGACACGTCGTCGGACGCCTGGTGGGCCTCGCCCCAACGCACCCGGTTCTGGTCGAACCGGCTGGTGCCCGGCGTGACGTAGGCCTCGACGCCGATGATCGGCTTGATCCCGTGCTTCTTGGCCTTCTGCCAGAAGTCGAACGCGCCGAACAGGTAGCCGTGGTCCGTGATGGCGACCGCCGTCTGACCGAGCCGGTTGGCCTCCGTGAACAGGTCGTCCAGCCTCGCCGCGCCGTCGAGCATCGAGTACTCGGTGTGCACGTGGAGGTGGACGAAGTCGGAGCCCCCAGCTGATGCCATGCGGGCGATCCTACGTCGCCCGTCCGACACTCCCCGGCGCGTCGCGGGCTGTGTCGAAGGACGTGACTGCACTCACGCCGCCGGGAGGCGACCCCTCAGACGTACCCGTCCTGGAGCACCGCGAGCGACCGGCGCAGATCCTCCGGGTACTCGCTGGTCAGCTCGAGCCACTCGCCCGTGCTCGGGTGGTGGAAGCCGAGCCGCATCGCGTGCAGCCACTGCCTGGTCAGCCCCACGCGCGCCGCGAGCGACGGGTCGGCCCCGTAGGTGAGGTCACCGACGCAGGGGTGCCGGGTGGCCGCGAAGTGGACGCGGATCTGGTGCGTGCGCCCGGTCTCCAGGTGCACCTCGACGAGCGAGGCCGCGGGCAGCATCTCCAGCACCTCGTAGTGCGTGATCGAGGGCTTCCCGTCGGCCACCACGGCGAACTTCCAGTCCGAGCTCGGGTGCCGGCCGATCGGGGCGTCGATCGTGCCCGTGGTCGGCTCGGGGTGCCCCTGGACCAGCGCGTGGTACACCTTCTCGACCGTGCGGTCCTTGAACGCCCGCTTGAGCACCGTGTAGGCGTGCTCGGACTTGGCGACGACCATGAGGCCCGACGTGCCGGCGTCGAGCCGGTGCACGATCCCCTGCCGCTCGGCGGCTCCCGACGTCGAGATCCGGTAGCCGACCGCCATCAGCGCGCCGACCACGGTCGGGCCGGTCCAGCCCGGGGAGGGGTGCGCCGCGACGCCGACGGGCTTGTCGATGACCACCAGGTCGTCGTCGTCGTAGACGATCCGCATCCCGGGCACCGGCTCGGCGACGACCTCGATCGTCGAGGCCGGCACCACGTCCGGGATCGCGACCTCGAGCCAGCCGCCCGCGGACAGCCGGTCGGACTTGCCGAGCTCCTTGCCGTCGAGCTGCACGCCGCCGGCCTCGGCGATCTCCGCCGCGCGCGTGCGCGACAGCCCGAGCAGCCGGGCCAGGGCCGCGTCCACCCGCTCCCCGACCAGCCCGTCGGGCACGGGCATCGCTCGCGTCTCAGACATTCTGCTCGGTCGCCGTCGTCGTCGTGGGTGCGACCGCGGGCGCGGCGTCGGTGGGCACGTCGCGCGCCTCGCCGGTGCCCGCCTCGTCGCGAGGCTCATCGCTCGCCTCGTCGCCGGAGTCGCCGTCGCCCCGTCCGTCCCGCGTGCCGTCCAGGTGGATGCCGAGGGTCGCCAGGATCACGATCAGGATCGCCGCGGCCACGATCGCGATGTCCGCGACGTTGCCGACGAACCAGTCCGCGTACGCGATGAAGTCGACCACGTGCCCACGGGCCGGACCGGGCTCGCGGATCCAGCGGTCCGTCAGGTTCCCCACGGCGCCACCGAGCAGCAGCCCGAGCGCCACGGCCCAGGCGCGCGAGCCGATGCGTCGGCTCGCGCGCACCACCACCACGATGACCACGGTCGCGACGACGGTCAGCAGCCAGGTCATCCCCGTCGCGATCGACAGCGCCGCGCCGGGGTTGAACACCAGCTGGACTCCGAGCAGGTCGCCCACCAGCTCGTGGCGCTCGCCCTCGACCAGCGAGCGGACCGCCCACGCCTTCGACGCCTGGTCGAGCAGCAGCACGACCGCCGAGATCGAGGCGAGCGTGATCAGCAGCGCACGTCGGGTGGTGCTGGTCGCGGGCGCGTCAGGCGGGTCGTCGGTGGTGATGGGCACCGCAGGAGTCTACGTGCGGCTCAGCGGCGCTCTTCGCGCTGCTTGCACTCCACGCAGAGGGTGGCCCGCGGGAACGCCTGGAGCCGCGCCTTGCCGACCGCCTTGCCGCACGACTCGCAGGACGCGAACGTGCCTGCGGAGATCCTCGACAGCGCGCGGCTCGTCTGCGCGAGCAGGTCCCGCGTGTTGTTCACGAGCGTGAGCTCCTGCTCACGCTCGAGCGCCGAGGAGCCCGAGTCCGCCTGGTCGTCCCCGGCACCGTCGCCGGAGTTGCGCAGCAGGTCCGACAGCTCGGCATCCGCAGCCGCCAGCTCGCCGGTCAGCCGGTCGATGTCGCCGGTCAGCTCCTCGGCGATGTCCTTCACCTCGTGCACGGTCCACGGCTTCTCGCCGTCCCGTACCAGGAACTGCTTGACGGACTTCGCCAGCTCCTTGGTGTCCGTCCTGACGTCGACCGCGCTGAGCGCGTCGTTGATAGCCACGAGTTGGCCCCCCTGTCCTCGAGTGACGCGACTGTATGCGGGGTCCGCCGGGTGCACAACACGCCACGCCTGGGCGAAACCCAGGCGTGGCGTGCACGGAGGTCGCAGGACCGACCCGTGGTGATGCGTGCGGAGGCCCGGCGGGTGGTCGCGGGGCGCCGTCGTCAGAGGTTCTGACCGTCTCCGACCGTCTGCGGCTGACCGGAACGGGGCGGCAGTGCGTTGCCCCGGTTGTCCAGGTCCCCGAGGAGGTTCTCGAGGTAGCTCTTCAGGCGGGTGCGGTAGTCCCGCTCGAAGACCCGCAGCTCGTCGATCTTGCGCTCGAGCAGCGACCGCTCCTGCTCCAGCTGGCCGAGCGTGCGCTGCGACGTCTCCTCGGCCTCGCGGACGATGCGGTTGGCCTGGCTCTTGGCCTCGCCCACCAGACGGTCGGACTCCTCCTGGCCGCTGCGCACGTAGTCGTCGTGCAGCTTCTGGGCCAGCGCGAGCATCCCGGTCGCGGACTCGGGCTCGCTCGAGCGCGGTCCGTTCGACACGGGCGCCACGATCGGCGCCTGCTGGGCGACCGGAGCGGCGGCCACGGGGGCCGGCGCCGGTGCGGGCTCGGGAGTGGGTTCCGGCTTGGGCGCCGGCGCCGCCTGCTGCGAGCCCGCGCGGCTCAGCTCAGCGATGCGGCGCTCGGCCGCAGCGAGCTTCGTCTTCAGGTCGTCGTTCTCACCCTGCAGGTCGCGCAGCGTGTTGACGACCTCGTCCAGGAAGTCGTCGACCTCGTCCTGGTCGTAGCCCTCGCGGAACTTCGTGGCCTGGAACTTCTTGTTCAAGACCTCGTCTGCAGTCAGCAGAGCCATCGTCATCACCTCAGTCGGTAGTGCTCGGTCGGGCCGGCGGCAGTCCACCGACCGCCTCGGGCCACGGTAGCGGACAATGCGGCGCGCGCATGCCCCTGCGACACGCCGACGAACGGGGAGAGGTCACCCTCAAATGCTGCTGAGCAGGGACATCAGGATCGAGCAGGCGAGCACGAGCACGAGGAACGCGAGATCGAGCCGGACCGAGCCGATGGTCAGCGGCGGCAGGATCCTGCGCAGCGCCTTGAGCGGCGGGTCGGTCACCGTGTACGTCACCTCGGCGACCACGAGCGCGATCCCCGAGGGGTGCCAGTCCCGCGCGAAGAACTGCACCCAGTCCAGCACGAGCCGGATGAGCAGCAGCAGGAAGAACGCGAGGACGACGTAGAACAGCAGGGCCGCGACGAGTTGCATCCGTCAGCTCTGGTTGTAGAAGCCTGCGCGCGTCGGGGGCTCGGCGGCGGGCCCAGCGGCCTCACCGGCGACCTCGACGTGCGCGGGCGAGAGCAGGAACACCTTGCTGGTCACGCGCTCGATCGCGCCGTGCAGGCCGAAGATCAGGCCGGCGGAGAAGTCGACCAGCCGCTTGGCGTCGGCGTCGTCCATGTCCGTGAGGTTCATGATGACCGGGGTGCCCTCGCGGAACGCCTCGCCGATCTTGCGCGCGTCGTTGTAGGAGCGCGGGTGGATCGTCGTGATCCGACGGAGCTCGCCCGCCACGGGCGCGACCTGCGACGGCGCCTGCGTGGGCACGGTCGTGCGGGTCGGCCGGTGCAACGGCGTGACCTGGGCCTCGAACTCCTGCGGCACCGCGACCTCCTGGTCGTCGAACTCCTCGAGGTACTCCTCGTGCTCAGACCGGTCGTCGGCCAGGCCGAGGTACAGCATCGTCTTGCGCAGCGCTCCGGCCATCGCGTTCGCTCCCTCCCCGGATCTCTCCGGACCACCCCGGAGCCCCGCGTCGGTCGGGCCGACAGCGGTGAGCTCCCTCTGGCCGTCACGGTAGCAACGCACCCGTTCCCGACCGGTCGCGACACGCCCGAGATACTTGGCGTGACCACAGTCGGCGCTGTCAGGCGGGCGGCCGCACCACCCCCGCGAACCGGCCCGTGCGCGGCGAACGGCGGAACGAGAACAGCACCGGGTCCGCCCAGGTGTCCCGTCCCAGCCGGGACACGGCCCGGACGCCGGTCCGCCGCAGCACGGCGTCGACGCCGGCGGGCAGGTCCAGGGCCGGGGTGCCCCACGCCGTCGTCGCCCGGGTCTCCGGAACGAGCTGCGCGACCTCGTCCTGCAGCGCGGCGGGCACCTCGTACGACTCGCCGGCGATCGACGGCCCGATCGCCGCCCGGATCCGCGCGACGTCCGCGCCCTGCTCGACCATCGAGCCGACGGCCGCCTGGACGACGCCCTCCGCCAGTCCCCGCCGGCCCGCGTGCACGGCGGCCACCACCCCGGCAGCCGCGTCGGCCAGCAGGACGGGTACGCAGTCGGCCACGAGCACCGCGACCGCGACGCGCGGTGACACGGACACCAGCGCGTCGGCCTCACCCACGGACGCACCGCTCCCGGGCGGGTCGGACAAAAGGACGACGCGCGCTCCGTGCACCTGGGTCGCGTACGCGACCGGCGCGCCGGCCCACCGCGCGAGCCGCTCCCGGTTGCGGCCGACCGCCACCGGGTCGTCGCCGACCGCGGTACCGAGGTTGAGGGCGTCGTAGGGCGGGCGGCTCACGCCACAGGCGCGGGTGGTGAACCCGGCGCGCACCCCCTCCCCGAGATCGACCTGCACGACGGGCAGGTCGGTCCCGGGGTGTGCACCGTTCATGCCGCCGCCTACTTGAGGAAGTCGGGCACGTCCAGCTCGTCGCGGTCACGCTCGCGCCGCGGGGCGTCCTCGGTGAAGATCCGGGGCACCTCGAGCGCGCCCGTGATGGGCGTGGGCTCGGGCTGGGTGGACAGGAACGCCGGCACGTCCTGCTGGTTCTGCGCGTACGCGCCCACGCGGACCAGCTGCTCGTCCGGCTCGACGACCGGGCGCGGGACCGGGACGCTCGGGGCCGGCGGGACCTGGCGCGCCGAGTTGCCGCTGACCTGGCCGAGGGCACGCGCGTCGCGGCGGACCGTCGGTGAGCCGGAGTCGAAGCCGGCCGCGATGACCGTCACCCGGACCTCGTCGCCGAGAGCGTCGTCGATGACGGCACCGAAGATGATGTTGGCCTCGGGGTGGGCCGCCTCCTGGACCAGGCGCGCTGCCTCGTTGATCTCGAAGAGGCCGAGGTCGGACCCGCCCTGGATGGACAGCAGGACACCGTGGGCACCGTCGATGCTGGCCTCCAGCAGCGGCGAGGAGATGGCCATCTCGGCGGCCTGGACCGCGCGGTCGTCGCCCCGGGCGAAGCCGATGCCCATGAGCGCCGAGCCCGCGCCCTGCATGACGGACTTGACGTCGGCGAAGTCGAGGTTGATGAGGCCCGGCGTCGTGATGAGGTCCGTGATGCCCTGGACACCGGAGAGCAGCACCTGGTCGGCCGAGTGGAACGCGTCGAGCACCGACACGGACCGGTCGGAGATCTGCAGCAGGCGGTCGTTCGGGATGACGATGAGCGTGTCGACCTCGGCACGCAGTGCCTCGATCCCGGAGTCGGCCTGGACCGAGCGGCGGCGACCCTCGAACGTGAACGGTCGCGTGACCACACCGATCGTCAGCGCGCCGAGCGAGCGGGCGATCCGCGCGACCACCGGCGCGCCACCCGTCCCGGTGCCACCACCCTCGCCCGCGGTGACGAAGACCATGTCTGCGCCGCGCAGCACGTCCTCGATCTCGTCCTTGTGGTCCTCGGCGGCCTTCTTGCCCACCTCGGGGTCCGCCCCGGCACCGAGGCCGCGGGTCAGCTCGCGGCCGACGTCGAGCTTGACGTCGGCGTCGGACATGAGCAGGGCCTGCGCGTCCGTGTTGACGGCGATGAACTCGACACCCTTGAGGCCGACCTCGATCATGCGGTTCACGGCGTTCACGCCGCCGCCGCCGATGCCGACGACCTTGATGACCGCCAGGTAGTTCTGCGGAGCTGCCACGGTGGGTGCCTCTCGTTCTGTGCCGGTCGCGGCGGGGCCGCGGGGTCCGTCCGTGTCCCGGTGAGGGGGCGACGTCGGGGTGAAACCTTCACCCTCTACTTGAGGGTTATAGTTATGTCAGGTGTGCTGTCAGTGCGTGACGTTAGGTGGAGGTCCGACCTCGATCAACGACCGCGCCGCGCGTGTCGGGTCTTGTGCGTGAAACTCGTCCGCGAGGCCCCGTCGGATCACCGCGTGATGGGCAGCCGCGGCGCGGACACGTCGATGACCGTCGCCCCGGCGGCGGCGGACGACGCGCGCAGCGCCGCGAGGACGGCGACCTTCAGCGGGGTCTCGCTCGCGCTCCCCCAGTCCACCTGCACGTCGTCCCGCAGCCGCATGGTCACCGTGTCCTGCGTCTGGGCGGACACAGCGCCCACCTGCGCGAGAAGGTCGGCCGGCAGCTGCTGCAGCACGCTCAGCACGGCGCCCAGCGTCCGCTTGTCACCCACCGGGACGTCCACGACGGGCAGGCCCTCCGGGGGCGTATCCACCCGGCCGACCTGCACGCCGTCCATGTCCAGCAGTGCGAAACCGGGCTGACCCGCCTCGGGGCCCTGCGTGGACGCGCCCACCTGCTCAGGAACCGCGGCCACCGGTTCACGCGCCACCAGCACGACGGCGAGCCCGTGGGGCCACTCGCGCGTGACCCGCGCCTCCCTGACCCCCGGGACCTCGAGCACGTCGTCCCGCAGGCCGACCGTGTCCAGGCGCGGCAACGGCGTCGTGGCGTGCGCCTGGACGACCCCGAGCACCTGGTCGACCGCCACCACCGTGCCGGCGCCCTCGACGTGCACCTGGGCGGGGTCCAGCGCGAGTACGGGCGAGAAGAACAGCAGCCAGCCCAGCGCCGCGGCGAGGACCGTCGAGCCCGTGACCAGGAGGACCTGCCGCCGGGCGAGGTTGCGGCGGGCCCGCGCCCGCTCGGCGAAGCGCTCGGCCGAGCTGGTGGAGACCACTGGCGGCGTCACCGGCCCGGAGTACCGGCTGGCGCCGCCGGCGCTGTAGGTGGTCACGGCCCGACCGAAGGGCGCGGGCTCCTGCACCGGTGTGCTCGCGTCGGCCCTGCTGGCGGGGGCGTCGCGCCGGGGCTGCTTGCCCGCCGGGGCGGGCGGGGCCGGCTTGCCCGCGGCTGCGGGTGCGGCGGGCTTGCCGGCCGACGACGTGGTCCGGCGCGGTGCGGCGGGCCGGCCCGGCGCGGGGCTGCGCGGACCGGTCGGGCGGGACGGGCTCACGTGCCCGGTCGACCGTCGTCGGACAGCGCGTCGAGCACCACCGCGGCCAGCGCCGTCACGTCGCCCGCGCCCACGGTCAGCACGAGGTCACCGGGACGGGCCGCGGCGGCGGCGGCACGGGCGGCGTCGAACCGGTCGGGGACGAAGGTCGCCCGACCCGGGGTGGGGACCCGGTCGACGATCAGGGCGCCGGTCACCGAGGGGTCGGGATCCTCCCGGGCGCCGTAGACGTCCGTCACCACGACCACGTCGGCGAGGTCGAGCGCGGCGCCGAACTCGGCCGCGAACGTGCGGGTGCGCGAGTACAGGTGGGGCTGGAAGAGCACGACGAGGCGACCGTCGCCGACCACCGACCGTGCACCACGCAGCAGAGCCGCGACCTCGGTCGGGTGGTGGGAGTAGTCGTCGACCACCCGGATGCCGTGCACCGTCCCGCGGTGCTCGAACCGTCGGCCGGTCCCCCGGAACGCACCGAGCCCGTCGGCCGCGTCGGGCACCCCGAGGCGGCGCGCGGTCGCCCACGCCGCGGCGGCGTTCAGCGCGTTGTGCACGCCGGGGAAGGCCAGGCGGACCGTGCTGGTCCGGTCCCCGGAGGCAAGCTCGAAGGCCCAGCGGTCACCGTCGGCGCGCAGGTCCCGTACCACCACGTCCGCATCCGGCGAGGTGCCGTAGGTGACGACCTCCACGCCCCGCTCCGCGAGTGCGTCGCGCACCCGCTCCACCAGGCGGGCGGCACCGGCGTCGTCGGCGCAGACGACGAGGGCACCCCCGTCGCGGATCCGTGCGGTGAACGCCACGAACACGTCCTCGAACGCCTGCGCGGAGCCGTAGTGGTCCAGGTGGTCGGGCTCGACGTTGGTGACGACCGCGATCAGCGGCGCGTAGGCAAGGAAGGAGCCGTCCGACTCGTCGGCCTCCGCGACGAACGCCGGACCTGCTCCGTCGCGCCCGCCGCCGAGGGGGCCGTCGGCGGAGAACACCGTGCCCCCGATCGCGAACGACGGGTCGGCGCCGGCGTGCAGCAGCACGGTCGCGATCATCGCCGAGGTCGTCGTCTTGCCGTGCGCGCCCGCCACGGCCACCGCGTCCCGGTCGACCATCAGCGAGGCGAGCGCCTCCGAGCGGTGCAGCACCCGCAGCCCGCGGGCGCGGGCGCGGGCGAGCTCGGGGTTGGACTCCCGCACGGCCGACGAGACCACCACGGTGTCCACGTCCTCGACCAGCGAGGCGTCGTGGCCCACGTGCACCGAGACGCCGGCCTCCCGCAGGGCGGGCAGGGCCGGACCGTCCGCGGCGTCGGAGCCGCTCACCGGCACACCCCGGGCGGCGAGCAGGGCCGCGATCGCCGACATGCCCGCGCCGCCGACGCCGATGAGGTGGACCCGGCCGAGGTCTGCCGGGCGCAGGACCTCCGTCACGGCAGCTCCTCCTCGACCATCCGGGCGACCCGTCCGGCGGCGTCGCGGACGCCCACGGCCGCGGCGGCGCGTCCCATGCGCTCGCGCGTCTCCGTGGCCGCCTCCCCCACCAGCAGGACGGGCAGGTGGGCGCGGATCCAGGCGGGATCGAGGTCGGCGTCGTCGACCAGGAGCCCCCCGCCGGCGGCGACCACGGCCGCCGCGTTGAGCCGCTGCTCGCCGTTGCCGACCGGCAGAGGTACGTAGACGGCGGGGATGCCGAGGGCGGCCTGCTCGCACACGGTGCCGGCCCCCGAGCGGCCGACCACCACGTCGGCGACGGCCAGCGCCAGCTGCATCTCGGTCAGGTACTCCCGGACGTGGTAGCGCTCGGCGCCGGGCACGCCGGCCAGCGCGGCGCGGACCGCGTCGGCCTTGCCCGCACCCGTCAGGTGCAGCACCTGGACGCCCGCGGCCAGCAGCTCGGTGGCCGCACCGGCGACGGCGCGGTTGATGCTGACCGCGCCGAGGGAGCCGCCCGAGACCAGGAGCGTCGGGAGGTCCGGGTCCAGCCCGAGCTCGGCAGCGGCGGCCGCTCGGGTTCCCACCGGGTCGGCGAGGCGCTGCTCGACGAGCCGCGCGATCGGTGCACGCAGCGGCAGGCCCGTGACCTGCGCCCCGGGAAGCGCGGTGCCCGGGAAGGTCACGGCGACGGAGCGGGCCCAGCGCGCGCCCAGCCGGTTGGCCAGCCCGGGACGCGCGTTCTGCTCGTGGATGACCACGGGGATGCCCCGGCGCCGGGCGGCGAGGTACGCGGGCGTCGCGACGTAGCCGCCGAAACCGACGACGACCTGCGCGCCGGACTCGTCGATCGCGGTGCCGGCCGCGCGGACGGCGTCCCGCAGCCGCCACGGCAGCCGGAACCAGTCCGGTGTGGGACGTCGCGGGAGCGGCACCCGGGGGACGACGGCGAGCGGGAGGCCGTGCTCCGGGACCAGCCGGGACTCGAGGCCCTCGGTGGTGCCGAGCACCGTGATGAGCAGGCCCGGACGGCGTCGGACGAGCTCGTCGGCGACGGCGAGCAGCGGGTTGACGTGGCCTGCCGTGCCTCCGCCGGCGAGCAGCACGCTGGGCGCGGTGCGGACCGGGTACGCGTCAGCCACGGGACCGCCCGATGACGGCGAGCGAGCGCCGGACGACGCCCGGCCGGGCGGCCAGCGCCTCGGCCGCGCCCGGCTCCGAACGCGCGAACGCGATCAGCACCCCGAGGGCCGCCATGGTCATGATGAGCGCCGAGCCGCCCGCGGACACCAACGGCAGCGGGATGCCGATGACCGGCGCGAGCCCGATGACGACCGCGATGTTGACGAGGGCCTGACCGATGATCCAGCACAGGATGGCGCCCGTGGTGATCTGGACGAACGGGTCCCGGTGGCGACGGATGACGCGGATCATGGCGAAGGCGAGCAGCCCGAACAGGCCGAGGACGAGCAGCGTGCCGATCAGCCCGAGCTCCTCGCCGAGGATCGCGAAGATGAAGTCGTTGTGCGCGGCGGGCAGGTACGACCACTTCTCGCGGCTCTCGCCCAGACCCAGCCCGCCCCAGCCCCCGCTCGCAAGCCCCCAGCCGCCGTGCAGCGTCTGGTAGCAGGACGAGGCGGCGTCGCACTCGTCCGACAGCCAGCTCTTGATCCGGTCGGTCCGGTTGTCGCTCGTGACCGTGAGCAGGCCCGCGAGACCGCCGCCGATGATCCCGGCGAGGCCGAACATCCGCATGGGCACCCCGGCGACGAACAGCGCCCCGGCGACGAGCATGATCAGGACGAGCGCGGTACCCAGGTCGCGACCGGCGAGCACGACCGCGATCGCCAGGCCTGCGACCGGGACCGCGGGGATCAGGGCGTGCTTCCACTCGCGCAGCAGCGTCAGCTTGCGGGTCAGCACCGCACCGAGCCAGATCGCGAGGGCCAGCTTGATCGTCTCCGACGGCTGCGCCGAGAAGCCGGGCAGGCACACCCAGTTGCGGTTGCCGCCCGTCCCGCAGCCGAGGCCGGGGACGAACACCATGAGCTGGAACACGATCGCGAGCCCGAGGGCGGGCCAGGCGACCTTCTGGAAGAACCGCACCGGCATCCGGGACAGCCCGAACAGGACGGGCAGACCGATCAGCGCGTACTTCGCCTGGTCCAGGAACACCGCGTACGGCGAGTCGCCGTCGTCGAGCGACTCGACGCTCGAGCTCGACAGCACCATGACCAGACCGATCACCAGCAGCAGCGCCGTGGCGCCGACCAGGACGTAGTAGCTGGTCACCGCACTGTTCCACTGCCCCAGGAGCGAGCCGCCGGGTGTGCCGGGCGCCGCGCTGCCGCGCACGTCGGGGCGCGAGTCCGTGGCCGTCATCGCTCCCCCTCCCGGCGCGTCACACGTCCTCGCCGAGCGCACGCACCGCGGCGGCGAACTCCTCACCCCGTGCGGCGTACGACGCGAACTGGTCCATCGACGCGCAGGCGGGGGCGAGCAGCACCGTGACGGGCTCGGCGTCCGACGCGCCGGCGGCGAGCCGACGGGCCTCGAGCACGGCGTTGGTCATCACCGAGCCAGTCTCACCGGCGTCGACCTCGACCACGGGGACCTCGGGTGCGTGTCGGGCGAGCGCCTCGCGCAGCGGCGACCGGTCGACGCCGATCAGCACCACCGCGCGCAGCCGGTCACGCCGCGCGGCGACGAGCTCGTCGAACTGCGCGCCCTTGGCCAGGCCGCCCGCGATCCACACGACGCTGCCCGCCGGGAACGCCCCGAGGGCAGCCGCGGCAGCATGCGCGTTGGTCGCCTTGGAGTCGTCCACGTACCCGACGTGGTCGACGACAGCCACGGTGGCGAGCCGGTGCGCGCCGGGTCCGTACGCGCGCAGGCCCTCGCGGACGTCCGCCGGGGAGACCCCGTGCGCGAGCGCCAGGGCGGCCGCGGCGAGCGCGTTCGCGACGACGTGCGGCGGCACCGTGCCGTCCGGGCCGGCGAGCTGCTGGAGGTCGTCCAGCGTCCCCAGCTCGGCCGCGTGGGTGTAGCGCTGCCGGGTGAAGCCCCGGTCCACCAGGACGTCCTCGACCAGACCGACCTGGCCCACCAGCGGCGTCCCCACCGTGAACCCGACCGCCACGCACCCGTCGACGACGTCCGCCTCCCGGACCAGGTGCTCGGTGCCGGGGTCGGCCAGGTTGTACACGCAGGCCACCTGCGCGCGCTCGAAGATCCGGCCCTTGTCGGCCGCGTACGCGTCGAGCGACCCGTGCCAGTCGAGGTGGTCCGGCGCCACGTTCAGCACCGCGGCCGCCTGCGCCGACATCGACGACGTGTAGTGCAGCTGGAAGCTGGACAGCTCGACCGCGAGGACGTCCAGCGTCGGGTCCACGGCAGCGAGCACCAGCGGCGTCCCGACGTTGCCCACGGCCAGCGCGTTCTCCCCCGCCGCCCGGAGGATCGACTCCAGCATGCCCACCGTCGTCGTCTTGCCGTTGGTCCCCGTCACCGCGAGCCACGGGGCGGGCCCGCCGCCCTCGGCCCGGTCGACCCGGACGTGCCAGGCGAGCTCGACCTCGCTCCACACGGGCACGCCGCGGTCGGCGGCCGCCGCGAGCAGCGGATGGTGCGGCGGCAGCCCCGGCGAGGCGACCACGAGGTCCGCGCGGTCCAGCACGGTCCCCTCGAGCAGCGTCGCGGAGTCGATGACGTCGTCGGCGTGGTCGTCGACCGGGACGACCCGTGCCCCCTGGGCGGCGAGGACCTCGGCCGCGGCGCGACCGGAGACCCCGAGCCCGGCGACCACCACGAGGGCGCCTTCCAGCACGAGCCCGGCCACCTACCCGGCCACCCACTCGGCGTAGAAGATCCCGACGCCGAGCGCGACGAACAGGCCGGCGATGATCCAGAACCGGATGACGATCGTGACCTCGCCCCAGCCCGACAGCTCGAAATGATGATGCAGCGGTGCCATCTTGAAGACCCGCTTACCGGTCATCTTGAAGAAGCCGATCTGGATCACGTCCGAGAGCACGACGAGCACGAACAGCCCGCCGATGATCGCGGCGAGGATCTCGGTCCGCGACAGGATGGACAGGCCGGCCAGCGCGCCGCCGAGGGCCAGCGAGCCGGTGTCTCCCATGAAGATCTTCGCCGGGCTGGCGTTCCACCACAGGAAGCCGAAGCACGCGCCCGTGATGGCGGCCGCGACCACCGCGAGGTCCAGCGGGTCACGGGTCTCGTAGCAGCGCGGACCGGCGCTCGCCAGGAACTGGCAGCTCTGGTTGAACTGCCACACGCCGACGATGACGTAGGCACCGAAGACGATGAGCGAGACGCCCGTGGCCAGGCCGTCGAGCCCGTCGGTGAGGTTCACGGCGTTGGACCACGCGGTGATGAGGAAGTTGGCCCAGATGACGAACAAGATGATGCCGAGCGTCGTGCCCCAGAACGCGAGGTCCAGGTTGGTGTCCCGGATGAACGAGATCCTCGTCGACGCCGGCGTCCGGAACTTGTCGTTGGGGAACTGCAGGGCGGCCACCGCGAAGGTGACGCCGACGACCCCCTGTCCGACGATCTTCCAGCGGGCGGACAGGCCGAGGCTGCGCTGCCGCGAGATCTTGATGAAGTCGTCCAGGAAGCCGACCACGCCCAGGCCGGTCATGAGGAACAGCACGAGCACCGCCGAGGCGCTCGGCGGCGTGCCTGTGGCGATCAGCCCGCCGACCCAGCCGAGCAGCGTGGCGCCGATGATGACGACGCCGCCCATGGTCGGCGTGCCGCGCTTGGTGAAGTGCGCCGTCGGACCGTCCTGCCGGATGAACTGGCCGTACTGCTTGTGCACGAGGAAGCGGATGAACAGCGGCGTGCCGAGCAGCGCGATGAGCATCGCGAGCCCACCGGAGATCAGGACGGCGATCACGCGGTCGCCCCTTCGGTGAGCACGTCACCGAGACGCCACAGCCCGGCACCGTACGACGACTTCACCAGCACCACGTCACCCGGTCGCAGCTCGCTCTCGAGGAACGCCGTCGCCACGTCGAGGTCGTCGGCCAGGACGACCTCGTCGCCCCACGAGCCCTCGTGGTTGGCGCCGTCGCGGATCGCGCGCGCCCCGTCCCCGACCGCGATGGTGAGGCCGATGTTGAGCCGGACGCAGAGACGGCCGATGGCGTCGTGCGCCTCCCGCGCGCCGGAGCCCAGCTCGAGCATCTCGCCGAGCACCGCGATCGAGCGCCGGTCCCGGCCCGCCAGCACCGCGAGGGCCTTGAGCGCGGCGCGCATGGAGTCCGGGTTGGCGTTGTAGGAGTCGTCGATGATCGTGACACCGTCGGGGCGGTCGACCACGTGCATGCGGTGCGGGCTGAGCGCGTCCGCGGCGGCGAGCCCGGCCGCCACCTGGTCCAGGTCCAGCCCGACCGCCAGGGCGGCGGCCGCGGCGGCGAGCGCGTTGTGCACGTGGTGCTCGCCGACCAGGCGCAGCGTGACCTGCACGGTGCGCTCCGTGTCCCCGCGGTGCACGAGCGTGAACGTCGCGCGCCCGGCCCGGTCCAGCCGGACGTCCCGGACGCCGACCGTGGACTGCGGGGCGGCGCCGAAGGTGACGACGTCTCCGGGCGCCAGCGCGGCCATCGCGGACACCCGCGGGTCGTCGGCGTTCAGCACGGCGACCCCGTCCGGCAGCAGGCCCCGCACGATCTCGGACTTGGCGACCGCCACGGCGTCGATGCCGCCGCCGAAGCCGCCCAGGTGCGCGTGGCCGACGATGAGCACGACGGCGACGTCGGGGGGAGCGATGTCGGTCAGGTAGGTGAGGTGGCCGGGGCCGCTCGCACCCATCTCGAGGACGAGGAACCGCGTCCACTCGTCGGCGCGCAGGACCGTCAGCGGCAGGCCGATCTCGTTGTTGAACGACCGTACGGGCGCGACCGTCGGGCCGACGCTGCCGCACAGCTGCGCCAGCAGGTCCTTCGTCGTCGTCTTGCCGACCGAGCCGGTGATGCCGACGACCTTCAGCCCGCTGCCGCCCGGCTCGAGCGCCGCCTCGCGGAGCCGCTCCAGCACCGCCCGGGCCAGGTCGCCGAGCGCCCGCTCGACGTCCGTCACCACGACGCTCGGCACCACGGCCCCGTCCGGTGCGACGACGTCGCGCGCAGCGAGGACCAGAGCGGCCCCACCGGCGACGGCGGCGGCCGCGTAGTCGTGGCCGTCCACGTGCTCTCCGGGCAGGGCCACGAACAGCCCGCCGGTGACCTCCTCGCGGGAGTCCACCACGACGGGTCCGCTGACGACGAGCGCCGGGTCCGTCGCCGCGGCGCCACGCAGCACGCCACCCGTCGCGGCCGCGATCTCGGCCGCCGTGAGCGCGATCACGCCTGCTGCCCCTGTCGCTCGACGCGCGCTGCGAGCAGCACGTCGCGGTCGTTGTACCGGTGGAACACGCCTGCGATCTCCTGAGTGGGCTCGTGACCCTTGCCCGTGATGATCACGGTGTCCTGCTCGTGGGCGAGGGCGAGGGCGTCTCGGATGGCCTGCGCCCGGCTCGAGGCCTCGTGCACGTCGACCAGGTCCGGTCGCACCGACCGGACCCCCTCGAGGATGGCGGACCGGATGGCCGCCGGCTCCTCGGAACGGGGGTTCTCGTCGGTGACGACGATCACGTCCGCGAGCCGCGCGGCGATCTCGCCCATGAGGGGGCGCTTGCCCTGGTCCCGGTCGCCGTCCGAGCCGAACACGATGACGAGCCGGCCCGGTGTGATCGGGCGGACCGCGTCCAGCGCCAGGACGAGGGCGTCAGGCGTGTGGGCGTAGTCGACGATGGCCAGGGGGAAGCCCTCGCCTCGCTCGATGACGCGCTCCATCCGGCCCGGGATCTCGTGCGCGGTGGCCACGGCACCGATCGCGGTGTCCAGGTCGACCCCGGCGGCGTGCGCCAGGACGATCGCCAGCGCCGCGTTGGAGACGTTGACCTTGCCCGGCAGCGGGCTCGCAGCGGTGTGCAGCGTGCCGTCGGGGCCGCGCAGCGTGAACGTCGACCCGACGCCGTCGAGACCGATGTCGGCCGCGACGACCGCCCAGTCGGCGTCCGCGGCCTCGGGGGCGCCGACGTGCGTGGCGACGGACTCCACGGGTATCGGCGACTCGGCGACGAGCCGACGACCCCACTCGTCGTCCACCACGACCACGCCACGGCGGGCCTGGCCGGAGGCGAAGAGCCGCGACTTGTCGCGGAAGTAGCCCTCCATGTCGCCGTGGAAGTCGAGGTGGTCGCGCTGCAGGTTGGTGAACCCGACGACGTCGAAGGTGAGCCCGCCCACCCGGCCGAGGGCGAGCGCGTGCGACGAGACCTCCATGGCGAGCGCGGTCGCGCCCCGCTCGACGGCCAGCGCGAGGATCGCCTGCAGCGCGGGCGCCTCCACGGTCGTGCGCGGGCTCTCGACGGCGTCCTCGCCGATGCGGAGCTCGACGGTGCCGAGCACGGCCGTGGTCGTGTGCGCGGCCCGCAGGGCTGCGTCCAGGAAGTAGGTGGTGGTGGTCTTGCCGTTGGTGCCGGTGACCCCGACGGTGACCAGCCGCTCGCCCGGGGCGTCGTGCGCCCAGGCGGCCACCGGTCCGGCGAGCGCGCGGGGGGCCGCACCGACGAGCACCGGGACGCGCGCAGCGAGTCCCGACGACTCCAGCAGCGCGAGCCCGGCCTCGTCCGTGAGGACCGCCACAGCACCCGCGTCGACCGCCTGCTCGGCGTAGGAGGCCCCGTGCACCGTGAGACCGGTCACGGCGACGAACACGTCACCGGGCGACACGTCGTTGCTGGCGAGGCTCACACCGGTGAGCACGGCGTCGGACGGCACCGGCGCACCGTGGGTGACCAGGTGGAACGTCCGGACGAGGTCGGCGACCCGATGGGCCGCGGGACGCGTCGGGCGCATCCGGGCGGGGGTCGTCATGGGGAGAATCTACCCCGGACCGGGCGTCCGGACGGCAGGTCCGGGCCGGTCACCACGTCGTCGGGAACAGCGTCCCCGACGTGCCCGACGGGGCCACGCCGAGCTCGCTGAGCGTGTAGCCGGCCACGTCGCTGAACACGGGTGCGGCGACCACGCCGCCGAACTCCGAGCTCTTCGGGTTGTGCAGGATCACGGCCACGGCGATCCGCGGGTCGTCGGCCGGCGCGACGCCGATGAACGACGCCGTGATGCCCTGCACCCCGCCGACCCAGTTCTGCGCCGTGCCGGTCTTGCCGGCCACCTGGTAGCCGGGGATCGCGGCGTGGGAGCCGGTGCCGTCGTCGACCACGCTCTGCATCATGGTGAGCACGGTCTCGGCGGTCTCCGGGGACACCACCTGCGTCGAGGCGGCGGCAGGCGCGGGGGTGTAGACGCCCTCGGGCGAGGTCCAGCCCTTGACGATGTGCGGCTGGACCCGGACGCCGCCGTTGGCGATGGTCGCGAACACCTGCGTGGCCTGCAGGGCGGTCACCGACACGGCCTGGCCGAACAGGACCGCGTACTTGTCCCGCCGCTGCCAGTCGTCGACCGGGTGCAGGATGCCCTTCGACTCCCCCGACATCTCGATGCCGGTCCTGCTGCCGAAACCGAACTTCTGCAGGTAGTCGTACCGGGTCTGCACCGGCAGGTGCTGCCCGATCATCACGGTGCCGGTGTTGGAGGACTCGGCCAGGACACCGGTCGTGGTCAGGCGCAGCAGACCGTGCTCGTGCGAGTCCTTGAACGTCTCCTTCCCGTCGGGCGAGTACGTGTACGGCACCTCCCACGGCGTCAGCGGGTCGGCGATCTTGTTGTCGAGGATCGCGGCCATCGTGATGACCTTGCCGGTCGAGCCGGGCTCGAAGACGTCGGAGACGGCGCTCGACAGGGAGCCCGACGCCTCCCCGGGCTTGTTCGGGTCGACCGAGCCCGAGTCGGCGAGGGCGTAGACCTCCCCCGTCCTGGTGTCCATGACGATCAGCGAGCCGGACGACGACCCCGTGGCCGCTACCTGCGCGTCGAGCGCGGACTGCGCCTTCCACTGCACGTCGGACAGCAGCGTGAGCTGCACCGAGTCGCCGGGCCGCGCCGGGTCGTCCTCGGAGTAGCCCCCGGGGATCACCTGGCCCTTGCGGCCGCGCTCGTACGTCTCGCTGCCCGGGGTCCCGCGGAGCCGGTCGTCGAGCGACGCCTCGAGGCCGGCGAGCCCGATCCCGTTGGAGTTGACGAACCCGACGACGTTGCCGGCCAGGGTGCCGTTCGGGTAGACGCGCTCGGCGACCCGGTCGACGTTGACGCCGTTGAGCCCGAGCTTGCGGATCTCGCGCGCGACCGCGGGCAGCACGCCCTTGCGGATGTACACGAACGACCGGTCACCGACCAGCAGCCCTCCGAGCTCCGCCGCGTTCATGTCCAGCAGCGGTGCGAGCGTCGCGGCGACGCCCGCCGCGCCGGCCGGGAGGGGCGGGTTCGCCGTGCCCTTGAACTTGGCGACGAGCCGCTGGTTGACGGAAATGTCGTAGCGCTCCACCGACGTGGCGAGCGGCATGCCGGACGCGTCCGTGATCTCGCCGCGGCTGCCCAGCAGCGTCACGGACGTGAGACGCGAGTTGCGCGCGTCCTCCGCGATGGCCGCTCCGCGCAGCCCCTGGACGTAGACCAGGCGCCCACCGAAGACGGCGAGCGCCAGCACCACCATCGCGGTCAGGAAGGCCATCCGACGGCGCGACCCCGGCTGCACCGGTCCGGCTGGTGGTCCGCCGCGCGTGCCGGGCGCGCCGGGGGCGACGGCGGTGCGCGGTCCGGCCGCGGAGCGCTGGCGCGGCGCGGTCGCCCCGACGGCACGGTTCCCCGCTGCCGGCCGGACGGGCGCCGCCGAGCGGGCACGCGGGCGAGCGGCCGGAGTCGTCATCCCCCGGTTCCCGCGGCCTCGGGCGCGCCCTGCACGCTGCCGTCCGCGAGACGCAGCCATCCCGTCCCGTTGGTGGGCACCATCCCGAGCCGGGTCGCGGCTGCCGCGAGCTCGGTGGGCGACGCCTTCGCGTCCAGCTGCGCCGTGAGGTCCTGCGCGTCCTGGTTGAGCCGGCCCAGCTCGTTCGACAGGTCGTACCGGGCGTACGCGCTGGCCGCCATCGATGTGTTCAGCAGCAGCGCTGACAGGAGCGCTCCGGCCAGCACCGACATGCACGCCAGGATGAACGGGATCCTCGTGCGTGCGTGCTGCGGTGCACGCACGACGCGGAGCCGCGGTGCGGGCGCGGCGGCCGGGCGCGGGCGCGCCGGTGCCGGGTAGGCGGTGGCTCGGGCAGCGGTCTGGGCGCTCATGCTGCCCTCCTTCCGGTCTGACGTGGCAACAGGTGGTCGGGCGTGGGACGGATGCGCTCTGCGGCGCGCAACCGGACGGACTGCGAACGCGGGTTGTGCGCGAGCTCGGCCTCGTCTGCCTCCTCGGCCCCTCGGGTCACCAGCCGCAGGAACGGCGCGTGCGTCTCGGGTTCGACCGGGAGATCGGGTGGTGCGCTGGACGTCGCGCCGACCGCGAGCGCGCGCTTGACCGCGCGGTCCTCGAGCGAGTGGTACGACTCGACGACGATGCGCCCGCCGACCGCGAGCGCCTCGATCGACTGCGGGAGGGCCCGCTCGAGCACCTCGATCTCGCCGTTCACCTCGATGCGCAGGGCCTGGAACGTGCGCTTGGCCGGGTTGCCGCCGGTCTTGCGCGTAGCGGCCGGGATGTTCGCGCGGACGATGCTCACCAGCTCGCCGGTCCGCTCCAGCGGGCGCTTGGCCCGCTGCGCCACGATGGCGCGGGCGATCCGGGGCGCGAACCGCTCCTCCCCGTACACGCGCAGGATCCGTGCCAGGTCGCGCTCGTCGTAGGTGTTGAGGACGTCGGCCGCGGTCTGACCGGTCGTCGAGTCCATCCGCATGTCCAGCGGCGCGTCCGCGGAGTACGAGAAGCCGCGCTCGCGCTCGTCGAGCTGCAGCGACGAGACGCCGAGGTCCATCAGGACGCCCTGGACGCTCGGGATGCCGAGCCCGTCCAGCACGTCGAGGATCTCGTCGTACACGGCGTGCACGCCCGTGAACCGGTCACCGAACGGCGCGAGCCGTCGTCCCGCCAGCTCGAGCGCCTGCGTGTCCCGGTCGATGCCGACCACGCGCACGTGCGGGAACGCCCGCAGGACGCCCTCCGTGTGACCGCCCATGCCGAGCGTCGAGTCGACCATGACGGCACCCTCGCGCTCGAGCGCCGGGGCGAGCAGATCGAGGCAGCGCTGCAGGAGCACGGGGGTGTGCCGGGCGGCGGCGTCGTCGGGCGTGCGCTCGGTCATCGGTGCTCCTCCCCCTGCTCGGATGTGTGGTCGGACGGCCCCTCCGCCGTCCGACCAGATCCCCCACCGATCCTCTGACGCCGGGGAAGTGCGTCAGAGATTCGGGAGGAGGTCTCACCGGGCGGCCATCGAGGCCTGGGTCTAGAAGGGGCCGTTCGGGAAGACCTCCTCCGCGGTGTCGGCGTACCCGGCCTCCTGCTCGGCCAGGTACGTCTCCCACGCGGTGAGGTCCCAGATCTCGACCCGGGTGCCGGTGCCGATGACGGCGACGTCGCGCTCGAGCCCCGCGTACTTGCGCAGCATCGGCGGGATGGAGATGCGTCCCTGCTTGTCCGGCAGCTCGTCACTGGCTCCGGAGAGGAACACGCGTAGGTAGTCACGGGCCTGGCGGCTGGTGACGGGCGCCTGTCGGAGCTGGTCGTGCATGCGCTGGAACTCCTGCATGGGCAGCAGGAAGAGGCACCGCTCCTGGCCCCGGGTCATGACCAGCCCCGGGGCGAGCTGACCGCGGAACTTGGCCGGGAGGATGAGCCGGCCCTTCTCGTCCAGGCGCGGCGTGTACGTCCCGAGGAAGGGCGTGAAGGAGCCGAAGACGCCGGCGGACGACTCATGCGTCACCTCGCCCCCTCCGGTCCCTTGGGTGCGACATTCCCCGCCTCACCACGTGCCTCCACGGTACTCCACTTCCCTCCACCAGCAACCGGAGAGGGCCACTATTCACCCGATCGAAGGGATAGAACCGCAGGTCACCGCGGTGGGGCGAAGTGGAGGGTGTGACCAACCGGGGACGCACCCCAGGCGTGTCGGCGGGCCCCGGGTCGGCGCGATTACGGAGGGATCGGACGAATCCCCCGGCGACCGAGGCCTGCGCCGCCGGACCGGCGGCCCAGGTGGAGCGAAGTGGGGGTACGGACAGCCGTGAACTCCGGGCGCCTGCCGTTTAGGCTCAGAGCCAGATCCGCCAAAGGAGGCGTCATGCTGCAGGCTGTCCCGTCCTCGACCGAGCTCGACGACGTCGTCGAGACCACCCGCCGGATGCGCGCAGCGATCGAGGGCGTCGTGACGGGACGCCCCGAGCTGGTGCGCGTCACCGTCGCCGTGCTCCTGGCGGAGGGCCACCTGCTGATCGAGGACGTGCCCGGTGTCGGCAAGACCACGCTGGCCAAGGCCCTCGCGCGGACGATCGACTGCACCGTCGGCCGCATCCAGTTCACGCCGGACCTGCTGCCCTCCGACCTCACCGGGGTCAACATCTTCCGGTCGCAGACCCACGAGTTCGAGTTCCGCCCGGGTCCCGTCTTCGCGCACGTCGTCATCGGCGACGAGATCAACCGCGCCTCGCCCAAGACGCAGTCCGCGCTGCTGGAGTGCATGCAGGAGGCCCAGGCGACGGTCGACGGGCGCACGTACCCGCTCCCCCGGCCCTTCCTGGTCGTCGCCACGCAGAACCCGGTCGAGATGGAGGGCACCTACCCGCTGCCCGAGGCGCAGCGCGACCGGTTCATGGCCCGCCTGACCGTCGGCTACCCCAGCATCGAGTCCGAGCTCGACATGCTCGACCTGCAGGAGACCTCCGACCCCCTCGACACCCTGCGGCCGGTCACGGACGCGGCGCAGGTCAAGGCGCTCATCGAGACGGCACGCCGGCTCTTCGCGGCACCGGGCATCAAGCGGTACGTCGTCGACCTGGTGACCGCGACCCGCGAGGACCAGGGCCTGCGGCTCGGCGCCTCTCCACGCGCGGCGATCCAGCTGCTGCGAGCCGCCAAGGCGCTGGCCGCCATGGACGGGCGGGACCACGTCCTGCCCGACGACGTGCAGCAGCTCGGCGTCCCGGTCCTGGCGCACCGCCTGCTGCCGAGCACGGAGTCGCGGCTGTCCGGGCGGAACACCTCCGACATCGTCGCCGACATCCTCGACCGTGTCCCTCTCCCGTCGGCGGCCGGCACCGTGCGCGCCCGCCGCGCGATCGGCTGATGCGACTCCGCCCGACCCCGCGCGGCTGGGCGCTGGCGGCCGCGGGCGTCGTCGCGCTGCAGATCGGTGTCGTGCTCGGTGCCGTCGACCTGGTCCGCATCGGCACGCTCGCCCTGCTGCTCGTGGTCGGCGCCGCCGTGGCCGTCGGCCTGCTGGACCCGGGACGCGGGAAGCACCGGCTGAGCGTCCAGCGGCGCACCACCCCGAACCCGGTGCACGCCGGTGAGGAGGCGCAGATCGAGGTCGTCATCGCCGCCACGGACCCGGCAGCACGCGTCCGCCTCGCCGGCCTGAAGTTCGCCGAGCAGGCGGCCACCGAGCTCTCGGGGGGACGTCCGCTGCGCGCACGGGTGGCACGCGCCCCGCGCCAGGTCACCGTGACCTACACGGTGCAGGCGGCGCGACGCGGCCGGTGGCCCCTCGGCCCGCTCGTCGTCACCCGCAGCGACCCGTTCGGCGTCGTGCGGACCTCGGCGACGCTCGGCGAGCAGGCCGAGGTGTCGGTCTGGCCGGCCGTCGTCCCGCTGCCGTCGCCGAGCGACGTGCTCGTCGGCGAGCCCGACCGGGTCGCCATCGGCGCCCGGACGCCGTCGACCGACGACGCCTCCCTGCGTGACTACCGCGAGGGCGACGACCTGCGGCGGGTGCACTGGACCAGCAGCGCTCGCCGGGGTGCGCTCATGGTCCGCTCCGACGAGCGCGCCGGCATGCGCCCGGTCTCGATGCTGCTCGACCTGCCCGCGCGCGCGGCGAGCCTGGAGTGGTCCATCTCGCTGGCCGCGTCCATGTCGCTCGCCATGCTCGACGGGGGCCACCCCGTCCGGTTCGTGAGCGGCTCCCCCGACGGCGCGCGCCCGTACCCCCTGGGGTACGTGCACGACCGCTCGGGCCCCGGCGCCCGCAGCGCGGTCCTCGACCGGACCATCGACCTCGAGGCGCCCCGCACCGCCGCGCAGGGTGAGGCCGAGCTGGTCTCCGCGGCACACCTGCTGCACTCCACCGACGCGGGCGGTGAGATCGTGCTCGCCGTCCTCGGCCCGCTCGGCGCCCCGGCACGGGCAGCCCTCGCCCACGTCGCCGACAACGCGCTCGCGTGGGCGGCGGTCCGGGCCGACACCCCCGCCCAGGAGGCGCAGGCCGAGCACACCATCAAGGCACTGCGCCGGGCCGGGTGGCGCGCGTGCCGGGTCACCGCCGGGGAGCCGATCGTGAGCTGCTGGCTACGTCTGCTGGGGTCGGCGCAGTGACCGGCCGCGTGCAGCGCATCCCGCGCGGGCCGCGCTCGGCCCTCGGCACGGCCCTGGTGGCCGCGGCGACGTGCGCGAGCCTGTTCGCCCTCACCGGCCTCATCGTGCGGGGCAGCTGGCTGCCCGCGACCTGCGTCATCGTGCTGGTCGTCGCCGCGGTGGTGGCCGGGGTCCGCGCCGTCACACGGTCCGCGTGGGCGCCGACGCTCGCCGGCACGGCGGTCGCCGTCGTCGTCCTGCTGGTGCGGTACGGGGCGCCACCCGGGCGCCTCCAGGTCCTGCCCGACCTCGGCTCCCTCGACCGGACGCTGGCGACGGCGCGCGAGGGTGTGGCCCTCATCAACGCTTCCCTGGTGCCGATGGCGGGTGCCCGTCCCGCCGAGCTCCTCGTCGTCACGGGTGCCCTCGCCGTCTTCCTGCTCGCCGACCTGGTCGCCCTGGGCATCGGGGCGCCCGCGCTGTCCGGCCTCGCGTTCGCGTGCATGTGGGCGCCCGCGGTGGTGCTCGGCTTCCCCGCGAGCGGGTGGGCCATCGGCTGGACCGCCCTGTTCTACCTGCTGCTCCTCGCGCTGAGCGCCGCCCCACCGACCGCCCACAGCGACCGCGGGCGCCGCGCCTCGGTGGCGGTGCTCGCCTCGGTGTCGCTGATCATCGCGACCCTGCTGGCGGGTCCGGCCGTGGCGGCGTTCCCGGGCTGGGCGACCATGAGCATGCCGAGCTTCGGCAGCGGACCCGTCGGCCCGATGTCCCTCAGCGACGACCTCGACCTGCGCGAGAGCCTGGGCACGCGGTCCGGTCAGGTGGTCCTGCGGTACACCGTCACGCCGGAGACCGCTCCCGAGGCCGCACCCCAGGCCGACGCCCCGACGCCCTCGCCGTCGGAGAGCGCCGCGGGTGACGGCAACGTCACCGCCAACGACGTGGGTCCGCTGCGCGCCTTCACGCTCACCACGTTCGACGGCAGCGTGTGGGACCGGTCCGACTCCCTCGACCTGACCTCCTGGGACCCCACCACGCTGCTGTCGTCCGACCCGGAGATCCGGGGAACGGTCCCCGACGCCGAGCGCGGCACCCTGGCGACCGTCCAGCTCGAGGTCGGCAACATGCGGGAACGTCGCCTGCCCGTGAGCACCTTCCCCCGCACCCTGGACGTGCCCGGGCAGTGGGAGTACGACCCGGCACGCGACGAGGTGATCGGTCGCCGCGGCACGTTCGACGGCATGACCTACGGCATGCGGGTCCAGATCCCCTCCCTGACCAAGGAGGACCTGGCCGGCGCCGACGTGGGCGAGCCCGACGACGACGGCGCCTCGCTCGAGGTGCCGCAGACCGCGCACACCGATGACGTCTCCGCGCTCGCCCGGGAGATCACCGCGGACGCCAGCACGCCGTACGAGCAGGCGATGGCGCTGCAGACGTACTTCCGGGCGACGACGAACTTCACCTACGACACGCGCGTGGCCCCCTCGCAGTCCGACGACGCCGTCTGGGACTTCGTGCAGTCGCAGCGCGGGTACTGCGTCCAGTTCGCGACGTCCATGGCGATGATGGCTCGCACGCTGGACATCCCTGCTCGCGTCGGCGTCGGCTTCCTGCCCGGCGACTCCGACCGCAACGGGGGCTACGTGGTCTCGGGGCAGAAGGCGCACGCCTGGCCGGAGCTCTACTTCGAGGGGCACGGCTGGGTCCGGTTCGAGCCGACGCCCGCGGTGCAGACCGGCGCGCCGCCGCGCTGGAGCGACCCGTTCGTCGGCGTGTCCGCCCCGGCCGGACAGCCCGACGACATCGTCCCGCTGCCGGGTCAGGGCAGCACGGCGTCGGCGGCCCCCGGGGCCCAGTCCTCGCCGGGCGGTGCGGCTGACGACGCCCAGGCGTGGATGCCGGTGGCGATCACGGTCGCTCTCGTGCTGGGGGTGGCCGGCCTCGCGCTGGCGCTGGTCCGGCGCCGGACCCGGCTGCGCTCCGACCTCACGCCCGAGCGGGCCTGGCAGCGTGCGCGCCGCCGGCTCGGGGCCAAGGGCGTCTCATGGACCGACGCGGACTCCCCCCGCACCGTCGTCGCGTCGGTGCACGAGCAGCTGCGGACGACCGCGGGAGCACCCCTGAGCGGCCCCCCGGCCGAGGCGCTCGAGCGGTTGGCGAACACGGTAGAGCGGGAGCGTTACGCGAGGGTGCAGCCGGACGTGGAGCCGGCCGTCCTGGCCGGCTGGGTCGCCGAGATGATGCGGGGGGTCGAGACGCTGCTCGACGACCGCTCCAGGCTCAGCGACCGCTCTCGCCGCGGCGTCGCTCCCAGCGCTCCTCGAGACGGGACATGAGACCGGGCTTGCGACGACCCCGCGGCGCTGCGGGCTTGACCTTGCCGTCCCCCTGCACGACGCCCTGAGGCCCGGCGCGGTGGGGAGCTGCGAAGGCGAAGGCAACGGCACCGAACATGACGAGGAAGCCGATGACGCCGAGCCACGGAAGACTGTTCGCGGCTCCGAGCACGAGGAGGAGCAGACCGACGGCCGCACCGACTCCCGCTATGACGTAGCGGCCGAGCGGGCGGTGCCCGCGCTGGGTCAGCGTGTTTGCGAGCCGAGGGTCGTCAGACGTCAACTGCCGTTCCATCTGCTCGAGCACGCGCTGCTCGTACTCGGAGAGAGGCATTCTGACCCCCGTTGTCAGCGATGTGGACGTGCCTTCCGGTCAGGATAGATCCGTCGGAAGGATGGTGATAGTCGAGCCGGACGATACCCCACCAGACTGAGAAAGACCGGCCTCGATCGACCGCCGACCGAACCTCTCGCGCACGCGGTCCATGGCCCGCTCGGCATCACCACGCGCCTGGACCTGATCGTCCGACGCCTCCACGAGGGTGGGTTGCCGGATCGTCACCGCGGCGGGCGAGAGTCCCTCGGCGCGAACCCCGACGAGCCGCACCGGCAGACCGCCCAGATCGACGCCCGCCAGCAGCTCACGGGCCGTCAGGAAGACCTCACGGCCGACGTCCGTGGGGGTCACCAGCGTCCGGGACCGGGTCAGCGTCCGGAAGTCCGCGGTGCGGATCTTGATGCCGATGGTCCGGCCGACCAGCCCCTGGGACCGCAGGCGCACCGCGCACCGGTCCGCCAGCTCGCGGGCCTTGTCCTGCACCACCGCGAGGTCGGCCACGTCCGCCGGGAACGTCTCCTCGGCGCCCACGGACTTCTCCTCCCGCCCGGGCACGACCGGCCGCGGGTCGCGCCCCCAGGCGAGATCGACCAGATGGGCGCCCGTCACCCTGCCGACGGCGCGCTGGACCGTGGCCGGCTCGCTGTCGGCGAGCTCCGCCACCGTCCTGATCCCCCAGCGTGCGAGGGCGGCCTCGGTCTTCTCCCCCACGCCGCCGAGCGCACCCACGGGAAGGACCCGCAGGAAGTCCAGCGTCGCCGCTCGCGGGACCAGCAGGACGCCGTCGGGCTTGGCGTGACCGGACGCGAGCTTGGCGACGAGCTTGGTGGAGCCGATGCCGACCGAGCAGGTGATGCCGAACTGGTCCCGCACCTGCCGGCGGATCGCCTGGGCGATCACCGTGGGCGGACCCAGCCGGCGCCGCGCGCCCCCGACGTCGAGGAACGCCTCGTCGACGCTCACCTGCTCGACCAGCACCGTGACGTCGTTGAGCAGCCGCATGACGCCCGTGGAGACCTCGCGGTACGCGTCGTGGTCCGGCGGCACGACGACCGCCTGCGGGCACCGCCGCAGGGCCGCCGCCATGGGCATCGCCGAGTGCACGCCGAACGCCCGGGCCTCGTACGTCGCGGCCAGCACCACGGCGCGGGTCGTGCCGCCGACGATCACCGGGAGCCCCCGCAGGTGCGGGCGGCGTGCGAGCTCCACCGAGGCGAAGAACGCGTCCATGTCCACGTGGAGGATCGAGCAGCCGACCTCCTCGTGGCCCCAGTCCCGCGCCGCGGCCACCGACCGGGGGGCGCGGCTCATGGCTGCGCCGGGTGGCCAGGCCCCCGGAAGGGCCCGCGGAGGTGCCCCTCGCGGCGTGCGCTGCAGGACGCGCGGCGAGGCGCGTGGCAGCGCCCCTGCCAGGGCCCTCGGGACGCGCCGTGGGCGCCCCCGGCGCTCATGACACGCGCTGCACGCGCATGCTCAGCGTCCTGCCGGTGAGTCCGCCGCCCTCGGCCGTCACGAGCTCGCGCGCCGCGTCGACGAAGTCCTCCGCAGCGCACAGGGCCTCCTCCGCCCGCTGCGGCCCGACGAGCTCGAACCGGCCCGCATCCACAGCGGCGCGCAACGACGCGGCCTCCGCGAAGTAGGTGGACCAGGAGCCGAGCTCCGGAGCGACGACGCCGAGCATGCTCCAGACCGTGCGCGGTGCGCGCCGCCCGGACGGGGTCCCCCGGGCGGCCACGACCGCGGCGCCGGCCCGGAGCGCGGCCAGGTGCGCGTGCGACAGCTGCTCCCAGGGCTCGGAGGAGAACTGTGCGGCGAGCAGCTCGGCATCGGCACGACCGAGCAGCTCGAGCACCCGGGCGGGAACCGGCGCCGCGGCCGGGCTGCTGTGGGTCCGTTCGAGCTGCTCTCGCATCGCGCCAATCCCTTCCGTGTGCGTCTTCGAGGTCCGGCTCGTGCCGGTCCTCTGTGTGCGGCTGTCGTGCCCTCCGACGGCGTACTCCGTCAGTATCGAACACCTGTTCGATGCCGTCAACCCCGTCCTCCGCGCCGTAGCGTGGGGCCATGGCTGCCCGCGACCGTTCCGCCCGACGCAGTCCAGCCTCGCACCGAGCACCCACACGACCCGCGGGGCGGGCGCTGTGGCCGACCGGCCCGCTGCCCATACCGACGGGCACCGTCGAGCTGACGCGGGACCCCGACGACCCGGACGGCGTGACCGTCCTCGTCAACGGCGTGCCGAGCTCGTATCTCGACCTTGCCGATCCCACCCGGCTGGTCTTCGAGTACATGCAGCAGATGGCTGCGGTGATCGAACGGGTCGAGCCGCCCGGCGGACCCCTCGACGTCGTGCACCTGGGCGCCGCGGGGTGCGCGCTCGCCCGGGCGCTGGACGCGTCGCGGCCCGGGTCGAGGCAGCTCGCGGTCGAGCTCGACACCGTCCTGCCCGAGCTGGTGCGGGGCTGGTTCGACCTCCCGCGGTCCCCCGCCCTGCGCATCCGGGCGGGGGATGCCCGCGCGCAGCTCTCGACGCTCCCGGACGCCTCGGCGGACGTCGTCGTGCGGGACGTCTTCGCCGGCGACAGGACGCCCGACCACGTCCGCACGCGGGAGATGGTGGCCGAGGTGGCCCGGGTGCTGCGTCCGGGCGGGCTGTACCTGGCCAACTGCGCGGACCGGCCGCCGTTGGCCGGCGCCCGCGCGGAGGGTGCGACGCTGCGCACGGCGTTCGCCGACCTCGCCGTGGTGGCCGAGCCCGGCCTGCTGCGGGGCCGGGGCTACGGCAACGTCGTCCTCGCGGCGACGGACGACCCCGACCTCCTGTGCTCGGCGGCGCTCGCCCGCGCCATCCGCAGCCTGCCCGCCCCCGCGCGGATGCTGCACGGTGCCGAGGTCACCGCCTTCGTCGGGGATGCCTCGGCGCTCCGGGACGCCCCCGATGCCGTGACATGACGACGGACCGCACCCTGAACGGGTGCGGTCCGTCGGGCGAACGTCAGATCAGATCGGGCGGACGCTCTCGGCCTGCGGCCCCTTGGCGCCCTGCGTGATCTCGAACTCGACGCGCTGGCCCTCGTCGAGGCTGCGGTAGCCCGAGGAGTCGATCGCGGAGTAGTGGACGAAGACGTCGGCACCGCCGCCGTCCTGGGCGATGAACCCGAAGCCCTTCTCAGCGTTGAACCACTTGACAGCACCCTGTGCCATGTTCGTTTTCCTTCTGTCCCACCGGTGACGGCGCGGGCCTTCTGCCTGCGCCGTGCCGCAATGCCTCACGTCCTGCACCGGGTGGCCCAGCCAAGGACCACTGGTCGGAACCGACCCCCGGACCGAGACCCGGATGACGACGCCGGTCAAGCGAGTACGTCACTGCAACGTGTGCATCCTTCCATCGCCCCCACGCGCAGCGCCATGGTTTCGCCCGCCCGGCTCACAGGGTTTGACAACGATCTGGTAAAGGTGCCGCCTCAGCCAGGGCTGCTCTCGTCGCCCTGCTGGGCAAGGAACCGCTCGAACTCGGCCCCGAGCTCGTCCGCGGTGGGCAGGTCCGTCGACCCGGCGAGGAGGCTCGTCCTGCCGATGTTGCGGGTGAACGAGTCGTACTGCTCCTCGAGGGCGTGCACCACCGCGGCGACCTCCTCGGAGCCGGCCACCTGCCGCTCGATCTCCTGCATGGCCTCGTCCGCCGCCGCGGTCAGCGACTCGACCCGGAGGTCCAGGCCGGTGGCCCGCTCCACGTTGGTCAGTGCCGTCTGGCTCGCCTGGGGGAACGCCGACTGCGCGAGGTAGTGCGGGACGTGCACCGCGAAGCCCACGGCGTCGTGCCCCGACTGACCGAGCCGCAGCTCGAGCAGGGCGCTCGCGCTGGCCGGCACCTGCACGGTGCCGAACCACGAGGTGTGGTCGGCGACGAGCTCGGGCCGGGTCGCGTGGGCGGTGACCGACAGGGTGCGCGTGTGCGGGATGCCCATCGGGATGCCGTGCACGCCGACGGTCAGGGGCACGTCGAAGCGCTCCACGATCTGCCGGACGGCGGCGACGTACCGCTCCCACTGGACGTCGGGCTCGACGCCGTGCAGCAGCAGGAAGGGCACTCCCGCGCCGTCCTGGACCAGGTCGACGACCAGCTCCGGGTCGTCGTAGGACGACCACGTGGTCTGGTCGAACGTCATGACGGGCCGCCGCGACCGGTAGTCCAGCAGCTGGTCGACGTCGAAGGTGGCCAGGCGCGTCGTGGGCAGCTCGTCGACGAGGTGCTCCGCGGCCAGCTGACCGGCGTTGCCCGCGTCCACGAACCCCCGCACGGCGTGCACGAGCACGGGTCCCGCGCCGTTCACGGTCCGCGCCTCGACCTGCGCGGCGACCTCCGGGTCGACGTCGTAGATCTCGCTCGGGTTCAGCATGGTGGTTCGCTCACTTCCGTCCGGGTGTACCAGGAGAACGCCCACCCGCTACCAGTTCTTCCCGGTCAGCGACCCGGAAGCCGGACCACCTCGACGAAGAACTCGTCGATCTGGCGCACGACCTCGATGAACCGGTCGAAGTCCACGGGCTTGGTGACGTAGGCGTTCGCGTGCAGGGCGTAGCTGCGCACCACGTCGTCCTCGGCCTCCGAGGTGGTCAGCACGACCACCGGGATGGACCGCAGAGCCGCGTCCGCCTTGAGCGCCTGCAGGACCTCACGGCCGTCCATGCGCGGCAGGTTGAGGTCGAGCAGGATCAGGTCGGGCGTCGGCGCGTCGGCGTGCTCGCCCTCCTTGCGGAGGAACTCCAGCGCGCTGACCCCGTCGGACACGACCGACAGCCGGTTGCGGACCTTGTTGTCCTCGAACGCCTCGCGGGTCATGAGCACGTCGCCGGGATCGTCCTCGACGAGGAGGACGTCGATGATCTTGGTGGTGTTGGGCATGCTGGATCTCCGTTCAGGACTCGGGGGTGGCGTGGTCGGCGCGGTCGACCGGTTCAGCGGGCGCCACCGGTTCGACTGCTTCGGCTGTTGATTCGACGGGTTCCACGGGTTCGGCTGGATCCACTGGTTCCGCTGGATCCACTGGTTCCGCTGGTTCCGCTGCCGGCAGCGTCCAGTGGATGCGGGTGCCGTCGCCGTCGTGCGGCTCGATCCAGATGCGGCCACCGTGGAACTCGACGATCTTCTTGCACAACGAGAGACCGATGCCGGTGCCCTCGTAGACGTCCTTGGCGTGCAGCCGCTGGAAGATGACGAACACGCGTTCCGCGTACTGCGGGTCGATCCCGATGCCGTTGTCGCGACACTCGAGCTCCCACGCCTCCCCCACGCGGGTGGCTCCGATGTGGACGGTGACCGGCCGGGACGGTTCACGGAACTTCACGGCGTTGCCGATGAGGTTCTGGAAGAGCTGGACGAGCATCGGCTCCTCGCCGCGGACCACCGGCAGCTCGTCGTGCGTCACCACGGCGCCGGACTCCTCGAGCGACTCGCTGAGGTTCTCCAGCGCGTCGCCCAGCACCACCCCGAGGTCGACGTCGGACACCTCGCCGCCCAACCGTCCCACGCGGGAGAAGCCCAGCAGGTCCTGGATCAGCCGCTGCATGCGCTTGGCACCGTCCACCGCGAACGCGATGTACTGGTCGGCGCGCTCGTCCATCTGACCGCCGTAGCGCTTCTGCAGGAGCTGCGTGAAGCTCGCGATCTTGCGCAGCGGCTCCTGCAGGTCGTGCGACGCGACATAGGCGAACTGCTCGAGGTCGCGGTTGGACCGGCGCAGCTCCTCCGCCTGCTCGGTGAGCAGCGCGTGTGCGCTCTCGAGCTCGGCGCGCGACGACTCCATGGACCGGACCTGGTCGACGAGCGCGACGCGCATCCGCTCGACGTCGACCGCGAGCGCGGAGATCTCGCCGGGGCCGACGCGCCCGACCGGGTGCTGCAGGTCACCCGACGAGACCGCCCGCGCGTCCGCTGCCAGGGAGTCGAGCGGCTTGAGGATCCAGCGCCGGAGCGTGATCCACATCACCACACCGACCGCGACGGCGGCCAGCACCAGGAGCACGACCATGCCGGCCGCCACGAGCGTCCACGTCGCCAGCTCGTCCACGGCCTGGCTGCGGCGCTCCCGCAAGAGGTCGATGTACTCCTGCGCCGCGGCGCGCGCCTCGTCGAACAGCACTCTGCCCTGCTCGATCTCCTGCGTGGAGACCGCTCCGACCCCTCCCGCGCGGACCTCGTCCATCACCGGGGTGGCGAACTCGTCGTACCAGTGTCCGCTCGCGTCCGCGGCCGCCCGCGCCGCGGCGGTGAGCCCGGCGTCGTCGCCGCGCGCCTCACGGTCCGCGAGCACGCGGAACGAGAGGTCGTCCGCGACGGACCGGTCGTAGGGCTCGAGCGTCACGGGGTCACCCGTGAGCGCGTACCCGCGCACCGCCGTCTCGGCGTCGATCAGCTGGATGAACGCGCCGTCCGCCTGCGTGATCGCCGTGAAGTACTTCTCGGTGACGGCGTCCTGAAGGTCGAGGAGCCGCCCCAGCACGAGCACCGTCGCCAGGATGACGACGGCGAGGGCGAGACCGGCCGCGATGATCGCGGTCCGCAGTCGTCGGCGCAGCGTCCAGCGACGCCGCCGCGGCGTCTGGTCACCGCTCACCCACGCCACCCGAGGACCACGACGGCCGCGTCGTCGACGAGGTCGCCCCCGTGCAGCTGCCGCACGTCGTGCAGGACGCGGTCGACGAGATCGCCCTGCGCCACGACAGCGGCATCGACGATCCGGAGCAGGCCGGTCTTGCCGACCCGGTCGGAGCTTCCCGTGACCGTGGCCTCCAGGACGCCGTCGGTGTACAGCAGGATCCGCCAGGAGGGACCGAGCTCGAGCCGGACCGGAGCCCAACCGCCGGAGACGGGGATACCGAGCGCCCGACCGCGCCCGTGCGTGGGCAGGAGCGCCGAGGGCTCGCCGAGCAGCAGCGGCACGGGATGCCCCGCGAGGTAGAGGTCCACCGCGCTGCGGTCCGCCGTCACGTCGAGCATGCAGACGGTCGTGAAGATCTCGGGGCGGGCGCGTTCGGAGATGAGGACGCGCTCGAGCAGCCCGAAGATGTCGACCGTGGGCACCTCGGCGAGCACGAGGGTCCGCCAGGCCGTCCGCAGCGTGGCACCCAGCGCCGCCTCGTCGGGACCGTGCCCGCAGACGTCGCCCACCAGCGCGAGGACGGAGCCGTCGGGACGTTCCACCACGTCGTAGAAGTCACCGCCGAGCACGCCGTCCCGCCCCGCGCGGTACCCCACCCGTACCTCGAGCCGCTGGTCGACCACCGACGGTGTGGGCAGCAGCGCCCGCTCGAGCCGGTTGACCTCCTCGGCGCGCACGAGGCTCCGGTAGAGCGCGCGGTCGGTGTCCTCGAGGCGGCGGCGCTGGATGGCGTAGCGCACCGAGCGCCCGAGCAGCTCGCCGTCGACCTCACCCTTGACGAGGTAGTCCTGCGCGCCGGCCGCGACGGCCTGGAGGCCGATGTCGGTGCCGGACAGGCCGGTGAGAACCACGACCGCGGGAGCGCCGGCCGCCAGCAGCCGCTCGAGGGCGCCGATGCCCATCGCGTCCGGCAGGCCGAGGTCCAGGAGGACCAGGTCGACGTTCAGGTGGTCGATCGCCTCGTCGAGACTACGGACCCACGAGAGGTCGACGTCCAGCCCTGCGTCTGCCAGGTGCTCCCGGACGAGGACGGCGTCGCCCTCGTCGTCCTCGACGAGCAGCAGCCGGATCGGAACGGGCGTGGCCGCACTACCGCGGCGCGTCTCGCGCTCGGCCCGCACTTCGCTCAACGGGGGTCTCCTCCCGATAGTTCACCGGCCGGTTTCTCGACAGGTCACCCGAAGCGTAGGGGGCGCGACCTGGTGCTGCGCACCATCTCACCCTCCGACCTGCGCTCCCGACCGGTCAGCCGTGTGCGAGCGAGCCCGCGAGGCCGGATAATGGACGGTCGCTCCGAGCGTCGTGGTGATCGACTCGGGCAGGGGCGGCACGCACGCACGGCCGGGACGACCGGCGGAACGGAGATCGCCCAGGTGGCAGGCATGGACAACGAGCTGGCCGACGAGCAGCGCGTCGTCGACCGGCTGTACGGCCGGCTCGACGACCTGCGCGCTCAGACCCGGGCCCGTCTGGCCGATGTCCGCCGCGAGGGTCCGTCCGGATCTCCCCAGAACCGCAGCGAGCGGGACGCCTTCGCCACATTGTACGAAGACCGCATCGCCCAGCTCGAGGCCGTCGAGGAGCGCCTGGTCTTCGGGCGGCTCGACCTCGACGACGACAGCCGGCGCTACATCGGCCGGCTCGGCCTGACCGACGCCGAGCAGACGCAGCTCCTCACCGACTGGCGCGCGCCGGCCGCCCAGGCGTTCTACCGGGCCACCGCGGCGCACCCCGACGGCGTCGTGCGCCGTCGGCACGTCGTCACCCGCGGTCGCACGGTCACCAGCGTCGAGGACGAGGTGCTCGACCTCGACCGGCTCGCCAGCGACTCCGACGGGCGGCTCAGCGGGCTGTCCGGCGAGGGTGCGCTCCTGGCCGGCCTCGCCGCGGGGCGCACCGGCCGGATGGGCGACATCGTCGCGACGATCCAGAGCGAGCAGGACGCGATCATCCGCTCCGAGCTGGGCGGCGCGCTCGTGGTCCAGGGCGGTCCCGGCACGGGCAAGACCGCGGTCGCACTGCACCGCGCCGCCTACCTGCTCTACGCCCACCGGCGGCTGCTCGAGCGCTCGGGCGTCCTGCTCGTCGGACCGAGCCGGACGTTCCTGCGCTACATCGACCAGGTGCTCCCGTCGTTGGGCGAGACCGGCGTGGTCACGACGACCGTCGCCGAGCTGTACCCGGGGATCCAGGCGACCGCGAGCGAGGACGAGGCGCTGGCCGAGCTCAAGGGACGCGCGCTGTGGGGCAGCGTCATCGCCCGGGCCGTGCGCGACCGCGAGCGCGTCCCCGCCCAGCCCGTCCACGTGCGGGTCGACGGTCACGACATCGTCGTGCGGCCCAACGACGTCGCGTCGGCCATGGCGCGCGCCCGGCGCAACCACAAGCCGCACAACCAGGCGCGCATCACGTTCGTCCGGGACATGCTCAACCGGCTCGCCGAGCAGTACGTTCAGCAGCTCGGCCAGGAGGTGCCGTCCGACGAGCGCGGCGAGATCATCGAGGAGCTGCGCACCACGCGGGAGATCCGGATCGCGCTCAACCTGGCGTGGATGCCGATCACACCGCAGAAGCTCGTCTCGGACCTGTGGTCCAAGCCGCACCGCCTGGCCTCCGCCGCTCCGCAGCTGACCGCCGAGGAGCGGGCGATGCTCGTGCGCGCAGCCGACGCACCCTGGACGCCGGCGGACGTCCCGATCCTCGACGAGGCCGCGGAGCTCCTGGGCGAGGACGACCAGGCCGCGAGGGCGGAGGCGCGCGCTGCCGCCGAGCGCCGCGTGAGCGAGCTCGCCTACGCGCGGCAGGTCCTGGAGTCGACAGGTGGCGGCGGGATGGTGTCGGCGGAGATGCTCGCCGACCGCTTCGCGGCCACCGGCCCGACCCTCACGACGGCCGAGCGCGCCGCCGCCGACCGCTCGTGGACCTACGGTCACGTGGTGGTGGACGAGGCACAGGAGCTGTCCGCCATGGCGTGGCGGTCCCTCCTGCGCCGCGTGCCGACGCGGTCGCTGACGATCGTCGGTGACGTGGCGCAGACCACGTCGTCCGCCGGTGCCCGCAGCTGGGCGGCCCAGCTGGACCCCGTGCTGCGCTCGTCGTGGCGGCTGAACGAGCTGACGGTGAACTACCGGACCCCCGCCGAGATCGCCGACACCGCCCGGCGGGTGGCCGTCGAGGCGAACCTGCCCGTGAGCCCGCTGACCTCGGCTCGCGACGTCGAGGACTCGCTGGTCGTGGAGCGGTCCACCGACTTCCCGGCGGCCGTCACCGAGCGCACCGAGAAGCTCGTCGCCGAGGTGACCGACTCCTCCGGCGCCGGGCGGATCGCCGTGATCACCGTGGACGCGCGACTCCGGGCCGTCGGTGACGCCCTGCGGGAGGCCGGCCTGCGGCCCGCACTGGGATCCGGGTCGAGCGCCGCCGACCTCGACGCCCCGCTCGTGGTGCTGACCCCGCGCGAGGCCAAGGGCCTCGAGTTCGACGTCGTGGTGCTGGTGGAGCCCGCCGAGATCCTCGAGGCGAGCCCCGGCGACCTGTACGTGGCCATGACCCGCCCCACCCGTGCGCTGCACGTCCTGCACGACCGCCCGCTCCCCCGCGGCTGGCTCACGGGCTCCTGACTGCCGTCTCACGGGTGTCCGAGGGCCGGACCGGTGTGGGCGTCACCGGCCGCGAGGCGCACCATAGGGGCGTGCTGAAGGCCCTGCTGCTCGAGAACCTCCACCCCCAGGCTCGCTCGATCCTCGAGTCGGCCGGCTTCGACGTGACGACCCGCTCCGGGGCGCTCGACGAGGCCGAGCTGGTCGAGGCGCTCGACGGTGTGCACCTGCTGGGCATCCGCTCCAAGACGCAGGTCACCGCCGAGGTGCTCGCGCAGGCGCCCTCCCTCGTGACCATCGGCGCCTACTGCATCGGCACCAACCAGATCGACCTCGCCGAGGCGGCCGCGCGCGGCGTCGCGGTGTTCAACGCGCCGTTCTCCAACACCCGGTCCGTGGTGGAGATCGCGATCGCGGACATCATCTCGCTGACCCGCCGGCAGACCGAGCTCGACCGGGCGATGCACGACGGCATCTGGAACAAGTCGGCCACGGGCGCCCACGAGATCCGCGGCCGCACGCTGGGGATCATCGGCTACGGCAACATCGGCACGCAGCTGTCGGTGCTCGCCGAGAACCTCGGCATGTCGGTGGTGTTCTACGACACCGCGGAGAAGCTGGCGCTGGGCAACGCCCGGCGGATGGACACCCTCGACGAGCTCCTGGAGACGGCGGACATCGTCACCCTGCACGTGGACGGCCGCAGCGGCAACGCCGGCCTGTTCGGTGCCAAGCAGTTCGCGCGGATGCGGCCCGGCTCGGTGTTCCTCAACCTCTCGCGCGGGTTCGTCGTGGACTATGCGTCGCTGCGGGACGCGATCGTGGCGGGTCACGTGGCCGGTGCCGCCGTCGACGTCTTCCCCGTCGAGCCCAAGCGCAACGGCGACCCGTTCGAGTCGGAGCTGCGCGGTCTGCCCAACGTCATCCTCACGCCGCACACCGGCGGATCCACCGAGGAGGCGCAGGAGGCCATCGGCCAGTTCGTCTCGCACAAGGTGCGCGACTACCTGGCCTCGGGGTCGACGACCCTGAGCGTCAACCTGCCCAACCTCGCGCTCGACCCGCAGCCCGGCGTGCACCGCCTCGCCTACCTGCACCGCAACGTGCCCGGGGTGCTCGCGGCGGTCAACGCCACGCTCGCCGAGCACGGGGTCAACATCGAGGGCCAGCTGCTCGCCACCCGCGGGGACATCGGCTACGTGGTCACCGACGCCGGTGCGCCCGTCGACTCCGCGGTCATCGACGCGCTGTCCGCCCGCCCGGAGTCGGTCCGGCTGCGTCTGCTGTCCTGACCCGACCAACGACGGAGGGGCCCGACCACACGTGGTCGGGCCCCTCGGTCGTTCGGCTCAGGCGGAGCCGTTCGGCTCAGGCGGAGCCGGACTTGCGCTGGAACCGTCGCTGGGACGGACCGGCGGTCTCCGAACCGTGCACCTGCCCGGTGTTGGTCGAGCCGTCGGACGTGCGGTGCTGGTTGGTCTTCTTCCGCTCGAGCGCCTCGCGGAACTTCGCCTTCGTGTCCTCGCTCACCGCCGCCTCCGTGGTCGCCTTGTCGTCGTCCTGGGCCATGGGGGTCTCCTTCGATGCTGTGTGTCGACGGACGTCTGCGCCCGCGACCCGCTCAGCCTGACCGACTCGGGCCCGCGACGCCAACTCTTCTCACGCGGGTAGCGTCTCTCGCGTGCCCGCAGCCCTCGATCTGCCCCACCGGCGTGCCGGTGGTCTGTCGTGGCCGGTCGTGTCCCTGGGCCTGTGGCAGAACTTCGGCGCCGCGACGGCGTTCGACCAGCAGCGTCGGCTCGTCCTGCACGCCGTGGACCGGGGCGTCGTCCACCTCGACCTCGCCAACAACTACGGACCGCCGCCGTTCGCCGCCGAGGAGTCCGTCGGCCGGCTGCTGGCCCGCGACCTGCGGGGACGCCGCGACGAGCTGCTCATCACCACGAAGGCCGGCTACCGCGCATGGCCCGGCCCGTACGGCGAGCACGGTTCGGCGAAGTACCTGCGCGCGTCGCTCGACGAGTCGCTGCGCCGGCTCGGTCTCGACGCCGTCGACGTCTTCTACAGCCACCGGTTCGACCCCAGCACGCCCCTGGCGGAGACCCTCGGTGCGCTCGAACGGGCCGTCCGGTCCGGCAAGGCGCGGTACGCGGGCATCTCGTCCTACTCGGCAGACCGTACCGTCGAGGCGCTGCACGTCGCCCGCGAGCTGGGGCTGCCCCTGACGGTGCACCAGCCGGCCTACTCGCTGCTCAACCGCTGGGTGGAGCAGCCGGGAACCGACGGCCGGTCGCTGCTCGATGTCGCTCACGATGCGGGGCTGGCGGTCGTGGCCTTCTCCCCGCTGGCCCAGGGCATGCTCAGCACGCGCTACCTGCACGGCGTGCCCGCCGACTCGCGGGCGGGGCGGGGCGGACCCCTGCGGCCCGAGTGGCTCACCGACGAGGCGCTCGGCCACGTGCGCGCCCTCGACGCGATCGCTCGGCAGGGCGGGCGCACGCTCCCGCAGCTCGCGCTCGCCTGGGTGCTGCGGGACGCACGCATCACGTCGGTCCTGGTCGGGGCGCGGACCGTCGAGCAGCTCGACGAGAACCTCGCGGCGGTCAGTCAGCCCCCGCTCTCGGAGCAGGAGCTGGCTGCCATCGAGCCGCACGCCGTCGACGTCGGCATCAACCTGTGGGGCTCGCGCTCGAGCGACCGCTGAGGCTCAGCCCTCGATCGGCAGGTGCGTCGACCACCACCGCAGCACGTGGTCGAACCGGACCTTGCGGTGTCGCGGACGCCCCGAGCGGGTGAGCTCGTGCCCCTCGCCCGGGAACAGGAGGAGCTCCGTCTCCACGCCCCGACGCTTGAGCTCGACGAACCAGCGCTGCCCCTGCTCGACCGGGCACCGCCAGTCCTGCTCGGAGTGGATGACCAGGGTCGGTGTGCGGACGTCGCCCACGTGCGCCATCGGCGACTGGGCGGCAAGGGCCACGGCACCGTGCTCGTCGTTCGCGTCCCCGAGGTACTCGAGGCCGAAGAACCAGCCGATGTCGCTGGACCCCACGAAGCTGATCGGGTCCAGGAAGCCACGCTCGACGATCGCCGCCGCGAACCGGTCGGTGCGCGTGGTCAGCCACGCGGTGAGGTAGCCGCCGTACGAGCCACCCATCACGCCCACCCGCTCGCCGTCCAGCGCGGGGTCCTCGAGCGCGGAGCCGAGCAGCGCGAGCACGTCCTCGGTGTCCACCGTGCCGAACGCGCCGCGGATCGCCAGCCCGTGCTCCCGTCCGTAGCCGGAGGACCCGCGAGGGTTGCCGAGGACGACCCCGTACCCCGCCTCGACCAGCACCTGCACCTCGTCGAACAGGGCGTGCGTGTACTGGGCGAAGGGTCCGCCGTGGATCAGGAGGATCGTCGGGTGCGGCCCGGAGCCGTAGCGCTGCTCGTCGGGCGTCACCACCCAGCCGTGCACCTCGTAGCCGTCCGGTGCGGTCGCCACCAGCTCGACCGGCTCCCGGACTCGACCGGTCTCCCGCAGCGGGGCGGACAGGTCCGTGCGCGTCTGGACCCTGCCGCTCGCCGCGTCGACGGAGAGCACCTCGCCGGACGACGACGGCGACGCCGCGGTCACCACGACGCGCCCGGTCCGCGATGCGACCGCGACGCCGGTGACGACGGACGTCCCACCCACCAGCGTGGTGGCCGTCCCGTCGGCCGCGACCCGCACCAGGTGCGCCGCACCCCGCCGCTCGACGATTACCAGGGGGTCGCCGTCCAGCTCCGCCAGGGCGCCCGCCAGCTGGTCGCTCTCGGGATCGGTCAGGCGCTCGGGCGCCCCACCGGCGGCACCCAACGGGAGGCGGTAGAGCCCCACCTGCGCGGCCACGAAGTCGCGACCGGTCGGACCCAGGTCGCTGGCCAGCAGCCACAAAGTGCTGCCGTCCGACGACGGAAGCACGGCGTCGACACCCAGCCGGCTGCCCTGGTCGGCGTCGGTGAGCGGTACGGGCGGTGCCGGGTCGCCGGCCGGGGACGCGTCGATGAGCACCGCGTCGCTGCGCAGGTCCGACTCCCGCGAGGCGTGCCGGGCGCTGACCCCCACGAGCGCCTCCCCCGACGGCAGCCACCGCACCCCCGCGACACCGATGTCACCGGCGGTCAGGGCGACCGGCTCCGGGAGCGCGGCCGGGCGCTCCCCGTCCACCGGGACGTCGACGACGAACGCGTGCTGCGGGCGGTCCCGCACGAACCCGATCCCGTCGGCCCGGTACCGCAGCTCGGTGATGTGCCGCGGCTCTTCCGCGCCGGGCGAACCGTCGGCCGAGTAGCGGCCCTCCTCCGGCACCCGCGCGAGGTACACGATCCGCGTGCCGTCCGGCGAGAACCGGGGCTCGGAGGCGCCCAGGGGTGCGTCGGTGAGCCGGATCGGCTCGCCGCCGGCCGCCTCGACGACGTGCACCTGCGGCTTTCCCTCGTGCTCGGCACGCAGGAACACCACCCACCGACCGTCCGGGCTGACGTCCGGGGCGGTGTCACGGTGACCCCGCGTCAGGGGACGCGGGGCGTCGTCACCCTCGAGGTCGACGGACCACAGGTGCCCGACGTACTCGTCGTCGGCCAGGTCCGGCCGCACGACCGACACGACGGCGCGCGTGCCGTCCGGCAGCGCGGCGGGCGGACCAGGGACGTGGAGGAGCTCGATATCCGTAGGAAGCACGCGACGAACCTAGTTGCTCCCGCCGGGTCGGGCGCGCCCCGCCCACGGCGCGGCGCTCAGCTGGACCGGACGCCGTCGTCGGCCGGCTCGACCGGCCCGCCCTGCTCGACTGGCCCGCCCCGCTCGACCGGCCCGCCCTCCTCGGGCACACCCCCCTCGCCCACCGGCGAGGACTCGTGCTCCGCGCGCAGCACGGTGATCGCCGCCTCGAAGTCCTCCAGCGAGTCGAACGCCTGGTAGACGCTCGCGAACCGGAGGTAGGCGACCTCGTCGAGCTCACGCAGCGGGCCGAGGATGGCCAGGCCGATCTCGTACGCGTCGATCTCCGCCGAGCCCGCACCGCGCAGGGTCTCCTCGACCTTCTGGGCCAGCAGCGCCAGGTCGTCCTCGCTCACCGGACGTCCCTGGCACGCCTTGCGCACGCCGCCGGCGATCTTCTCGCGGCTGAACGGCTCGGTGGCTCCGGAGCGCTTCACCACCGAGAGGCTGGCGGTCTCGACGGTGGTGAAGCGGCGGTTGCACTGCGGGCACTGCCGCCGTCGTCGGATGGTCGACCCGTCGTCCGAGGTGCGCGAGTCGACGACCCGCGAGTCCGGATGGCGGCAGAACGGACAGTGCACCGTGATCCCCTTCGAGCTGGCGCGTGACGGCCGGACGACTGCCGACGACGACGATCGCGCCGTGAACGCCTCCGTGACGCTAGGCCACGCGTCCCGCCGTCGCAAGGCGCGTCGCGCCGGGGATGCACGAAGGCGGCCATCACCTGATGGCCGCCTTCGCGGGGGACCCCCCGTCCCTCCTACGGCACCGGCTCGACCCGGTACCGCGCTGTGTCGCCGACCGCTGTGTCGCCGACCACTGTGTCGCCGCGTGCTGTGTCGCCGCGTGCTGTGTCGCCGACCGCCGTGTCCCGCGCGCGTGTGCCGCGCGCCGTGTCGCCGTGTCGCCGTGCTCAGCGTCAGCGTGCCGGGACGACGATGACCTGGCCGGCCATGAGCCCCGCGTCGGGCAGCTCGTTGAGGTCGACCAGTGCGACCACGACGTCCCGCACGTCCTGCGACGGCGTGGCCACCGACTCGGCGATCTGCCACAGCGTCTCGCCCGGCTGCACCACGTGGCGCTGGACCTCCTGCGCGGTGACCGGCCCGTCCGCGGACGCCTGGCTCCCGAGCAGCGTGACGAGCGCCACGACCGTGGCCGCGAGCAGCCACAGGACGACCCGGCCGCGCGTGGTGAGGCGCAGGTGCGCAGCGGACACGGCCGCGGAGGGCGCACCCACGGCGGAGTCCGCCACGCGCTCTGCCCCGTGAGGGGTCGTGGGTCGGGCGGTACCGCGGGACATGCGGTTGGACATGCGGTCGGGCATGCGGTTGGGCACACGGTTGGGTATGCGGTACGCCACGCGCTCAGCCACCCGCTGGGGTGCCACGGTCGACATCGCCGGTCCCATCACCATCGCGCTCATCACGTCTCTCGCTCCTGCTCGGCCCGGCTGACCGGGGTACCGCTGATCGTCGAACGCCTGTTCGTCGAACGTCTGTACGATGTCTACCAGCATCCACCGACACTGTCGAGAGACACGATCGAACAGATGTTTGATCTTCGGCTCCGACATCCCTAGGCTGGCGATGCAGCACAAGCGGACCACGAGCCACTGACACTGCCGCCGGGCAGCCACCGTCGGCGCAGGTCACGGTTCCGCGGACCCGGGCTGGACCAGGCGGAGAAGGCTGAGCGTGCTGCGAGGCGGCCGCCGGACGAGGAGGAGCGCAGTGACGGACTCAGGGGACACGTCCCAGCCCGAGAAGGACCTGGCGACCATCCACACGCTGCCCGACGGCGCACCCGGCCCCGACGGGCTCACGGCGCGGCAGCGGCTCGTGCTGGACACCATCCGGACGTCGGTCGAGTCCCGCGGCTACCCGCCGAGCATGCGCGAGATCGGGGAGGCCGTCGGCCTCACCAGCCCGTCGAGCGTCAAGCACCAGCTCATGGCGCTCGAGCGCAAGGGATACCTGCGCCGGGACCCGAACCGTCCTCGCGCCATCGAGGTCGTGCACGCGGACGACTCGCGCGGCGTGGGCACGTGGACGGCGCCGGACGGCCGCCGGGCGAGCTTCCCCGACCAGGGGGACGGCGAGCGCCTGCCCGCCCCCTCCTACGTCCCGGTCGTGGGGCGGATCGCGGCAGGTGGGCCCATCCTCGCCGAGCAGGCGGTGGAGGACGTCTTCCCGCTCCCCCGTCAGCTGGTCGGCGACGGCGACCTCTTCCTGCTCAAGGTGAGCGGCGACTCCATGGTCGACGCGGCGATCTGCGACGGCGACTGGGTCGTGGTGCGGCGCCAGCCGGTCGCGGAGAACGGCGAGATCGTCGCCGCGATGATCGACGGCGAGGCCACGGTCAAGACGTTCAAGCGGATCGACGGGCACGTCTGGCTCATGCCCCACAACGCCGCCTACTCCCCCATCCCGGGTGACGAGTCCACCATCCTGGGCCGGGTCGTCAGCGTGCTGCGCAGCCTGTGACACAGCCGTCGGGCCGCACCCAGCAGGGTGCGGCCCGACGGTCGCAGTGCGGACGCCTCCGCGGCGAGAACCCGAGCGCGGCGCTCAGAACCCGAAGCGTCGCGCCACCGAGCGGACCGCGTCCGCCGACGAGCGCAGGCCGGCGAGCTCGTCCTCCGAGAGCGGGACGCGGAGCCGCTCGGCCACGCCGTGCGCCCCGACGATCGCCGGGACGGACAGGCAGACGTCGCTGATCCCGTAGAAGTCGTCGAGCAGCGAGGACACGGGTAGCACTCGCCCCTCGTCCTTGAGGACGGCCTCGATGATCCGCGAGCCGGCCAGGGCCACCGCGTAGTTGGTCGCGCCCTTGCCCTCGATGATCCGGTACGCCGACTCGACGACCTCCCGCGTGATCCTGTCCCGTACGTCGGCCGTCAGGGCTCCGTCGCCACCGGCGCCGGTCCACTCGAGCAGCGGCACCGAGCCGATGCTCGCGGACCCCCACAGGGGCAGCTCGGTGTCCCCGTGCTCGCCCGCGATGTACGCGTGGACGTTCTGCACTGCCACGCCCGTGTGCTGCGCGATCAGGTAGCGCAGCCGCGAGGAGTCCAGGACCGTGCCGGAGCCGAACAGCTGCGAGGACGGCAGGCCGGAGATCTTGAGCGCGGCGTACGTCACGACGTCGACCGGGTTGGTGACCATCACGTAGACCGCGTCCGGCGCGACCTCGACCAGCGCCGGGAGCACCTTGCGGACCAGCCCGATGGTCGCCTCCGCCAGGTCCAGCCGGGACTGGCCGGGCTTCTGCTTGGCCCCTGCGGTGAACATCACGACGTCCGCGTCCGCGCACACCGCGATCTCGTCGGACCCCACCACCTGCGCCATGGGCATGAACTGGATGCCGTGGCTCAGGTCCAGCGCCTCCGCCTCGACCTTGGACGCGTTGACGTCGTACAGCGCGATCGAGCGTGCCGCTCCGCGCATCAGGGCCGCGTACGCCATCGTGGACCCGACGGCCCCCGCGCCCACGATCGCCAGCTTGGACGGGCGCCGCCCGCTGCGGAACGGCGTCAGGCCCACGTCTTCCATGTCCAGGCTCTCGGTCATGCCCCCGAGGCTAACGGGGTGGCGAGCCGCTGCAGTGCGGAGACCGCCACCGCTCGGTCCGTGGTCCGCCAGAACGCGGGCAACGACCGGGTCAGGAACGCGCCGTACCCGGCGGTCGCGAGCCGCGGGTCCAGCACCGCGACCACGCCCCGGTCCTCGCTCGTGCGGATCAGCCGGCCGGCGCCCTGCGCGAGCAGCAGCGCCGCGTGGGTCGCGGAGACCGCCAGGAACCCGTTGCCGCCGGCCTTCTCGATCGCGTCGGACCGCGCCGAGCTGACGGGGTCGTCGGGCCGCGGGAACGGGATGCGGTCGATGATGACCAGCCGGCAGGTCGCCCCGGGCACGTCCACGCCCTGCCACAGCGAGAGGGTGCCGAACAGGCAGGTGGCCTCGTCCGCGATGAACTGCGAGACGAGCGTCGGCAGCTGGTCGTCGCCCTGCGCCAGGATCGGGACGTCGAGGCGCTCGCGCATCGCGGCCGCCACCGCGTTGGCCGCACGCCGCGACGAGAACAGCCCCAGGGTGCGACCGCCGGCCGCGGTGATCAGCTCCGCGATCTCGTCCAGCTGCGCGTCGGTGGCCGGCTCGCGGCCCGGCTTGGGCAGGTGCCGCGCGAGGTAGAGGATCCCCTGCCTCGGGTAGTCGAAGGGGCTGCCGACGTCGAGCCCGCGCCACGGGACCTTGCCGGACGCCGCCGTGGCCTGCCCTGCCAGCGACGTCGGGCCGACCGGCTCGGCGTCCGGGCGGACCTCGAGGCCGACAGCGCGCGCGATCGGGTCGAACGACCCGCCGAGCTCGAGCGTCGCCGAGGTGAGCACGCCCGAGCGACCGGCCAGCAGGTTGGTCCGGATCAGCCCGTTGACCGCCAGCGGCGCCGCGTAGAGCCGCGTGAGCACCTGGCCCCGCCGGTCCTCACTGCGCGCGCACCACAGGACCGTGTGCCGGTTGTCCTCGGGGTCGGCGGCCATCCGGTCGGCCACCTCGTGCAGCGCGAGCATGGTCGCCTGGGCGACCTTGCGGCCGCCCTCGGCCGGCGCTGTCGGTCCCGACTCCGGCTTGAGCACGCTGAGCAGCGCGCGGGTGGCGTCGCGCACGCGCGCGACCGCGTCCCGGGCGTCGTCCGGGAGCCCGTCGCGGAACCGGGCCTCCGGGAGCGCGACGAGAACGGTCGCGAGCGCCTGGCTGGCCGAGTCGAGGTCGGTGGTCGGGACGCCGCCGTGGCGACGCGCCAGTCGTGCGGCGTGCTCGATCGTGGCGACCGACAGCTCCGAGGTCGACTGCGCGGTCACCCGGTCGGTCAGCTCGTGCGCCTCGTCCACGATGAGCACCTGGTGCTCGGGCAGCACCCCCGGCGACCCGGAGGCCGCGATGCCGAGCATGGCGTGGTTCGTGACGACCACGTCCGCCTCGCGCGAGGCCGCCTTGGCCTTCTCGGGGAAGCACTCGGCGAGCATGGGGCACTTGCCGCCCAGGCACTCCAGCGAGGTCACGGACACCTGCCGCCAGGCGCGGTCCGTGACGCCGGGGACGAGGTCGTCCCGGTCGCCGGTGTCGGTCTCGTCCGCCCACTCCCGCAGCCGCAGCACCTGCTCGCCCAGGCTCTCCGCGAGGCTCGCGCCGCCGGTGCGCGCGGGGGCGGGGTGCTCGGCCGCGCCGGCGTGGTCCCCGAGGTCGAAGAGCGTGCCCGCGTCGTCGTCCGGGTACCCGCCGGCGACCTTGTGCACGCAGACGTAGTTGTGCCAGCCCTTGAGCAGGGCGATCGCCGGCGGCCGCGGCAGGTGCGGCTCGAGCGCCTTGGCGACGAGCGGCAGGTCGCGCGTGATGATCTGCCGCTGCAGCGCCAGGGTGGCGGTCGAGACGACGACGTGCTCGTCCTCCAGCACCGCGTGCCGCAGGGCGGGCACCAGGTAGCCGAGGGACTTGCCCGTGCCGGTTCCGGCCTGGACCAAGAGGTGCTCGCCCTTGGTGATCGTCTCCGCTACGGCGACGGCCATCTCGTGCTGCCCGTCGCGTCGGACGCCACCGAGGGCACCGACAGCGACGTCGAGGAGCGCCTCGACGGAGTCGTCGCGTGCCGCCTGGACGGAAGGGTCAGCGGTTGGCACCGCGTCAGCCTAGTGGCGGCTGCTGACAGTCACGGACGGGGCTGCGCGGCCGCCTCCAGCTCGGCGGCGAGGCCCTCGTCCACCCGCGCGCGGATGGCTGTGCCGTCACCCGTGTGCTCCTCGGTCTGGATCTCGCCGTGCTCGTGCACCCTGCTCACCAGGTCGCCACGGTCGTACGGGATCACGACGTCGATGCTCACGCCGGGGCGCGGCAGCTGGTCGGCGATGAGCGCCTGGAGCTGGTCGATGCCCTCACCGCTGTGCGCGGACACGACGATCGAGTGCACCTCGCGGGAACGCAGCCGGGCGATCGCCTCGGACGAGGCGAGATCGGCCTTGTTCAGGACGATGATCTCGGGCACGTCCATGGCACCGGGGATGTCCGCGAACACGTGCCGGACGGCGGCGATCTGACCCTCCGGGTCCGGGTGCGACGCGTCGACCACGTGCAGGATCAGGTCGGCGTCGGCGACCTCCTCCAGCGTGGATCGGAACGCCTCGACCAGCTGGTGCGGGAGCGCCCGGACGAACCCCACCGTGTCGGCGAGGGTGTAGATGCGGCCGTCGAGCGTCTCCGCCCGGCGGACCGTCGGGTCCAGGGTGGCGAACAGCGCGTTCTCCACCAGGACTCCCGCGTGCGTCAGCCGGTTGAGCAGCGACGACTTGCCCGCGTTGGTGTAGCCCGCGATCGCGACCGACGGGATGGCGTGCTTCTTGCGGGAGGCCCGCTTGGTGACGCGGGCCGGCTCCATCGCCGCGATCTCCCGCCGCAGCTTGGCCATGCGGTTGCGGATCCGCCGACGGTCGAGCTCGATCTTCGTCTCACCGGGACCGCGCGAGCCCATCCCGGCTGCCGCGCCGCCGACCTGACCACCGGCCTGCCGGGACATCGAGTCGCCCCAGCCACGCAGGCGCGGGAGCAGGTACTCCAGCTGCGCGAGCTCGACCTGCGCCTTGCCCTCCCGGGACTTGGCGTGCTGGGCGAAGATGTCGAGGATCAGCGCCGTGCGGTCGATGACCTTGACGCGGACGATGTCCTCCAGCGCGCGGCGCTGCGACGGTGCCAGCTCGCCGTCGACGACGACGGTGTCCGCGCCGACGCTCGCGACCAGGGCGGCCAGCTCCGCGGCCTTGCCCGAGCCGAGGTAGGTCCCGGGGTCGGGCTTCTGGCGGCGCTGGAGCAGCCCGTCGAGCACCTGCGAGCCGGCGGTCTCGGCGAGCTGGGCCAGCTCGCGCAGCGAGATCTCGGCGTCCGTGACCGTGCCGGAGCCCCAGACCCCTACCAGGACGACCTTCTCGAGCCGCAGCTGGCGGTACTCGACCTCGGTGACGTCCTGGAGCTCGGTCGACAACCCGGCGACCCGGCGGAGTGACGTGCGCTCCTCCAGCTCCAGCTGGTCGCCGTCGTAGCTGGAGTGCACCGTGGCGCCGTCGTGCAGCGTCGCCCCTGCCCTGGCGAGCACCCGGGCCACGACGTCGTCGGCCACCTCCTGCGGGGACCGCGTCTGCGGGGTGTCCTCGGTCTCGCTCACGGTGTGCTGCGGGTCGGTCAAGGGGTTCCTCTTCTCATCCGGTGGCTCCAGGGTCGCACGCGGTGCCCACGCCCGCCGAGGCATTTCGCTGCGGGCCGAGCGCCGGGGCGTGGGTATCGTCGGCGCCGTGAGCGAGCAGGACCACTACTTCACGGCACGGCCGGCCTCCCCCGACGAGCGCCGGCTGCTGCGCGTGCTCCTGGCGGGCCGGGAGGTCGAGGTCGAGACCGCCGGCGGCATCTTCTCCCCCGACCACGTCGACCTGGGGACACGGGTGCTCCTGGACCACGTCCCGGATCCACCGGGCGAGGGCGACCTGCTCGACCTGGGCTGCGGGTGGGGCCCCATCGCGCTCACGCTCGCCCTGCGGTCGCCCTCGGCCCGCGTGTGGGCGGTGGACGTCAACGAGCGGTCGCTGGACCTGACCCGCCGCAACGCGGAGCGCCTCGGCCTGTCGAACGTGCGTGCGGTCCGTCCCGACGAGGTGCCCGACGAGGTGCGGCTCGCCGCGCTCTGGTCCAACCCGCCCATCCGGGTCGGCAAGCCGGCGCTGCACGCGATGCTGACCCAGTGGCTCGGTCGCCTGGCCCCGGGCGCCGAGGCGCACCTGGTGGTCGGCAAGAACCTGGGCGCCGACTCCCTGCAGCGCTGGATCGCCGCCGAGCTCGGCCGGTCCGTGGAGCGCACCGCGAGCGTCAAGGGATTCCGCGTGCTGGCCGTCCGCGACCGATGAGCGAGTGGCGTGTCCTGCGCCGCGCTGGTCGGTCCTCGCGTGGGCGACGGTCGCCGTCAGCCCGGCCCGACCAGCGACGACGCGTCGTCGAGCGCGGTGCGCAGCTGAGCCAGGGTCGGCACGCCGGAGGCGCGGCGCACCAGCTGACCGCGGGCGTCCAGCACGAGCACGGTCGGGGTCACGTCGATTCCCAGACGCTCGCCCAGCGCCAGGTGGTCGGCGATGTCGAGGTCGGCGTACGCGACGCCGTCGGCCGTCGCGACAGCACGCTGGACGACGTACCGGGTGGACCGGCACGGCGCGCAGAACGTGCTCGAGAACTGCACCACCGTCGCGCGCTCGCCCAGCTGGACGCCCAGGTCCTCGGCGGTCAGGCGCACGGTCGTCACCCGGCGGTCAGGGCCGCGAGGTCGACGTCGGCGTCCGCGACGAGCACCGCAGGCCCTGCGAGCTCGACGTGCCCCTGCGCCAGCACGCTGACCCGGACGGTGCCGCCCGGCACGTCGACCAGCCAGACGTCCGGTGCGCCGACCCCGGCCCAGGTGCGCACCGCGAGCGCGGCCGCGCAGGCGCCGGTGCCGCAGGAGCGTGTCTCACCGACGCCCCGCTCGTGCACCCGCATCCGCACCCGGCCCACCAGGGTGCCGTCGGACGCCGCGTGCTCGCCCAGCGGGACCACGAGCTCGACGTTCGTGCCGTCGACCGGCAGCGGCGTGACCTTCGGCGCTCGGGTGAGGTCGGCGGCGGCCAGCTCCTCCTCGCCGCCGAGCGCCAGCACGACGTGCGGGTTGCCGATGTCCACGCTCAGGCCGGCCCGCGCGACGGGCAGCCCCACGACGTCGACCTCGGCGTCGGCGCCGGCACGCGCCGCGTCGGGGCCGCCGGGCAGGTGCCACGGGCCCATGTCGACGGCGTACCAGACGTCGTCCCCGATCCCCGCAGGCACCGGCACCCGCCGCACGCGGCGCACTCCCGCGCGCGTGCCGAGGGTGAGCTCGCCGTCCGCGGCGTCCCACAGGCCGAGGCGTTCGAGGTAGGCGGCGAACACCCGCACGCCGTTGCCGCACATCTCCGCGACCGAGCCGTCGGCGTTGCGGTAGTCCATGAACCAGCGGGCAGCCGGGTCCTGCGCCAGCGCCTCGACCCCCTCGGGCACGTGCTCGCCGGCGACCACGCGGATCACCCCGTCACCACCGACGCCGGCCCGACGGTCCGCGAGCGCGCGCACGAGCGTGGCCGACAGCTCCACCCGGCCGTCGCGGTCGTCGAGCAGCACGAAGTCGTTCTGGGTGCCGTGACCCTTGGTCACGTGCAGCGTCGGGGCGGCCACCACGGTCATGAGCCCAGGCTACGTCGTGGGGCCGGGTCCTCCGTGGCCGGACCGAGCTCTCCCGCGTCGGCGGCCGCGACCAGGGCGAGCGCCTTCTCGACGAGGTCCGGGTCGCGCGCGTCGAGCCAGTGCACGCGCGGGTCGCGGCCGAACCAGCCCATCTGCTTGCGCGCGAGCCGGCGCGTTCCCGCGGCGATCGCCGTCCGTGCCTCGTCGGGCGTGAGCTCCCCGCGCAGCATCGAGAGCACCTCCGCGTACCCCACGGCGCGCGACGCCGTACGGCCCATGCCGTGCGCCGCCAGGCGTTCGACCTCTCCGACCAGTCCGCGCGACCACATCCGCTCGACCCGCGCCGTGATCCGCTCGTCGAGCACGGCCCGGTCGCAGTCGAGCCCGATCTGGACGGCGGGCACCTCGTAGACGTGCTGCGGCAGGCTCGCCGAGTACGGGCGACCGGTGAGTGCGATGACCTCCAGCGCCCGCACGATCCGTCGGGCGTTGCGGGGCCCGATCCCCTCCGCCGCCACCGGGTCGACCGCCGCCAGCTCGGCGTGCAGCGCCCGGGCACCCTCGCTCTCGACGCGTTCCTCGAGCCGCGCCCGGAGGTCGGCGTCGGTCCCGGGGAACTCCATGTGGTCCAGGAGGGCACGGACGTAGAGACCGGACCCACCGACCGCCACGGCCCGCGCACGGCGCTGCGCGATCTCGACCAGGGCACGACGTGCCCGCTCCTGGTAGTCCGCGACGGAGGCGTCGTCGCGCACGTCCAGCACGTCGAGGAGGTGGTGCGGGACGCCTTGCCGCTCCTCGACGGTGAGCTTCGCGGTGCCGATGTCCATCCCGCGGTAGAGCTGCATCGCGTCCGCGTTGACCACCTCCCCGCCGAGCCTGTGGGCGAGCGCGAGGCCGAGGTCGGACTTGCCCGTCGCGGTGGGCCCGACGAGCGCGACCACGAGGGTCATCGGGGTCAGTCCAGGCTCGGGCGCGCCGGGTCCTGGTAGTCGACCACGGCGGGCGGTGGCGCGGGTGCCGACGGCGCCTGCGTCGGGACGGCGTCCGGGTAGCGCTCGTCGAGCTCGGCGAAGAACCGCAACGCGCTGCCGATCCCACCGGTCAGGTGCAGGTCCAGCTGCTCGTCCGTGACGCCGTGCTGGTAGTCCACGGTGTGCTCGGTGTACACCGCGACCTTCTCCGCCTCGAGCCGGACGTAGATCTTGGGCCACACCATGGTCTCGGACCAGCGGTTGGCGCCCAGCAGCACGTTCCCGAACTCGCTGGGCGGCACCTGCTTGGACCAGCGGCCGCGCACCTGCAGGTACTCCTTGGCGCGCCCGATCGTCATGAACCAGAACGGGTGGCTGTCCCAGCGGCCCACCAGGTCGCCGTCCGCGTCGGTCGCGTAGATCGCGCCGCGGGCGTCCAGCCGCTGCGCCACCCGCGCGAGGGTCAGCGGCGGAAGGGTGGGCTCGTGCGGGGCGGAAGACATCGGTACCTCGGCGTGTCGGGGACGGACAGCCGACCCTACCGGGCGTCCCAGACCAGCACCGCGTGCTCGGCGCCGAGCACGCCGGACCGCGCCAGCAGGTGTCCCCGGATCGGCCCGTCCGCCGCGGCGCCGACCAGGACCTGCCACGGCGCCCAGCCGCGGACCGCGAGCTCGTCGGCCAGGAGAGGGTCGTCGGCGGCGATCCGCGCACGAGCGGCCGCGCCCCCGTCGGCCAGGTCGGCCAGCACGCGGGCGTCGTGGTCGGGCGCACGCCGGTCCTGGGCGAGCGGGGCGTCCGCCCCGTGCCGCCCGCTGACCGAGCCGACGACGACGAACCCGGTCGGCCCGGCGCCGACCAGGTCGCGCCCGAGGGCGGCGAGGGCGGCGCGATCCTGTCGTCCGGTCACCTCGAGGACCCGAAGCCCCGTCCGTCGCCCGGCGCGGGCGAGCAGGTGCAGGCCGACGGCGCTCGCGACCGAGCCCGTCGCGACCCCGTCGCCGGGGAGCGTCATCTCTGCCACCGGCCACGCCAGCAACCCGTCCGGGATACCGGCGGCGCCGAGCGAGGGCCGGACGGTACCGGTCAGCTCCCGGGCGCGCGGGCCCGGCGCGACCACGGCGACCGTCGCGGCCCCCGACGCGACCACCTGGGCCACCGCGTCGAGCGCGGCCGCGCGGACGGCCGTGAGCACCTGCGCCGCACCGGCGGCGCCGGGGACCAGGAGCGCGGTGTCCGGGACGAGAGCGGCGACCACGAGCATGCCCAGAACCTACGGGAGAGCGACCCGTACCCGGACGGCTGCACCCCCGGGCGGGCGCACGCCGGTACTGTCGGCCCATGGGGCTCGTAGATCGCGCAGGGCGCTGGTGGCGGGGGCGTTCGCGGCCAACCGCCCCCGACGCGGGGACGGGGCTCGAGCCCGACGACGAGGAGCTGCACGACCGCGTCGCACAGCTGCTGGCCCGCGAGCTGGGGGTCGCCGAGCCTGCGGCGGACCTGCCGACGGACGTGACTCCTGCCCGGATCGCCGCGTGGATGACCGACAACCAGTTCAGCTACTTCGTCGACAACGACGGTGACCTGGGCGGACTGTGGCGCGGGCGACTCTTCTACTTCTTCCTGTTCGGTGAGAAGTCGGAGATCCTCCAGGTCCGCGGGCAGTGGCACCGGGAGGTGGCGATCGAGCGGCTCGAGGAGGTGCTCGACGTCTGCAACGAGTGGAACGCGGACCGGATCTGGCCCAAGGCGTACGTGCGCGTCCGGGACAACGGGCGTGTGCACGTCGTCTCAGAGGTGGCCACGGACCTCGAGCACGGGGCGACGGACGCCCAGCTGAGCCAGATGCTCTTCTGCGGGCTGTCCACCGGGAGCATGTTCTTCGACGCGCTGGACGAGCGGTACCCCGACCCGGCCGGGGTGGCGCCGTGAGCGGACCCGGCTGGCTGCTCAGGGTGCTCGGCGGGCTGCCCAAGCCCACCAAACGTCCCTCGCCCGACGACGAGCAACCGACTCCCCTGAGCCGTGAACGGATCGCCGACTACCTGATCGCCCGCGGCTACCGCTTCGTCGTGGACGACGACGGCGACCTCACGGGGACCTGGGACGGCAGCCGCTTCTGGTTCCTGCTCCTGGGTGAGCAGCAGGAGATCCTGCAGGTCCGGGGCCGTTGGCACCGTGCCCTGCAGCTGGACCAGCGCGAGGTCGCTGCCCTCGCGATCAACGACTGGAACCGCGAGCGCATCTGGCCGAAGGCGTACCTGCGCGAGGAGGAGGGCGTCCTCGCGCTCTACAGCGAGGTGTCCGCCGACTTCGAGCCCGGGGTGACCGAGCCGCAGCTGGCTCAGCTGCTGGCGTGCGGCCTGGGCACGGGCGTGCAGATGTTCTCCTCGCTCGAGGCGGTCCTGCCACGGGACGACGCGCCACCGCCGGACGTCCCGGACAACTGACCGCCGTCGGACGCCGCACGCGTTGCGACCCGGCATGGGCGGGCACACACTCGGACGAGGGATCGGGTGATTGCCGGCGGGGGGTCCGACATGAGCGACACCACGTCTGCCTCGGCGACGACGGGTGCACCGGAGCTCGTGCTCACCAAGGGCACGGTGTACGTGATCTTCGGCGCGCTGCTCGCCGCCATGTTCCTGTCCGCGCTCGACCAGTCGGTGGTGGGCACCGCCCTGCCGACCATCGTCGGAGACCTGGGGGCGGCGCAGCACGAGGGCTGGATCATCACCGCCTACCTGCTCGCGATCGCGGTGGTCATGCCCATCTACGGCAAGCTCGGCGACCTCCGCGGTCGGCGGCAGCCGTTCCTCGTCGCCATCGCGGTCTTCGTGATCGGCTCCACCGGGTCGGCGCTGTCCGGCACGTTCGGCGAGCTCGTCGCGTGGCGCTCGGTCCAGGGGCTCGGCGCGGGCGGCCTGGTCATCCTGAGCCAGGCGATCATCGCCGACATCGTCTCGGCCCGGGACCGTGGCCGGTTCATGGGGCCGATGGGCGCGGTCTTCGGCATCGCCACGGTCGCCGGGCCCCTGCTCGGCGGCTGGTTCACCGACGGTCCCGGATGGCGCTGGTGCTTCTGGCTCAACGTGCCGGTGGGGCTGATCGCCCTCGGCATCGCGTACGCCAAGCTCCGCCTCCCCTCGCGGCGGTCGACCCGTCCGTTCGACCTCGGGGGTGCGGTCCTCCTGACGCTCGCCACGTCCGGCATCGTGCTGCTGACCAGCTGGCGGTCGATCACGGACGCCCGACGGTACGACTGGAGCAACCCGGCCCTGGTGGCCCTGCTCGTCGGCACCGTCGTCGCGCTGGCGGCGTTCCTCGTCGTGGAGACCCGGGTGACCGACCCGCTCATCCCGCTGCGCCTGTTCCGGAGCCGGACGTTCTCGGTCTCGGTGTCGATCGCCCTGGTGCTCGGCATGACCATGTTCGCGGCCCTGTCGTTCCTGCCCACGTTCCTGCAGATGGCGAAGGGCTACGACGCCACCGAGGCCGGGCTGCTCATGCTGCCGATGACGATCGGGCTGATGATCACGGCGCTCGGGTCCGGCTGGCTGATCTCCGCGCGGGGCCGGTACAAGATCTTCCCGATCCTCGGGATGGGGATCGCGACGATCGGGCTGGTCCTGCTGACGCAGCTGTCGGCCGACATGTCGATGCTGGAGTTCGGCGCCATGATCTTCGTCCTCGGGTTCGGGCTGGGACTGGTGCTGCAGACCATCGTGATCGCGGTGCAGAACTCGGTCAGCCCGGACCTCGTCGGCGTCGCGACGTCCACCAACAACTTCCTGCGGGAGATCGGCGCCGCGGTGGGCACCAGCGTGTTCTCGACGGTCTTCACCGCGAACCTCACGTCGCAGCTGGCCGACGCGGAAAGGACCCTGTCCGCGGGCGCCATCCCCGGGAACTTCGGTGTCGACGCCCTCACGCCGCAGGCGGTCGACCGGCTGCCGACCGCCCTGCGTGACCTCGTCGTGAACGCCTACTCCGACGCGCTCGCGCCGGCGTTCTGGTACCTGGTGCCGCTCGGCGTGGTCGGCTTCGTGATCGCGTTCTTCATGAAGGAGGTCGCGCTGTCCACCCAGGCCGGCCTGGTGGCCCGGGGCGGCGCGGTCGTGAAGTGAGCAGTGAGCCGCTCAGCCGCGGAGCCCGATCGTCGGCAGGCCGAGCACCACGGGTCCGGCCGCGGCGCCCGTGCCGCACGAGTCCCCCGCAGCGCCGTGGCTGTGCTCGTCCTGACCGCTGCGCCGCCGGTCCCAGGCGTCGCCCGACGCGGTACGCCGGACGACGTACGTCCCGCCCGTCAGCCCTGAGTCCGCCACCAGGTGGTACGGGGCGGCGTGCGTCACGTCCACGGTGACCAGGTCACCCGGGCGCGGCACCTCGGCCGCTCCCTGGGGCAGGGCCAGGTGCACCAGCCGGTTGTCCGCGGCGCGGCCCGTGACCCGGTGTGTCGCGCCGTCCTTGCGTCCCTCGGTCTCGGCGACGAGCACCTGGACCGTGCGCCCGACCTGACGCTGGTTCTCCTCCTGGGAGACCCGGTCCTGCAGGGCCGTCAACCGCAGGAACCGCTCCTGGACGACCGACTTCGGAAGCTGGTCGGGAAGGTCGAACGCCGGCGTCCCCGGGCGGGGCGAGTACTGGAACGTGAAGGCGGAGGAGAACCGCGACGCCTCGACCACGCGGAGCGTCTCCGCGAAGTCCTCCTCGGTCTCCCCGGGGAAGCCCACGATGATGTCGGTCGTGATCGCGGCGTCGGGCATCGCGGCGCGGACGCGGTCGAGGATGCCGAGGAACTTCTCCGACCGGTACGAGCGGCGCATGGCGCGAAGCATGCGGTCCGAGCCCGACTGCAGCGGCATGTGCAGCTGCGGCATGACGGTCGGCGTCTCGGCCATCGCGGCGATGACGTCGTCCGTGAACGCGGCGGGGTGCGGGGACGTGAACCGGACCCGCTCGAGCCCGTCGATGGCCCCGACCGCGCGCAGCAGCTTGGCGAACGCGCCGCGGTCCCCGAACTCGACCCCGTAGGAGTTCACGTTCTGCCCGAGCAGGGTGACCTCGATCGCGCCCTGGGCCACGAGGGCCTCGACCTCCGCCAGGATCTCCCCCGGCCGGCGGTCGCGCTCCTTGCCGCGCAGGTGCGGCACGATGCAGAAGGTGCACGTGTTGTTGCACCCGACGCTGATCGACACCCAGCCGGCGTAGACCGACTCCCTGCGCGTGGGCAGCGTGCTGGGGAAGACCTTGAGCGACTCCTCGATCTCCACCTGCGCTGCGGCGTTGTGCCGCGCGCGCTCCAGGAGGACGGGCAGGACGTCGAGGTTGTGCGTGCCGAACACGACGTCGACCCAGGGCGCCCGCTCCACGATGCCGGTGCGGTCCTTCTGCGCGAGGCAGCCGCCGACCGCGATCTGCATGCCCGGGCGCGCGCGCTTGATGCTGGCGAGCCGACCGAGGTTGCCGTAGAGCTTGTCGGCGGCGTTCTCGCGGACCGCGCACGTGTTGATGACGATGACGTCCGCGTCCTCCGCGGCCACCTCGGCGGGGCCTGCGGCCACGTACCCGGCCTGCTCGAGCATGCCGGCCATGTGCTCCGAGTCGTGCACGTTCATCTGGCAGCCGAGGGTCTTGACCAGGTACGTGCGCGCGGCGGCGTCCGGCACGGGTGGGAGCACGTCGGGCAGGACGGTGGGCAGGGTCGTGGACATCACCGACAAGGGTACGTCCACGCCCTCGGAGCCCCTCACCTGGACTCATGCTTGACGGCTGCGTTGCCGAACCGTGACCCCGCCTGGTCGCCAGACGGGGCAAACCCACCGTAGGTTCGTCCAATGGTGGACACCTCAGCCGCACCGCCCGCCCCGACCAGCACCCCGTCCGACGCTCTCGTCGAGCTTCGCGGCGTCGACAAGCACTTCGGCTCGCTGCACGTGCTCCAGGACATCAACCTGACCGTGCGACGCGGCGAGGTCGTGGTGATCATCGGACCGTCCGGCAGCGGGAAGTCCACGCTGTGCCGCACGATCAACCGGTTGGAGACCATCGACTCGGGCACCATCGCCCTCGACGGCCAGCCGCTCCCCGCCGAGGGCCGCGCGCTCGCCCGGCTCCGCGCCGACGTCGGCATGGTGTTCCAGTCGTTCAACCTCTTCGCGCACAAGACCGTGCTGCAGAACGTCGTGCTCGGCCAGGTCAAGGCCAAGGGCGTCAAGCCCGCCAAGGCGCGCGAGATCGCCCTCGGCCTGCTCGAGCGGGTCGGGGTGCAGGACCAGGCCGACAAGCTGCCCGCGCAGCTGTCGGGTGGACAGCAGCAGCGCGTCGCCATCGCGCGGGCTCTCGCGATGCAGCCCAAGGTGATGCTCTTCGACGAGCCGACCTCGGCGCTGGACCCCGAGATGATCAACGAGGTCCTCGACGTCATGGCCGGCCTGGCCCGCGACGGCATGACCATGATCGTGGTCACCCACGAGATGGGCTTCGCCCGCCGGGCCGCCAACCGCGTGGTGTTCATGGACGGCGGTCAGATCGTCGAGGAGGCCGACCCGGAGACGTTCTTCACGGCCCCGACGAGCGAGCGTGCCAGGGACTTCCTGTCGAAGATCCTCACGCACTGACCCACCCCCAGACCGAACCGACACCGCACACCACACGAAGGGCACACACACCATGCGCAGAGGACATCTCGTACTGGCACTCGCCACAGCCGCCACCCTCACCCTCGCCGGCTGTTCGGGCGGCGACGGCGGCGACGACACGGACGCCGGCGCAACCGGCGGCGCCACCGAGTCGACCGGCGGCGCCGAGGGCACCATCAAGATCGGTATCAAGTTCGACCAGCCCGGCCTGGGGTTCCAGGACGGCAGCGAGTTCACCGGGTTCGACGTGGACGTCGCCAAGAAGGTCGCCGAGAAGCTCGGCTACGGCGAGGACCAGATCGAGTGGGTCCAGGCGCCGTCCAAGCAGCGCGAGACGCTGCTGCAGAACGGCCAGGTCGACATGATCTTCGCGACCTACTCGATCACCGACGAGCGCAAGGAGGTCGTCGCCTTCGCCGGTCCGTACTTCGTCGCCGGCCAGGACCTGCTCGTCGCGGCGGATGAGGACTCCATCACGGGCCCCGAGGACCTCGAGGGCAAGACTCTCTGCTCGGTGACCGGCTCCACGTCGGCCCAGCGGATCAAGGACGAGTACGCGGCCGGCACCCAGCTGCTGGAGCAGCCCGGCTACGCCGAGTGCGTCACGGCGCTGACCGCCGGGACCGTGGACGCCGTCACGACCGACGACATCATCCTGGCCGGTCTGGCCGCCGTCCCCGCGAACGAGGGCAAGGTCAAGGTCGTCGGCAACCCGTTCTCCGAGGAGAACTACGGCGTCGGCATCCCGCAGGACAGCGACAAGTGCGAGGCGATCAACGAGGCCATCACCGAGATGATCGAGGACGGCACCTGGCAGGAGCTGCTCGACGAGAACGTCGGCACCTCCGGCTACAAGGCGAACGAGGAGCTCAACCCCCCGACGCCGGACGCCTGCGCCTGACCCGCTGACGGACCGGTGGCTCCCGCGCGCGCCGCGGGAGCCACCGTTCCCTCCAAGAGCAAGGAGCGTCGGTGGACGACGGCTACTTCCAGCAGTTCGCGTCGCTGTTCAACGAGTTCGACGTGCCCGCGGCGTTCTGGGTCAACATCCAGCTCACGTTCTTCGCCGGGATCCTGGCGCTGGTCCTCGGCACCGTCCTGGCCACGATGCGGATCTCCCCCGTGCCGAGCCTGCGCTGGGCAGGGTCGACCTACGTGACCCTGCTGCGCAACACCCCGCTGACGATCATCATCGTGTTCTGCGTCCTGGGTCTGTGGGGCCAGCTCGGCGTCAAGCTCTCGCCCGACTTCGAGACCAACTTCTTCCGCCTCGCCGTGCTCGGCCTGGCGGTCTACCACGCGGCGTTCGTCTGCGAGGCGCTGCGGTCCGGGGTCAACACCGTGCCCGTCGGCCAGTCCGAGGCGGCCCGCGCGATCGGGCTCTCGTTCTGGCCCGCCGCGCGCCTGATCATCCTGCCGCAGGCCTTCCGCGGGTCCGTCGCACCGCTCGGCAACGTCCTGATCGCACTGACCAAGAACTCGACCGTCGCCGCGGCCGGGTCCGTCGCGGAGGCGTCCGGCCTGATGAGCACCATGATCGAGTTCCGACCCGACGTGATCCTCGCGATCTTCCTCACGTTCGCGCTCGGTTTCGTCGTCATCGTCGTGCCGATCGGGCTGGCGACCACCTCACTGTCCCGACGACTGGCGGTGGCCCGATGAGCACCCTCTTCGACGTTCCCGGGCCGGTGGCCCGGCGCCGCATGCTGTGGGTCAACATCGCCGCGACCGTGGTGGTGCTCGGCATCGGTGTCTGGCTGCTGATGCAGCTCGGCGCCAAGGGCCAGCTCGACGCCGACCTCTGGACGCCGTTCCTCACGGCCAGCCCCTGGGTCAACTACCTGCTCCCCGGCCTGCTCGACACCCTGACGGCGGCCGGTATCTCGATCGTGACGTCCGCGGTCTTCGGCTTCGTGTTCGGCCTGGGCCGGCTGTCGGGTTCCCGCACCCTGCGCGTGCTCAGCGGCGCCGTCGTCGAGTTCTTCCGCGCCGTGCCCGTGCTGCTGATGATGATCTTCTTCTACCTCGGCCTCGGGCAGATGCGGATCATGGAGCCGTCCGACGTGCCGCTCGTCGCGGTGGTCCTCGGCCTGACCTTCTACAACGGTTCGGTGTTCGCCGAGCTGGTGCGGTCCGGCGTGCACAGCCTGCCGCGGGGGCAGCGCGAGGCCGCGCTGGCCGTCGGGCTGCGGGACGGCCAGTCGCTGCGGCTCGTCGAGGTGCCGCAGGCCCTCATCGCCATGCTGCCCGCGATCACCAGCCAGCTGGTCGTCATCCTCAAGGACACCGCGCTCGGCGTGATCATCACGTACCCGGACCTGCTGGACGCGGCGCGCCGCTTCGGGTCGGGCAACGGCAACATCCTGCAGTCGCTCGTCGTGGCCGCCCTGATGTTCATCGTCCTCAACTACGGGATCACCAAGCTCGCCGACCTGATGGCCGGACGCCTGGGCCGGCGCACGGCGGGCAGGACCCGCGCCGAGGCGCCGAGCCTCGTCGTGGCCGTCGGCAAGGACTAGTCAGCCGGCGGTCGCGCTGGCGCGGATCTCCCGGACGACGGTCACCTTGATCTCGCCCGGGTAGGCCAGGTCGGCCTCGATGTGGCGTGCGATGGCGACCGCGAGCTGCGGCAGGGCGTAGTCGTCGACCTCGGACGGCTCGACGACCACCCGGACCTCACGCCCGGCGGACATCGCCAGCGCGCGGCGCACGCCGGCGTGCGCGGCGACGAGCTGCTCGAGCTTGTCGATGCGCTCGACGTACTGGTCGAGCTCCTCACGACGGGCGCCCGGCCGGGCGGCGGAGATCGAGTCCGCGACCTGGACCAGGACGGCTTCCACCGTCTCCGGCGGCACCTCGTCGTGGTGGGCGGCGATCGCGTTCACTACCGTGTCGGACTCGCCGTGTCGGCGCGCGAGATCGGCACCGACCGTCGCGTGGGTACCCGGGACCTCGGCGGTGAGGGCCTTGCCGAGGTCGTGCAAGAGCGCACCGCGGCGGCTGACCTCGACGTCCGCACCGATCTCCGCAGCGAGGGCCGCCGCCAGCAGTGCGGACTCCACGACGTGCTCCAGCACGTTCTGCCCGTACGACGTGCGCAGGCGCAGCCGGCCGAGCGTCCGCACGAGCGTCGGGTTCAGCGCGCCCACCCCGGCGCGCTCGGCGGCGTCGTGCCCGGCGGCGTCCGTACGCTCGTCCGCCCCGGCCAGCGCCTCGGCGTACGCCTGCTCGATGCGCTGCGGGTGGATCCGTCCGTCGGCCATGAGCGCCTCGAGCGTCACCTGGGCGACCTCGCGGCGACCGGCGTCGAAGCACGACAGGACGACGGCGTCGGGCTGGTCGTCGACGAGCACGTTGACGCCGGTCAGGGCCTCGAAGGCGCGGATGTTGCGGCCCTCCTTGCCGATGATGCGGCCCTTCATCTCGTCGGAGGGCAGCGGCAGCACCGTGAGCGGCGACTGCGTGCTCGTCGGCACGGCGAGGCGCTGCACGGCCGTCGTCAGGATGCGTCGCGCGCGGGCGTCGGCGGTCCGGCGCGCCTGCGCCTCCGCGCGGCGGACCTGCGCCGCGGCGTCGTTCTGCGCCTGGTCGGCGATCCGCCGGGTGAGCTCGGCCCGCGCCTCCTCGGCCGTGAGGCCGGTCACGGACTCCAGCTCGGCCACGGCTGCCTGGTCCGCGTCCGCGGCGCGGCGCGCGGCTGCACGCTCCGCCTCGTCGAGGAGCCGCGCACCCATCCGCTTGGCCTCCGCGGCGGCCTCGGCGTCCGCGCGGGCGCGTCGCTCCAGCTCCTCCAGCTCGAGGCGATCGGCCTCGGCGTGCTGCTCACGCTCCGCCAGCCGCCGTTCCCGGCGCTCGACGTCCGTGAGCAGGGCCCGCGCGTCGTCCTTGATCGAGGCGACGTCCTCGGCAGCCTGGGCGCGCTGGACGCCGGCCTCCCGGCGCGCGACGAGCACGAGGACGAGCGCGACGAGGCACGCGCCGAGGAGCCCCACGATGGTGCCGATGGCTCCTGCGTCCACGTCTTCCTCCAGGTCAGCGCACGAGCGTCCTGCCGCGCGCGAGTCGGCACCCATTGTCGCCTACCGCAGGGCACCCGGACTGCTACGACCCGGTCGCACCTGGACCGGCGACCAGGGTGCGCCCCGTGGGATCAGGCGTCCGGCTCGAGCCCTGGGTCGTCCACCGTCGCGCCGAGCTCCGCGAGCTCCTCGCGCACGAGCCGCGCCACGAGGCCGGGCGGGTAGCCCTTGCGGCCGAGCGCCGCGAACGTCCGCCGCGAACGCGTCGGCATGTCGAGGGCCGCCGTCGACGCGAGCTTGCGCCTGACGAGCGCACGAGCGGCGGTCTCCTCGTCGTCCGCGTCGACCTGCTCGAGGGCCTCGCCGGCCAGCTCGTCGTCGATCCCCCGCCGGCGCAGCTCGACGGCGATGGCGCGCCGCGAGAGCCCGCGCTCCGCGTGACGCGTCCGGACGAGCATCCGCGCGTACTCGGCGTCGTCGATCAGCCCGACCTCGGTGAACCGGTCGAGCACGCGCTCCGCGACGTCGTCGGGCACGTCCTTGCGCGCCAGCGCCTCCGCCAGCTGTGCACGGCTGCGCGCCGACGCCGTCAGGAGCCGTAGCGCGATCGCTCGCGCCACGGACTCCTGGTCCGGCTCGGCGTCCTGCGCCGCGGCGCCGGTCGGGGGCGGCTCGGTGCCGAACCGCCCCCGCCGCCGGGTGCCCGTCATGCGGCTGCTCAGAAGTCGACGGCCGGTGCGGCGTCGGCAGGCGCGTCGACCCGTGCACCGATGCCGAGCTTCTCCTTGATCTTCTTGTCCAGCTCGACCGCCAGGTCCGGGTTGTCCCGCAGGAAGCCGCGGGCGTTCTCCTTGCCCTGACCGAGCTGGTCGCCCTCGTACGTGTACCAGGCGCCGGACTTGCGCACGAAGCCGTGCTCGACACCCATGTCGATGAGGCTGCCCTCGCGGGAGATGCCCACCCCGTAGAGGATGTCGAACTCCGCCTGCTTGAAGGGCGGCGCCATCTTGTTCTTGACGATCTTCACGCGGGTCCGGTTGCCGACGGCCTCCGTGCCCTCCTTGAGGGTCTCGATGCGGCGGATGTCCAGGCGCACCGACGCGTAGAACTTGAGCGCCTTGCCACCCGTCGTCGTCTCGGGCGAGCCGAACATGACACCGATCTTCTCGCGCAGCTGGTTGATGAAGATGGCCGTGGTGCCGGACGAGTTGAGGGCACCGGTGATCTTGCGCAGGGCCTGCGACATGAGCCGGGCCTGGAGCCCGACGTGGCTGTCGCCCATCTCGCCCTCGATCTCGGCCTTGGGCACGAGCGCGGCGACGGAGTCGACGACGATGACGTCGATCGCCCCGGACCGGATCAGCATGTCCATGATCTCGAGCGCCTGCTCGCCCGTGTCCGGCTGCGAGACCAGCAGCGCGTCGGTGTCGACGCCCAGCTTCTTCGCGTACTCCGGGTCGAGCGCGTGCTCGGCGTCGATGAAGGCGGCGATGCCGCCGGCCTTCTGCGCGTTGGCCACCGCGTGCAGGGCGAGGGTCGTCTTGCCCGAGGACTCCGGGCCGTAGATCTCCACGACCCGGCCGCGGGGCAGCCCGCCGATGCCGAGCGCGACGTCCAGGGCGATGGAGCCGGTGGGGATGACCTCGACCGGGGCGCGGCCGTCGTCGCCGAGCCGCATGATCGACCCCTTGCCGAACTGGCGGTCGATCTGGCTGAGTGCGGCCTCGAGGGCCTTCTCGCGATCCTTGGGTGCGGGCATGTCGACCTCGTCAGTCTCGGGCAGCTGCTGCTGCTTTACGGGGGCTGGTCTTGTTGCGAGCGACGCTATGTCCGACCACCGACACTCCGACCGCGCCGCCCTCGTCCCCGGGGCCCGGCGACGCCGGACGGGGCTGTGGGCGGCTCGGTCGCTCACCCGCACCGACCACAGTAGCCGAACAGGTGTTCGACGTCTGCAACACGCCGTCAGCGTGTCGACGTGAGCTCGATCTGCTCGCCGACGGGGACCACGTGCACCCGCACCCCCGGCGCGACCCGCGCCGCGGCGTGCGCGAAGGCGGGGCCGGCCCGGTCCATCCAGCCCGGCGGCAGGTGGCGCGACACCGGCGCGTGCAGCGTCCCCCAGTGCACGGGGACGGCGGCGCGCACACCCACGCTCGCGCACACGCGTGCCGCCTGGACCGGGTCCATGTGCCCGCCGGACAGCCGCGGGCCCCACCCGCCGACGGGGACGAGCGCGAGGTCGATGGGTCCGCCCGCGAGCGCCGGGATGTCCGCCATCGCCGCGAACGGCGCGGTGTCCCCGGCGAACCAGATCCGGAACGACCCCGAGACGACCAGGAAGCCGTGCGTCGCGTTCGGCCGGTACGGCATCGGCCGGTCGATGTGCACCGCGGGGACCATCCGCACCCGCACGTCGGAGCCCGGGACCTGCCACCACTGCAGCTCCGTGAGGCCCGTGGCCGTGCCGATCCCGCGCGAGCGCAGCCACCGCGCGTTGGTCCGGGCGCTGAGCACCGGGACGCCCTCCAGCAGCCGCAGCGAGCCGAGCTCGGCGTGGTCGTGGTGCAGGTGCGACAGGAGCACCGCGTCGGCGCCCTGCCAGTGCGCGGCGTCGGGCGCGGCTCCCCTGCGTCGCAGCAGGCCCGCGTGCCGCAGGAGCAGCGGGTCGGTGAGCAGCCGGACACCGTCGACGTCGATGACCGTGCTGGCGTGGCCCAGCCAGCGCACGCGCAGGTTCACGGCCGCAGGCCCGCCGCGTCGGCCCAGCGCACCAGCTGCTCGTGCACCGCCTCGGCGCCCACGAGGATCTCGTCGTCCCCGACGGCCTCGCGCAGCTCGTCGTCCACCGTCCACCCCGCCGGGTGCAGCAGGAACGCGTGGTTCTGGGCACCGCCGATGCCGCCGTGCGAGCCGACCTGCCCCTCGAACGCGTGGATGTGGCCACGGTCGGTGACGGTGGAGACCAGGAGCAGGTCCCCGGTGTGCGGGAGACGCGCCGCGCGCAGGAGGTCGGGGCGCCCGCGGGGGCCGTACGGCAGCAGGGGGTCCTCCCCCTCGACCGGCGCCCCGGGCTGCTCCAGCAGGACCAGGCCACGCGGGCCGACCGCGACCAGGCCACGCGCCTCGGTGTCGACGACCACCACGCCCACCCCGGGCCGCGCCGCCAGGCCGGTGACCAGCCCGGGCCAGCGGCCCTGGAGCTCCTCGAGGGTCAGCCGGTGCGGCACCTGGGGGAACCAGACCAGGCCCAGGTTCCCCGAGCCCACCGTGACCACGTCGGGCAGGTCGTCCGCGGGAGGCCGTCGGGGGCGGCCCTGGTCCGGCCCCAGCACCGTCGGGCGGTGGGACAGGTTCAGGGCGCTGTTGACCAGCGCGTTGAGCAGCCCCCACTCCTCACCGGCGTCGCTCGTCACGCCGTCGGCGGACGGCTCGGCCATGAGGGCGCGCACCGAGTCCAGCAGCGTCTCCCCGGCGACCTGCTCGTACGTCGCGCCCAGCGCCTGGCCGTGGTCGGAGAGCACGACGATCTCGTAGTCGCGCGGGGCCACGGCGACGACGCGCTCGACGGTGCCGAGCACGCGGTCCAGGCCCTCGAGCGAGCGCAGCGACTCCGGCCGCGTCGGTCCGGCGTGGTGCGCGATCTCGTCGTAGTCGACGAGGTCGACGTAGATCGTCGGGGACCCGCGCAGCAGCGCCTCGGCCACGAGCGACGTGTTCAGGTCCCGCAGGAGCACGTTGGTGATCCCCCGCAGCACGACGTACCAGCCGGCGCGCGAGACGCGCGGCTCGACCCCGCGCACCCGCTGCCGATGCGCCTGGTACAGCTCCTTGACCATCTCCCCCACGGACAGGCTCACCGCGCGCGCGAGGACGAACGGGCTCGCGAAGAAGCGCAGGTACGCCGGGCCGGGACCGAGGCCGCCGTCCGGCCCCTTGGTGCGCGACCTGCTCATCACCACGAAGCTCGTGGCGGCATCGCCCGAGAACATGGTCGACACGGCCGTCCCGCCGCCCGCGAGCAGACCCTTGCCGGTGGTGAGCCGCCGCTCGACGAGCGCGGCGTCGTCGGGGTGGTTGGTCACCACGAGCCGGCCCAGGTCCCGGTCCCACCAGCGGAACGCCGGGATCTGCGACGAGTCGCCGTGCAGGAGACCCGCCTGGCTCGCGGGCGTCGTGGACGGGATCCGCGCCCACCACTCCTCGAGGGTGTGGGTGCCCGCCGCCATCCAGCGCTGCACGTTCGGCGCCAGCCCGGCCTCGATCGCCTCGCGCAGGACGGGCGCGGCGACGCCGTCGAGCTGCACGACGAGCATGCCGGCCGAGCGGGGCTCGCCCGCCGCGGGCGCGCGCACGCCCTCGCGTCGGGCCTGCCTGCGCGCGCGGCGCACGAGGTCGGACACGACGTAGTCGCTGTTGCCCGCACCGATGATCCATCGCCCGACCGCCATGACGATCGCGCTGACCACGAGCACCCCGAGGACGGTCCACAGGGACTCGGCGCCGATGCCGGGCACCACCGACAGCGCCACCCAGAGGACCGCCACCTGGGCGAGCAGCCCGAGGGCGAGGGCCACCAGGGCGCTGCCGCTGCGCGCCAGGAAGCGCAGCGGGGTGCGCAGCAGCAGGTCGCCAGCCGCCACGACGCCTGCGGCGAGGACGACGGCCCACGGGCTGCTGAGCCGGACGCCGTCCACCACGGCCACGGCGACGCCGAGGCCGACCGCAGTGGTCAGGAGGGTCAGGACCGACTCACCGAGGTCGCGCAGCGTCGGCAGCCAGGTCGGGGGGCGAGGTCCGGTCGTGGGTGCCATCGGGTCCGGCTCCTAGGCCCGCGGCGGCGCCGGACGCCGGGCGTCCGCGCCCCAGCGCGCGTCCTCGGGGATCTGGAGCTCGTCGCAGAGCGCGTGCCACACGGTCCTGGGCTCGACGTCGTCGTCGAGCGCCTGCATCGCCGTGCGCTGGTCGAGGCCCCGCAGGACCAGCTCCCGCGTGAGCTCACGACCGTGCGCCCTGCCGAGGACCTCGTCCACCAGCAGCCAGAACTCTCGTAGCCTCACAGTCACAGCCTGCCACCCGCGGAGCGCGCCGGTGTCGGCGGGGACCGACACAATGGCCCGGTGGTGCTCAACCGCTTCTCCGACCCGACCAGGACCTGGTTCACGGGGGCGTTCGCCGAGCCCACCGCCGCGCAGGAGGGCGCCTGGACCGCGGTGTCCGGCGGCGACCACGCGCTCGTCGTCGCGCCCACGGGCTCGGGCAAGACGCTGGCCGCGTTCCTGTGGGCGCTCGACGGCCTGCTGACCGGTCCACGGCCGGACGACCCGGTCGAGCGCTGCCGCGTCCTGTACGTGTCGCCGCTGAAGGCGCTGGCCACGGACGTCGAGCGCAACCTCCGCTCGCCGCTGGTCGGCATCCGGCAGGCCGCGACCCGGCTCGGCCTGGACCTGCCCGACGTCGCGGTCGGCATCCGCACGGGCGACACGCCGCCCAACGAGCGCCGGGCGTTCGCCACCAAGCCGCCGGACATCCTCATCACCACGCCCGAGTCGCTCTACCTGGTCCTCACCTCGGGCGCCCGAGCCGGGCTGGCGGGCGTGCGCACCGTGATCATCGACGAGATCCACGCGGTGGCCGGGACCAAGCGCGGAGCCCACCTCGCCATGTCGCTCGAGCGCCTCGACGCCCTGCTCGACCACCCCGGCGGACCGGGACCGGCGCAGCGGATCGGGCTGTCGGCGACCGTCCGCCCGGTCGACGCCGTCGCCGAGTTCCTCGGCGGTGCACGCACGCGGGAGGACCGCGGCCGCGCCGTCACGGTCGTCCAGCCGCCGTCGACCAAGCAGATCGTGGTCGACGTCGTCGTGCCGGTACCCGACCTGTCCGACCTGCGCGGCACGGAGGTCACGCCGGACGATCTCGACCTGTCCGGCGCGGCTGCCGCCCCGCTGCCGCGGCCGTCGATCTGGCCGCACGTGGAGGAGCGCGTGGTCGACCTCGTGGCCGAGCACCGCTCCACCCTCGTCTTCACCAACTCCCGGCGGGGCGCGGAGCGGCTCACCGCGCGGATGAACGAGGTCTGGGCGGAGCGCTCGGGGCAGGACGTGCCCGACCCGGCGACGTTGCGCGCAGCCGCGGTCCCGGCGCAGTCGGGCACGGCCGTCGGCATCGACACGCGGCACGCCGCCACCATCCTGGCGCGTGCGCACCACGGCTCGATGAGCCGTGCGGAGCGGACCCGCACCGAGTCGGAGCTCAAGGCGGGGCTGCTGCCCGCCGTGGTCGCCACCAGCTCGCTGGAGCTCGGGATCGACATGGGCGCCATCGACCTCGTGGTCCAGGTCGGGTCGCCGCCCTCGGTCGCCAGCGGGCTGCAGCGCGTCGGCCGGGCGGGTCACCAGGTGGGAGCCGTGTCCCGCGGGATCGTGTTCCCCACCTTCCGCGGTGAGCTCGTCCCCGCGGCGGTCACGGCGCAGCGCATGCGGGAGGGGTCGCTGGAGGCCATGCGGATCCCCCGCAACCCCCTCGACGTGCTCGCCCAGCAGATCGTGGCCATGGTGGCCGTCGAGGACTGGTCGCTCGACGAGCTGGCGGTGGTCGTCCGGCGGGCGTCCCCGTTCTCGGGGCTGGGCGACGCGACCCTGCGCGCCGTGCTGGACATGCTCGCCGGGCGGTACCCGAGCGAGGAGTTCGCCGAGCTGCGGCCCCGCATCGTCTGGGACCGGGTCGGCGACGTGCTGAGCGGCCGCCCGGGCGCGCTGCGGCTCGCGGTCACCAGCGGCGGCACGATCCCCGACCGGGGACTGTTCGGGGTCTTCCTGGCCGGCAGCGCCACCACGAGCGACGTCCCGGTCGACGCGGAGCGCTCGGGTGGCACCGTCCGGGGTGGCAAGCGCGTCGGCGAGCTCGACGAGGAGATGGTCTACGAGTCGCGGGTCGGCGACATGTTCACCCTGGGCTCCAGCACGTGGCGCATCGACGACATCACCCCCGACCGCGTGCTGGTCACCCCGGCGCCTGGAGTCCCTGGCCGTCTGCCGTTCTGGAAGGGCGACTCCCCCGGCCGGCCGGCCGAGCTGGGTCAGGCGATGGGCGCGTGGGTGCGCGAGCTGGCCGCGCTGTCCGACCTGGACGCACGCGCGCGGGTCGAGGGCGCCGGGCTGGACCCGTGGGCGGCCGACAACCTGCTCACCTACCTGCGGGAGCAGCGCGAGGCCACGGGTGAGCTGCCCACGGACACCGTCCTGGTGGTCGAGCGGTTCCGCGACGAGCTCGGCGACTGGCGCGTGGTGCTGCACTCCCCGTACGGCGCCCGCGTGCACGCGCCGTGGGCGATCGTGATCGGCGCGCGGCTGCGCGAGCGGTACGGGGTGGACGCCGCGACCATGCACTCCGACGACGGGATCGTGCTCCGGCTGCCGGACATGCTCGACGCCGCCGACGGGTCGGTCCCCGCGGACCCCTGGGCGGACTCGACCGGTCCGGCGCTCGACCTCGCGGACCTGCTGCTCGACCCGGACGAGGTCCTCGACGCGGTCAAGACCGAGCTCGGCTCGTCGGCCATGTTCGGCGCACGCTTCCGCGAAGCGGCGAGCCGCGCGCTGCTGCTGCCCCGCCGGCGTCCGGACCGCCGCCAGCCCCTCTGGCAGCAGCGCCAGCGCTCGGCGCAGCTGCTCGCGGTGGCGTCCGAGTACCCCGACTTCCCGATCCTGCTCGAGGCCGTGCGCGAGTGCCTCCAGGACGACTTCGACACCGAGGCGCTCACCACGCTCATGCGGGACGTCGTGGCGCGGCGCGTCCGGGTGGTCGAGGTGACCACCACCCAGCCGTCGCCCTTCGCGCAGTCGCTGCTGTTCGGCTACACCGCGCAGTTCCTCTACGACGGTGACGCCCCGCTGGCGGAGCGTCGCGCGGCCGCACTCACGCTCGACCCGACCCTGCTCGCCGAGCTGCTCGGCCAGGGGGGCGAGTCGCAGCTGGCCGATCTCCTGGACCCGGACGCCGTGCTGCGGACCGAGGCGGAGCTCAGCGGGCGCGCACCCGACCGGCAGGCGGGCACGCTCGAGCAGCTTGCCGACGCCGTCCGGCGGCAGGGTCCCCTGCCCGCGTCCGAGCTCGCCGAGCGGACGAAGCCCGAGGTGCGGGACCAGGTCCCGGCGTGGTTGACGGAGCTCGAGGCCGCCCGTCGCGTGATCCGGGTCCGGCTCGGGGGCGTCCCCGCGGAGCGCACCGAGCAGTGGGCGGCGATCGAGGACGCCGGTCGGCTGCGGGACGCGCTGGGCGTCGCCCTGCCGGTGGGGGTACCCGAGGTGTTCACCGAGGTGGTACCCGATCCCGTGGGAGATCTGCTGCGTCGCCATGCGCGCACGCACGGCCCGTTCACTGCGGCGCAGGCCGCCGCGCGGTTCGGCTTCGGCGTCGCCGTCGTGTCGGAGACGCTGCGCAGGCTGGAGGGCCGAGGCGTCCTCGTCCAGGGCCGCCTGCGGCCGGACGTGCTCGGCGGGACCGGCGACGAGTTCTGCGACGCCGACGTGCTGCGCACGCTGCGGCGCCGGTCGCTCGCCGCGCTGCGCGCCGAGGTCGAGCCCGTCGACCCGCAGGCCCTCGGTGTCTTCCTGCCACGCTGGCAGGGCGTCCAGCCGGTCGGCTCGACGCGACGCGCCTCCGCCACCGGGGCACTGCACGGCGTCGACGGTGTCGCCCGCGTGGTCGAGCAGCTGGCGGGCGCCGTCGTGCCAGCGTCGGCCCTCGAGACCCACGTGCTGCCGGCCCGCATCACGGACTACCAGCCCTCGATGCTCGACGAGCTCACCGCCGCAGGTGAGGTGGTCTGGGCCGGGCACGGCGCCCTCGCCGGGCACGACGGTCTGGTCTCGCTGCATCCCGCCGCGGTGGCCGACCTCACGCTGCGAGCCGCCGACGCCGCACCCGAGACCCCCCTGCACGACGCCCTGCTCGAGGCGCTCGGCGGCGGGGGCGCCTGGTTCCTCGGGGCGCTCGCCGACCGGGTCCGCCAGCTGCTCCCCGACGACGACGCGCCGAGCCAGGCCGACGTCGCCGCTGCGGTGTGGGACCTCGTCTGGACCGGCCACGTGACCAACGACGGGCTCGCGCCGCTGCGGGCGTGGCTCGGCACCGGGAGCACGGCCCACCGGACGCGCGCCGCCCCGCCGCGCGGACGCCCCCTGCGCCCCCGGCTCGGCCTGCGCGCCGCCGTGCAGCTCGCTGCGGACCCGGGCACACGCTCGACGGCTCCGGGGCTGGGGCGCGACGCAGCAGCGAGCGGTGGCCGCTGGTCGCTGCTGCCCGCGCGCGAGCCGGATCCGACCCTGCGCGCGCACGCCCTGGCCGCCCAGCTGCTCGACCGGCACGGGATCCTCACCCGCGCGGTGGCCCCCGCGGAGGGCATCGGCTCGCGGTTCACGGACGTGTACCGCGTCCTGAGTGCCCTGGAGCAGGGCGGCCAGGTCCGACGCGGCTACTTCGTGGAGCGTCTCGGCGGCTCGCAGTTCGCGCTGCCGGGCGCGGTCGACCGGCTGCGCGTCGACGCGCAGGTGGTCGAGCGCTCGGCCGACGAGGACGGGCCGACGGACCTGCAGGTGGTGGTCCTGGCCGCGACCGACCCCGCGAACCCGTACGGGGCCTCGCTGCCCTGGCCGGTCGCGGGGCCGGACCCGGCCGACGCCGCGGGGCGCCATCGGCCCGGCCGCAAGGCGGGTGCCCTCGTGGTGCTCGTGGACGGTGCGCTCACGCTCTACCTGGAGCGCGGCGGCCGGACGGTGCTGACCTTCACGGTCGACGACGCGGTGCTGCGGGCGGCGGCGGACGGGCTGGCGCAGACGGCGCGGACCCGGCACACCGGTCGCCTGACGATCGCGCGGGTCGACGGCGTCGAGGTCCTCGCCGGTGCCCTGCACGGACCACTCGGCAAGGCGCTGGTGTCCGCCGGGTTCGCGGCGACCCCGCGGGGCCTTCGCCTGCACGGTCGGCCGTGAGCGCGCGTGCCTGAGGGCGACGTCCTGCGCCGCACCGCCGACCGGTTCGAGCGGGCGTTCGGTGGACGGGTCCTGGTTCGGTCGGACCTGCGCTGGCCCACCGCCGCGACCGTCGACCTGGTCGGTCGCACGGTGCTCGGGACGCGCTCGTACGGCAAGCACCTCCTGACCCGCTTCGACGACGGCCGGACCCTGCACACGCACCTACGGATGGAGGGCTACTGGCGGATCGCCCGCACCGGTTCGCCGGAGGCTGCCGCGCGGTCCCCGCAGGTCAGGGCGGTGCTCGCGACCGCGGAGTGGACGGCGGTCGGGTACCACCTCGGCATGCTCGACGTGGTCCGCACCCGCGACGAGCCCACCGTCATCGGCCATCTCGGCCCTGATCTGCTGGCCGAGACGGTCGACCTGGACGAGGCCCTGCGCCGGTGGGCGGGACGCGGCTCGACGCCGCTCGCGGAGGTGCTGCTCGACCAGACCGTCACCGCCGGGATCGGCACGATCTACGCCGCCGAGTCCCTGTTCGCGCAACGGCTGTGGCCGTGGACGCCCGCCGACGAGCTCGCCGACCCACGTCAGCTCCTCGCCGTGGCACGCAGCCAGCTGCAGCGCGCGGTCGCCGAGGGCAGGCCGCCCGGCCACGTCCACGGCAGGCTCCGCCGGCCGTGCCACCGGTGCGGGACGCCGATCGCGGTGGGTCAGGCGCGCAGGCCGCCCATGGAGCGCCCGATCTTCTACTGCCCGCGGTGCCAGGCCGCACCGACCGTGCCGCCGGACGGCAGCTGACGGCGGGAGCGAGCTGTCCGGACATGGCAACGGTCCGCGGACGACAGTCCACGGACCGTGCAGAGGACGACCGGGCATCGCTGCCTCGCGTCGCGGGCGCACCAGGCGCACCCGCCGATCGGACGGGACACCCGTCCGATCATTCGAGGGCGGCGCTCACCACCCGATCAGCTGATGGCGGCGAGCTCCGAGCGCGACCGCGCCCATCCGAAGTCGGTGGCACCGGCCACCGACGCCGCAAGGTCCGCGGGGACGGTGTCGGGGATCGACAGACCCTCGGCAACCGCGACGCGGTCACTGACCTCGCGCAGCACCAGCGACATGGGGACATCGAGCGCCTCGCAGATGCTGTTCAACAGCTCCGACGACGCCTCCTTCTGGCCCCGCTCGACCTCGCTGAGGTAACCCAGCGAGACACGGGCCGCCGACGACACCTCACGCAGGGTGCGCCCCTGGCGCTGTCGCGCGTCCCGCAGCACATCGCCGATCTCTCGGCGGAGTACAACCATTCGGGCTCCCCCTCTCGCGTCGCGTGCCACTTCCACTCCCGGGGCCGAGGTCCTGCTTCGACCCGAGTCCCCGGGACCCTGTGCAGCAGAAACCGTCGCTGCAGAACCCGGCTGTGCTTTCGCCGGGAGGATTCCACCGTACCTTGCACCGCCGACACGCGAAGGCAGACGTCGTGCCGGGGGTCGAGTGCTCATCACGGTGTGTGCAACGACGTGATGTCCCGCAGTGTTCCCGCTCAGGACGGCGACCGACCACCGATCGACGCAGATTCACCCCGGTCGCGCACGATCTCCACCCCCAGGGACAGCACGGCGTCCACGGCCTGTGCCCGTACACGTGCTCGGTCGCCGGCCAGCCGCAGTGAACGCACGTGCGTGCCGTCGGGCGTGCAGACGGCGACGTACACGGTCCCGGGCGGCCGGCCGTCCTGCGGTCCGGGTCCGGCCACGCCCGTCGTGGCGAGGCCGACGTCGGCACCCAGCCGGTGCCGGACGCCGGTCGCCATGGCCGCGACGACGTCGGGATCGACTGCCCCTCGGACGTCGAGCAGCGTCCGGTCCACGTCGAGCAGGGCGCCCTTCAGGTCGGTCGCGTACGCGACGACCGCGCCGCGCAGCACGCGGGACGCCCCGGGGACGTCGACCAGCGCGGCGCAGACCAACCCACCGGTCAGGGACTCGGCGACGGCGAGCGACCAGCGCCGAGCGGCGAGGGAGGCGAGCAGGTCCGAGGCGAGCGGCACGTCACTGCCCAGCGGTACCGGGTTGGCTCACCGCGCGGCGGATGGCCAGACCGGCGCGCGCGTAGTCCAGCCCGGTCACCACCGTCACCACGACGGCGGCGGCCATGACGACCGCGGCGACGACCTCGACGAACTGCGGCAGCACGTCCAGAGGCAGGAGGTAGAGGCCGATCGCCACCGACTGCAGCACCGTCTTCAGCTTGCCGCCGCGCGAGGCCGGCAGGACGACGTAGCGCAGCAGGACGAACCGCATCGCGGTGATGCCGAGCTCGCGCACGAGGATGACGGCGGTGATCCACCACGACAGGTCGCCGAGCCACGACAGCAGGACCAGGGCCGAGCCGATCAGGACCTTGTCCGCGATCGGGTCCAGGAGCTTGCCCAGGTCCGTCACCTGTCCGGACCGTCGCGCGAGCCACCCGTCGAGGCGGTCCGTCGCCGCGGCCACCACGAAGAGCGACGTCGCGACCAGCCGGCCGGTCGTGGTGTGCCCGCCGTCGGCGAGGAGAGCCCACGCGAAGAACGGCACCAGCGCGATGCGCAGCACCGTGAGCAGGTTCGCCAGGTTCCAGGCGGAGGGCACGGCTTCCATCACCCGGACAGCCTAGAGGTGCGCCATAGGTGCCTCGTCCAACCCATAGGGTCCGCGTGTGACCCGACACGCCCGCGCCGGACGACGATCCCCCGTCGTCGTCGGCCTCGCGATCCTCGTGCTGCTCGTCGTGAGCCTCGGTGCCGTGTCGGCGGCCCTGCGCTCCTGGGGTGAGGGCGTCACGGCCGCACCGGTGGCCACCCCGTCGAGCGCGACCACACCGAGGGCGACGCCGACCCCCACGCCGACGCCCGACCCGGACGTCGCCTTCTCGATCGTCGCCACCGGCGACGTGCTGCCGCACCTGCCCGTGCTCTCGAGCGCCCGGGTCGCGGGCGGCGGCTACGACTTCGCGCCGGTGCTCGGTCCCCTGGACCCCTGGATCGAGGGCGCGGACCTCGCGCTGTGCCACCTCGAGGTGCCCGTCACGCCGCCCGGGACGTCACCCAGCGGCTACCCCCTGTTCGGCACTCCGCCCGCGATCGCCACCTCCCTGAAGGCGCAGGGCTGGGACGGCTGCTCGACGGCGTCCAACCACTCCGTCGACCGGGGCTTCGCCGGCGTGACGGCGACGCTGGACGCGCTCGACGCCGCCGGGCTGGGCCACGTCGGTACGGCACGCAGCATGCTGGAGCAGTCGCAGCCGCAGCTCTACACGCTCGAGCGCGCCGGCAGGACGATCACCGTGGCGCACGTCGCCGCGACCTACGGCACCAACGGGATGCCGGTGGACGCGGACAAGCCGTGGTCGGTGGACCTCGTGGACGTGGCCGCGATGGTGGCGCAGGCCACCGCCGCGCGCGCGACCGGTGCCGACCTCGTGGTGGCCAGCGTCCACTGCTGCGTCGAGTACCGGACGGAGCCGACCTCCGAGCAGGTGGCGATCAGTCAGGCGCTCGCCGACTCGGGGGTCATCGACCTGGTGATCGGCCACCACGCCCACGTCCCGCAACCCGTCGCACGCCTGACCGGCGGCCCCCGCGGTGAGGGGATGTGGGTCGCCTACGGGCTGGGCAACTACGTCTCGAACCAGGACGGAGCCTGCTGCGCGCAGAACACGGACTCGGGGCTCCTGCTCACCGCGCACGTCGAGGCGGCGGGCGCGTTCCCCGCCCAGGGCCGGCCCGCCGGACCGCCGCGCGTGACGGGCGTCGAGTGGACCGCGATCACCGTGGACCGACTCAGCGGGCACCAGGTGCGCGCCCTCGTCGACATCAGGGCCGGCACCGCGACGCTGAGCCCCGCCCAGGTGGCGGACCGCACGGCCCGGGTGGCTGCTGCGGCCGGTACCCAGGCGCCCGAGCGCACGGCCCCGCTCAGCCCCACCGGCCCGCCGCCCGTCGTCGTCGCCCGCGTCAGCGGCTGAGCCCACCGCGCCGACCCCGGGACGGCGCCAGCGGGCGCCGCCCGCTGCCCGGCCGCGTCGACGCGGCCGGTGCGCGGGAGCCCGGTGACGTGCCGGCCGGGCGGCCGACGGGTGCGCCGGCCGGGACGCCGGGGGCACACGGCACGGTCGCCCACCGGCGTTGTCCTCGCAGCCGACGCTCGACCGCCGGCTGGCCGAGGACGACACCGGCGACCGGGGTCGAGTGAGTCCCCGCGTCAGCGCGTGATGCCGCCGGGCTGGGCGCTGCCGTACAGCCAGCCCTGCCCGTAGCGCCACCCGTTGCGCTGCAGGAACTCCGCCTGTTCCTCCTGCTCGATGCCCTCGGCGATGGTCACCATCGCGAGCTCGCGCGCCAGCGCACCGAGCGCCCGAGCGACCTTGCCGGCCGTGGGGTCCTCGGGGATGCCGGATGTGAAGGACATGTCGAGCTTGACCCCGGCCACGGGCAGGTCGCGCAGGTACGACAGCGGCGACACCCCGGTGCCGAAGTCGTCGAGCAGGATCGGGACGCCCGCCGCGGACAGCTGCGTCAGCTCGTGGCGGATCCGGGTCCCGGACGCCACCAGCGACGACTCCGTCAGCTCGACCACGATGCGGCCCGCGCTGAGGCGGTGCCGGGAGATCTCGGCCAGGAGGGTCGTCGCGAACTCCCCGTCACCGAGCTGGTCGGCCGAGACGTTCACGGACACCCACCGCGTCCGGTCCGGCATGGTCGCGACGAACTCGACGACACGCCGTGCGACCAGCTGGCCCAGGGCGACGGACAGGCCGGCCTCCTGGACGAGGGACAGGAACGCCCCCGGCAGCAGGAGCCCGCGGCGGGGGTGCTCCCACCGCACCAGCGCCTCGTAGCCCACCACCCGGGCGTCCGACAGGTCCACGATCGGCTGGTAGTGGACCACGAGCTGGTCCGTGGCGAGGGCGGCCGCGAGCTCGCGGTGCAGGTCGGACGCCGAGCCCATCGCCATGGACCCGTCGTAGACCTCCGTGCGGCCGCGGCCGGCGCTCTTGGCCCGGTAGAGCGCCGCGTCGGCGGCGGCCAGCAGGCCGGGAGCGCCGCCGTCGATCGAGTCGGGGTCGGCCACGGCGATGCCGACGCTGGCCGCGACGACGAGCCGGCGCCTGGCCACCCGGACCGGCTCGTGCAGGCCCGCGTGGATGGCGGCGGCGACCTCGAACACGGCTCGCGGGCCGTCGACGTCCTGGACGACCACCACGAACTCGTCACCGCCGAGCCGCGCGACGGTCCCCCGGCGCGCGGTCGCGGCGCGCAGCACACCGGCGACGTGCACCAGGACCTCGTCGCCCGCGGCGTGCCCGTAGCGGTCGTTGATCTCCTTGAACCCGTCGAGGTCGCAGGCCAGCACCGCCACCCGCGCCTCCGCCCCGGGCTGCTCGAGCGCGGACTGGAGGACCTCCTGCAGCAGCGTGCGGTTGGCCAGGCCGGTCAACGGGTCGTGCATGGCGCGGTGGGTGAGCATCTCGGCCTGCAGGCGCGACTCCGTGGAGTCGCGGACCTGCACGACGAAGTGGTCGGGTGCACCCGTCGGGGTGCGCACCAGGGCGGCGTCGAGCGCGACCCAGACCTCGTGGCCGTCGGCACGCTGGTACCGCTTCTCCATCGAGAACCTGTGCTGGCCGCCCCCGAGCAGGCGGTCGACCTCGAGCCGTTCGGCGGGCCGTCCTTCCGGCGTGCTCAGGTCCTCCATCCGGTAGCCCCGAAGGGCGCCGACGCTCGTGCCGAGCAGCTCGGCGAACGCGGCGTTCGCCTCGACGATCCGCCATTCCAGGTCCACCAGGGCCATGCCGATGGGTGCGTTCTCCATCGCCACGCGGAACTGCATCTCGCTGCGGGTCAGGGCCGCCTCGGTCTCTCGACGCCCCGTGACGTCCACGAGCGTCGTCAGCACCGCGTCGGCGTCACCGTCGCCGGCCGGGACCAGCTGGCTCGACACCTGGACCATGCGCGCGTGGGCGGCGTCCATGCCGGGCAGGACGACACCCACCAGCTCGGAGTCGATCGCCCGCCCGGCGGGGGCGATGCCCGACCGTCGGCCCAGGACCGCGGCCGGGTTCATGGCCAGGCCCATCTCGTTGACCACGGAGACCGGCAGGTCACCGACCGCACGACCGACCGAGGCCGGGCCGTCGATCCCCAGGATCTGGGCCGCGCGGTCCGAGATGTCCAGCACGCGTCCGGACAGCGACTGGACGAGCACCCCCTCGGTGGTCACGGCCTGCAGGGCGTCGTACCGGTTGCGCAGCTCCCGCGACAGCGCCAGCGCCTCGCTCGCCCGGCGCACCTGCGCGCGCTGGGTCCCGAGCAGGACGAGGACGGCGATCAGGGCGACGATCGCCACCACGGCGATCAGAGTGCTCACTGCTCCCACGGGCCCGGAGGTGACGGCGCTCACGAACCCCCGCCGGACCAGCGGCCGGCGTCGTCCTCCTCCGCGCCGTCGAAGTAGTCCGTCGCCACGGGCGGGTCACCGGGCAGGGCGCCGTCCGTGGACGCGTACCTGTCCTCCTCGTCCGGAGCGCCCCGCAGCATCGCGAGCGTGCCGGGCAGGTCGTCGGCCTGGACGAGGACCTCGCGCGCCTTGGACCCCTCGGAGGGCCCGACGATCTCGCGGGACTCGAGCAGGTCCATGAGCCGACCGGCCTTGGCGAAGCCGACGCGCAGCTTGCGCTGCAGCATCGACGTCGAACCGAACTGGGTGGTGACCACGAGCTCGGCGGCCTGCAGCAGCAGGTCGAGGTCGTCGCCGATGTCCTCGTCCACCTGCTTCTTGACCGGGGCCGCCGCGACGTCCTGGCGGTACACCGGCTTGAGCTGCTTCTTGACGTGCTCGACGACCGCGTGGATCTCCGACTCGGAGACCCAGGCGCCCTGGGTGCGCATCGGCTTGGCCGCCCCCATGGGCAGGAACAGCGCGTCACCCTGGCCGATGAGCTTCTCCGCGCCGGGCTGGTCGAGGACCACCCGCGAGTCGGTCAGCGAGCTCGTCGCGAACGCGAGCCGGGACGGCACGTTGGCCTTGATCAGGCCCGTGACGACGTCGACGCTCGGCCGCTGGGTGGCCAGCACGAGGTGGATGCCCGCGGCGCGCGCCAGCTGCGTGATGCGCTGGATGGACGCCTCGACGTCACGCGGCGCGACCATCATCAGGTCCGCGAGCTCGTCCACGACCACCAGCAGGTACGGGTACGTGGAGATCTTGCGCTCCGACCCGGGCAGCGGCTTGACCTTGCCCGCTCGCACGGCGGTGTTGAAGTCGTCGATGTGCTTGAACCCGAAGTTCGCCAGGTCGTCGTAGCGCGCCTCCATCTCGCGCACCACCCACTCGAGTGCCTCGGCGGCCTTCTTGGGGTTCGTGATGATCGGCGTGATCAGGTGCGGGATGCCTTCGTAGAGCGTGAGCTCGACGCGTTTGGGGTCGACGAGCACCATGCGGACCTCGTCGGGCGTCGCGCGCATGAGGATCGACACGATCATCGAGTTCACGAAGCTGGACTTACCCGCACCGGTCGCGCCGGCCACGAGCAGGTGGGGCATCTTGGCCAGGTTGGCGACGACGTACCCGCCCTCGACGTCCTTGCCGACGCCGATCACCATCGGGTGCTCGGTGCGCTTGGCCGCGCTGGAGCGCAGGACGTCGCCGAGCGAGACCGTCTCGCGGTCGGTGTTCGGGATCTCGATGCCGATCGCCGACTTGCCGGGGATGGGCGACAGGATCCGCACGTCCGCGCTCGCCACCGCGTACGCGATGTTCTTGCTGAGCGCCGTGACGCGCTCCACCTTGACGGCCTGGCCCAGCTCGACCTCGTACCGGGTGACCGTCGGGCCGCGGGTGAACCCGGTCACCTGGGCGTCGATCTCGAACGCGTCGAGGACGGACGTCAGGGACTCGACGACGCGGTCGTTCGCGGCGGAGCGCACCTTGTGCGGCGGCCCCTTGGACAGTGAGTCCTCGGAGGGCAGCGTGTAGAGCACGTCCCCGCTGAGCATGGGCTGCTCGCCACGGGGCACGGGCGTCGGGGCGGGAGCGACGAGGGGCGGCTTGGTGGTGACGACCGTGGTCGGCTCCGTGGCGGCTGCGGCCTCCCGCAGGGCCTTCGCGTCGGCCTCCGCCTCGGCAGCCGCGACGATCGCCGCCCGGGTGAACGCCTCGTCGCCGTCGTACTCCTCGAGCCGGGTGTCGTCCGGCTCGTCCACGTCGACGGCACGCTTGCGCCGGCGGCCGAGCAGGCCGCGCTTGGCAGGCGGGGCCTCGATCTCCGGGAGCGCCGTGTGGCCGGCGCGGATGACCAGCGGGGCGTCGTCCTCGACGGGCTCCTCGGGCTCGCGGTGGTTGCCGGTGAGCCTGTCGTAGAGGCCCTTCAGCCGCGGGACCACCTGGTGCACAGGCGTCGCCGTGACGACGAGGACACCGAAGAACGCGAGCAGGACCAGCAGCGCGATCGCCACGCCGCCGGTCAGGAGGCTGGCGAGCGGCGTGCCGACGAGGAAGCCCACCATCCCGCCCGCGGCCCGCAGCGCCGCGATGTCGTCCGTGCCGGGCAGCCCCGCGCCGATCTGGACGAGGCCGCAGGCGGCGAGCGTGATCGCGCTCAGCCCGATGACGATGCGTCCGTTCGCCTCGACGCGCTCCGGGTGGCGCATCAGCCGTACCGCGAGCCCGAGCAGGACCAGCGGGACCGCGACGCCGACCTTCCCGAACGTCCCGGCGACGACGTTGTGCACCACGGTCCCGGCCGTACCGGACAGGTCCCACCACTCGCGCGCCGCGATGACGATCGCGAGCGCGAGCAGCGTGAACGCCAGGCCGTCCCGACGGTGCGCGGGGTCCAGGTCGCGCGCTCCCTTGCCCACCCGCCGGGCCGTGCCGCCGACGACGTGGGCCGAACCCATGAAGATGCCCTTGACGATGCGGATCGGCAGGGCGGGCCTGGGCGGCGGCACGGGCTTGCGCGCCTGCGGGCGTGAGGCGGGCCGACCGGACGCGCGCGACGTCGCCGGCGCACCGGAACGGGTGCGTGGTGTGGACGTGCGAGTCGCCATGGTCCTCAAAGTAGTCGGCGGACACGCACATCCCGTACCGGCGGCCCGCGTGTCGGCGCTGCGTTCACCCCCGGAGCAGGCCCACTCCCAGCGTCGTCACACCCGCGGCCAGCAGCACGGCACCGACGCCGAGCAGCACCACTGCCCGGTTCGGCTCCTGCCGGCCTCGTCCCATGGCCGAGAAGAAGAACCCGGCCGGCATGACGATCGCGGCGACGAGCACCCCGGTCTGCGCCAGCCACCGCCAGAATCCGGACAGGGTGGTCGCCTCGCCCAGGAGGAGGCAGACCAGCCCGAGGGTCACGAGCACCCCCGCGTGCGCGTGACCCGCCCGGAAGAACCGGCGCTGGAAGTCCGTGACCTGCTCCCGCCCCGTCACGATGCGGAGCATGAACGCGCCCCCGGACTCGATCGCGACGACGGACAGGGCCACGATGCCGGCGGTCACCCGGGCGGCTTCGGTCAGCTCGAGCATGTTTCCTCCTGAGATTCAGAACTTCGTTATAGAACACCGTTTGCAAACCCGTCAAGGGTCATAGACTCGGCGGATGGCCCGTCCACGCGTGCACGACGACTCCCTCGCCGCCCGCCTCCTCGAGGAGGCCTCGGCCGTCGTCGCCACCACGGGCTCGACCGGGCTCACCGTGCGCGACCTGGCCGCGCGGGCGGGGACGTCCGCGTCGGCGGTCTACTCCCTGTTCGGCAGTCGGGAGGAGCTGCTGCGCGCCGTCGGGGACGAGGCCTTCGCGCGGTTCGCCCGGCGCCTCGCCGCCGTGCCCCGCACCGACGACCCCGCCGCGGACCTGCTGGGGCTCGGCCTGGCCTACCGGGAGAACGCCCTGGCCGCGCCGAACTTCTACCGGGTCATGTTCGGCACGCCCGGTGTCGGCATCCAGGACGGGACGCGCGGTCCCGCCACCGCGAGCGCGACGTTCCTGGTGCTGCGCGACGCCGTCATGCGGGTGCTCGACGCTCCCGCCCCGGCCGCCGCGGAACCCGCCCTCGCCCTGTGGGCTCTCGTGCACGGCCTGGTCGAGCTCGAGCTCGACGGCGTGCTGCCCGACGGGGCCGAGGGGCGGTACACCCGGACGCTGCGCGCGGCCGGGCCGGCGATCCTCGCCGGCTGACCTGTTGCCTGTCGGTGTGACCTGGCACGGTGGGGTCATGTCCGCGATCACCCGGGACCAGGTACGGCGCTATCGCGTGCACGCCCAGCAGCTCGACCGCTCCCCGCGGGCGGACCGGCGCCCGGACGACGCGGTGATCCTCGATCTCGGCGTGCAGGACACCGGCCCCGACGGAGCGCTCTGGGCCCTCGCCCTGCGCGGCGTACCCGTCGGCGCGCACGCCTGGCCGCACGAGCTCGCGCTCTCCTGGACGGTGCGCGGGGCCCCGCACGCGTACCGGCGCGCCGACCTCGCGGAGGTCGAGCAGGCGCTGCGCCCCTACTCGGAGGCTGATGCCGCCAAGCGCGTCCTCAGCGCCGCGAGGCCGCTGGCCGATGCCGGAATCGCCGTCCTGGACGCGCTCGCCACCGTGTCGAGGACCATGCGTGCGGTCGTCGACTCACCCCTGGACAAGGGGACGCTGTCCACCCGGATGACCGCGGAGCTGCCCGGGCCCTACCTGCGCTGGTGCGCGGCCTGCGGAGCCACGCACATGTACGAGATGCCGTTCCGGCTGGCCGCGTTGCACGCGGGCCTCGACCTGGAGCCCGACACGTCTCCCCCGGTGATCCGTCGGATCCCCGGCTGGCCCGCGGCGCAGATGGGCATGCTCGGGCGCACCACCGCGGCCGACGACGGGCGGGTCGACGTGCTCCGCGCTCTCCTGCACCTGCTCGGCCCGCTCACGCCCCGGCAGGCAGCCGACTACCTGGATGCAGCCGTCCGGGACGTCACCGCCCGCTGGCCCCAGGATGTGGTGGACGTCTCGGTCGAGGGGCGCCGCGCGAGCATGCTCGACGCCGACCTGACCGCGCTGTCGGACCCGCCGGGCGGGCCGGTCGTGCGGCTGCTCGGACCGTACGACCTGTTCCTGCAGGGCCGAGACCGCGACGTCGTCGTTCCCGACAGCGCCCGGCACAGGACGCTCTGGCCCACCATCGGCCGACCCGGCGCGGTGCTGGCGGGCGGCGAGATCATCGGCACGTGGCGGCCTCGGGCGAAGGGCCGGCGGCTGGGGCTCGAGCTCGACGAGTGGGTCCCGTGGTCGAGCCGCACCAGGTCCGCGGTCGACGTCGAGCACGAGCGGCTCGCGCAGTTCCGTGGCGTGACCCCGGCCTGACAGGGCCGGGATCACAGCTGCACGCGCACGGGTGCGACCCGCCAGGGCCGACCACCGGGCACGCCCCCGACGACGACGACGGCCCCGCCCCGCGGCAGCAGGACGGGGCCGTTCGTCGGCCGCTCAGGCCTCGACGACCACCGGGATGATCATCGGGCGACGACGCAGCCGGTTGGAGACCCAGCGGCCCACCACCCGGCGGATCACCTGCTGCAGCACGTGCGCGTCGGAGTTGCCGTTGCGGGCGGACTCCTCGAGGGCCGCGGTGAGCTCGGGGAGGATGTCGTCGAACACGGCGTCCTGCTCGGCGAACCCCCGGGCGTGGATCTGCGGGCCGGCCAGCACCTTGCCGTCGGCGGAGCTGACCACCGCGAAGATCGAGATGAACCCCTCGTCGCCCAGGATCCGGCGGTCCTTGAGCTCGACCTCGGTGATCTCCCCGACGCTCGACCCGTCCACGTACACGTACCCGCAGGGCACGGCGCCGACGATCCGGGCGCGCCCGTCGATCAGGTCGACCACCACGCCGTCCTCGGCCAGGACCACGCGGTCGGCGGGGATGCCGGTCTGCACCGCGAGCGCCGCGTTGGCCACCAGGTGACGGATCTCGCCGTGCACGGGCATCACGTTGCGCGGCTTGAGGATGTTGTAGCAGTACAGGAGCTCACCGGCGCTGGCGTGGCCGGAGACGTGCACCTTGGCGTTCCCGGAGTGCACCACGCGCGCGCCGAGCCGGGTCAGGCCGTTGATCACGCGGAAGACGGCGTTCTCGTTCCCGGGGATGAGCGACGACGCCATGATCACGGTGTCGCCGGGGCCGACGGTGACCTTGTGGTCGTTGTTGGCGATCCGCGACAGCGCGGCCATCGGCTCGCCCTGCGAGCCGGTGCACATGAGGACGATCTCGTCGTCACGCAGCGTGTCGACCTGCTTGAGGTCGATCAGCACGCCGTCCGGCACCTTGAGGTACCCGAGCTCGGCCGCGATGCCCATGTTGCGCACCATCGAGCGGCCGACCAGCGCCACCCGCCGGTTGTGCGTGTACGCCGCGTCGAGCACCTGCTGCACGCGGTGCACGTGCGATGCGAACGACGCGACGATGATCCGCTTCGTCGAGTCGGCGAACACCTGGTCCAGCACGGGACCGATCCCGCGCTCCTGCGCCACGAACCCCGGCACCTCGGCGTTGGTGGAGTCGACCATGAACAGGTCGACGCCGCGCTCGCCGAGGCGCGCGAACGCGCGCAGGTCGGTGATCCGGCCGTCGAGCGGCAGCTGGTCCATCTTGAAGTCGCCGGTGTGCAGGACCGTGCCGGCAGCCGTGTGCACCGCGACGGCGAGGGCGTCGGGGATCGAGTGGTTCACCGCGATGAACTCGCACTCGAAGCCGCCGAAGGTCGCGGTCTGCCCCTCGCGGACCTCGCGCAGCACCGGCTGGATGCGGTGCTCCTTGAGCTTCGCGTCGATGAACGCCAGCGTGAGCTTGGAGCCGACCAGCGGGATGTTCTTGCGCAGGCGCAGCAGGTACGGCACCGCCCCGATGTGGTCCTCGTGGCCGTGCGTGAGGATGATCGCCTCGATGTCGTCGAGGCGGTCCTTGATGTACTCGAAGTCGGGCAGGATCAGGTCGACGCCGGGCTGGTGGTCCTCGGGGAACAGGACACCGCAGTCGATGATCAGCAGACGACCGGCGTGCTCGAGGACGGCCATGTTGCGGCCGACCTCTCCGAGACCACCCAGCGCCACGATGCGCAGGGCACCGTCGGCGAGGGCCGGGGGCAGGGTGAGCTCAGGGTGCGGGTGACTCATGGGACTCCTGGTGGGATCAGATGCGGTCGCCGACGGCGAGCTCGAGCAGCCCGGCGGCCCGCAGGCCGTCGCGGATCAGCGCGAGCTCGTCGTCGGACGCGGGGACGAGCGGGAGGCGCACCGAGCGCTCGGGCAGGACGCCCAGCACCTGGAGCGCGGCCTTCGCGGCGACGGTCTGGAAGCCGGCGCCGTTGAGTGCATCGATCGCGGGAATGATCGATCGGAAGATGCGGAGCGCCTCGTCGTGGTCGCCGGCGTCGAACGCGGCGACCACCTGGGCGAGCTGCGGACCGGCTACGTGGCCGACGACGGAGACGATGCCGGCACCACCGTGGGCGAGCAGGGCGAGCAGCGCGGTGTCGTCGCCGGAGTACCAGCCCAGGCCGGTGGCGGCGATCGTCTTGGCGGCGGCGTAGAAGTCCCCGCCGGCGTCCTTCATCGCCACGACCCGGTCGTTCTCGGCCAGCGCGGCGACGGTCTCGGGAGCGAACCGCACCCCCGTGCGGCCTGGGACGTCGTAGAGCATGACGGGCAACGGCGTGGCGTCGGCGATCGACTCGATGTGCCGACGGACGCCCTCCTGCGACGGACGGGAGTAGTACGGGCTGACGACGAGCAGTCCGTGCGCACCGGCCTCGGCGGCCTGCTCGGCCATCCGGACGGCGTGCGCGGTGTCGTTGGAGCCGGCGCCGGCCAGGACCCAGGCGCGGTCCCCGACGGCCTCGGCGACGGCCCGGACGAGCTCGGCCTTCTCGGGGGCGTGGGTCGTCGGCGCCTCACCCGTGGTGCCGTTGAGCACGAGCCCGTCGTGGCCGTTGTCCACCAGGTTCGTGGCGAGTCGCACGGCCTGGGCGAGGTCGACGGCGCCGTCCACGGTCATCGGCGTGACCATCGCGGTGAGCACCGACCCGAACGGGCGGGTGGGCGTGGAGATGCGCGGCATGAGGCCACGGTACCGCCCCGGGCGGTCTCGCCGTCCGGTCGATCCGCACCTCAGACCCGCAGGTACGTCTCGAACCGGTAGCGCGTCCCCCCCGCGGACGAGACGTTCCAGCCGTGATCCGGGTCGACGCCGCTGCGCCGCCAGGTCCCCGCGTCGAGCTCCGGCGCCCGGGTGTCGCCGCCGACGTCGAGGGACACGACGGTGACCTCGACGCGCCGGGCGAGCGGGAGGAGCGCCCGGTAGACCTCTCCCCCGCCGATGACCCACCCGTCGCGGTCCCCGACCAGCCGCAGCGCCTCCTCGATCCCGTGGGCGACCACTGCGCCGGCGGCCTCGTACCCGACCGTCCGGGTGAGCACGATGTTGTCGCGGCCGGGCAGCGGCCGGAACCGCGGCGGCAGCGACTCCCACGTCGCGCGGCCCATCAGCACCGGGTGCCCGCGCGTCAGGTCGCGGAAGTGCGCCAGGTCCTCGGGCACGTGCCACGGCAGCGTGCCGTCGCGCCCGATGACGCCGGTGGGCGTCTGCGCCCAGACCAGCGCCAGGCTCACACGGCCACCGGGGCCTTGATGGCCGGGTGGTAGAGGTAGTCGACGACCTGCACGTCGTCGAACGTGTAGTCGAACAACGAGTCGGCCTTGCGCAGCTCGAGCGTGGGTGCCGGGTACGGCGTCCGGCTCAGCTGCTCGCGCACCTGGTCGAGGTGGTTGTCGTAGATGTGGCAGTCGCCGCCGGTCCACACGAAGTCGCCGACCTCCAGGCCGACCTGCTGGGCGACCATGTGGGTGAGCAGCGCGTAGGACGCGATGTTGAACGGCACCCCGAGGAAGAGGTCCGCGGAGCGCTGGTAGAGCTGGCAGGAGAGCCTGCCGTCCGCGACGTAGAACTGGAAGAACGCGTGGCACGGCGCCAGTGCCATCGACGGGATGTCGGCCACGTTCCACGCGGAGACGATGTGCCGACGGGAGTCGGGGTCGCGTCGCAGGTTGGCCAGCAGCTCGGTGATCTGGTCGACGTGCCCGCCGTCGGGCGTCGGCCAGCTGCGCCACTGCACGCCGTACACCGGGCCCAGCTCACCGTCCGCGTCCGCCCACTCGTCCCAGATCGTCACCTTGTTCTCGTGCAGGTAGGCGATGTTCGACTCGCCGCGCAGGAACCAGAGCAGCTCGTGGACGATCGAGCGCAGGTGCACGCGCTTGGTGGTGACCAGTGGGAAGCCCGCCGACAGGTCGAAGCGCATCTGGTGGCCGAACACGCTGCGCGTCCCCGTCCCGGTGCGGTCCGCCTTCGGGGTGCCGGTCTCGAGGACGAGGCGCAGGAGGTCCTCGTAGGGGGAAGGCACACCGACGTCCGTCATGGCCGACATCGTAGGTCCGACCCCAGACGGCGCCGGTCCGGCTCCTCAGTGCGTCGGCGGCCTCTGCGCGACATACTTCCCGGTATGACGCCGCCGTCTCTGCCCCCGACCGTCGCCGCGCACGTGCCCACCGGTCTGCTGATCGGCGGCTCGTGGCGCCCGGCCAGCACCGGACGCACCTTCGAGGTCGCGGACCCGGCGACGACCGAGACGCTGTTCGACGTCGCGGACGGCGGCGAGCAGGACGCGCTCGACGCCCTCACCGCGGCCGACGCGGCGTTCCCCGAGTGGCGCGCCACCGCCCCCCGGGTGCGGGCCGAGCTGCTGCGTGCCGTCTTCGAGACCCTGACCGCGCGCACCGAGGACATCGCCGCGCTGGTGACCGCCGAGGGCGGCAAGCCCCTGGCCGAGTCGCGCGCCGAGGTCGCGTACGGCGCCGACTACGTCCGGTGGTACTCCGAGCAGGCCGTCCGCGTCGACGGGCTCGCGCGCCGCGCGCCGTCGGGGACGAACCACCAGCTGGTCATGCGACGACCGGTCGGCCCCGCCCTGCTGATCACGCCGTGGAACTTCCCGATCGCGATGATCGCCCGCAAGGTCGCACCCGCGCTGGCCGCCGGCTGCACGGTCGTCATCAAGCCCGCGCAGCTGACGCCGCTGACCACCGCCTATGTCGCCGAGATCATCCGCGAGGAGCTCGAGGCGCGCGACCTGCCGACCGGCGTCGTCAACGTCGTGCCGTCGTCGTCGGCGCGGACCATCTCCGGCCCTCTGCTGGCCGACCCGCGGCTGCGAAAGCTCTCGTTCACGGGGTCCACCGAGGTGGGTGCCGCGCTGCTCAAGGCGTCGGCGGACAACATCCTGCGCACGTCCATGGAGCTGGGCGGGAACGCCCCGTTCCTGGTCTTCGAGGACGCCGACATCCCCGCCGCGGTGCAGGGCGCCGTGCAGGCGAAGATGCGCAACTCGGGCCAGACCTGCGTGGCCGCCAACCGGTTCCTGGTGCACGAGTCCGTGGCCGAGGAGTTCACCGCCGGGCTCACCGCCGCCTTCGACCGGCTGGTCGTCGGGCACGGCGCCGAGGAGGACACCACCGTCGGCCCGCTCATCGAGGCCTCGGCGGTCGACCGCGTCGAGGAGGTCGTGGCCGAGGCGGTCGACGCTGGCGCCCGGGTGCGCATCGGCGGCGACCGCCCGGACCGGCGAGGCTACTTCTACGCGCCCACCGTGCTGGACCGGGTGTCGCAGGACCTGCGGGTGGTCACCGAGGAGATCTTCGGACCCGTGGCTCCCGTCGTCACCTTCGGCTCCGAGACGGAGGCCGTGACGATGGCGAACTCCACGCCGTTCGGGCTCGTCGCGTACGCGTACACGCGCGACATCTCCCGCGTCATGCGGCTGGCCGAGTCGGTGGAGACCGGCATGCTCGGCGTCAACCGGGGCATGGTCTCGGACGCGAGCGCCCCCTTCGGGGGCGTGAAGTCGTCGGGACTGGGCCGCGAGGGCGGCGAGGCCGGCCTCGAGGAGTACCTCGACAGCGTGTACGTCGCCCTCTGACCCGGCCGGGCCGGCCTGTGCCACAGTGGCCCGCGTGACGAGGGACGACGAGGGACGGGCGGCCGTCCGCCAGGCCGTCTCGGTCTCCCTCGCGACCGGGCTCTACGGCGTCTCGTTCGGTGCACTGGCCGTCGCCGCCGGCCTGAGCGTCCCGCAGGCGGTCGCGCTCAGCCTGCTGATGTTCTCGGGAGGCTCGCAGTTCGCGTTCGTCGGCGTGGTCGGTGCCGGTGGGCTGGCGGGGGCGGCTATCGCGACGGCGGGGCTGCTCGGGGTCCGCAACGGGCTCTACGGGCCGCAGGTCTCGCCGCTGCTGGACGCCCGCGGCTGGCGACGTCTCCTCGCGGCGCAGCTGACCATCGACGAGTCGACGGCCGTCGCGACCGCTCATCGTGCCCCGCACGCCGCCAGGCTCGGCTTCTGGTGGACCGGCGTCGGCGTGTTCGTGCTGTGGAACGTGTTCACCCTGCTGGGCGCGCTCGTCGGCGACCGGATGGGCGACCCCGCGAGGTACGGCCTCGACGCCGCCGCGGCAGCCGCGTTCCTCGCGCTGGTGTGGCCGCGCGTCACCGGCCCCGGCTCACGCCTCCCGCAGACCGTGGCGGCCGGTGCCGTGGTGGTCGCACTGGCCCTGACCCCGGTGGTCCCGGCGGGCATCCCCGTGCTGCTGGCGGCACTCGTCGCGATCGTCGCGGGCGCGGTGTCGCGCGCCCCGGGGACCGCATGAGCCCGGCCGGTGTCTGGGTCGCGCTGCTCGTCGCGAGCGCGGTCGTCTTCGCGCTCAAGCTGGTCGGGCACCTGCTGCCCGAGCACTGGCTCGCCGAACCGCGCGTGGCCCGCACGGCCGCCCTGGTGACGGTCGCCCTGCTGTCCGCCCTCGTCGCCGTGCAGACGGCGACGAGCGGCACGGACCTGGTCGTCGACGCGCGGCTGCCCGCCCTCGTGGTCGCCGGGGTCGCGCTGGCCATGCGCGCGCCCTTCATCGTCGTCGTCCTGCTCGCGGCCGTCACTGCCGCCGTGCTCCGCGCACTCGGAATGCCCTGAGATCATGGGCACGTTCCGGCGGTCTGAGCCGTTGGACGTCCGCACACCCCCGTCCCTGCCGCGATCGCACGCGACGGGCCCCGACTCTTCCCGGAAGGACCCCGTGGCCGCTCCTACGACCCGTGGCAACCAGCTCGGCTCGCTCATCTTCTTCTCCCGCTGGCTCCAGGTACCCCTGTACCTCGGGTTGATCGTCGCCCAGGCGATCTACGTCTGGCAGTTCATGCTCGAGCTGTGGCACATCTTCCACGAGGTGTTCATGGGCCACGGGCTGAGCGAGGCGGACATCATGCTCGCCGTCCTCGGCCTCGTGGACGTGGTGATGATCGCGAACCTGCTGATCATGGTCATCGTCGGCGGCTACGAGACCTTCGTGTCCCGGATCAAGCTCGACGACCACCCCGACCAGCCCGAGTGGCTGTCGCACGTCAACGCGAACGTCCTGAAGACCAAGCTCGCGATGTCGATCATCGGCATCTCCTCGATCCACCTGCTCAAGAGCTTCATCGACGCCGAGAAGATCCTGTCCAAGGACACCGGGTTCGACACGCTGCTCTGGCAGACGGTCATCCACCTCGCGTTCATCGGGTCCGCCATGGCGCTGGCCTGGATCGATCGGATCTCCGCCAAGCACCCCGCCAAGGCGGTCGTGGCCGACGAGCAGCCCGAACCGGTGGGAGTCCTCTGATGCCCTTGTTCACCGACAACGCCGACGTCTCCGTGCGCCCCGCGGTCCCCGGCGACGAGGAGGCGATCGCCCGCATCCAGATCGCCGCGTGGCGTGCCTCGCACGGCGAGGTGCTCGGCGAGGGCGCCCTCGACCTGCTCGACCAGGCCGCGGTCCAGGCGCAGTGGGCGGCCGCCGTCGTCACGCCCCCGGGTGCCGGCTTCCGCGTGCTGGTGGCGTGCGACGGGCCCACCGTCGTCGGGGTCGTCTCCGTCGCGCCCGTCCCGGCGCCCGAGGACCGACCGTTCGACGCCCCGGGCGGGGCGATCCTGGCCCTGGAGGTGGAACCCGCCCAGCAGCGCGTGGGGCACGGCTCACGCCTGCTGGCCGCCGCGGTCGACACCCTGCGCGAGGACGGCGCCGACCAGGTGCACACGTGGGTGCTCGACGGCGACGACGCCCGGGCGCAGTTCCTGTCGTCCGCGGGCCTCGGTCCCGACGACGTGGTGCGCGAGCTGATCTCCGGCCGGATGCCCGACGGGTCGACCCGCACGGTGACCGAGCACCGCTGGTCCGCGTCGATCTAGGAGCGGTGCAGCCGGCTGGCGGTGCGCAGCGACTCGCGGGCGCGCCGCCGGTCCCCCGCCGCGTCGTACGCGAACGCCAGGTGGTACCAGGACCGCCAGTCGTCGGGCGCCGCCTCCGCGAGCTCGCGGGCCGGCTCGAAGGCGGCGCGGGCGGCCGCCCGGTCGATCCGCCCGCCGGGCGAGCGCGGCAGGTCGTCGACGGGCAGCTCGTCGGCCGCGGCCAGCTCGTCGGCCATCCGCTGCACGTCGACGGCCAGCAGCCACTCGCGTGCGACCAGCCAGATCACCAGCGGCGGCAGGATCCAGAGCGCGATCCCGAGGCCGACCCCCACGGGCTCCCCCGTCCGCACGAGTGCGGTCGCCCGGATGGCGACGACCCCCACGTAGAGGGCCAGCAGGCCGGTGAGCGCCACGGCACCGGCCAGGGAGGTCCAGCGCACACGCTTCGACGACGTCGCCATGGTCACGCCAGGTCGAGCAGGTGCTCGAGGCCGACGGTGAGGCCGGGACGTGCCCCGACCCGGCGGACGGCCAGCAGGACGCCGGGCATGAAGCTGACCCGGTCGAACGAGTCGTGCCGGATGGTCAGCTGCTCGCCGGCGTTGCCCAGCAGGATCTCCTCGTGGGCGACGAGGCCGCGCAGTCGCACCGAGTGCACCCGCACGCCGTCGACGTCCGCTCCCCGCGCGCCGTCCAGCGACTGGCTGGTCGCGTCCGGACCGGGGCCGACCCCTGCCGCGGCACGCGCGGCCGCGATCGCCGAGGCCGTGTGGCGGGCTGTCCCGGACGGCGCGTCCACCTTGGCGGGGTGATGCAGCTCGATCACCTCCACCGACTCGAACCAGCGGGCGGCGCGGGCGGCGAACGCCATGGCCAGCACGGCACCGAGGGCGAAGTTCGGCGCGACGACCACGCCCACGCCGGGGCGGTCGACGAGGTGGTCCCGCACGCGCGCCAGGGAGTCGTCGTCCCACCCGGTGGTGCCGACGACCAGGTGCACGCCTGCGTCGACCAGCGCGTGCACGTTCCCCTCGGTGGCCGACGGGACGGTGAAGTCGACGGCGACCTGCGCCCCCGCCCGCACGACCGCCGTCAGGTCCTCGTCCGCGTCGAGCGCGGCCACGAGCTCCAGGTCCGGCGCCTCCTCGACGGCGCGCACGACGGTCGATCCCATGCGGCCGGCCGCACCCAGCACGGCCACCCTGATGCGCTCGCTCACGAGGTGAACCCTAACCTCAGGCCGCGACCCCCAGCGCCGCGGCGAGGCCCGCCTCGAGCCGTCGCAGCTCCACGTGCCCGAGGCCGGTGAACCGCTCGACCTCCCGCGGCGGGTAGCCGGCGCGCAGGTACCACCGCAGCGCCGCGAGGACGTCACCGGGGCGCACGGGACCCGGCCCGACGGCGTCGCGGACGAACGCCGAGAAGCGCACCGCTGCGAGGAACGCCGCGGGGGTGACGCCGAGGGTCTCGACGACCTCGCGGTGCAGCACCGCCACCGACAGGTCAGCCTGGCGCGCCAGGTCGGCGGCCCGCACGAGCCCGCGCTGCTCGATCACGCTGCGCAGCACCGGCGCCAGCGCTTCCAGCGGTGAACCGACCGGCGGCGGCACGGCACGCGCGGCCAGTGCCGAGCCGAGGACGTACGCGGCGTCGGCGTCGCGACCCTGCCCGAGCGCGCTGGCGCAGTCCTCCTCGACCCCGTCGCCGAGCACCGTCGTCAGCGCGACAGGCTCGTGCGCAGCCGCGTGCACGCCCATCCGCGCGAGCGCCACGGGGTCCAGCTGGGCACCGAGCCGGACCGCGGGCCCGCGCTGCTCCCGGACCACGGCCCGGTCCGCCAGGCCGCGCACCGCGCTGCCGTCGGGGGTGCGCTCCAGCGTCAGCGGGTCGATCCGCTCCCCCGGGGTGCCGACGGCCACGGTCACGAGCCCGTGCCCGTCCGGGAGCAGCACCTCGCGCTCGACGGCGCCTTCGGGCAGCCGGACCACCCAGAGGTGATCGACGATCCCGTGCGCGCCCGGAGGCGGCGGGTACCGGTGGTAGACGACCTGGTCGGGGGCCATGCCCCATCATCGCGCACGGCGGCTGCCCTGTGCGGGCTGCCGGTCACGACCCCGGTGTCTCAGACGAACCGCCAGAGGTGGTCGGCCGTCCCGCTGTCGTCCCACACGAGCGCCTGCGCGCCCTGCGTGGTCGACATGCTGTCCACACCCAGCACGCGGCCCGTCGCGCTCTGCAGCCGGAAGTAGCCGTCGGCCCCGTACCGCAGCCGCCACCGCTGGCTCGCGGCGCCCGTGTCCGTGGTCGAGATCGCCCGGCCGCCGTTGCCGGTGCCGTCGACGGCCAGCACCTTGCCGGTGTGCTGGTTGCGCAGGCGCAGCCCGTCGCTGCCGAGCGTCGCCGTCCACCGGTGGTCCGCCGTGCCGGTGTCGACCCACTGCACGACGAGCGCGCCGTCGGCGGTCGACATGCCGGACACCCCCAGCACGAGGCCGCTGTTGCGGTTCTGCAGGCGCCGCGCCCCCGTGGGCACGACGCGCCAGCGGTTGTCGACGCTCCCGTCGTCGCCCGACATGACAGCCTGCGCGCCCTGCGCGGTCGCGTTGCCCTGCAGGCCCAGCGCGCGCGACGTGTGCACGTTGCGCACGCGGTGGGTCCCGTCACCGGCGTCCACCAGCACCCAGCGGTGGTCCGCCGTGCCCGTGTCGCCCCACTGCAGGACCCGCGCACCGTCCGTCGTCGACATGTTCTCCACGCCGAGCACCTTGCCGCTGTGCACGTTGCGGAGCTTGAGCGCGTCACCATCGGGCACGAGCACCCAGTCGTGGTCGGCGCTCCCGTTGTCGGCCCACTGCAGCGCCAGGCCCCCGTCGGCCGTGGACATGCCGGCGACGCCGAGGACGAGGCCGCTGCCGACGTTGACCAGCCGGTAGGGCCCCGACGACCCCGCGGCACCACCGGCCTGCCCGCCGGTGCGCCAGTAGACGGTGTAGTTGTGACCGTGCGCCTCGTAGAACGGGCCGAGCCGGACGTCCTGCCCGTCGGCCCGGGCGCTGAACGCGAGCGACGAGGTGCCGGTGCGGGTGACGGACGCGACGTCGAGCGCCGGCGGTCCCGACAACGTCCGGTCGCCGTAGTCACCCGAGAGGACGACCGGCCCGTAGAACACGGCACCGGTGCCGGGGTCGTCGTTCGTCGCCTCGACGCGCACGCTCATCGGCAGTCGGACCGTGAGCGCGTCGCCGGCCGCCCAGGTACGGGTCACCGCCGCGTACGTGCCGGGGGCGGCCGCGACACCCAGGGGCGCTCCGTTCAGCGTCAGCGAGGCGCCGGCGGCCCAGGCGGGGACGCGTACCCGGACCGTCCAGGAACCCGACGGCCGCCCGCCGATCGTGAGGGTGGTGCTGTCGCCCACGGGGTAGGTCGTGGCCTGGGTGACCGTCAGGTCGCGTGCCGTCCAGGAGAGCGTCGAGGGCATGAACAGGTTGACCGTGAGGGTGGTGCCCTCGGAGAAGTAGATCGAGTCCATGAGCTTCGTGCTCGTCTCGATCCCGGTGCCCTGGCAGCACCAGAACGTCGTGTACGGCGTGGAGAACGTGCCCCCGCCCCAGGCAGGACCGGCGGACACGCCTCGGCGACCACCCGGACGCAGCGGGGTGAAGTACGAGAAGCCGCCGAGAGGGTCGGACGGGTTCTGCGCGCCGAGCAGGTGGTTGAGCAGCGCCCGCTCGTAGAAGTCGAAGTAGCGCGGGTCGTCGGGCTCGAGCGACCACAGCTCGCGGGTCAGCTTGAGCATGTTGTACGTGTTGCACTGCTCGCACGTGTCGACGTCGAGGTACGTGGAGATCGCGCCGGCGGGCCGGAAGTGCTCGGCCTCGCTGTTGCCGCCGATGGCGTACGTGTGAGCGCCCACCGTGATGGCCCACGCGTTGCGGGCGATGTCCCGGTAGCGGGTCGTCCCGGTGGACTTGTACTCCCGCGCGGCACCGACCCACTTGGGCACCTGCGTGTTGGCGTGCAGCCCGTTCAGCTGGTCCCGGTTCGCGGCGAGGGGGTCGAACACCGAGGCGTGGTCGAAGCGCTGCGCCACGGTGAGCCAGCGCCGGTCGTCGGTCATGAGGTAGAGGTCGGCGAGGACCGCGTTCATGCCCCCGAACTCGACCCGGAGGCAGGTCTGCATCTGCGCCTGCGACAGCCGGGCCGTGCGGGCGTCGACCCAGGCGGCGAACCGCAGCAGCACGTCGCGCGCCTGCGTGCTGCCCAGGAGCCGCCACACGTCGAGCAGCCCCGCGAGCGTCTTGTGGATCGCGTAGTACGGGACGTTGCCGTTACCGGTCCCCGTCTCGACGACGGAGAACTCGGACTCCGGGAAGCCGGACAGGTACCCCGCGGCGAACCCCGCCGCGCCGTTGTTGGCCTGGCACCTGGCGAGCTCGGTCACCATCGCCGCAGCCTTGTCGCGGCACGTGGTGTCGCCGAGGACGGCCCACGCCTGGGCCCAGGCGGTGAGGAAGTGGCCCTGGCTGTGGCTGCGGAACGGGAAGGTGGGAGCCTCCCAGCCGCCGAGCGGCTGGGCGTTCTGGGTCGAGAGCCGGTGGTTGGCGCGGAAGTTGTACAGCAGGCGGTCCACGTCGACGCTGCGCAGGTACGCGAGCGTGCGGTCCTGGTTCTGGGTCCAGCGGCTCGCGGCCAGGCGCACCTGCCCGAGCTCGAAGGGCCGGGCGCGGGTACCGAGCTCGGCGCGAGCCAGGCCCAGCTCCGCGGCGTACGACCGGGCGATCGGTCCGAGGTGGGGTCCGGCCGCGGCGGCCAGACCCGCCACGCCCGCCAGCTGCAGGACGAGACGGCGCGAGAGCCACGCGCTCGAGCGGTTCGACTCCGGTCGTCCGAGCTCCTCGTTCATGCCGGGACCTCTCCGTCGAGGTGATGTTAACGCTCACAATCGGTACCAGAGAGACGCTAGGCGGTCCGCGCCCGCGCGTACACGGTGACAGCGATTCGAAACGCTTCGCATGCTCCGCCGGAGGCACGCACCTACCTGCGCGGCGCGGTCACCTCGTCGGCGCCACCCCCCAACGCACACCGCCGGCCCGAGACGGGTGCGCGCCGGCGCGGTCGCGCCACGACGTCGGGGCCGGACGGTGTGTCGCTCAGTCCCCGAAGGGGCCGACGCGGACCACCGAGCGGGGACGTGACGCGAGCTCCGCGGCGAGGTCCTGCACGTCCGCCGCGGAGACCGTGCGGATCCGGTCCAGCGACTCGTCGATGCTCAGCAGCGACCCGTGCACCAGCTCCGACTTGCCCAGCCTGCTCATCCGTGAGCCGGAGTCCTCCATGCCGAGCACCAGGCCACCGGCCAGCTGACCCTTGGACCGCTCGAGCTCGGCGGCCGTGATCGGCGCGTCGGCCATCCGCTCCCACTCCGCGACCATCAGGGCCACGACCTCGTCGACCTTGCCGGGCGTGCAGCCCGCGTAGAGCCCGAAGACACCCGTGTCGGCGTGCACGGACGCGAAGGAGTACGTGGAGTACGCCAGCCCGCGCCGCTCGCGGATCTCCTGGAACAGCCGCGACGACATGCCGCCACCCAGGACCGCGTTGAGGACCGACAGCGTGAACCGCCGGGGGTCGGTGGCGGTCAGCGACGTGCCGCCGATGATGACGTTGGCCTGCTCGGTCTGCCGTCGGATGGTCCGCTCCACCCCCTGCGCGGGGATGCCGTCCTGCCCGGCCTGGACCGCGACGTCCGTCAGCAACCGACGGCTGCGGGGCTCGGCGCCGTCGTCGAGGGGCCAGCCACCCGTGGTCAGCGCCTCGGCGACCTGCTCGCACAGCACGTCGTGGTCGACGCCGCCCGCGGCCGTGACGACGAGGGTCGACGGGCGGTAGTGCTGGCGGTAGTGCTCCCACACGGCCTCTCGCGGAACCGCGCGGATCGTGTCGGGGGTGCCGCCGATCGGGCGGCCGAGTGCGTGGCCGCCCAGCACGGTGGCGGCGAACTGCTCGTGCACGACGTCGCTCGGGTCGTCGTCGTTCATCGCGAGCTCTTCGAGGATCACGCCGCGCTCGGTCTCGAGCTCGTCGGCGTCCAGCCGCGCGGAGGTGACCATGTCCGCGATGACGTCGACCGCCATCGGCAGGTCGGTGTCGAGCACCCGCGCGTAGTAGCAGGTGTGCTCCTTGCCGGTGGCGGCGTTCGCCTCGCCGCCGACGGCGTCGAACGCCTCCGCGATGTCCATCGCGGTGCGGCGCGCGGTGCCCTTGAACAGCAGGTGCTCGAGGAAGTGGGTCGAGCCGTGGTGGCCGTCGGACTCGTCGCGCGAGCCCACCCCCACCCAGGCCCCGACGGTGGCCGATCGCAGGCCCGGCATGTGCTCGGTGAGCACGCGGACCCCGCCGGGCAGGACGGAACGACGCACGATCGCGTCACCGTCCTGCCCGACGGACTGCTCGGCCCCGGGCTGACCCGGGCGGACGAGCGGAAGGTCCAACGGCATCGTCAGGCTTCGGCCGGCTCGGTCGCGATCGCGTCGGCCGTGTCGGCCGACCCGTCCGCACCCTCGGTGCCCTCTTCGATGACCGCGTGCAGCGACAGCTTGCCCCGCGGGTCGATCTCGCCGATCTCGACCTGGACCTTCTGGCCCACGGCCAGGACGTCCTCGACGTTCTCGACGCGGCGACCGCCGACGAGCTTGCGGATCTGCGAGATGTGCAGCAGACCGTCCTTGCCCGGCGACAGGGAGATGAACGCGCCGAACGTCGTGGTCTTGACGACCGTGCCGACGAAGCGCTCCCCGATCTCGGGCATGTGCGGGTTGGCGATCGCGTTGATCGCCGCACGCGCGGCCTCCGCCGACGGACCGTCGACGGCGCCGATGTAGACCGTGCCGTCGTCCTCGATGGAGATGTCGGCTCCGGTCTCGGCCTGGATCTGGTTGATCATCTTGCCCTTCGGCCCGATGACCTCGCCGATCTTGTCGATCGGGACCTGCACCGAGATGACGCGAGGAGCGAACGGGCTCATCTCGTCGGGCACGTCGATCGCCTCGGCGATGACGTCGAGGATCGCCAGGCGAGCCTCCTTGGCCTGCGTGAGCGCGCCGCCGAGCACCGAGGCGGGGATGCCCTCGAGCTTGGTGTCGAGCTGGATGGCCGTGATGAACTCGCGGGTACCGGCGACCTTGAAGTCCATGTCACCGAACGCGTCCTCGGCGCCGAGGATGTCCGTGAGCGCCGCGTAGCGGGTCTCACCGTCGACCGTGTCGGAGACCAGGCCCATGGCGATGCCCGCGACCGGCGCGCGCAGCGGCACACCGGCGTTGAGCAGCGACAGGGTGGACGCGCAGACCGAGCCCATCGACGTCGAGCCGTTGGAGCTCAGCGCCTCGGAGACCTGACGGATGGCGTACGGGAACTCCTCGCGGCTCGGCAGCACCGGCATGAGCGCGCGCTCGGCGAGCGCCCCGTGACCGATCTCGCGACGCTTCGGCGAACCGACACGACCCGTCTCACCGGTCGAGTAGGGCGGGAAGTTGTAGTTGTGCATGTAGCGCTTGCGCGTCTCCGGCGCGAGCGTGTCGAGCTGCTGCTCCATGCGGAGCATGTTCAGCGTGGTGACACCCAGGATCTGGGTCTCGCCGCGCTCGAAGATCGCCGAGCCGTGCACGCGGGGCAGGACCTCGACCTCGGCCGACAGCGTGCGGATGTCCCGCAGGCCGCGACCGTCGATGCGGAAGCCGTCCGTGAGGATGCGCTGGCGGATGAGCTTCTTCTGCACCGCGCGGTACGCGGCGGAGAGCTCCTTCTCGCGGCCCTCGAACTGCTCGGAGAGCTGCCCGACGACCTCGGCCTTGATCTCGTCGAGGCGGTTCTCGCGGGTCTGCTTGTCCGCGATGCTCAGCGCGTCGCTCAGCGACTGCGTCGACGCGGCCTCGACGGCTGCATACGCGTCGCTCTGGTACTCGGGGAACGTCGGGAAGACCTGGGTCTCCTTGGCGGCCTTCGAGGCGAGCTCCTGCTGGGCCTGGACGAGCACCTTGATGAACGGCTTGGCGGCCTCGATGCCCTGGGCGACGATCTCCTCCGTGGGGGCGATGCCACCCTCGAACTTGATGATGTTCCAGGACTTCTCGGGCGCCTCGGCCTCGATCATGGCGATCGCGACATCGTCACCGACGACACGGCCCGCGACGACCATGTCGAACGTCGCACGCTCACGCTCGGAGTAGCGCGGGAACGCCACCCACTGGCCGTCGACGAGCGCGACGCGCACACCGGCGACGGGGCCGGAGAACGGCAGGCCGGACAGCTGCGTCGAGAGCGACGCGGCGTTGATGGCCAGCGTGTCGTACGAGTCGTCCGGGTGGATCGACAGCACGGTGATGACGACCTGGACCTCGTTGCGCAGGCCCTTGACGAACAGGGGGCGCAGCGGGCGGTCGATCAGGCGGCACGCGAGGATGGCCTCGGTGCTGGGGCGACCCTCACGGCGGAAGAACGAGCCGGGGATCTTGCCGGCCGCGTACGACCGCTCCTCGACGTCGATCGTCAGCGGGAAGAAGTCGAACTGCTCCTTGGGGTGCTTGCCGGCCGTCGTGGCGGCGAGCAGCGTCGTCTCTCCGTCGAGGTAGGCGACGGCGGCACCGGCGGCCTGCTTGGCGATGCGGCCGGTCTCGAAGCGGACCGTGCGGGTGCCGAAGCGACCGTTGTCGATCACGGCCTCGGCGAACTGGATCTCGGGACCCTCCATGGGTGCCCTCCTCTTTCTTGAAGGCGCCGGCCGTCCGCGAGCGATCTTCGATCGAGGCCACCGGACCCGTCGTGCGGTCTTCCGGAAGCCACTACCGAGGACCGGACCGAGCGGACCGACGCGGTGTGTGGTGCTGTTCGTGCTGGTGGTGCTGTTCGTGCTGTTCGTGCTGGTGGTGCTGTTCGTGCGGGTGGTGCGCGAGCCGTGACGACACACCAGCCCGGACCCTTCAGCGGGTCCGGGCTGGTGCGAGGCGCTATCGGCGCAGGCCGAGCTTCTCGATGAGGCTGCGGTAGCGGTTGATGTCGACCTTCTGGAGGTAGCCCAGCAGGCGACGACGCTTACCGACGAGCAGCAGCAGGCCGCGGCGGCTGTGGTGGTCGTGCTTGTGGGTCTTGAGGTGCTCCGTGAGGTCCTTGATGCGCTGCGTCAGCATCGCGATCTGGACCTCGGGCGAACCGGTGTCACCCTCGTGGGTGGCGTGTTCGGTCATGATGGACTGCTTGACGGCACTTTCGAGCGGCACGGTTCTCCAGGTTGTCTCGTTGCGCGGTGCGCCGGGGCAGATCCACCCGGGCTCTCTCGTTCCGCGGCCGTTCATACGGCAGCGACCATGTTACCAGGGGCCGCAGGCCGTGTCGGACGGCCTGACGGGACGACGGCCGGACAAAACCCGCGCCGGGCGGGCGCCTCCCCCGCTAGCCTGTCCCGCGACCGACCGCAGGACAGGCCGGACGCCGTAGGGGGCTGCAGGATGCTGGAACCGACGACCAACCGGCTGCGCGTCGCGATTCTCGCCGCGGTGCACCAGGTGACCGACGCGACCGGGCACGTGAGCCCGTCGGGCGGCAACCCGCTCGACGCCCAGCTCCGCACGCTCCAGGACGCGTGGGTCACGAGCCCGCCGAGCACCCCGCGACGCGACGCGGAGGACGACCTGCGCGAGGCCGGCACCCGGATCCTGGCAGGCTTCCGCGCGGTCGAGGACGCGTGCTCGACCGCCGGCCACCGCGAGCCGCTCGAGGTGCCCGAGGACGACTGGCGCGCCTCGTTCATCGTCGGACATGGACCGGTCTGATGGTCCAGGTCTCGATCGACGTCGACGCGTGCACCGGCCTGGTCGCCCAGCTCCGCGCGTTCCACGGCACGGCGACCACCCAGCGCGCCCGTGTCCAGAAGGTCGCCCGGGACGCGCACTGCAGCTCTGCGGGGGTGGACGCGCTCAAGCCCGACCTCGAGGTGGTCTCCCGCGTGGCGTCCGACCTCGACGCGCGGGTCACGCTCGCCGTCCTGGTGAACTCCGGGGACACGCACACGGCGCCGGGCAGCGTCGTCACGTTCAGCGTCGACGGGGAGGACACCCCGGACGCCGTCAAGCTCGCCCTCGGCAAGCAGCTCGGCGCACGGCTCGCGCAGAACCGGACCGAGCTCCAGCGCTACGTCGACGGTGTGGACGCGGACGGCGACGGCAAGGACGACCCGATGCCACCCGAGCTGATGAACCGGCTCGCCGGCTACGTCACCCTGCTCGAGAAGTACCAGGGGGACGGTCCCGCGGCCACGGGCCTGCTCATGTCGCTCGGCCCCGACGGCTTCCTCGCCCTGCCTGCCACCGTCAATCGAGCCCTCGCCGACTACCGGGGGAAGGTCACCCTGCCCAACGGGTCCGCCGTCGAGGACGACGTGCTCGCCCAGCGCTTCCTGCGCGCGTCCGGCCAGCTGCTGGCCACCGGCGTCACGTGGGACAAGAAGCACGGCGTCGACCTGCCCTACGGCGCGGTGGCGGGACGGACGACGCAGTACCTGCCCGACGACTTCGGCACGCAGCTCGCGCAGTCGGCGTACGACCACGTCGGCGACGGGCACGGCGTCGGCCTCAGCCAGGTGCTGCGGTACGGCACCTACCCGAAGGAGTTCCTGCTCGACGTCGGCGACCGCCTGGACGCACTCGAGCAGCAGTGGACCAAGGAGCACGGCGACAGGGCGCTGTGGGGCCGCGACGTGAGGAACCTCGACCTGGCGGCGTTCGGGATGGGCACCGAGGACAAGGGCGGGCACTACGACCCCTTCGTCGGTCTGTTCGAGGCGATGGGCCGTACTCCCCCGGCGGCGGCGGACTTCTTCAACCCCGACGCGGGCGGCAAGGAGGCCCAGCGTCGGGCGCACTACTTCTTCCAGGAGCGCACCTGGGACCACGACGGCTTCAACGCCGTCGCGATGGCGCTGGATGCCGGCGGCTCGGTGTATCACGTGCCCTACCCCGGCGACCCCCAGGACGCCGAGGCCCTGGCACGGTGGCGTCGGCAGGCCGAGCAGTCGGCGTGGCTCACGTCGGCGGGGGTGCACCACCTGGCGCTGCGGGACCCGGGCGAGGAGAAGCGCCGGATCGGCGACCAGGGCAAGGACAGCCTCGCTCACCTGCTCGCCCTCTACATGGCGGACGTGGACCGCGTGGCGGCCGGTGTCAACACGCCGACCGACCCCAAGGGTGCCCGAGGGATCGGGGTGGTCGACCCGCAGGCGACGTGGCTCAAGGGCTACCCCCCGGGGGCCGCGTTCGACGTCGACGACCTGAACGCCGTCCTCGGGGAGACGCTGACGAACAAGGACGCGGCGACCTACTTCGGCCGGCGGACGGCGGAGTTCAACGCGGCACGACTCCAGGTGGCGGCCCAGCACTACCAGGACGGCACGTCGACGTTCCGCGACGCGGTCACAGGCGCGGCGGGGCTGCGCGCCTACACGCTGGCCACGATGGGTGCTCACCTCGAGACGCGCGCGGAGCACGCCGACGACCACGCGAAGGCGTACATGACCGGGGCGGCCAACGCCGTCGGGATCGTGCCCGTCTACGGCGGCGCGCTCACCTTCCTGGTGGAAGGGGTCCTCACAGCGGGCGGCTCGAACAGCCTCGAGAAGGGCTGGAGCGACGGCCAGGACAACCAGGTGCGCGACGACGAGGACCTGCAGTGGAACGCACGCGAGGACGTCCGCGTCGAGGTCGCGCTGGCGCTGCAGCGGGCGGGCATCATCCGCACGGGCTTCTCGGAGAGCGCCGTGCAGAGCGACCCAGCCGCGCGCGCGTCGATGCAGGCGTGGCTCGACGGCGGCAACCTGCCCGACGACGTCAAGGCGGTGCTGAACGACCTCGACGGCTCGTTCGCCGAGGGCGCGGCGAACGGCGGCAAGAAGTGAGGCGCTGCCGGCGGCTGGTGCTGGCGGGCACGCTGCTCGGCGCGCTCGTCGCGACTGGCTGCACAGCCGACCCGGAACCGGTCCCGCGGACCGCGGGGTCGCCGTGGCTGTGCTCGGGGGTGCCGCGGGACAGCATCGACCTCGCGCTCGGTGGCGCCGAGCTGGACGAGGACTCGGGCCAGGGGTCGCTCGGCTGGCGCGACGACGGGTTCGACTGCGCGGCACAGGCGGGCGACTCGACGATCCTCGTGGCCCAGCAGACGGTGCTGAACTCCGGGTACGGGAGCACCGAGGAGGAGATCGTCGAGACGCTCGAGGCCTCCAGCGACGGGCGCCGCATCGATGCCGACGCCCCGGGTCGCGGCTACCTGGTCGAGGAGGGCCAGGCGGTGGCGGTCTGGGTCTGCACCGGCTTCGTCACGCGCGTGTCCTTCTTCGGCGAGCCGCCCCGGGGGCGGGACTGGTCCGAGGACGCCGTGAACCTGCTGGTCTCCATGCTGCCGTGGGCGTGCGGCGAGGAAGACGCACCGCCGACGGACTGATCAGCCGCGCAGGACCTCGCGCGTGCGCTCGACGTCCTCGTGCATGCGCTCGACCAGGTCGTCGATCGAGTCGAACCGCAGCGTCGGGCGCAGCCGCTCCACCAGCTCGAGGACCACGACCTGCCCGTAGAGGTCCAGGTCGGTGCGGTCCAGCACGTAGGCCTCGACGCGCCGCTCGACGCCGTCGAACGTCGGGTTGGTGCCGATGGAGATCGCGGCAGGCAGCACGCGATCGGGGTCGTCCGCGGCGGCCGACGTGCGGCGCAGCCAGCCGGCGTAGACACCGTCCGCGGGAACCATGCCGGTCGCGTCCGGTCCCAGGTTGGCCGTGGGGAAGCCGAGCTCACGACCGCGGGCGTCGCCGTGCACGACCGTGCCGCGCACCCGGTGCGGCCGCCCCAGGACGCGCGCGGCCTGGACGACGTCGCCCGCGTCGAGCAGCTCCCGCACCCACGTCGACGACCAGCGCCGCCGCAAGGGGTCCGCGGCGCGGTCCTCGGCGCTGCCCGGGTCGGCGGACGCGGCCGGGGTGACGTCGTCGATGACCTCGACGTCGAACCCGTGCTCGCGGCCCAGCTCGACCATGGTCGACAGGTCGCCGGAGTTGTTCCAGCCGAACCGCACGTCGCGCCCGACCACGACCGTGCGCGCGCGCAGCCCGTCGACGAGGTAACGGCGGACGAACTCCTCGGGAGTCTGACGGGCGAACTCCAGCGAGTACTCCAGGAGCAGCACCGCATCGAGCCCGGTCTGCTCCAGCAGCTCCAGGCGGTCCACGTCTCCGGTGAGCAGCGGCGGAGCCGTCTCGGGCCGGTGCACCTGCTGCGGGTGCGGGCTGAAGGTCACGGCGACCGCCCGGGCCCCGACCGCCGCCGCATCGGTGCACATGCGGCGCAGGACGCTCACGTGACCCCGGTGGACCCCGTCGAAGTTGCCGATCGTCACCACGGACGGACCGAAGTCCGCCGGCACGTCGGACAGCTCCCTCCAGACCTGCACACCTGCTCCTCGTCGTCGGTGCCCCGCGTGCGATCGAGGGCTCGACGGACAAGCCTGCCACCCCGGCCGCCCGGAGCACGCCATCGAGGCGCGCCCCGGGCGGCACCGCGGGCGCTAGGAGGTGATCCAGTGGCCTCCGCGCAACCCGAGCGTGAGCCGCGCCGGGTTGGTCGCCGTGCTGCCGGCGGCGTTGGTGTAGACCGCCCGGTACTCGGTGCCGATGCCGAGCAGGGTGGCCCGGAACGTGAGCGTGCTGCTCGTCGCGCCGGGCACGGTCACCCACGGGCTGCCGAACCAGCGCACCTGCCACCGCACGGTCGGCGCCGGGTAGCCCGTCGCGGCCGCGGAGAACGTCACGGACGTCCCCAGCTTCGCCCGGACGGGAGCCGGGTGCTTCGTCACGACGGGCGCGGACTGCGCGACGGTCAGCTGCGCCGTCTCGGTGGTCGCAGAACCGGCCTCGTTGGTGAAGACGGCCCGGTACTGCGCACCGGCCCGGACCACGACCTCCAACGTCGTGCTCGTCGCGCCGACGACGTCGACCCACGGACCCGCCTGCTGGATCTGCCACTGGACCGTGGGTTCCGGCGTGCCGGTGGCCGCGGCGGTGAACGAGACCGTCGAGCCGAGCGCCGCGGTCACGGACGCGGGCTGCTGCGTGATCGTGGGCGCCACCTGTGCCGGAGCCCCGGAGCCCTGGTCGGCCACGAAGGACGCGACCCAGGAGAGCGCGGAGTTCCAGTTGATGGTGATCTCGTTGGACGCCCACGACTGGATGTTGTCGAGGTAGCACATCGCGGGTGCGCAGCCCTGCGTGAACGCCGCCTGCATGGTGGGGTCCCAGGTGCCGGACTGCGAGTTGGGGCCGCCCGCCAGCGAGCCGCGAGGAGGTTCCGGCAGGCCGGGGTCGAGCGAGTTCGCGAACCACCGGCTGTGCTGCCGGTGCGACGCCACCTCGCCCCAGCCCGTCACGTAGGACTGGTTGAGCCCGTTGCGGCCGAGCAGGTAGTCCATGCCCTCGAGCACGGACCGGCTGTACACCGGGTCACCGGTCAGGTCGTAGGCGACACCGATCACGACCAGGTTGTTGGCCACGGCGGAGTTCGAGCCCCAGGCGTACTGTCCGCCGGTCGGTGAGTACACCGAGCCGAACGCGTGCTCCGCCTGGCTGGCCACGTACTCGTCGGCGCCCGCCACGACGGAGGCCTTGACCTCGTCGAGCCCGGGCAGGTCGTTCGGCACGGTGGCCAGGTCAAGCCTGCCGAGCGCCGCGACGCTGCCCCAGCTGAACCCGTCGGGCGTGAAGACGTCCGCGGTGTGCTGCGGGCTGGCCAGGACGTACTGCTCGAACGCGTCCTCACCGGTGGTCAGGAACAGCTCCGCCGCCGCCCAGTAGAACTCGTCGGCCACATTGCTGTCGTCGTACGCCCCACCGCCGTCGGCGCCCGCGGCCGCGGGGGCGTACACGTCGGGGTGCTCGAGCGCGGCGGCCCAGGTGGAGCGCGCCGTCGCCAGCAGCGAGTCGGCGAACGCCGGGTCGTACTCGCGGAACAGGCGCGCCCCCTGGGCCGCGACAGCCGCCACGTTGAGGGTCGCCGCGGTGGACGGACGCGCCAGCGAGCGGACCTGCGGGTCGTCCGCGGGCAGGAGCGGCAGGCCCGTCCAGCCCTCGTCGTGGATCTTGTGGTGCACCATGCCGGCGTACTGCCCGGACGGCGCGATCATCTTCTGCATCCACTCCAGCTCCCAGCGCGCCTCGTCCAGCACGTCGGGGACGTCGTTGCCGTGCTCCGGCAGGTCGAGCGTGTTGTCGCCGAGCGCGCCGTCGGTGGCCGATGGGGCCGTGAGCGTCCGCTCGTACGTGCCGAGCAGCTGGGCGACGGAGATGCCGCCGTTCACCACGTACTTGCCGTGGTCGCCGGCGTCGTACCACCCGCCGGAGACGTCCAGCGTGTAGTCGCACGTCCAGCCGTCGTAGTAGTCGCGCGGGCCGATGCAGGGCACCGCGGTGTCGCCCTGGTTGGGTGCGACGCCCACGTGCCCGGGCTCCCGGGCGTACTCCTCCCCCACGATCGCACCGTCGATCGGGGTCCCGGAGCGGGCGAGGTAGAAGTAGTCCAGCGAGTCCTGGCGCAGCTGCTGGTACAGGTCCGCGTCGATGTCGAACGGGTGGCTGGTCTCGCCGTCCGCCACGAGGGTGTAGCCGGTGCCGGGCGTGGTCACGTCGGAGAAGTCGATGACGTGGACGCCGAGCGCGGTCGAGGCGTCGGTGCCGGCCGGGGCGGAGGACCCCGTCGCGACCACCGCGTCGGCCGCGTCGTGCAGCTCCCACGGAACCGCCTCGGTGGCGTCGGTCACGAGCGTCGCGCGCTTGGGGCCGTCCGGGACGTAACCCACCTGGTTGACCCGGACCCTCGGCCCGGTCTCGGGCTCGTACGGCGGCGGCGGGCTCGCCGTCGTCCGCAGCGACACGTCCGAGATGCAGAAGTCGTACGCGGTCGACTTGCCCAGGTGGAACGCCACCTGGCCGGGCGCGGCCCCGTCGGCGGGGAACGTGAGGTTCGCCGTGAACGGATACGTGTACGTGGTGAGCTCGTCCGTCAGCGGCACCGACGACTGCTCGAAGGTGGTGCGGTAGGCACCGCCGCCCTCTCCGACGATGACCCGCACCGGCGTCGACGGGGTCGCGCTCGCCGTGAACGTCAGGACGTAGTTCTGGCCCTCCTCGATGGGCAGACCGGTGAACGCGAGGCCGGCGTCCCACGGGTTGCTCTGGCCGCCGGGCAGCGACGTGCAGACGCTCCCGCCGGCGAACACCGGGTCGGAGCCGCCGTACAGCCCCCACGGACCGAGCGACTCGGCGAAGGACGTGTGCGGCAGCAGCTCGACGTCGGACGACAGCGACACGTCGTCCATGCAGAACGTCCAGGCGTCCGGGCTGAACCCGCCGAGCTGGAACGCGATCTGGCCCTCCGGGTCGTCGGGTGCGGCGGTCGCGGGGTAGGTCGCGCTCGCGGTGAACTCGTACGAGTACTCGGTCGTCTCGGAGGTCAGCGCGGGGCTCGTGTCGAGCACGGTGCCGTAGGGCGCGCCGTTCTGGCCCACCAGTGCGCGGACGGTGACGTCGGTGCTGGCGGAGGCGGAGAACGCGAGCGTGTACGTCGAGCCCTCCTCGACCGCCACGCCGTTGAGCACGACGCCGACCCCGTACTGCGCCGAGCCGGCCGGCACGTCGACGCACAGCCGACCGTCGCTGGTGTCGATCTCCCCGGCGTGGCCGTAGGCGACCCACGCGCCCGGCCCGTCCTCGAACGACTCCACCGGCACGTCGGCGATCGCGGGGGCGACGCCGGCGACCGCGAGGGCGAGTGCGGTGGCGAGCGCGGCGCCAGTGCGCCGCATGGTGCGAGAAACCACGATGTCTCCCTAGAGTAGGAGCGCTCCCACAACCCTGTGGGAGCGCCGTGACGCTCCCCGCAGGGTAGGGCAGGATCCGGACATACCGGAAGGGCCTCGAAACGATTCGGTCAGCCGCCGAACGGCCAGGCGGCCTCAGGCGGGCGCGAACACGAGCGCCGGGCGGATCCTGCCGCCGCGCTCCTCGAGGAGGGCCACCAGGCGGCCGGACGGGTCGATCCCCGCCACGGTGTCCCGCGGCGCACCGTCGAGCACGTCGATGGCCTGCCCGTAGGACAGGGCGCGTGCCTCGTCGGCGGTGAGGTCCCGGACGGGGAACGTCGCGCGCGCGGAGTCGGCCAGGGAAACGACGTCGATCGGCGCGTCCACCGGCAGGGCGCCGAGGTCGTCCAGCGACCTGGCCACGTCGAGCCCGTACCCGCCCACCCGCGTCCGGCGCAGCGCCGTCAGGTGCCCCCCGACCCCCAGGGCGGCGCCCAGGTCACGGGCCAGCGCGCGGACGTACGTCCCCGACGAGACCACGACGGTGACGTCGACGTCGAGCACGGGTGACCCGTCCTGCGTCCGCCCCGAGCGCACGTCGTGCACGTCGAACCGGCTGACCGTCACCGGGCGCGCGGCGAGCTCGACGTCCTCCCCCGCGCGCACCCGTGCGTAGGCGCGCTGCCCGTCCACCTTGATGGCCGACACGGCGCTGGGCACCTGCTGGATCGCGCCGGTCAGCACAGCGGCTCCGGCCTCGACCTGGGCGCGCGTCACGCCGGACGCGTCGACCGTCGCGAGGGTCTCCCCCTCGGCGTCGTCCGTCGTCGTCACGACGCCGAGCCGGATCGTCGCGGTGTACTCCTTGTCGGCGCCCACGATGTACGTCAGCAGGCGGGTCGCCCGGCCGATGCCGAGCACGAGCACCCCCGTCGCCATGGGGTCGAGCGTCCCGGCGTGCCCGACCTTGCGGGTGCTCGCGAGGCGTCGCATGCGCGCGACGACGTCGTGACTGGTCCAACCGGCCGGCTTGTCGACGACGACGACACCGTCGGCCGCCGTCGGCCGTCGTGGGCCCTGCGGTCGGTCGGTCGAGCCGTGCGTCACGCGCTGGCCCGCCCGTCGATGTCGTCCTGCACGCACTTGACCAGGGCGTCCAGGCCGGCGTCCTCGCCGCGGTGGGCCAGCGCGTCGACGGCGAGGAGCACGTTGATCAGCATGCCCTGCGCGACGAAGGTCCGGGCGGCCTGGTCGTCGGCGCCCGAGCGCTCCAGGAACAGGCGGAACGCCTCCCCCAGCGTGTGCCGGGCCACACGACCGACCTGCTCGTCGGCTCCGGCGGTGAAGCCGTGCATGACCAGCCGCAGGAGGTCGCGGTCCTCGAGCAGGCCGATGTACGCGTCGCCCATCCGCCGCGCGGCGTCGGGACCTGCGGGGACGGCCGCGAGAGCGGCCACGATCTGCGCGCTGGCCACCTTGTACGCCTCGAGGAACAGCTCCCGCTTGGTGCCGAACATGCGCACCACGTAGGGCTGGGAGACCCCCGCGGCGCGGGCCACCTCGTCCGTGCTCGCCGCGTACCCACGCTCGGCGAACACCGCGCGCGCCGCGAGCAGGATCTCCTCGCGGCGCTGGACGCCTGACATGCGCTGGGTCGGCTTCTTCGCCGGCCGCTCCGTGCTCTGGTCGAGAGACATGGTTGACATGTTATCAGCCGATGCCTATGGTTCCGACTTGTTAGTAATCAATCAATGCCTTAGGAGATCCCGTGACCGTCACGATGCCGGCGCCGCCCCGGGCGCCTGCCGCACCCTCGGCCGTCCGCCGCCGCGGGACGGCCGTCGCCCTGGTGGCCGCGTCCGTCCCCATGTTCATGGCGACCCTCGACAACCTCGTCATGACGACCGCCCTGCCGGTCCTGCGCACCGAGCTCTCGGCGTCGCTCGAGCAGCTGCAGTGGATGGTCAACGCCTACACGCTGAGCTTCGCCACGCTGATGATCGCCGCCGCCACCCTGGGCGACCGGTGGGGCCGCCGCCGGGTGTTCATCGCCGGCATCGTCGTGTTCGCCCTCGCATCGGTCGCGTCGGCCCTGGCCACGACAGCCGAGCTGCTCATCGCCGCCCGCGCGGTCCAGGGCGCAGGCGCGGCGGCGATCATGCCGCTGTCCCTGACACTGCTCGCGGGGGCGGTCCCCGCGGCACGGCGCGCGATGGCCATCGGAGTCTGGGGCGGCGTGTCCGGCCTGGGCGTCGCCCTGGGCCCCGTCATCGGCGGTGCCGTGACCGAGGGCATCTCGTGGGAGGCGATCTTCTGGATCAACGTCCCGGTCGCCGTCGTCGGCATCCCGCTCGCGCTGTGGGCCCTGCCCGAGTCCCACGGCCGCCGCCAGCCGCTCGACCTTCCCGGCGTCGCCCTTGCCGGCACCGGCATCCTGGCGCTCGTCTGGGCGATCATCCGCGGCAACGACGACGGCTGGGGCTCCGCCCGCGTCATCGGCGGGCTCGTCGCCGCCCTCCTCCTGCTCGGGGGGTTCCTCGTGCGCGAGTCGCGCGCGCAGCACCCCCTGGTCCCCCTGCGCCTGTTCCGCGTGCGCTCGTTCGCCGTGGCGAACGGCAGCGGGCTGGCGTTCTCCTTCGGGGTGTTCGGCCTCGTCTTCCTCCTGGCCCAGTACCTGCAGATCGGCATGGGGTTCACGCCCCTGGAGGCCGGGCTCCGCACCCTGCCGTGGACGGCGGCACCCATGGTCTTCGCCCCGCTCGCCGGCCTGCTGGCGCCCCGGATCGGCGTGCGCCCGCTGCTGGCGGGCGGGCTGATCCTGCAGGCCGCCGGCCTGGCGTGGCAGGGTCTGCTCGTCACCACCGACGGGCTCGTCTACACCGACCTGGTGCCCGGGCTCGTGCTGACCGGCGTCGGCATGGGTCTGACCTTCGCCCCGAGCGCCACCGCCGTCCTGTTCGACATGGCCCCCGACGACCACGGGACAGCCAGCTCGGTGAACTCCACGATCCGGGAGATCGGCGGTGCGCTCGGCGTCGCGGCGCTCGTCGCCGTGTTCACCGCGTCGGAGGGCACGCTGACTCCCGACGGGTACGCCGCGGGCCTGCAGCCGGCCGCACTGGTCGCCGCCGTCGTCGTCGCGCTCAGTGCCGTCCTGGTGCTGGTCGGGATGCCGCGCAGCACCGGTCGCGTCACCCCCTGAGCACCCTGAGCACATGACAGCGCCCCCGGGGAGTCCCCGGGGGCGTCGTCGTGTCGTGCTCAGTCCTCGTCGGCCTCGTCGTCGGCCTTCTTGTACGGGTCCGCGTCTCCCGCGAAGCTGGCCTGCGCGGCGAGCGCCGCGACCTCGCGGTCGCGACGGGCCGCCTCGAGCAGCGCGGCATCCAGCTGCGCGGACGTGTCCGGCAGCGCGTCCAGGTGGAAGTCCAGGGACGGCGTCAGCCGGATCCCGGTCTGCTTGCCCACCTCGGAGCGGATGACGCCCTTCGCGCTCTCCAGCGCGGCGGCGGTGTCGGTGCGTGCGGCGTCGTCTCCCAGCACCGTGTAGAACACGTCGGCGTGCTGGAGGTCACCCGTGACGCGCACGTCGGTGACCGTGACGAAGCCCAGCCGCGGGTCCTTGATCCGGGTGTCGAGCATCTGCGCGACGACCTGCTGGATGCGCTCGCTGAGCTTGCGGGCGCGGGCGGTGTCCGCCATCGGACGTTCCTTTCGGGGGGTGAGAGACCGCAGGGCGGGCGAGGACGGGTTCCGCCTCGCCCGCCCTGCGGTCGGTGATCACTGGGGTCAGGCGCGAGGCTTCTCGCGCATCTCCCAGGTCTCGATGATGTCGCCGGTCTCGACGTCGTTGAACGATCCGAGGCCGATACCGCACTCGAAGCCCTCGCGGACCTCGGTGGCGTCGTCCTTGAACCGCTTGAGCGACTCGATCGACAGGTTGTCGCCGATGACCTTGCCGCCACGGGTGACGCGCGCCTTCGTGTTCCGTCGGATGAGACCCGACCGGACGATCGACCCGGCGATGTTGCCGAACTTCGAGGACCGGAAGACCTCGCGCACCTCGGCGGTACCGAGCTGCACCTCCTCGTACTCCGGCTTGAGCATGCCCTTGAGGGCCGCCTCGACGTCGTCGATCGCCTGGTAGATGACCGAGTAGAAGCGCACGTCGACGCCCTCGCGGTCCGCCAGCTCCTCGACGCGCTCCGCGTACTTGACGTTGAACCCGATGATGATCGCCGAGTCGACGGTCGCCAGGTTGACGTCGTTCTGCGTGATGGCACCCACACCACGGTGGATGACGCGCAGCTCGACCTCGTCGCCCACGTCGATCTTGAGCAGCGCGTCCTCGAGCGCCTCGACGGCACCCGACACGTCGCCCTTGAGGACCAGGTTGAGGGTCTCGACCTTGCCCTGCTGGAGCGCCTGCGTGAAGTCCTCGAGGCTGATGCGCTTGCGACGCTTGGCCAGGAGGGCGGCACGCTCGGCCGCCTCGCGCTTCTCACCGATCTGACGCGCGGTGCGGTCGTCCGGAGCCACGAGGAACGTGTCACCGGCGCGGGGCACCGAGGTCAGGCCGAGGACCTGCACCGGACGCGACGGCCCGGCCACCGTGACCGGCTCGCCGTGCTCGTCGAACATCGCACGGACACGGCCGTACGCCGTACCGGCCACGATCGCGTCGCCGACGTTCAGCGTTCCGGACTGGACGAGCACCGTCGCAACGGCACCGCGGCCCTTGTCGAGGTTCGCCTCGATGGCAACGCCTCGCGCGTCCTTGTCCGCGTTCGCCCGCAGGTCGAGGGCCGCGTCCGCCGTGAGGAGGACCGCCTCGAGCAGCTGGTCGATACCCGTGAGCGACTTCGCGGAGACGTCGACGAACATCGTGTCGCCGCCGTACTCCTCGGCCACCAGGTTGTACTCGGTGAGCTGCTGGCGGACCTTGGCGGGGTTGGCCCCCTCCTTGTCCACCTTGTTCACCGCGACCACGATCGGCACACCGGCCGCCTGGGCGTGGTTGAGCGCCTCGATGGTCTGAGGCATCACGCCGTCGTCGGCCGCGACCACGAGGATCGCGATGTCGGTCACCTGCGCACCACGGGCACGCATGGCGGTGAACGCCTCGTGGCCCGGGGTGTCGATGAACGTGACGGCACGGTCGATGCCCTCGTGGGTGGTGTGCACCTGGTAGGCACCGATGTGCTGCGTGATCCCGCCGGCCTCGCCCGCGACGACGTCCGTCTGACGGATCGCGTCGAGGAGCTTGGTCTTTCCGTGGTCGACGTGGCCCATGACGGTGACCACGGGGGGTCGTGCCGTCAGGTCGTCGTCGCCCTCGGCCTCGAGCTCGGCGTCCAGGTCGATGTCGAAGGCCCCGAGCAGCTCGCGGTCCTCCTCCTCGGCCGACACCATCTCGATGCGGTAGCCGAGCTCCTCGGCGAGAGTGCCGAACGTGTCCTCGTCCAGCGACTGGGTCGCCGTGGCCATCTCACCGAGGTGGAACAGCACGGTGACCAGCGCGGCGGGGTTGGCGTCGATCTTGTCGGCGAAGTCGTTGAGCGACGAGCCGTGCCGCAGACGGACGACGGTCTTGCCGTTGCCGCGCGGGACCTGCACGCCACCCAGCGAGGGGGCCTGCATCTGCTCGAACTCTTGACGCTTCGCACGCTTCGACTTGCGCCCGCGGACGGGACGACCGCCTGCGCGGCCGAACGCACCCTGCGTGCTGCCACGACCGGCGCCGCCGGGACGGCCACCGCCACCGGGACGACCGGCGAAACCGCCGGGGGCTCCACCGGGCGCACCGCCACCGCCGCCGGGACGACCGGCGTAACCGCCGCGCGCACCGCCACCGGCACCGCCGGGGCCGCCACGGCCACCGGGACCGGCCGGACGCTCGCCGGGACGGCCCACGCCGCTCGACGTGCGGCCCGGCATCATGCCCGGGTTGGGGCGCGGACCGCCGGGACGCGGACCACCGGGACGGGGACCGCCCGGACGCTCCCCGGCCGCAGCGGCCGGTGCACCCTCGGCGGGCGCGGGACGACGGTCCCGGTCACCGGGACGCGGCATGCCCTGCGACGGCGCGAACGGGTTGTTGCCGGGACGCGGCGGACGCGGCGCACCGCCACCGGGGCGCTCGCCCTGGCGCGGCATGCCCTGCGACGGCGCGAAGGGGTTGTTGCCCGGGCGGGCGGCAGGCGGGGCCTGACGCGGGCCGGGACGCGCCGCCGGGCTGGTGCCCGCGCTCGGTGCAGCAGCGGCGGGAGCCGGTGCGGCGGGCGCCGGGCGCGCCGGGGCGGGACGTGCCGGGGCCGGGGCTGCGGGAGCGGCCGGGGCCTGGGCGGCGGGTGCGGGCGCAGCAGCGGGTGCGGGGCGGGGGGCCTCGACCGGTGCCGCGGGTGCGGGTGCTGTGGGGGCAGCGGCGGCCGGCGCGGGCGCCGGGCGTGCCGGTGCCTTCGGCGCAGGTGCAGCTGCGGGGGCGGAACCTCCGCCACCGACCGGGTAGGTGTCCCGCAGCTTGCGGACGACCGGCGGTTCGATGGTCGAGGATGCCGAGCGAACGAATTCACCGAACTCGTTCAGCTTGGTCATGATGGTCTTGCTGTCGACCCCGAGCTCTTTGGCGAGCTCGTAGACGCGGACCTTGGCCACATCTCTCCTGTCTCGGTCCGCCCGGACAGGGTCGGACCGTCGTTAGTGCTGGGTACTCATCGCTGGGTACTCATCGGTGCGTGCTCATCGGGCAGCCATCGGCTTCCAACCCGCTTTCCGTATCGACGATCGGCCTCGCCGCCGGGACCTACCCGACGACGTCCTGCTGCTGCCGCTCGAGATGGCGGTGCACCGCGCTCGTGCCGGGCTGCCCCGCTACTCGCAGGGCCCGCCCGAACGCACGCTTGCGTTCGGCCTTCTCGAGACATCCAGGTTCGGGGTGCAACCAAGCCCCCCTACCCGGCATCCGGCGCCCGACGTCCACGACGAGCTCAGGAACCTCGAAGGCTCCTGTCCCACCACGTTCGACGACCACCCTCAACAGGGCTGACCTCGGGCCGGTCGCTCGACACCCCACGCACGTGCGCAGCGGACCCATGCCTGAGACGTCGTTCACTGTCTGAGGGGTCCGCCGGCTCGACGGAAGGAGCCGAACATCCGGCCCAGCCGCAGCGAGTCTACCGCGCCGCGGCTCCGGCGGCGTCACTCGTGAGGTCACTCACTACCGTCCGCGCCGTCGCGGGCGGTCGCAGACCCGTGGTTCACGGACTCACGGTCGCCCGGCACCTCCGCGTCCGAGCGGATGTCGATGCGCCAGCCCGTCAGCTTCGCGGCCAGGCGGGCGTTCTGCCCCTCCTTGCCGATCGCCAGCGACAGCTGGTAGTCCGGCACCACGACCCGGGCGGCGCGCGCCTCGGGGTCGACCACCGTGACGGACAGCACCCGGGCCGGCGACAGCGCGTGGGCGATCATCTCGGCCGGGTCGTCCGCGTGGTCGACGATGTCGATCTTCTCGCCGTGCAGCTCGGCCATGACCGCGCGCACGCGGCCACCCATGGGTCCGATGCACGCGCCCTTGGCGTTGACGCCCGGCACGTTGGCGCGGACGGCCATCTTCGTGCGGTGCCCCGCCTCCCGCGCCATGGCGGTGATCTCGACGGTGCCGTCGGCGACCTCGGGCACCTCGAGCTCGAACAGCTTGCGCACGAGGTTGGGGTGCGTGCGGGACAACGTCACCTGGGGTCCGCGCTGGCCGCGCGCCACCTCGAGCACGTAGCCGCGGATGCGGTCGCCGTGCACGTACTCCTCGCCCGGCACCTGCTCGTGCGCGGGCAGGACCGCCTCCGTGCCGCCGACGTCGACGAGCACGGTGCGGGGGTCGCGACCCTGCTGGATGACGCCACCCAGCACCTCGCCCTCCTTGCCACGGAACGCTCCGAGCACCTGGTCGTCCTCGGCGTCCCGCAGGCGCTGCACGATGACCTGGCGCGCGGTCGCGGTCGCGATCCGGCCGAAGCCGGCCGGGGTGTCGTCGAACTCGGGACCGTCCGGGGCCGGCGGCGCCGCGATGCCCTCCTCGTCGGGCTCGGCCACCGGAGCGGCCTCGCGGGCCCACACGGTGACGTGCCCGGTGCGCCGGTCCAGCTCCACCCGGGCCTTCGCCTGTGCGCCGGGCGTCCGGTGGTAGGCGGACAGCAGCGCCTGCTCGATCGCGGAGACCAGCACGTCGAGGCTGATCTCCTTCTCGCGCTCGAGCAGCCGCAACGCCTGCATGTCGATGTCCATCTCAGCTCTCCTCGCCGGCAGCAGCGCCGTCGGCCTCGTCGTCGTCCACAGGGCCGATGCCCGACAGGTCCACCTCGACGCGCCCGCGGCGGACGTCCGACAGGGGTACCCGTACCGGCTCACCCACCACCGGCTTGCGCCCCTTGCGGCCGGGCGTCACGGGCACGACGACGATCGCGTCGTCCGGGCCCGTGCGGTCCACCTCGGTGAGTCGGCCGGCCAGCGTGCGGCCGTCCGCCAGGGTCACGGTGAGCAGGTGCCCGACGGCGCGCGTGAAGTGGCGGCGCTCGGTCAGCGGACGGTCCACGCCGGGGCTCATCACGTCGAGCGTGTACTCGCCGGTGATGACGTCGGCGGCGTCCAGCGCGTCGGAGACGGCACGGGTGGCGTCGGCCACACGGTCGAGGTCCAGACCGCCGTCGTCGTCCTCGGTCACGTCCAGGACCACCTCGACGACCGACCGGGCGCCTGCCCTGCGCACCGTGACGTCCTCGAGCACGAGACCCTGGCCCACGACGGCGGGCTCCACGACGTGGCGGACCCGGTCAGCATGCGCTGGCGCGACCATGTCAGCCTCCTGTCGGTCCAGCGGGTCATCGCCGAGCGACGTTGCGACCCTGTGATGTTGTGGGACCACAGTAACGAGTCCGGGCGTGCCCGACGGCCGCGGCCCGGTGGCGTGGCAGGATCACCCGCGATGAGCGCGGACCAGAACACTGCAGGCCACCGGGATCACGCGCGCCGGCGGTCGGCCGCGCTACGGACGCTCGCGTCCGTCGTGACGGTTCTCACGCTGGGGGCGTGCGGGCTGCGGGTCGAGACTCCGCCCCCGGCCGAGCCCTCCCCCGACGCCGTCGAGCAGGTGCGGGGGCGGACCGTCGCGGACTCGCTGGACCTCGCGGCCGCGGCCGAGGCCGCCGCGGCCCTCCCCGACGGCGCGGTCCCCTCGGTCGCGACCGTCCTCGCGGACGTCGTCGCCTACGCCGAGCAGCACGCCGAGCAGCTGGGCGGCGAGTACGTCTCCGGCCTGCCCTCGCCCACGGGCACCCCGTCGGCGAGCACCCCGGCGACGCGCTCCGTCGCCGAGGTCCTCGACCGGCTCGGGTCGGCGACGCGCACGGCCCTCACCGACGCCGACGCAGTGGCCGACGGCCCCCTGGCCCGGCTCGTCGCGTCCGTCGCGACCTCCCGCGGTGAGCTGGCCGTGCGGCTCGCGCAGGCCACCGGCGCCGAGGTCCCCGCGCTCGTCCCTGACCAGGTGGCCACGGCCGACCCCTCGCCCACCCCCGGCAGTACCGAGTCCCCGGCCGGCGACGCGCTCACCGCCGCCGAGGTCGCGGCGCTCGCCCTGGTGCACGACGAGGCCGGGTTCGGCTTCGAGGTCGTCGCCGCCAAGCTCGCGGGCGACCAGCGCACGGCGGCGCTGACCGCCGCCGCCGCCCACCGCGCGCGCAGCGAGGAGTGGGCGGCCGCGGCCGGCATCGACGGCACGGCCCAGGACCCGCGCCGGGCGTCGTACTCGGTCCCCGGCGGGCTCGACGACCCGGTCGTCGCGACCGCGCTCGGACGCACGCTGGAGACCTCCGTGGCCGACGCCTGCGCGAACGCCGTCGCCCAGGCGGGCGCCGGCAGCCGCGCCGCGCTCATCGACGGCCTGCGCCGGGCGACGGTGGACGCCGCCGCGTGGGGCGCGACCCCGGTGCCGTTCCCCGGCCTGCCGGAGCGCGCGCAGCAGCCCACGGGCTGACCCGCCCGCTCGTTCCACCGCTCCCGGAACGTCCGAGCACGTGGTAGCCGGGCCAGCCACCTGCTCGGTCGTCCGCGCAGGTCCGCAGGGGGCGTCAGTCGGCGAGCAGCTCCGCCACGAGGGCCGAGACACGGTCGGCCGCGTCGGCGACCGGGACCTGCTCGGCGGTGCCGCCGACCCGCGGACGCACCTCGACCACACCCTCGGCCAGCCCGCGGCCGACGACCACGACCAGCGGCACGCCCAGCAGCTCGGCGTCGGCGAACTTCACGCCGGGCGACACCTTGCCCGGGCGGTCGTCGTAGAGCACCTCGATCCCGCGCGAGGACAGCTCGGTGGCGAGCGCGTCGGCGGCCTCGAAGACGGCCGGGTCCTTGCCCGTGGCGACCACGTGGACGTGGGCCGGTGCGACGTGGGCCGGCCAGGCCAGCCCACGGTCGTCGTTGTTGGCCTCGGCGAGCGCGGCCAGGACGCGGGTGACCCCGACGCCGTAGGAGCCCATGGTCACCACCTGCGCCTTGCCGTTCTGGTCGAGCACGGTCAGGCCCAGCGCCTGGGCGTACTTGCGACCGAGGGCGAAGATGTGACCGATCTCGATGCCGCGCGCCAGCTCGAGCGGACCGGAGCCGTCCGGCGCCGGGTCACCGGCACGCACCTCGGCCGCCTCGACGGTCCCGTCGGCCGTGAAGTCGCGCCCGGCGACGAGATCGAACACGTGCCGGCCGGGCTCGTCGGCCCCGGTGATCCAGCGGGTGCCGGCGACGACGCGGGGGTCGAGCAGGTACCGCACGGCAGTGCGCTCGGCGCCCTCCGCCACGGGGACGTTCGGCCCCATGGACCGGGGGCCGATGTACCCGCGGACCAGCTCGGGGTGCGCGGCGAAGTCGGCGTCGCCGGCGGCCTCGACCTCGGCCGGCGCCACGGCCGCCTCGAGGCGCTTGAGGTCGACGTCGCGGTCCCCGGGCAGCCCGACGACGAGCAGCTCGCGCTCACCGGTCGGGTGCACCAGAGCGAGCACGACGTTCTTCAGGGTGTCCGCCGCGGTCCACGGCCGGTCCGGCCGCGCGAACCGCTCGTTGGCGACCGCGACCAGGGTGTCGATGGTCGGGGTGTCCGGCGTGTCCTCGACGTGGGCCGCGGGGGCGTCGTCGAACGGCAGCGCGTCGGGCACGACCGTGGTCACCGCCTCGACGTTCGCGGCGTACCCGCCCGGGGACCGCACGAACGTGTCCTCGCCGATCGCGGTCGGCGTGAGGAACTCCTCCGAGCGCGACCCGCCCATCGCACCGGACGTGGCCGCGACGATGACGTACTCGAGCCCGAGCCGCGTGAAGATCCGCTCGTAGGCGTCGCGCTGCACCTGGTAGGAGGCGGCCAGACCGGCGTCGTCGAGGTCGAACGAGTAGGCGTCCTTCATGATGAACTCGCGTCCGCGGATGAGACCGGCACGCGGGCGCGCCTCGTCGCGGTACTTGGTCTGGATCTGGAACAGCGTCAGCGGCAGGTCCTTGTACGACGAGTACAGGTCCTTGACCAGCAGCGTGAACATCTCCTCGTGCGTCGGCGCGAGCAGGTAGTCACCGCCCTTGCGGTCCTTGAGCCGGAAGATGTTCGGCCCGTACTCGCTCCACCGGCCGGTCGCCTCGTACGGCTCCTTGGGCAGCAGCGCCGGGAAGTGGACCTCCTGGGCGCCCGCCGCGACCATCTCCTCGCGCACGACGTTCTCCACCTTGGCCAGCACCCGCAGGCCGAGGGGCAGCCAGGTGTAGATGCCGGGCGCGGCGCGGCGGATGTAGCCGGCGCGCACGAGCAGACGGTGGCTGGCGACCTCGGCGTCGACCGGGTCCTCACGCAGCGTGCGGAAGAAGAGCTGGGACAGGCGGATGAGCATGGGACGGAGCCTAGTTGCCTTCGATCCTCCCCCCGTACGCCTTTGCGTGGGGTTGGATGGTGCCGTGCCGGAGCTGCCCGAGGTCGAGGCGCTCGCGCAGTTCCTGCGCGGGCGGACGGTCGATCACGCCGTGACGGAGGTCTCGATCGGTGCGATCAGCGCCCTGAAGACGTTCCGCCCGGCGCCCGACGCGCTGGTCGGCGGGACGGTGGTCGACGTCCAGCGGCACGGCAAGTGGCTGGACCTCATGGTGGCCACGTCGACCGGCGAGCCGTTGCACCTGGTCTGGCACCTGTCGCGGGCCGGGTGGGTCCGCTGGTCCGAGCAGCTGTCGACCAACCCCGTCCGGCCCGGCAAGTCGCCACTCGCGCTCCGGGTGCGCCTGGACGACGGCTCGGGGTTCGACCTGACCGAGGCCGGGACGCGCAAGCGCCTCGCGGTGCACGTCGTCGAGGATCCGGCCGACGTCCCGCAGATCGCCTCGCTCGGCGTCGAGCCGCTGTCCGACGAGTTCACGGAGGACCGCCTCGCCGAGTTGCTCGCCGCCCGCAACCAGCAGGTCAAGGGGTTGCTGCGCGACCAGGGGACGATCGCCGGGATCGGGAACGCCTACTCGGACGAGATCCTGCTGGCGGCCCGCATGAGCCCGTTCACCATGACGAGGTCGTTCGACACCGACCGCACCCGCGTGCTGTGGGAGGCGATCCGCGAGGTGCTCACGGGTGCCGTGGAGTCCGCCTCGGGAAAGCCGGCTGCCGAGCTGAAGGACGCCAAGCGCCGCGGGATGAAGGTGCACGGACGCACGGGAGAGCCCTGCCCGGGCTGGGACGACGTGCCGTGCGGGGACACCGTGCACGAGGTCTCGTTCGCGGACTCGTCGCTGCAGTACTGCCCCACGTGCCAGACCGGCGGCAAGCCGCTCGCCGACCGACGGATGTCGCGGCTGCTGCGCTGAGCCCGCTGCTGCGCCTGGCCCGGCGAGGGCTCAGAACAGGACGGTCGCGTACGTTCCCACCTGCCGGAACCCCACGGCGCGGTAGGACGCCAGTGCCCGCTCGTTGTAGCTGTTCACGTAGAGCGACACGAGCGGCGCGACCTCACCGCGGGCGATCTGCACCACCGCCGCCATCCCGGACTCCGAGAGCCGCTCGCCGCGCCGGTCCGGAGCCACCCAGACCCCCTGCACCTGCGCCACTCCCCCGGCGACCGCGCCGAGCTCGGCCTTGAAGACGACGTTCCCGGTCTCGCGGCGCACGAGGCGGCCGGCAGGTCCCGGCTCCGGCACGTCGATCCGCACGAACGACCGGCCCTGCGCGATGAGGCCGTGCACCCGCGTCTCGTACGGCCCTCCCGGGCCGCTGACAGGCGAGTACCCGACCTCCTCGGTGAACATGCGCACGCAGGCGGGGAGCACCACGTCGAACTCCTCGGGGCGGGACCGGCGCACGCGCGGGTCGGCCGTCACGAGCGGCGCGTGCTCGATGACCATCGAGGGCTGGTCGGCGCGTACCTCGCGCGCGGCCGGCCAGAAGTGGCGCAACCGGGCCCACAGGCCGAGCACGGCGTCCGCCGGCCCGACGACCGACGAGCAGCGGCGGCCCTGCGCGCGGGCGAGCTCGGCGAACGCGTCGAGCGCACGGCTCACCGCCCGGGGGTCGTCCACAGGGACGACCGGGACCATGTTGGCGCCCGCGTAGCAGATTCCGAGGAGCTCACCGTCCTCCTCGTACCCCCACAGCGTCCCGCCGGCCGAGCGCAGCGTGCGGCCGACCGCCTGCTCGAGCCGTGCCGTCGCGAGCACCGACCCGACGGCGTCGCGCGCGCAGACGGCAAGGGCAGCGGTGAGGTCGACGTCGCCGAGGGCTCGGCCCCCGGTCCGACCATCGAGGAGGACAGCGCGACGGTGCACCATGGGTAGATCCTGCACCACGGGCGCGCTCTTCACCCCGCGGCGCACACGTCGATCGAGTGAACGTCGATCGGCGGCGTCCATCAGGCGACGGTGACCACCGGCGCACCGCTGCCCGACTCGACGGGGTCCATCGTCTCCGCGAGGCGCATGGCCTCCTCGATCAGCGTCTCGACGATGAGGGCCTCGGGCACGGTCTTGATGACCTGGCCGCGCACGAAGATCTGCCCCTTGCCGTTGCCGGACGCGACGCCGAGGTCCGCCTCGCGGGCCTCGCCGGGGCCGTTCACGACGCAGCCCATGACCGCGACGCGCAGCGGCACCTCCATCCCCTCCAGACCGGCCGTGACGCGCTCCGCGAGCGTGTAGACGTCGACCTGGGCCCGCCCGCACGAGGGGCAGGAGACGATTTCGAGCTTGCGCGGCCGCAGGTTCAGCGACTGCAGGATCTGGATGCCGACCTTGACCTCCTCGACCGGCGGGGCGGACAGCGACACGCGGATGGTGTCGCCGATGCCCTTGCTCAGGAGGGCGCCGAACGCGGTCGCGGACTTGATGGTGCCCTGGAACGCCGGGCCCGCCTCGGTGACGCCGAGGTGCAGGGGCCAGTCGCCACGCTCGGAGAGCAGCTCGTAGGCGCGGACCATGACGACCGGGTCGTTGTGCTTGACGGAGATCTTGAAGTCGCGGAAGCCGTGCTCCTCGAACAGCGACGCCTCCCAGACGGCCGACTCGACCAGCGCCTCGGGAGTGGCCTTGCCGTACTTGGCGAGCAGGCGCGGGTCCAGCGAGCCGGCGTTGACACCGATCCGGATCGACGTGCCGGCGTCGGTGGCCGCCTGGGCGATCTGCTTGACCTGGTCGTCGAACTTGCGGATGTTCCCGGGGTTCACGCGGACGGCGGCGCAACCGGCGTCGATGGCCGCGAACACGTACTTCGGCTGGAAGTGGATGTCCGCGATCACGGGGATCTGCGACTTGTGCGCGATGGCCGGCAGGGCGTCGGCGTCGTCCTGCGTCGGCACCGCGACGCGCACGATGTCGCAGCCGGCCGCCGTCAGCGCGGCGATCTGCTGGAGCGTCGCGTTGATGTCCGTGGTCTGGGTGGTGCACATCGACTGGACGCTGACGGGGGCGTCACCGCCGACGTCGACCTTGCCCACCTTGATCTTGCGCGTCTTGCGCCGGGGGGCCAGGACCAGAGGAGGCGCCTCCGGCATGCCGAGGCTGATCGGGATGCTCACCCCTCCATCATCGCACCCGGGCCCGTGCGGGCCGGCCGGTGTGCACGAGATCACCCCGCGCGGACAGGTCAGATCTGCACGGGGTTCACGAGGTCCGCGTAGATCAGCAGCACGCCTAGGGCGCCGAGCACCACGAACACCGAGTACGCCAGCGGGACCAGCTTGGCCGAGTCGAAGGGCCCGGGCCGGGGCAGGCCGCGCAGGCGCGCGACCTGACGGCGCGCGCCCTCCCACAGGGCGGCGGCGACGTGCCCGCCGTCGAGCGGGGGCAGCGGGATGAGGTTGAACACGAACAGCGAGATGTTGAGCGCGGCCAGCATCTGGAGCAGCGACACCGCCTTGATCTGCCAGTCGAGGCCGTCGGCGGAGGCGATCTCCCCCGCGAACCGGCCGACGCCGACGACCCCGATGATGCTCGTCTCGTCACGCTCGGTCCCGTTGACCTGCGTCTCGACGAGGTCGACCATCCGGCTGGGCAGCGTGGCCACCACCTTGAGGGTCTGCCAGGTGGTGTCGGCGACCACGCCCGGCACGCTCCACAGCGGCTGTCGCACCATCTCGCGCGTCGGCGAGATGCCGAGGAAGCCGACCGGCTCCGTCACGGGCTCACCGTCGGCGTCGAGGACGTACTCGCCGGCCTCCTCGTCGTACACCGGCCGCTCCGAGACGACCGGCGTGACCGTCAGGTCCACCAGCTGCCCGTCGCGCTCGACGACGATCGGGACCGCCTCCTCGCCGGTGTCGCGGATGAGGGCGGAGAGCTGGCTCCACGACGTGACCTCGGTGCCGTCGTAGGACACGACGACGTCACCGGGCTCGATGCCCGCGGCCGCCGCGGGGGCGGCGGGATCGGACGCGGTGCACTCCTGGGTCTCGGTGGCGTTCGCGGGCAGCACGCACTCGTAGACGCTCGCGAGGCGCGGGGTGTCCGTCGGCAGGCCGAATCCGACCAGCGCGATCGCCATGAGGACGAACGCGATGACGAGGTTCATCACCGGGCCCCCGAGCATGACGACCAGCTTCTTGGGCGTGGACAGGCGGTAGAAGGCGCGCGCGTCCTCCCCCGGCCGGATCTCCTCGGCGCTGGCCTGCCGGGCGTCGCGCGCGAGGCGGCCGAGCCAGGTGCGCGCGGGCGGGTTGCCGACGGCGTCGTCGGGCGGGTACATGCCGACCAGGCGCACGTAGCCGCCGAGCGGGATCGCCTTGAGGCCGTACTCGGTCTCGCCCTTGGTGCGCGACCAGAGCGTGGGGCCGAACCCCACCATGTAGTGGCTGACCCTGACCCCGAAGCGCTTGGCGGGGACCATGTGCCCCACCTCGTGCAGCCCGATGGACAGCAGCAGCACCACGACGACCACCACGACAGCGCCCAGATACTCCATCGACCCCTCCGTCAGCGGTGCGCGCACGCGCAGGAGCGGGTCGGGTGGACCCGCGCGGGGACATCCTGCCGTGGATCCCTGAGAAGGCCCTGAAAGCGCGCCGCGAGCACCCGGTCGTGCCGACGCGGGCGTCGGTGGCTGCGCGGTCCTGTCCCCGGCGCCCGATCGCAACTACCGTCCCCCTATGACTGCCGTGGTCGCCGCACCGTCCCCGCTCGAGCAGCGCCGAGTGCTGCGCACACCGATCCCAGGTCCGCGCTCAGTCGCCCTGGGCGCCCGGCGGTCGGCCGCGGTCGCCGCCGGCGTCTCATCCACGCTGCCGGTCTACGTCCAGCGGGCCGCGGGCGCGGTGATCGAGGACGTCGACGGCAACGTGCTGATCGATCTGGGCTCGGGCATCGCGGTGACGTCCGTCGGGGCCAGCGCGCCCGAGGTCACCGCGGCCGTCGCGGCGCAGGCCGCGGACTTCACGCACACCTGCTTCATGATCAGCCCGTACGAGGAGTACGTCGCCGTCTGCGAGGGCCTGGCGCGGATCACGCCGGGCACGCACGACAAGCGCTCCGTCCTGGTCAACTCCGGCGCCGAGGCCGTCGAGAACGCGGTGAAGATCGCCCGCCGGGCCACGGGCCGCCCCGCGGTCCTGGTGCTCGACCACGCCTACCACGGGCGCACCAACCTGACGATGGCGATGACGGCCCGGGCGATGCCCTACAAGACGGGCTTCGGACCGTTCGCCGGCGAGGTCTATCGCGTGCCCGCGTCCTACCCCTTGCGCGACCCGGCGGGCATGACGGGTGAGCAGGCCGCGCTGCGGGCGATCGACGTCGCCGAGCGCCAGGTGGGTGCCGACCAGGTCGCCGCGCTCGTGCTGGAGCCGATCCTGGGCGAGGGCGGCTTCGTCGTCCCCGCTCCCGGATTCCTGCCGACGCTCGCGGCGTGGGCCGCCGACCGCGGGATCGTGCTGGTGGCCGACGAGGTGCAGACCGGGTTCGCCCGGACCGGTGACATGTTCGCCATGCACCACGAGGGCGTCGTGCCCGACCTGGTCGCGCTGGCCAAGGGCATCGCCGGCGGGTTGCCGCTCGGGGCGGTCACCGGCCGCGCCGAGCTGCTCGACGCCGTGCACGCGGGCGGCCTGGGCGGCACGTTCGGCGGCAACCCCCTGGCGTGCGCCGCGGCGCTCGCGTCCTTGGAGATCTACGAGCGGGACGACCTGGCCGGCGCGGCGCGGGCGATCGAGGCCGCGGTCCTGGGCCGGCTGGGGGCGCTGGCCGACGAGGTCCCGGCCGTGGCCCAGGTGCGCGGCCGCGGCGCGATGCTCGCCCTGGAGCTGGTCCTGCCGGGCACGCTCGAGCCGGACAGGGCCGCCGCGCAGCGGGTGGCCGCCGCCTGCGCACAGCAGGGCGTGCTGGTGCTCACGTGCGGCACGTGGGGCAACGTCCTGCGGCTGCTCCCGCCGCTGGTCATCGGGCACAACCTGCTGGACGAGGGGCTGACCGTGCTCGAGGACGCGATCCGCTCCCTCTAGCCCGGGTCGCGCTCCTGCATGCCCCACGGCGAGCCGTACCCGGCCGGGGCCGGGGCGGCGAGGAGCTCGAGGAACGGGACCGCGTCGAACGCCTCGGGTCCGAGCACGCCCGCCGCGGACCAGGTCCCGCCGGCCAGCAGCTCGAGCGCGACGACAGGGTTCACGGCGGTCTGCCAGACCACGCACTGCGCGCCGTACTCGGCCATCGACCAGGCGTTGTCGACCAGGTGGTACAGGTAGACCTCGCGCGGGGTGCCGTCCGTCCCGGTACCGGTCACGAGCAGCCCGGCGCACGTCGACCCGGTCATCCGCGGGCCGATCGACGCCGGGTCGGGCAGCACGGCGGCGACCACGTCACGCGGGCTGACGTGGACACCGCGGACCGTCACCGGATCCGTGCGGTCCAGGCCCAGGCGGTGCAGGGTCCGCAGCACGCCGATGAACTCCTCACCGAGCCCGTACTTGAAGGTGACCTTCCGGGCGTCCACCCAGCGGGGCATGAGGAGGACCTCCTCGTGCTCGACGTGCACGCACTCCACGTCCCCGATCGGCTCCGGGAACCGGAACACCTCCGGCTCGTGGAACGGCTCGACCGTGTACCAGCCGTCCTCGAGCCCGGTACCGGCCTCGGCGCGGTCCGCGGACCAGATGACCGGCGGGTTGAGGCACTCCTCGATGGTGGTCCAGATCGAGAACGACGGCGCGAAGACCGTTTCCCCGTCGTCGCCACGCACCTCCAGGTTGGCGCCGTCGCGCACGCCGAGCTCGTCGATCTCGGCGAACAGGTGGTCCGCCGCGTAGCGGGCGAAGACGTCGGACAGACCGGGCTCGACACCGATCCCCACGAGGGCGAGCTGTCCGCCGGCCTCCCACCGGCCGGCCTGGGCGAACTGCTCGTCCCCCAGCTTGACGCCCGGCAGCTCGTACGGCCGCTCGGGGTGCGCGCGGGACAACGACATCGCCATGTCGAGGTAGTGCGCGCCCGCCGCCCGCACGCCCTCGAAGATCGGCAGCACGAACCGGGGGTCGACCGCGTTCAGGACGTGCGTCGCCCCGTGCTCGCGCACCAGCGCCTCGACGGCGTCCGCGCTCGATGCGTCGACGACGGCGGCGCTGATCCGTCCGCCGACGACGTCGTGCTCGCTCGCCGCCGCGACGGTCCGCTGGGCGCGACCGAGGTCCACGTCCGCGACCACGAGCCGGTCGAAGAACGACCGTCGCGCCGCGATCCGCGCGACGGCGTCGCCCACCCCGCCACTTCCGACCACCAGGATCCGCACGAGAGCCGCCTCCGACCTCACTGTGTCGTTCGCCGTGACTATGTCGTTCCCCGTGCCCCGAACCGCTTGCCCCGGGCGTAGCCGAGCACCTGGACCAGCACCACGATCGCGAGGGCCAGGACGAACATGAACGAGCTGATCACGTTGGCCTGCGGCGGGATGCCGCGGGTGGCCGAGACGTACACGAACTTGGGGAAGGTCGTGTACGAGCCCGACGTGAAGTTGGTGACGATGAAGTCGTCGAAGCTCAGGCTGAACGCGAGCAGCGCTGCCGCCGCGATGCCGGGCAGCAGGAGCGGGAAGGTCACCCGCCAGAAGGCCTGCCACGGCGAGGCGTACAGGTCGGCCGCGGCCTCCTCGAGCGCGGGGTCGAGGCTCGCGACGCGCGCCTTGACGGTGACGACGACGAAGCTGATGCAGAAGAGCACGTGCGCCGCCACGACCGTGCCGAACCCGAGCGGGAGCCGCAGCGTGAGGAACTGCGCGAGCAGCGCGGCACCGAGGACGACCTCGGGGGTGGACATCGGCAGGAAGATCAGCAGGTTGGTCAGCGCCCGCCCCCGGAACCGGAACCGGACCAGCGCGATCGCCACGAGGGTGCCGAGCGCGGTCGCGATCAGGGTCGAGACCACGCCGACCTGCAGCGAGTTGGCGAAGGCCTCGCAGACCTGCGGTGCCGCGCACGGGTTCTGCCAGTTCTCCAGGGTGAACCCGCGCCAGACGAGGTTGGTCTTGCCCGCGTCGTTGAACGAGAACACGACTGTGTAGGCGACCGGCACCAGCAGGTAGACGAACGCGAGCGCGGCGAAGACGGGGACCACCAGGTCTCCGAGCCGACGGCGGCTGCGGCGCGGTGCGCGGCGCGGCGGCGCCGAGGCGGCCGTGGACTCGTCACGCTCCAGGAGGACCGTCACAGCAGGTCCTCCGTCCCGGAACGGCGCACGTACACGCCGACCAGCGCCAGGATGGCGACCATCAGCACCACCGACAACGACGCGGCCGTCGGGTAGTCGAGCACCTTGAAGAAGCGCGCGTCGATGACCTGCCCCACCATCGTCGTGTTCGTGTTGTTGCCCAGCAGGGACGCGTTGACGTAGTCGCCGGCCGCCGGGATGAAGGTGAGCAGCGTGCCCGCGACGACCCCCGGCATCGACAGCGGCCACGTGATCGTGCGGAAGGTGGTCACCGGCGAGGCGTACAGGTCGGCACCGGCCTCGAGGAGCCGCGCGTCCAGCCGCCCGAGCGCCGCGAAGATGGGCAGGACCATGAAGGGCAGGAAGTTGTAGGTCAGGCCGCTGACCACCGCGAACGGCGTGGCCGTGAGCCGCTCGTCCGCCGGCAGGAGACGCAGCCAGTGCAGGGCGGTCACCACGAGCGCGTCGTCGGCCAGGATCTGCTTCCACGCGACGGTGCGCAGGATGAAGCTGGTGAAGAACGGCGCGACGACGAGCACCAGCAGCAGCCCCTGCAGCAGCGTGCGCCCCCGGGCCCGGACCGCGATCACGTAGGCCATGGGGTACCCGATGAGCAGCGCCGCCACGGTGGCCAGGAAGGCGAACCAGAAGGAGCGCAGGACGGCGGGCCAGAACTGGGCGAGCGCGTCGAGGTAGTTCTGCCAGTGGAAGGCCGGCTGGTACTCCCCCACGTCCCCACCGGGTATCGGCACGTAGAGCGACGTGGCGAGGAGCGCGACCACGGGGACGAGGAAGAACAACCCGAGATAGAGCAGCCCCGGGCCCAGCAGGAACAGGTGTGCGCGCTGCGCGGCGCGGCGCGGGGGCGCGCTGTCCGACGTCGTGCTGCCGGCGAGCGCGGCCGCGATGCTCACGGCTCGTCGTCCAGGTCGACCGTGCCGGCGTCGGCCGCCTCCGCGCCGTCGAGGCCGAACGTGAAGTCGACCGCCCACGCGAGCCGCACGGACGAGCCCACCGAGACCGTGGCGCCGCCGAGGAGGTTCTGCGCGAACACGCCGAACGTCCCCAGCCCGGGGACCTGGACCTGGTACTGGGTGCTCACGCCCGTGAAGGAGACGTCGGTGACGGTGCCCGGGCCGAGCTCGTTCTCGCCTGGACCGGGTGCCTGGTCGCCCACGAGCAGCCGCATCTTCTCCGGCCGCGCCCCCACGAGCACGGCGCCCTCGGTGCGCACGGCCCGCGACCGCGGGACGAGCACCCGCGTCCCGCGCACGTCCACCCCCAGCAGCCCTTGCTCCGTCAGGTCCTCGGTCACCGTGCCGGGCACCAGGTTGGACTGGCCCAGGAAGTTGGCGACGAACGACGTGCGCGGCAGCTCGTACAGCTCGGCGGGTGAGCCCAGCTGCTCGATCCGGCCACGGTTCATCACGGCGACCGTGTCGGCCATCGTCATGGCCTCCTCCTGGTCGTGCGTCACGTGCACGAACGTGAGGCCGACCTCCAGCTGAATGCGCTTGAGCTCCAGCTGCATCTGCCGCCGGAGCTTGAGGTCGAGGGCGCCGAGCGGCTCGTCGAGCAGGAGCAGCGAGGGCCGGTTGACCAGTGCTCGGGCGAGCGCGACCCGCTGCTGCTGCCCGCCCGACAGCTGTGCCGGCTTGCGCTGCGCCAGGTGGCCCAGCTCGACCAGCTCGAGCCCTTCGGCCACCCGAGCGGCGATGCCGTCCGCCCGCGACCGCTTGAGGCCGAAGGCCACGTTCTCCCCCACCGTCAGGTGCGGGAACAGCGCGTAGCTCTGGAACACCGTGTTGACGGGCCGCTCGTGCGCCCGCGTGCCGGTCACGTCCCGGCCCCCGATGCTGATCGTGCCCGCCGTCGGCCGCTCCAGGCCGGCCACCATCCGCAGCGTCGTCGTCTTGCCGCACCCCGAGGGGCCGAGCAGCGCGAAGAACGACCCGGCCGGGACGGTCAGGGTCAGGTCGTCGACGGCGACGAAGGGACCGAACGCCTTGGAGACGCCGTCGAGCTCGAGCGCGCCGCCCGTCGTGGCCGGCGGTCCGACCGGGGCCACGGACGCGCCCGTCATGCGCCGATCACGGTGAGGAACTCGCCGTTGTAGCGCTCCTCCTCGTCGGGGGTGAGGGTCCGGAACACCCTGACGCCGGCCAGGATCTCCTCGGTCGGGAAGATCATCGGGTCCTCGGCCAGCTCCGGGTCGATCGCGAGCATGGCCTCCTGGGCGCCCTGCACCGGGGTGATGTAGTTGACCCACGCCGCCACCTGCGCCGCCACCTCGGGGTCGTAGTAGTAGTTCATGAGGTCCTCGGCGTTGCGCCGGTGCGGGGAGCCGACGGGCACGAGCAGGTTGTCGCTCCAGAGCGTCCCTCCCGCCTCCGGGAGGGCGAACTCGAACCGGCCGTCCGCCTCGTAGTTGAGGGACGTGATGTCCCCCGACCAGCCGATGACGGCGATCGCGTCGCCGGACGCCAGGTCCTGCGTGTAGGCGTTGCCGCGGACCTGCCGGATGTGACCCGAGTCGATCTTCTCGCGGAGCACCTCGAGCGCCGCGTGGAAGTCGTCGTCGGTCCAGGCTCCCGACGGGTCGACGCCCTGGTCGAGCATGATCAGGCCGATCGTGTCCCGCATCTCCGAGAGGACCTCGACGCGTCCGGCGAGCTCCGGGGCCCACAGGTCCGAGAGCGTGTGCAGGCCGCCCGGCACCTTCTCCTTGTCCCAGGCCAGACCGGCGAACCCCGACTGCCACGTCAACGAGTGCAGCCGGCCCTCGTCGAAGTCCACGTCCGCCAGGTTGGGCAGGATGTTGTCCGCGTGGGGCATGCGGGACCTGTCCAGCTGCTGGGTGTAGCCCTGCCGGATCATGCGCGCGGCCATCCAGTCGGTCAGCGTGACGATGTCGTAGCCGATGTCCTGGCCGTTCTTCAGCTGCCCCGACACCTTCCCGTAGAACGCGTCGTTGTCGTCGACGTCCTCCGCGTAGGTGACCGCGATCCCGGACTGCTCCTCGAAGGCCTGCAGGGACGGGTACGTGGTCCCGTCCTCGTCCTGGTCGAGGTACTGCGTCCAGTTCGCCCAGCGCACCACCTTCTCGCGGCCGGACAGGTCCTGCGCCGAGGACGCGCCCGTGGACGGGGACCCGGTCCCGCAGGCAGCCAGCACCGCCCCGACACCGGCCGTGCCGAGGGCACCGACCAGGAACGAGCGGCGCGACATGGCGCCCCGGTTCGCCGCCTGGGCGACCAGTGCGCGGACCCGGGGGTCGGCGGGGACGGGGCGACGATGGGGGCGCATGGGGCTCCTCGGATGCCGACGGGCTCCGCCGTGGGCGGCGGTCCGTGGATCCTTGCAAACGGACAGCCGACCAGCAAGGAATTCGTGGCCTCGGCATCCGTCCGCAACGGAAATGTTGCACGGGCGGAACAATCGGCCCCGGGATCCGTCGCGCTATGCGTCGAACGCAGACATCACGTGCTTGACGCGCGTGTAGTCCTCGAACCCGTACATCGACAGGTCCTTGCCGTACCCGGAGTGCTTGAAGCCACCGTGCGGCATCTCCGCCACGAACGGGATGTGGGTGTTGATCCACACCACGCCGAAGTCCAGGGCCCGCGACACCCGCAGCGCCCGGCCGTGGTTCTGCGTCCACACCGAGCTCGACAGGCCGTACCGCACACCGTTGGCGAGCGCGATCGCCTCGTCCTCGTCGGTGAACGTCTGGACCGTGATGACCGGCCCGAAGATCTCGTCCTGCACGGCCTCGTCCTGCTGGCGCAGCCCCGCGACGACGGTCGCCTCGACGAAGTACCCCGAGTCCCCCACCCGGTGTCCCCCGGCCACGATCGAGGCGTGGTCCGGGAGCCGGTCGAGGAAGCCCGTCACGCGCTCCAGCTGCACCGCGTTGTTGACGGGGCCGAAGGCGACGCCCGGGTCGCTGGGGAGCCCGGTGCGCTGACCCCGCGCGGCCTCGGCGAGCGCCGCCACGAAGTCGTCGTGCACCGAGGCGTGCACCAGCACGCGCGTCGCCGCCGTGCAGTCCTGACCCGCGTTGTAGTACCCGGCGCCCGCGATGCCCTCGGCCGCCGCGGCGAGGTCGGCGTCCGCGAACACGACGACCGGCGCCTTGCCGCCGAGCTCCAGATGGACCCGCTTGACGTTCGCCGCCGCGGCCTCGGCCACCTGCGACCCGGCGCGCACGGACCCGGTGATGGCCACCATGTCCGGACGGGGGTGCGACACGAGCGCCCGGCCGGTGTCGCGGTCGCCGCACACGACGTTGAGCACGCCGGGCGGGAGCACCTCGTTGGCGACCTGCGCGAGCAGCAGCGTCGACGCCGGCGTGGTGTCGGACGGCTTGAGCACGACCGTGTTGCCCGCCGCGAGCGCGGGGGCGATCTTCCAGATGGCCATCATCAGCGGGTAGTTCCACGGCGTCACCTGACCGACCACGCCGACCGGCTCCCGGCGCACCCAGGAGGTGTGCCCGGCCAGGTACTCGCCCGCGCTCAGCCCGTCGAGGACGCGCGCCGCGCCCGCGAAGAAGCGGAGCTGGTCCACGCACGGGGGGACCTCGTCGGTGGCGGTCAGGTGCAGCGGCTTGCCGGTGTTGCGCGACTCCACGGCCACGAACTCGTCGGCCCGCTGCTCGATGGCATCGGCGAGGCGCAGCAGCGCGAGTTGACGCTCGGCCGGCGTGGTCCGTCCCCACGTGGTGAACGCGTCCGACGCCGCGGCGTAGGCCGCGTCCACATCCCGGTCGCCGGACAGCGGTGCACGCGCGTACTCGACACCCGTGGACGGGTCGACCACCGCGGTCGTGCGGCCGTCCGCGGCAGGTCGCTCCACGCCCCCGATGACGTTGCGCAGGTCGAGCATCTCGGCGGTCTGGGTCACGGCGGATCTCCTCACAGTCGGTGCTGGGCACGCTACGCCGCAACCGCGTCGTTCGGCAGCCCTGGACGGCCACTTCGGCCCGTCTGGCATCCGCAGACGCCGGAATCAGAAGTTCTCGCGCCCTGTCGCGACGGATTCCTGTGCTCCCGGTGTCCGCTCTCCCTTGCGCGCAGTGCCGTCGCCCACCACGATCGGCGGGTGGGCACACGCAGACGAGCCGCGGGACACCCGGCGCTCGACGATGTCTCGAAGGCCATCGTCGAGCAGCTCCAGGAGGACGGCCGGCGACCGTACGCGACCATCGGCAAGGCGATCGGGCTGTCGGAGGCCGCGGTCCGCCAGCGCGTCCAGCGGCTCACCGACTCGGGCGTCATGCAGATCGTCGCGGTCACCGACCCGCTGCAGGTCGGGTTCACCCGGCAGGCCATGATCGGTCTGCGGTGCGAGGGGAACCTGTCGCTCGTCGCCGACGCGCTAGCCGCGCTCCCCGAGGTCGACTACGTCGTCATCACGGCCGGTGGGTTCGACCTGCTCTGCGAGGTGGTCTGCGAGGACGACGACCACCTGCTGGAGGTGCTGAACCAGAAGATCCGCTCGCTGCCCGGCGTGCGGACCACCGAGACGTTCGTGTACCTGAAGCTGCGCAAGCAGCTCTACAACTGGGGGACCCGATGAGCACGACCGCTCCTGTGACGAGCCTGGGCACGGACCGCTCCGCGGCCGCCAGGGCGCACCTCTGGGGCCACTTCACGCGGCAGAGCACCTGGGACCACGGCGTGCCGACGATCGTGCGCGGCCAGGGGCACCACATCTGGGACGACACGGGCCGCCGGTACATCGACGGGCTCTCGGGGCTGTTCGTCGTGCAGGCCGGGCACGGGCGCACCGAGCTGGCCGAGGCCGCCCGCGCACAGGCGGAGCAGCTCGCCTTCTTCCCGCTCTGGTCCTACGCGCACCCGCAGGCGATCGACCTCGCCGAGCGCCTCGCCGCGTACGCTCCCGGCGACCTCAACCACGTCTTCTTCACCACCGGCGGTGGCGAGGCCGTCGAGACCGCCTGGAAGCTGGCCAAGAACTACTTCAAGCTCACGGGCAAGCCGAACAAGTACAAGGTCATCTCCCGCTCGATCGCCTACCACGGCACCACCCACGGCGCGCTGTCGATCACGGGCCTGCCGACGCTCAAGGCGCAGTTCGAGCCGCTCGTGCCGGGGGCCCACAAGGTGCCGAACACCAACGAGTACCGCGCCCCCGACCACCTGCGTGACGATCCGAAGGCGTTCGGCCGCTGGGCCGCCGACCGCATCGGCGACGCCATCGAGATGGAGGGCGCCGACACCGTCGCGGCCGTCTTCCTCGAGCCCGTACAGAACGCCGGGGGCTGCTTCCCGCCTCCCCCCGGGTACTTCGAGCGGGTCCGCGAGATCTGCGACGAGCACGACGTGCTGCTGGTCTCCGACGAGGTCATCTGCGCGTTCGGCCGGATCGGTTCGATGTTCGCGTGCGACGACTTCGGCTACGTCCCCGACATGATCACGTGCGCCAAGGGCATGTCGTCGGGGTACTCCCCCATCGGCGCCCTGATCGCCTCCGACCGGTTGTACGAGCCGTTCGCGACGGGTGACGCGTCCTTCACCCACGGGTACACGTTCGGTGGGCACCCCGTCTCGGCGGCGGTCGCGAACGCGAACCTCGACCTGTTCGAGCGCGAGGGCATCACCTCGCACGTCAAGGAGCTCGCACCGGCCTTCCGCCGCACGCTCGAGGGCCTGCTGGACCTGCCGATCGTCGGGGACGTCCGCGGTGAGGGCTTCTTCTACGGGATCGAGCTGGTCAAGGACAAGGCTACGCGGGAGACGTTCGACGACGAGGAGAGCGAGCGCCTGCTGCGCGGGTTCCTGTCCGGTGCGCTCTACGAGGCGGGGCTGTACTGCCGGGCCGACGACCGCGGCGACCCGGTGATCCAGCTCGCCCCACCGCTGACCTGCGGGCAGGCCGAGTTCGACGAGATCACCGCGATCCTGCGGGGCGTTCTGACCGAGGCCTGGGCGCGCCTGTGACGGTTCCTCGTGGCGTGCCGCTGTGGTCGGACCAGGTGCCGGCCCGCGTCCCGTCGGACCCGCTCGACGGGGACACCGAGACCGACGTGGTCGTCGTCGGCGCCGGCCTCACCGGCCTGTGGACGGCGTACTACCTGCTCGAGGCGGACCCGTCGCTGGACGTGCTCCTGGTCGAGGCGCACGAGGCCGGTTTCGGGGCCAGCGGCCGTAACGGCGGGTGGTGCTCCGCCCTGCTGCCCGTCTCCGGTGACGAGCTGGCCCACCGGCACGGGCGCGACTCCGCCCGTGCGATGCGCGCGGCGATGCGCGACACGGTCGTCGAGGTGGGTGGGGTCGCAGCCGCGGAGCAGATCGACTGCGGCTTCGCCTTCGGCGGGACCGTCACGCTCGCCCGCAACAGGCCTCAGCTGGAGCGCGTCGCCGAGGGCGTCGCGGCCGATGCCCGGTGGGAGGACGAGTCGCACCTGCTGGACGCCGAGGCCGTTGCCGAGCACGTGCGGGCCACCGACGTAATCGGCGGCTCGTACACCCCCGACTGTGCGCGCATCCAGCCCCTGCAGCTGGTCCGGGGTCTGCTCGAGGTCGTGCTGTCGCGAGGCGCCCGGCTGGTGGAGGGGACGCGGGCGCTGCGGCTCTCGCCCCGGGCCGTGGTCACCGACCACGGGATCGTCCGCGCCCGCTGGGTGGTCCGGGCGACCGAGGCCTGGAGCGCCCAGCTACCGGGGTACCGGAGGGACGTGGCGCCGGTGTACTCCCACATGGTCGCCACCGAGCCCCTGCCGCCCGAGGTGTGGGCCGAGATCGGGCTCGACCGGGCGCAGACGTTCACCGACGCGCGGAACCTGATCGTGTACGGCCAGCGCACCACGGACGACCGGCTGGCGTTCGGCGGTCGTGGCGCGCCCTACCACCTGGGCTCCTCGATCGAGCCGGCATACGACCAGGTGCGGTCGGCCGCGGTGCACCTGGAGCGCGCGCTCGTCGACCTCTTCCCGGTGCTCGAGCACGCCGAGGTCACGCACCACTGGGGCGGCCCGCTCGGCGTCCCCCGCGACTGGCACCCGTCGGTGGGCCTGGACGTCGAGACGGGCATCGCGTGGGCCGGCGGTTACGTCGGCGACGGCGTCTCGCTCACCAACCTGGCGGGCCGGACGCTCGCCGACCTGCTCACGGGCGCGGACAGCGAGCTGGTCCGGCTGCCCTGGGTGGGCCACCGCTCCCCCGCGTGGGAGCCGGAGCCCGTCCGCTGGGCGGGCATCACCGCCGCCCGCCGCGCCACGGCGTGGGCGGACCGGACCGAGTCGCGCACCGGTCACCCGAGCCGGCTGAGCGACCTCGTGAACCACGTCCTGGGACGCTGAGAGCCGGCCGACCCGGCGTCAGGCGCGTGCCAGGAGCTCCTGGGCGCGGGCGCGGGCCCAGCCCTCCGCCGCCAGCACCGTCTCGAGCGTGAGCGCGTCGGGCGCCGTGCCGTCGTGCTCGCCGAGGACCCGCTCGACCGTCCCCACGATGTCCAGGAACCCGATCCGGCCCGCGAGGAACGCCTCGACGCACTCCTCGTTGGCGGCGTTGTAGACCGCGGGGTGCGTGGCGGACGCCGCGACCGCCGCACGGGCCAGGCGGACGGCCCCGAACACCGCCTCGTCCAGCGGCTCGAACGTCCAGGCCGTGGCCTGGGTCCAGTCGCACGGCGGCGCGACCTCGGGCACGCGGTCCGGCCAGGACAGGCCGAGCGCGATCGGCAGCCGCATGTCGGGCGGCGACGCCTGCGCGAGCGTGGACCCGTCGACGAACTCCACCATCGAGTGCACCACCGACTGCGGGTGCACCACCACGGTGATGTCCTCGACCGGGACGTCGAACAGCAGGTGCGCCTCGATGAGCTCCAGGCCCTTGTTCATCAACGTCGACGAGTTGATCGTCACGACCGGCCCCATGGACCAGGTCGGGTGGGCCAGCGCCTGCTGTGGCGTGACCGTCTTGACGTCGTCGTGCGCCCAGCCCCGGAACGGCCCGCCCGAGGCCGTGAGGATGAGCCGCCGCACCTCGGCGTGGGTGCCGCCCCGCAGCGCCTGCGCGATCGCGGAGTGCTCGGAGTCGACCGGGACGATCTGGTCCGGTCGGCGTCGGGCCGCCTGCACCAGCGCCCCGCCGACCACCAGTGACTCCTTGTTGGCCAGCGCGAGCGTGCTGCCCGACTCGAGCGCGGCCAGCGTCGGACCGAGCCCGACCGACCCCGTGACCCCGTTGAGCACGACGTCGGCACCGCGACCGGCGAGATCTGTCGACGCCTGTGGCCCGACGAGCAGCTCCACACCGGGCAGCGCGTCACGCAGCGGCGCCTCGGCACGCGGGTCGGCGACGGCCACCGCGGAGACGCCGAGCGCGCGGGCCTGCTGTGCCAGCAGGGCGACGTCACCGCCGCCCGCGCTGAGCCCCACGACGGTGAACCGCTCGGGGTTGCGGGTGATGACGTCGACGGCCTGGGTACCGATCGACCCGGTGGAGCCGAGGAGGACGACGCTGCGCTGTGTCACGCAGCCATCCTCGTGCATCGGGTGCGGTGCACGGTCACTCGACGCCGAGCAGCACCTCGACCGCGCGGGCCATGAAGGCGTCCACGGGGCCCTCCGCGTAGGCGTTGCGACCCCGGCGGCGGCGGAACGTCGCCGACCGGACCTCGGCCGCCGACAGGGGCGTGCCCTTGTCGAAGTAGGCGACCAGTCGCTGGCACAGCTCATCGACGTCGGCGGGCTCGTACCCCTGCTCGCGACCCTCGGGCGGCGCGAAACGGTCCCCGTCCGGGCGCCCGAGTCGGCCGTACAGCGTCCGGGCCTGCTCGCTGAGGTGCTCCATCCACGCCTGCTGGCCCTGCGTCGAGATGTACTCCGCCCGCGAGCGGGCCACGAAGGCTGCCTCCAGGCGGTCGAGCGCCGCGTCGACGGCCGCGGTGACGTAGCCGCCGCGCACCATGTCGAACGCCACGCCCCGCACGTCCTTGCTGGCGAGCGCGGAGGGGGGACCCTGCTCGTAGACGGCGCGGGCGTGCTCGAAGAAGTCGTCGACCTCGTCGGGGTCGTACCCCTGCTTGAGGCCAGAGACGGTCCGGAACATCCCGTCGCTCACTCGTCCTCCTCCGCCGCAAGCTGCCCGCAGGCGCCGTCGATCTCGCTCCCGCGAGTGTCCCGGATCGTGGTCGGGATCCCGTGCGCCCGCAAGCGTGCCACGAACTCCTGCTCCACCCGGGGATCGCTCGCCGTCCACTTCGAGCCCGGCGTCGGGTTCAGCGGGATCGGGTTGCAGTGCACCCAGCCGCGCCCCCGGGCGTTGAGCTTCTCGCCCAGGAGGTCCGCCCGCCAGGCGTGGTCGTTGATGTCCCGGATCAGGGCGTACTCGATGGACACGCGGCGCCCCGTGACCTCGAAGTAGCGGTGCGCGGAGTCGAGCGCCTCGTCGACGCTCCAGCGCGTGTTCACCGGCACCAGCTCGCTGCGCAGCTCGTCGTCGGGGGCGTGCAGCGACAGCGCGAGCGTCACCGGGATCCCCTCCTTGGCCAGCCGGTCCATGGCCGGCACCATGCCGACCGTCGAGACCGTCACGTTGCGCGCGGACATGCCGAGCCCGTCGGGAGCCGGCGCGACCAGACGCCGGACGGTCTCCATCACGGACTTGTAGTTGGCCAGCGGCTCACCCATGCCCATGAACACGACGTTGGTCAGGCGCGTCGGGCCACCGGGCACCTCACCGTCCGCGAGGGACCGTGCCGCGGCGCGCACCTGCTCGACGATCTCCGCCGTCGACAGGTTCCGGGTCAGACCCAGCTGACCGGTCGCGCAGAACGAGCACGCGAGGCCGCAGCCCGCCTGGCTCGAGACGCAGAGCGTGGTGCGGTTGCGGTAGCGCATGAGGACCGACTCGACCTTGGCGCCGTCGAACAGGTGCCACAGCGTCTTGACCGTGGTGCCCTTGTCGGCGGTCTGCGTGCGGTGGGCCGTCAGCAGCTGCGGGAACAGGCCCTCGACCAGCTTGTCGCGCGTCGCCTTGGGCAGGTCGGTCATCAGCGCGGGGTCGTTGGTCAGGTGCGTGAAGTAGTGCGTCGCCAGCTGCTTGGCGCGGAACGGCTTCTCACCCAGGTCGGTGACGGCCTCGATCCGCTGCTCGGGCGTGAGGTCGACGAAGTGCTTGGGCGGCTTGCCCCGGGGTCCCCGGGTGGGTGAGGACAGGTCGAGGCGCACGGGTGTACCGGTCATGGCGGGTTCCCCCTCTCAGGTCGGATCAGGCGGGCTGGAGGACGGTGAGGATCACGTAGACGACGGGAGCGGTCAGGACCAGGGAGTCGAGGCGGTCCAGCAGGCCGCCGTGGCCGGGGACCAGCCGACCCATGTCCTTGAGCTCGAGGTCGCGCTTGAGCAGCGACTCGGACAGGTCGCCCAGCGTCGCCGTGACGACCGTCGCCAGGCCGAGGAAGACCCCGACCAGCGGCTCGCCGTCGAAGGCCACCTGCACGCCCACGACGCCGACGACGCACGCGAGCACGACGGAGCCCGCGAGGCCCTCCCAGGTCTTCTTCGGGCTCACCGACGGCGCGAGCGGGTGCCGCCCGAGCAGCACGCCGACGGTGTAGCCGCCCACGTCGCTGGCGACGCACAGCAGGATGAAGAGCATCACGCGCCGTGCACCGTCGGGCTCGGCCAGCAGGAGCATGACGAAGCCGCCGAGGAACGGCAGGTACGCGGCGGCGAACGCGCCGGCGGTCGCGTCGCGCAGGGCGGGCTGCCCCCTGCCGTCGAGCACGCGCCAGACGACGACGCCCCCGACCGTCAGCATGAACGCGACGAACAGGGCCTCAGGACCGGCCGTGTACGCCGAGACCAGGATGCCCACGGCCCCCACGAGCAGCGGGAGAAGCGGGAGGTGGATGTTGCGGCGGGTGAACGCCTGCGCGAGCTCCCAGAGGCCCGCGCACACGCACAGGACGGCGACGATCCCGAAGGCTTCCTTGCGGATGAACAGGGAGGCGACCACCGCCAGGAGCATGGCGACGCCGACGACGATCGCGACGGGGAGGTCTCGACCGGTGCGTGGCGTCCGGGTGGCGGCGATGGCTGTCTGACTCATCAGACCTCGAGGAGCTCGTTCTCCTTGGACGAGAGCAGGTGGTCGATGAGGTCCACGTGCTTCTTCGTCAGGGCCTCGAGCTCCTTCTCCGCCCGGCCGACCTCGTCCTCGCCCGCCTCGCCGTCCTTGACGATGCGGTCCAGCTCCTCCTTGGCGCGACGGCGCACGTTGCGCACCGAGACGCGCGCGTCCTCCGCCTTCGACTTCGCGAGCTTGACGAAGTCCTTGCGGCGCTCCTGCGTCAGGGCAGGCAGGACGATGCGGATGACGTTGCCGTCGTTCGTCGGGTTCACGCCCAGGTCCGAGTCACGCAGCGCCTTCTCGATCGCCGCGGTCGACGACTTGTCGAACGGCGAGACCAGGATGGTGCGCGCCTCGGTCACGTTGAAGGACGCCAGCTGCTGCAGCGGCGTCGGGCTGCCGTAGTAGTCGACGAACACCTTCGAGAACATCGCGGCGTTGGCCCGACCAGTACGGATCGTCGAGAAGTCCTCCTTGGCGACCTCGACGGCCTTGTCCATCTTCTCTTCAGCCTCGAAGAGGGTCTCGTCGATCACCGGAGCTCCTTCGTGCGTGTCGTGTGTGTCTCGGTCTGTGCTGGCTGCTGAGGCTGCTCAGCTGGCCGTGATCAGCGTCCCGATCTTCTCACCCTGCAGCGCACGCGTGACGTTGCCGGCCTCCTCGAGGCCGAACACGCGCATGCGCACGTCATTGTCGCGGCACAGGCTGAGAGCCGAGCCGTCCATGACGCCCAGGTCGTTGACCAGCGCGTCGGTGTAGGTGAGGTGGTCCAGCTTCACGGCGTCCGGGTCGGTACGCGGGTCCGCCGAGTACACGCCGTCCACGCCGTTCTTGCCCATGAGGACCTCGTGGCAGTGCGTCTCCAGCGCGCGCTGGACGCTGACCGTGTCGGTCGAGAAGTAGGGCAACCCCGCGCCCGCACCGAAGATCACGACGCGGCCCTTCTCGAGGTGCCGGATGGCCCGCAACGGGATGTACGGCTCGGCCACCTGGCCCATCGCGATCGCGGTCTGCACGCGCGTGCTGACACCCGCCTGCTCGAGGAAGTCCTGGAGCGCCAGGCAGTTCATCACCGTGCCGAGCATGCCCATGTAGTCGGCGCGCGCCCGGTCGATCCCGCGCTGCGACAGCTCGGCGCCGCGGAAGAAGTTCCCACCGCCCACGACGATCGCCACCTGCACGCCGCTGCGGACCGCCACCGCGATCTCCGCGGCGACGCGCTGGACGACGTCGGCCGCGAGGCCCACGTCACCGCCGCCGAACGTCTCGCCGGACAGCTTGAGGAGCACGCGCCGGTCCGGCACGGCCCCACGCGTCGACTCGGGGTCATGGGTCACGGTGCCTCCACAGGTGGTGTCCGGGCGCTGGTCGGAGCGCCGGTCGTGCTGCGTGCGACGGTGGCCCCGACCCGCAGGGCCGGGGCCACCGTCGACCCGCTGGGGGTCAGGCTCCCACGCGGTAGCGGACGAAGCCCGTGACGGTGCCGCCTGCCTCGGTGAGGACCTGCGCGACCGTCTTCTTGTTGTCCTTGGCGAACGCCTGCTCGAGCAGGACGTTCTCCTTGAAGTAGCCGTTCAGGCGGCCCTCGATGATCTTCGGCAGCGCAGCCTCGGGCTTGCCCTCGTTGCGGGCGGTCTCCTCGGCGATGTGGCGCTCGCTGGCGACGACGTCGGCCGGGACCTCCTCGCGCGTGAGGTACGTGGGCGAGAACGCCGCGATGTGCGTCGCGACGTCACGGGCCACGCCGGCGCCCGCAGCGTCGGTCGCGACGAGCACGCCGACCTGGGGGGGCAGGTCCTTGCTGACCTTGTGCAGGTAGACCTCGACGTGCTCGCCGGCCAGCCGGGCCAGGCGGCGCACGACGATGCGCTCACCGAGGGTGGCGGCGGTCTCGTCGACGATCGACTGGACGCTGGTGCCGTCGACCTCCGAGGCCAGCAGCGCGTCGGCGTCGCGGGCCGGGGAGTCGACCGCGGCCGCGAGGACGCGGGCTGCCAGGGCCACGAAGTTCGGGCTCTTGGCGACGAAGTCGGTCTCCGAGTTGACCTCGACGAGCACACCCGTCTGGCCCTCGCCGTCGGCCGTCGGGCCGACGTGGGCGGCGACGAGGCCGTCCGAGGCCGAGCGGCCCTCGCGCTTGCCGACACCCTTGAGGCCCTTGACGCGGATGATCTCCAGCGCCTTGTCGGAGTCGCCCTCGGCTTCCTCGAGCGCCTTCTTGACATCCATCATCCCGGCGCCGGTCTTCTCGCGCAGCGCCTTGATGTCTGCGAGCGAGTAGTTCGCCATCAGTCGTCCCCGTTCGTCGTGAGTCATAAGAGGTGGTGCGGGGCCTCGACGGCCCGGTGCCGTGCCGCGGTGCCGGCGCGATCACTTGGAGTCGGCGTCGCCCTCGGCGGCCGGCTCGACGAAGGCGGGCTCGGCCGCCTCGGTCTGGACCTCGTTCGGGACGACCTTGGCCGCAGCCTCGAAGTCCTCGACAACGGCCTCGGCGACGACCTCGTCGGCCAGCGCCTCGGCGACGACCTCGTCGGCCGCAGGGTCGACGACGATCGGCTCGGAGGCGACCTCCTCGGCGATCTCTTCCTGCGCCTCGGCGACGGCCTCGGTGGCGTCAGCGGCAACCTCGGCACCGGCCAGGTCGGCCTCGGCGCCGGCGAGCAGCTCGCGCTCCCACTCGGCCAGCGGCTCGGCGTCGGTCGTGGTGCCCTCGGCGGCCGCGGTGCGACCCGAGTGACGCTTGAGCAGACCGTCGGCCGCGGCGTCCGCGATCACGCGGGTCAGCAGCTGGACGGCGCGGATGGCGTCGTCGTTGCCCGGGATCGGGTAGTCGACGACGTCCGGGTCGCAGTTGGTGTCGAGGATCGCGACGACGGGGATGCCGAGCTTGCGCGCCTCGTTGACGGCGAGGTGCTCCTTGTTCGTGTCGACGATCCAGACGGCCGAGGGAACCTTGGCCATGTCGCGGATGCCGCCCAGCGTCTTCGCGAGCTTGTCCTTCTCGCGGCGCAGGACGAGCAGCTCCTTCTTCGTGAGGTTCGAGCCCGCCACGTCGTCGAAGTCGATCTGCTCCAGCTCCTTGAGGCGCTGGAGACGCTTGTGCACCGTGCTGAAGTTGGTGAGCATCCCACCGAGCCAGCGCTGGTTGACGTACGGCATGCCGACGCGCGCGGCCTGGTCGGCGACCGGCTCCTGCGCCTGCTTCTTGGTGCCGACGAACAGGATGGTGCCGCCGTGCGCGACGGTCTGGCTGACGAAGTCGTAGGCGTTGTCGATGTACGACAGCGACTGCTGCAGGTCGACGATGTAGATGCCGTTGCGCTCGGTGAAGATGAAGCGCTTCATCTTGGGGTTCCAGCGGCGGGTCTGGTGTCCGAAGTGGACACCGCTCTCGAGCAGCTGGCGCATGGTCACGACGGCCATGGCACGTCCTTCCGGCGCGCACCGTGAGGTGCACGCGTCAAGGCGGACCCGTCCGGGCCCGCATCTCGGTTGTCGGCTCCGACCGGTTGGTCGGCGCCCCTGGCGCCATGTCGTCGTCCGCTCCGGGTCTGCCACTGGTGCAGGAGCCCGGACCGCTGCGGAGATCGACCCCGTCGTGGAGCTCGTCGGCATAGCTGACGGGCCCCGGATCGGGTGGATGACGCGCGAAGTCGACCGGTACGGACCGGTCGCACCTGCGAGTTTAGCGGATCGGCGGACCTGGTCGGTGCGACGCCCGCCCGGCGCCGCCCCGAGCCGCCCACAGCCCCGCCACGACGCCCCTCGCTCACAGGTCGCCGCCGAGGTCCTCCGGCACCGCCCGACGGCGCGGAACATCCCAGGATGACCCGATCCGAGCCCGCGCGTCCCGCCCGCCGTCACCGTCTCACGTCACTGCTACGGGCTCCTGCTGCCCGCCTGGTGGTGACCCTCGGCACCGCCGTGGCCCTCCTCACCGTCGCGCTGGTGGTGCAGTCCTCCGCGGGCGCGGCCGGGCCGGTCGGGCCGGCGCCGTCAGCGGGCACGTACCGGCTCCCGGTCGCCGGGACCGCCGACGTGGTCCGCGCCTTCGTGCCGCCACCGACCGCCTGGGCCGCCGGCCACCGCGGCGTCGACCTGCGCTCGGCCCTGGGCGCCGACGTGCTGTCTCCGGTCGCCGGCGTGGTGACCTACGCCGGGTCCGTCGCCGGGCGCGGCGTGGTCACGGTGACCGACGCGCAGGGCCGCCGGTCCAGCCTCGAACCGACGGTGCCCGCGGTGCGCGTCGGGGACCTCGTCGCGGCAGGAGCGCGCCTCGGCGCCGTCTCCCTGGACGGCTCCCACTGCGAGCCCGCGGCCTGCGTGCACTGGGGCGTGCGGGTCGGGGCCGAGTACGTCGACCCGCTCGCGTTGCTGCCGGGCGCCGGGCCCGTGGTCCTGCTCCCCCTGGGGGACGGCCGGTGAGCGCAGCCGGGCTCAGGTCGGGCCGCTCGGTCGGATCAGGCCCGCTTCGGCGCGGCTGGCCCGCTTCGGCGCGGTCAGGCCCGCTCGGCCTCGACCAGCCGCGTGCGGAGCCGGACCATCGCGGCGGTGTGCATCTGGGAGATGCGCGACTCGGTCACTCCGAGCACGCGGCCGATCTCGGCCAGGGTCATGCCCTCGTAGTAGTACAGGACGACGACGATCCGCTCGCGCTCACCCAGACACTCGATGGCGCGGGCGAGCAGGAACTTGGTCTCGGCCGCCTCGATCGAGCTGGCGGGGTCGGCCGTGCGCTCGTCACCGAGCGTGTCGCCCAGGGAGACACCACCCGGGCGGTCGTCACCGCCACCGAGCAGCTCGTCGAGCGCCGCCACGTTGACGGTGGAGAGCTGCGAGTAGATCGCGCGCAGATCCTCGACCGGCATGTCGAGGTGGCGGGCGACCTCGTCCTCGGTGGGCGTGCGGTGCAGCTTGGCCTCGAGCTCGGCGTAGGCGCGGTCGACCGAGCGCGCCTTCGTGCGGACCGAGCGCGGGACCCAGTCCATCGCGCGCAGCTCGTCGATGATCGCGCCGCGGATGCGCGACGACGCGTAGGACTCGAACTTGACCGAGCGGTCGATCTGGTACTTCTCGATCGCGTCGATGAGGCCGAACATGCCGTACGAGACCAGGTCGGCCTGCTCGACGGTGCTCGGCAGGCGCATCCCGACCCGTCCGGCCACCGCGGCGACGAGGGGGGCGTAGTGCAGGATCAGGCTCTCACGCGCCCTGGCGGACGACGACGACTTGTAGCCCTCCCACAGGGCGTCGACCTCCTCGACGGAGCGGGTCGGCGCCAGCGGCGCGCGCCGGCTGGGGACCCCGCGCGTGATCGGGACGGTCGTCGGCGCGGCCAGGGCGTCCTCGGCCGACCGCGGCTGCGGGATGACGCCGCCGGGCGCCGTGCTGGTCAACCGGGTGTGCACCGGGAAGGGAGCGTCCAGCTGCGTCGTCATCGTCGACTCCATCGTGTGCCTCATGCTCGGGGGTGCGCTTGCTGGAACGCCGAGCGGAGCCGCTCGGCGGAGACGTGGGTGTAGCGCTGCGTCGTGGCGAGGCTCGAGTGACCGAGGAGCTCCTGCACGCTGCGCAGGTCGGAGCCGCCCTCCAGGAGGTGGGTGGCCGCGGTGTGACGCAGTCCGTGGGGCGCGACGTCGTCGACCCCCGCGAGGTTGGCGGCCTGGTGCACGACCGAGCGCGCCTGCCGCTGGTCGAGACGCCCGCCGCGCAGACCGAGGAAGAGCGCGTCCGGCGACGTCGGTCGGGCGAGCTGCGGCCGTCCCTGGTCCAGCCAGGCACCGAGCGCCGTGGTGGCGGGTCCCCCGAACGGGACGACCCGCTCCTTGTCCCCCTTGCCGACCACGCGCAGCGCGCGCTCGTGCACGTCGGCGTCCCTGAGGTCCGCTCCGCACAGCTCGCCGATCCGCACGCCGGTCGCGTAGAGCAGCTCGAGCAGCGCCCAGTCACGCAGGGCGACGGGATCCCCGTCGACGGCCCGCTCGCGCGCCCCGTCGAGCAGCTGGGTCACGGGCTCGACCCGCAGCACGGTCGGCAGCGTGGAGGTGGTGCGGGCGGTCGCCAGCCTGACCGCGGGGTCCACCGGGATGCGGTGCGTGCGGGCGGCCCAGGCGAAGAAGGTGCGGACGGCGGCACCGCGGCGGGCGAGCGTGGCGCGGCTGTGGCGCGTGACGGCCATGGAGGCGAGCCAGCTGCGCAGGACACCGAGGTCGATGGCGTCCAGGGTCATCCGGCCGTGCCGGGAGGCATATCCCAGAAGCAGGTCGACATCGCCGAGATATGCCCGAATCGTGTGCTCGGACAATCCGCGCTGGGCCCGCAGGTGGGTGGAGAACTCCGACAGGAGACGCGCACGGTGCGCCGTCCCTGCGGTGATCTCGACCGTGTCCATATGAGTACCGTGACCTGAAACGGTGCAGGTAACAAGGACGACTTTCACCTGCATGGCGTAACGCTGGGTGATTCCCGTCACGATGTCCGATTCGCCTATCAACAATGGCCCGGTTGCGCGGCTTTTTCACCCTGCGCCGAACTCACCCTCGCGCGTTGCTCATGCGGTTCGGCGCGCCTTCTTGACCCGGCGAGCCGGTCATGATCGCGCGGGCGGGACGGCGACCCAGCCCTCGTCGCGCCGCCGCGCCCACCCGCCGAGCTCGAGCAGACCGAGCGCGCCCCTCGCCTCGCCGAGAGACACCCCGGCGAGGCTCGCGACACGCGGCAGGTCAGCCGGCCCCCGGCGCGGCAGGGCGTCCAGCACCCGGCGAGACGTCGAGTCGAGGCCGTCCCGCGGGCGGGCGGCACGCGCGTCCGCCTCTCGGTCGGCCGCCACACCCGCAGCCAGCTCGGCGCCGACCAGGCCGGCGAGCTCACGGACCTCGACCGCGTCGGTCACGCACACCGCGACACCCTCCCGCAGGAGCCGGTGGCACCCCGCCGACGCCACGGACGTCACGGGGCCGGGAACGGCTCCCACCGGACGCAGGAGGCGCGCGGCGTGGTGCGCGGTGCTCATCGCACCCGAGCGCCACGCCGCCTCCACCACGACGGTCGCCCGGCCTGCCGCGGCGATCAGCCGGTTGCGCTGCAGGAACCGGCTCTTCGTCGGCAGGCTGCCGGGAGGCACCTCCGACACGAGCGCGCCCCCCGCACCCACCACGGTCTCGAGGAGCCGAGCGTTGCCCGCGGGGTAGGCCCGGTCGACGCCGCCGGCGAGCACGACGATCGTGCGACCGGCCCGGGCCACGGCACCGCGGTGCGCGGCGGCGTCGATGCCGTAGGCCCCACCCGACACCACGCACAGGCCTCCCCCCGCCAGCGCGTCGGCGAGGTCGAACGCGACGCGCTCCCCGTACGACGTCGCCGCGCGCGACCCCACCACGGCCACCGAGCTCTCCAGCGCCGCGCCGACGTCCGGCTCGCCGCGCACCCACAGGCAGAACGGCGCCTCCGACCCGAGGTCGTCCAGGCCGGCGGGCCACCGTGGGTCGTCGGGCACCAGCAGCGCACCATCGAGGCGGTCGAGACGGTCCCGGGCACCGGCGGCGTCGAGGTCCGGCAGCCGGACGGCCCACCGTGTCAGCGCCCGGGAGACCCGGCGGCGGTCCGCGTCGACCAGCGGACCGTGGTGCTCCTCGACGGACGACAGGTCCGGCCCCTCCCGCAGCGCGCACCGGACCCACGCGAGCGCGGCGGCGGCCCCGAGGGTGGCGACCAGTGTCCCCGCCACGGGGTCACCCGGCTCCACCAGCGCGCTCCACGTCGCGCGGGCGAGCACGTCCGCGTCGACGTCGCTCATGCGCCGCTCCCCCGCGTCCGCAGCAGCACCGCTTGCCCGACGTCCGACCTGGACGGTGCCGCCCGGCCGTCCAGGTCGGCCAGCGTCCACGCGACCCGCAGGACACGGTCGACGCCACGCAGGCTCAGGGTCCCGCGGTCCAGCGCCCGGTCCAGGTCCGCCACCAGGCTGCGGTCGGGGCCGAGCCGCTCGCGCAACCAGCTGCCGGGCACCTCACCGTTGGTCCGCCACGGTGTCCCGACGAGCCGTGCGGCCTGCTCCCCCCGGGCGCCGAGCACGCGCGACGCGACGGTTGCCGTGGACTCGCCCGCACCTGCCCCCGCGCGCGCCGGGCTCAGCTCGACCTGCAGATCCACCCGGTCGAGCAGCGGCCCGGAGAGCTTGCCGAAGTACCGGCGGCGCTGCTCGCTCCGGCACGTGCACGCCAGCCCTTTGCCGACGGCCTGCCCGCACGGGCAGGGGTTCGCGGCCAGGACGAGCTGGAACCTGGCCGGGTAGCGGGCGGTGCCCGCGGCACGGTGCAGGACGAGCTCACCGTGCTCGAGCGGTTGCCGCAGCGTCTGCAGGACGGCCGTCGAGAACTCCGGCGCCTCGTCGAGGAAGAGCACACCGCGGTGGGCGCGCGAGGCCGCCCCGGGCCGCGGCGTCCCCGAGCCGCCCCCGACCACGCTCGCCGGGGTCGCCGTGTGGTGCGGGTCCTCGAACGGCGGGCGACGGACGAGGCCGCCACCGGGATCGAAGGCCCCGGCCACCGAGTGCACCGCGGTCACCTCCACCGCGTCCGCCTCCGACAGGTCCGGCAGCAGACCCGGCAGCCGGGCCGCCAGCATGGTCTTGCCGGTGCCCGGCGGACCCACCATCAGTAGGTGGTGGCCTCCCGCGGCGGCCACCTCCAGGCAGCCGCGCGCCTCGTCCTGGCCCACCACGTCGGCCAGGTCCAGCGACGAGGTGCGGGACTGCACCGGCACGGGCTCCGTCGCGACCGGCGCCACGTCCGGCACGTCGACGCTGGCACCGTAGCCCGCGGCCACCTCGGCCAGGCTGGCGGCTGCGACGACCTGCGCACCCGGCACCAGCCGCGCCTCCGCCGCGTTCGCCTGCGCGACGACCACCCGGCGATGACCGGCGGCGACGGCGGCCGCGACGGCGGGCAGCACGCCGCGCACCGGCCGGAGCCGCCCGTCGAGCCCGAGCTCCCCCAGGTGCACCACGTCACACGGTCCGGCCGGATCGATCGCCTCCGCACCCGCGAGGGTGGCGACCGCGATCGCCAGGTCGAAGCCCGAGCCGGACTTGGGCAGCGTCGCGGGCGAGAGGTTGACCGTGATGCGCCGGTTGGGCCAGGCGAGGCCCGACGACGTGACCGCCGCCCGTACCCGGTCGCGCGCCTCCGCCAGCGAGGCGTCGGGCAGACCGACCAGGGTGAACGCGGGCAGCGACGGTGCGAGGTGCGCCTCGACCTCCACCACGTGACCCGTCAGCCCGACCAGTGCGACGCCCAGCGTGCGGCCCAGGACCACTCAGACCACCCCCACCAGGTGGTCGACCTGTGCCGCACCCCGCCCGGGGAGGAGCACGGCGATCACGTCGACGCGCACCGACCGCGGGTGCACGTCGTGCGCGGCCAGCCACAGTGCCGCGAGCCGCCGCACCCGCGCGAGCTTGCGCGCGGTCACCGCCTCAGCAGGGTGCCCGAACGCGATCGACCGACGGGTCTTGACCTCCACGACGACGAGCTCGTCGCCGTCGAGGGCGACCAGGTCGAGCTCGCCCTCCCGGGTACGCCAGTTCCGGTCGAGCACGTCCCACCCGCGGTCCCGGACGTGCGCCTCGGCCACGTCCTCCCCGTACCGCCCCACTGCGTCCTTCGCGCGCACCGGACCACCTCCGTAGCGGGACGCTGCCAGGGCGCGAGCGCGCCCGGCGGGGGCACCGAGGGGTCCGTGGGCGCCGGGACGATCGCGCGGGCTGTGGGCGGCTCGACGACGACCGCGGGGGCCGACGAGCGGCAGCCGCCGTCTCGCCGCTGCGTCAGCGGGCGAAGCCCGCGCTGCCCCCGAGGTCGAGCTCCGGCTTCGCCAGCTCCTCGACGTTGACGTCCTTGAACGTCACGACGCGCACCGACTTCACGAACCGGGCGGAGCGGTAGACGTCCCACACCCAGGCGTCGGCGAGCGTCAGCTCGAAGTACACCTCGCCCGCGGCCGAACGCACCTGCAGGTCCACCTGGTTGGCGAGGTAGAACCGCCGTTCGGTCTCCACGACGTAGGAGAAGAGCCCTACGACGTCGCGGTACTCGCGGTACAGCGCGAGCTCCATGTCGGTCTCGTAGTTCTCCAGGTCCTCCGCGCTCACCGGGACATCATCCCCCATCTCGCAGCCCGAGCCGCCCGACGCGACGACACCCGGCCGTCAGAACGCCTCGTCCTCGTCCGGGACGAGGACCGCACCGGCGTCGAGCAGCCCTTCCACGTCCGACGGATCACCCGCACCGAACGGCGCGCCGCCAACGAGGACGCTGCCGTCGAGCACCTCGCCCGCGACCGGCAGCCGCCACGAGCGGCGGTGCAGCACGCTCGGGCCGAGCTCGCGCAACGCCGCCATGTGCTCCGCCGACGCGTACCCCTTGTTCTCGTCCCAGCGGTACGCCGGGTGCTCGGCCGCCAGGTCCACCATCATCGCGTCGCGCTCGCACTTGGCGAGCACGCTCGCCGCCGCCACCGAGGCGCACGTCCGGTCGGCCTTCACGCGCACGTGCACGCGCGGCGCGGGGGCGTCGAGCTGGTCGTCGGCCGTGAACAGGTCGGGCTGAGCCGGGCGGCTGAGCCAGTCGTGCGACCCGTCGAGCAGGACGACGTCCACCGGTCCGACGCTCTGCGCCACGGCGGCCAGCGCCCGGGTCCCCGCCAAGCGCAGCGCGGCGATGATCCCGATCTCATCGATCTCGGCGGCGCTCGCGTGCCCGACGGCACGCGCGACGCCCCAGCGACCGAGCGCGGGCAGAAGCCGCGTACGCGCCGCGGGTGCGAGCAGCTTGGAGTCCGCCACGCCCTTGGGCGCGGACCGGGTGCCGGCATCGACGACGACCACGCCGACGCTCACGGGGCCGGCCAGCGACCCGCGGCCCACCTCGTCCATGCCGGCCAGGAGACGGGCGCCGTCCCGCAGCAGGACGCGCTCGTGCCGCAGGTGCGGCGCGACGCGGGGGGCGGCTGCCCTCGGCCCGGCGAGCAGGGTCACGGCCGGACGGGCACGTCCGCGAACGTGCTGGTCGGGTTCCGCAGCAGCTCGATGCGCTCGATCGGCCACACCGTGACGAAGGCCATGCCGACGACGTTGTCGATGGGGACCGAGCCGCCGCCGGGCTTGCCCTGGTTGTAGCGCGAGTCGGAGGAGTGCGACCGGTTGTCCCCCATGACCCAGATGCTGTTGTCGGGCACGGTGATGTCGAACGCCATGTCGCTGGGCAGCACCCCGTTGGCCAGGTACGGCTCCTCGACCGGCACGCCGTTCACCGTGATCGGCTCACCGGCACCGGCGCAGGCGACGTGGTCGCCGGGCAACCCGATGAGGCGCTTGACCAGGTGCTCGTTCGCATCGGCCGGGTAGAGCCCGATGTAGGTCAGCGCCGAGTTGACCGCACCCTGCACGGCGCCCGGTTCCGGGGCCGCGACGGCGGGCAGCCAGCCACCGGGGTCCTTGAACACGACGATGTCACCGCGGCGCAGGTCCAAGGGACCGGGCGTGAGCTTGCTGACCAGGATGCGGTCACGCTCGATGAGCGTGTCGTGCATCGACTGGCTCGGGATGAAGAACGCCTGCACGAGGAACGTCTTGACCAGCAGCGACAGCACGATCGCGCTGACGAGGATGATCACCGTCTCCCGCAGCAGCGAGCCGATCCCGCCCGACCGGCGTCCCGCCGCGTGCCGTCGGGTGTCCGCGCCGCGCGGCACCGGGCCGTCGCCGGGCACGATCCCGTCCGGCAGCCGGGTGCTCGGGCGGTCCGGCTCGTCTGCTGCGTGCGCGCCGCGAAGCGGCTGCTGCCCCGGCCACGAGGTCGACGAGTCCTCATCGAGGTCGCGCGCGGGTCGGTCGATCACCCACACACTCTCGCATGCGGGGCGCCCGGATGCGCAGACGACCAGGTCCCGAGACTGCGGCGCGATGCCACGTGGGTCGCCTCGACGAGCGCCCACGACCCGACCGCCGGAACGCCGACGGGCGGCCACCGGATCGGTGACCGCCCGCCAGGGACGTCGCGTGCGAGGAGGCTCAGGCCTTCTTCGCTGCGGGGGTGAAGTCCCGCTTCTCCTTGATCTTGGCCTTCTTGCCGCGGAGCTTGCGCAGGTAGTACAGCTTGGCGCGGCGCACGTCGCCGCGGGTCAGCACCTCGATCGACTCCAGCGTCGGGGAGTGCACGGGGAACGTGCGCTCGACTCCCACCTGGAAGCTGACCTTGCGGACGGTGAACGTCTCGCGGACGCCGTCGCCCTGGCGACCGATGCAGACACCCTGGAACGCCTGGATGCGGGAGCGGTTGCCCTCCACGACCTTGACGTTGACCTTCAGGGTGTCACCGGCGCGGAACTCCGGGATGTCGGTGCGCAGCGATGCTGCGTCGACCTGGTCCAGCGTGTGCATGTGATGTCACTTCCCCGCCCTGCCACAGGTCAGGTACGTCGTCGAGGGCGTCGCGGTCACCCTGTGCAGGGCTCGACCGGCGTCCTTGGTCTGATGGTCGGGTGCGTCCGGGACAGTCCCCGGGTGGTCGTGATTCGTCTCCCCTGTGGCAGAGACGCGACCTGCGCGCACCAACGGACAAGTGTGCCACACGCGCCAGACCGTCAGGTAATCGGCGTCCGCACCAGTCGGCCGTCCGTGGGCGTCCAGCCCAGCCGGGCCAGCAGGGCGAGGTCCTGCGCGTCCAGCTCGTCCACGGGCAGCGCCGCGACCAGGTCGGGCCGGCGCGCCGCGGTGCGCTCGAGCGCGGTGTCCCGCCGCCAGCGCGCGATCCGCGCGTGGTGGCCGGACAGGAGCACGTCGGGCACCTCCAGCCCGGCCCAGGCCGGGGGCTTGGTGTACACGGGGTACTCGAGCAGGCCCGCGGCGCCGTGCGACTCCTCCACGAGCGACTGGGGGTTGCCGACGACGCCCGGCAGCAGCCGAGCGACGGCCTCCACGACGACGAGCGCAGCCACCTCGCCGCCGTTGAGCACGTAGTCGCCGAGCGAGATCTCGGTGACGCGCACGCGCTCCCGGTAGTGCTCGGCCACCCGGGCGTCGATCCCCTCGTACCGCCCGCACGCCACGACCAGGTGGCTCTCCCGGGCCAGCGACTCGGCCGTCCGCTGCGTGAACAGCTCGCCCGACGGAGTCGGCAGGAGCAGGTGGGTCTCCTCGCCGAGAAGACCGTCCAGGGCGGTCCCCCACACGTCGGGACGCATCACCATGCCGGCGCCGCCCCCGAACGGGGTGTCGTCCACCGTGCGGTGCCGGTCGGTGGTCGAGTCGCGCAGGTCGTGCACCCGCAGGTCGAGCAGGCCGGAGGCACGCGCCTTGCCGACCAGCGACAGGTCGAGCGGCGCGAGGTACTCGGGGAAGATCGAGACGACGTCGATGCGCACGATCAGTCGTCTGCGTCTCGGGGCGAGACCGTCTCGTCCGAGACCACCAGGTTGGCGGCGTCGGAGGCGAGCAGGCCGCCGGGCGGGTCGAGCACCACGCGCCCGCCGAGCACGTCGACGACCGGGACGATCGCCCGCACGAACGGGACCAGGGTCCGTGCCCCGTCGGGCTCGCGCAGGACGAGCATGTCGTGCGCGGGCAGGTGCTCGAGGCCGACGATCTCGCCGAGCAACCGGCCGTCCACGTGCTCCGCGCGCAGGCCGGCGAGCTCGTGCGGGTACCAGGCGTCCTCCTCCTCCGAGCCCTCCTCGTCCACCACGAGCTCCGTGCCGCGCATGGCCTCGGCCATGGTCCGGTCCGTGATCTGCGCGAACGTGACGTACCACCTGCCGTGCTGGGTGCGGGTGCCCGCCACCGTGAGGGGGCCGCGTGCGGCCGGCTCGGTGCTGAGCACCGCGCCGACGACGAACCGCTCCTCAGGGGTGTCGGTGCGCAGGTCGAGGGCGACCTCTCCGCGCAGGCCGTGGGCACGGCCGATCCGCGCGACGGTCAGCTGCATGTGGGTTCCTCACGTAACGAGCACGGTTCTTCATGGTCATGGCGAAGGCCCGGTCCCCAGGCTAGGGGACCGGGCCTTCGACGAGGGATCAGCGCCGGTCGACGTCCACGACGTCGACGCGGACCGCGCCGTCCGTGGAAAGTGCACCGACGACGGTGCGCAGGGCACGGGCGGTCCGACCGCCACGGCCGATGACGCGACCCAGGTCGTCGGGGTGCACGCGCACCTCGAGCAGATCGCCGCGGCGCAAGGTCGACGCGGTCACGCGGACGTCGTCCGGGTGGTCGACGATGCCACGAACCAGGTGCTCGAGAGCGTCGGCGAGCATCAGGCCTGCTCGTCCTCGGCCGGAGCCTCGGCAGCGGCGGCCTTCTTGGCGGCAGCCTTCTCGGACGCCTTGGCCTTGGCCTTCTCGGCGTCGAGCGCGACGGCCTCGATGGCGTCCTTCGGGTCGACCTTGTCGGCCTTGGTGCGCAGGGTGCCCTCCTGGCCGGGGAGGTTCTTGAACTTCTGCCAGTCACCCGTGATCTTGAGCAGCACGGCGACCTGCTCGGTCGGCTGCGCGCCGACGCCGAGCCAGTACTGCGCACGCTCGGAGTCGACCTCGATGAACGAGGGCTCCTCGGTGGGGTGGTACTTGCCGATCTCCTCGATCACGCGACCGTCGCGCTTGGTGCGCGAGTCGGCGACGACGATGCGGTAGTACGGGCTGCGGATCTTGCCGAAGCGCTTGAGGCGGATCTTGGTGGCCACGGTGTGGTCTTCTCCTGATGTCTGCTGGGGTGACCTCTCCGCGCATTGCCCGTGGGGTGGGCGCGCCGGGGAGGTCGGGGACACGACGTCGGCAGGTAGAGGGGCTGCAGACGCCGGGTACAGCCGACCATTGTGCCAGATCCGCGAGGCCTGCCCAACCGCGGGATGCGGGTCAACGGGCGGCTCGGGGCGCGGCGGCGACGACGTCGCCACGCAGCACCACCGCCCGGGGTGCAGCAAGCACGCCGATGTCCTCCCGCGGGTCGGCCTCGTAGACGACGAGGTCCGCGCTCGCCCCCTCGTCGAGCCCCTCGGCACCGAGCCACGCCCGCGTCCGCCAGCTCGCCGCGGCGACGACGTCGCGCGGCGGCAGCCCGGCGCGGACCAGCTCGGCGGCCTCGTCGGCGATCCTGCCGTGGGCGAGGGTCCCGCCGGCGTCCGTGCCCACCAGCACCGGCACCCCGGCGTCGTGCAGGTCGCGGACCAGCGCATACCGGTGCGCGTGCAGCGCCCGCATCCGGGCGGCGAACCGTGGGTACCGGGAGCCCTGCGCGGCGATGGCCTCGAACTGGCCGATCTGCAGCAGGGTCGCGGTGACCGGGATCCCGGCCGCCGCGATGCGGTCGATCTGGTCGGGCGTCGCGCCGGTGGCGTGCTCGAGGCAGTCGATGCCCGCGTCGAGCAGCGCGTCGATCGACTCGGTCGCGAAAGTGTGCGCCGTCACGCGCGCCCCGGCCGCGTGCGCGCCCGCCACGGCCTCGGCCAGCACGTCGGCGGGCCACAGCGGCCGGAGGTCGCCGTCGGCGCCCAGGTCCCGGTCGATCCAGTCGGCGACGAGCTTGACCCAGCCATCGCCGCGGGCGGCCTCCTCGCGCACGGCGGCCGGCAGCTGGTCGACCGACTCGAGCTCGCGACCGTAGTGCCGCAGGTACCGCTTCGGCCGGGCGAGGTGTCGACCCGCGCGGATCAGGCGCGGGAGGTCGTCGCGGTCGTGCACCCACCCGGTGTCCGCCGGCGAGCCGGCGTCGCGGACCAGCAGCACGCCCGAGTCGCGGTCGGCCAGGGCCTGCTTCTCCGCCGTACCGTCGTCGACCGGCCCGTCGGAGGCCAGCCCGATGTGGCAGTGCACGTCGACCAGCCCCGGCAGGACCCAGCCCTCCAGCACGGCGTCGGGCGCGGCCGACGGGCGATCGAACGTGAGCCGGTCGCCGACCACCCACGCCTCGCCGACCTCGCGCTCGTCGTCGAGGACGACCGTGCCCCGCAGGTGCAGGACCACGGGGTCTCAGCGTCCGCCGAGGAAGCGGTCCAGACCGGCCGGCAGCTCGATCTCCGCAGGCTGCGTGGGCTCGGCCTTGGGGGCGATGCCGAACGCGGACCCCTGCGGCGCCGCCGGCTTGCTCGTGATGCCCCGCTCCTGCTCGGCGCGCTTGGCCGGGTTGCCGGACTTGCCCTTCACCTTGCGGACCGGTGGCGCCGTGCGGCCGCGCGACTTCTTGCCGCCCATGCCCGGGAGGTTCCCCATGCCCGGGGGCATGCCCGGCATGCCTCCACCACCCTTGGCCATCTGCCGCATCATCTTCTGGGCGCCGTCGAAGCGCTCCAGCAGCTGGTTCACGTCGCTCGGCTTGGTCCCCGAACCCGCGGCGATCCGCGCGCGGCGGGAGCCGTTGATGATCTTCGGGGTCCGGCGCTCCGCGGGCGTCATGGACCGGATGATCGCCTCGATGCGGTCCACCTCGCGCTCGTCGAAGTTGTCGAGCGCCTCACGCATCTGGCCCATGCCGGGGAGCATGCCCATCATCTTCTTCAGCGGCCCCGCGCTGCGCAGTTGCTGCATCTGCGTGAGGAAGTCCTCGAGCGTCAGGTCCTTGCCCGACGCCAGCTTGTCCACCATCTCCTCGGCCTGGCCGGCGTCGAACGCCTTCTCGGCCTGCTCGATGAGCGTGAGGATGTCGCCCATGTCGAGGATCCGCGACGCCATGCGGTCGGGGTGGAAGACCTCGAAGTCGGTGAGCTTCTCACCGGTGGACGCGTACATGATCGGCTGGCCGGTCACGGAGGCCACGGACAGCGCCGCACCACCGCGGGCGTCGCCGTCGAGCTTGGTCAGGACCACGCCCGTGAACCCGACGCCGTCCTGGAAGGCCTGCGCCGTGGTGACGGCGTCCTGACCGATCATCGCGTCGATGACGAACAGGATCTCGTCGGGGTCGAGCGCGTCACGGATGTCGGAGGCCTGCTGCATCAGCTCGGCGTCGACGCCGAGGCGGCCGGCCGTGTCCACGATGACCACGTCGTGCAGCCGGGACTTCGCGGTCGCCAGTCCCTCGCGCGCGACCGCGACCGGGTCCGCGCCGAAGGGCATGACGTCGTCGCTGCCCTGGTTGCCCGGGTGCGGCGCGAACACGGGGACGCCCGCGCGCTCCCCCACCACCTGGAGCTGCGTGACGGCGTTCGGCCGCTGCAGGTCCGCGGCGACCAGGAGGGGCGTGTGCCCCTGGCCCTTGAGGTGCAGCGCGAGCTTGCCGGCGAGCGTCGTCTTTCCCGCGCCCTGCAGGCCCGCGAGCAGGATGACGGTCGGGGGGTTCTTGGCGAGGTTCAGCGTGCGCGTCTGGCCACCGAGGATGGCGACGAGCTCCTCGTTGACGATCTTGACGACCTGCTGGGCCGGGTTCAGCGCACCGGACACCTCTGCCGACAGCGCGCGCTCGCGCACGGCCCCGGTGAACGAGCGGACGACCGGGACGGCGACGTCGGCATCGAGCAGCGCGCGGCGGATCTCGCGCACGGTGGCGTCGATGTCCGCCTCGGACAGACGGCCCTTGGTGCGCAGGTTCTTGAAGGTCGACGTCAGTCGGTCGGACAGGGTGGCGAACACCTGCGGGTCCTCACGCTTCGGGTTTCACGGACGTCCCAGCGTACCTGCCAGCTCCCGGGTCGCCCGTGCCGTCAGGTCGTCGACGAGGGTGGCGCGCCACGTGCTCCACGCCTGCGGACCCGCAGCGCCCGCGTCCGCCTCGGTCAGCGCGCGCAGCAGCCCCAGCAGGTCCTGGCGGTGGTCCACCGCGTCGAGCAGCCGCGCCATGGTCGCCGGGTCGTCCGGGTCGGCCGTCGTGGCCAGCTCCGCCAACGTCAGGTGCTCACGCACGAGACGCACGACGTCGGCCGCCACCTGCTCGTCGAACCCCATCCGCGCGACGATCGGCCCGGCCAGCCGCGCGCCCTCCGTCGAATGGTCGCCGGCCCCCGCCCGCTTGCCGATGTCGTGCAGGAGCGCCGCCAGCAGCAGCGTGTCGCCGTGCTCGACGACGCGCTTGTCCCTGCCCGCGCGGGCCACGGTCTCCAGCAGGTGGCGGTCGACGGTGTGCCGGTGGATCGCCGAGCGCTGGGGCCGGTTGCGCACACCGGCCCACTCCGGGATCCAGGTGGTCACGACGCCGGCGAGGTCGAGCGCCTCCCAGATCGGCACCTGCGCGGGCCCGGAGCCCAGCAGCTGCAGGAGGTGCCCGCGGGCCGCCTTGGGCCACGGCGTGGGCAGCGGCGGCGTGGCCGTGAGGCTCGCCACCGTCACCGGCGACAGGCTCAGGCCCGTGCGCGCCGCGGTGGCGGCCGCACGCAACGACAGCAGCGGGTCCTCCGCGGGCCGTGCCTCGACCGCGAGGACGATCTCGCCGTCGTGCTCGACCAGCCCCTCGGCGATGGTGCGCAGGCGCGGGGCGGTGCGCCGTCCGCGCACGAGCATCGACCTCATGGCGGGTCGCTGCAGCGCCTGGCGCGCGTTGCGCACGGTCGTGTCGAGCGCGTAGGAGATGACCCGCGCGGCCTCGGCGATGCTCGCCAGCAGGTCGTCCCGGTCGTCGAAGCCGACGAGCGCGGCGACCTCGTCCTGGTCCGCGAGCAGCAACCGGTTGGTGTGCCGGCGCGTCACCACCTGGACGGTGTCGCGCACGTCGAGCAGGTGGGCGTAGGCCGTGTCGACCGCCCCGTGCGGCCGGTCGGTGAGCCAGGTCGCAGCCAGTGCGCTGAGCACGACCGCGTCGCGGATGCCGCCGCGCGACTCCTTGAGCTCCGGCTCGATCAGGTAGGCCAGCTCCCCGTGGCGCTCGGCGCGCTGCCGGGTCGAGGCGAGGAGCTCAGGCAGCCGCCGGCGCGCGGCGGACCGCCAGTCCTCCAGAAGCGCCGACTTGGCGCGGGCGATGACCACGGCGTCCCCGGAGACCGGCTGGAGGTCCAGCAGGCCGACGGCCGCCGGCAGGTCCTTGGACGCCACCTGACGGCACTGCGCGAGGGACCGGACGGAGTGGTCGAGATCGAGTCCGGCGTCCCAGATGGGGTACCAGAGCTTCTGCGCGAGGGCCGCCAGGTCCTCGGCCGAGTGGCCACGGCCCTCGTGCACCAGCAGCAGGTCGAGGTCGCTGACGGGGCTCGCGTCCCCGCGGCCCACGCTCCCGACGGCGCCGAGCGCGATACCCGTGACGTCCTGGCCGTCGGTCGCGATCTCCCACTGCTCGCGCAGCCGGCCGACCACGAGCTCGACGATCGCAGCCCTGCGCGCGACGCCGTCGGAGTCGGGGCCGGTCAGGCCCGCGGCGAGATCGAGCCGCTCAGTGCGGAGGTCCCGCACCCCGATCGCGGGGTGCGGGACCTCGGGCGACCCGTTCGCGACCGCGCCCCCCGTGGGCGGTCGTTCCTGTGTCATGTGTGGCAGTCAGCCGTCCTGGTCAGAGGGCGTCGTCGCCGTGCTCACCGGTGCGGACGCGAGCCACGTCCTCGACCGGCACGACCCAGACCTTGCCGTCACCGATCTTGCCGGTCTGCGCGGCGCGGACGATGACGTCGGTCACGCCGACCACGTCCTCGTCGCTCACGAGCACGTCGATCTTGACCTTGGGCACCAGGTCGACCGTGTACTCGGCCCCCCGGTAGACCTCGGTGTGACCGCGTTGGCGGCCGTAGCCGCTGGCCTCGCTCACGGTCAGACCACGGACACCCGCGGCCTCGAGGGCCGACTTCACATCGTCCAGCCGGTGCGGCTGGATGACCGCCGTCACGAGCTTCGTCATCACTTCACCTCCGTCACGACGCGGGCGCCGACGCCCAGCGTCTCGTATGCGGTCTCAGCGTGCACAGCCAGGTCGATCCCGCCGACCTCGGCCTCGTCGGACACCCGCAGACCGATGGTCGCCTTGAGGATGAGCGCGATGACGTACGTCGCCGTGAAGCTGAAGAGCACCGCGGCGAGCGCGACGATGATCTGGGTGATCAGCTGCGTGAGGCCCCCACCGTAGAACAGGCCGTTCAGCGCGCCGTCCGGGTACCAGGTGCTGTTCGCGTCCGTGGCGAACAGGCCGATGAGGACCGTGCCGACCAGACCACCGACGAGGTGGACGCCGACCACGTCGAGGGAGTCGTCGTAGCCGAACCGGAACTTCAGGCCGACGGCCAGGGCGCACAGGACACCCGCGACGACGCCGATCCCGATCGCGCCCCACGTGTCGACCGCCGCAGCGGCCGGGGTGATGGCGACCAGGCCCGCGACGATGCCGGAGGCGGCCCCGAGGGACGTGGGGTGACCGTCACGGACCTTCTCCGTGGCGAGCCAGGCGAGCATCGCGATGCCCGTGGCGAGCAGCGTGTTGAGCCAGGCGCGGCCTGCCGTGCCGTCGGCGGCGAACTCGGAGCCGGCGTTGAAGCCGAACCAGCCGAACCACAGGAGGGCGGCACCCAGCATGACGAACGGCAGGTTGTGCGGCCGCATGGCCTCCTTGCCGAAGCCCCGGCGCTTCCCGAGCACGAGCGCCATCACCAGGCCCGCGGTACCGGCGTTGATGTGCACGACCGTTCCGCCGGCGAAGTCGATCGGGGTGGACAGGCTCTCCGTGAGGCCGGTCGCACCGAGCAGACCACCGCCCCACACCCAGTGGGCGAGCGGCAGGTAGACCACGGTCACCCAGAGTGCCGTGAAGGCGAGCCAGGCGCTGAACTTCATGCGGTCCGCCACGGCGCCGGAGATCAGTGCGACGGTGATGATCGCGAACGTCGCCTGGTAGCCGGCGGCCACCAGGAACGGCACGCCCGTGCCCGCCATGAGGCTCTGGTCGTCGGTGGCGCCCTGGAGGCCGAAGAACTCGAACGGGTTGCCGAGCCACCCGCCGCCGATGTCCCCGCCGAAGACCGCGGAGTACCCGTAGAGCACCCAGATCAGACCGGCGACGCCGATCGCACCGAAGCTCATCATCATCATGTTCAGCACACTCTTGCCGCGCACCATGCCGCCGTAGAAGAACGCCAGCCCCGGCGTCATCAGCAGCACGAGCGACGCGGCGGTGAGCATAAACGCCGTGTTCCCGCTGTCCAGCTCGAATTCCATCGAGATCGCCTCTCCACTCGCCAGCCGGGGGTGGCTGGTCCGGGGATCACAGTCGACGAGATGGATTTCCGTCAGAGGCGAAGGACGTTACGGCGGTGTGACAAGCCTCGTCCGCAGGTAAACGTTCGGTTTCGTGGTGAGCGGACGTCCAGGTGTCTCACCGCCCGCTGCGCGGCTCATCCCTCCAGCACACGGTCGGGACGAACCTGCGCTCCGCTACGGGCACGTGCCGCTGACGCGACCCACACCCTCCGCTGCGCTCCGGCTCATCCCTCCAGCACACGGTCGGGACGAACCTGCGCTCCGCTACGGGCACGTGCCGCTGACGCGACCCACACCCTCCGCTGCGCTCCGGCTCATCCCTCCAGCAGGGCGTCGACGAAGGCCTCCGGGTCGAACGGCGCCAGGTCGTCCGGTCCCTCGCCGAGGCCGATCAGCTTGACCGGGACGCCCAGCTCGCGCTGCACGGCGACGACGATGCCGCCCTTGGCCGTGCCGTCGAGCTTGGTCAGCACGATGCCGGTCACGCCGGCCACCTCGCGGAACACGCGCGCCTGGTTCAGCCCGTTCTGGCCGGTGGTCGCGTCGAGCACCAGCAGCACCTCGGACAGGGGGGCCTCGCGCGTGATGACCCGGGTGATCTTGCCCAGCTCGTCCATGAGCCCGGCCTTGTTCTGCAGCCGACCGGCCGTGTCGACGAGCACGACGTCGACCCCGTCCGCGCGGCCCGTACGGACGGCGTCGAACGCGACCGCGGCGGGGTCCGCACCGTCCCGGTCCGACCGGACGGTCTGCACGCCGACCCGCGAGCCCCAGGTCTGGAGCTGGTCGGCGGCGGCGGCGCGGAACGTGTCGGCAGCGCCGAGCACGACGGTGCGGCCGTCGGCGACGAGCACGCGTGCGAGCTTGCCGACGGTGGTCGTCTTGCCGGTGCCGTTGACGCCCACGACCAGCACGACGGCCGGAACGCGTGAACCATCGGCGGCTGCCCCGGGTGCGGTGTTCAGGCTGCGGTCCAGGGTCGGGTCGACGAGCGCCAGCAGCTGCTCGCGCAGGAGGGCACGGACCTCGGCCGGGTTCTTGAGGCCCTCGACCCGGACGCGCGTGCGCAGCGCGTCGATGAGCTCCGCGCTGGGTCCGGCCCCGACGTCGGCGAGCAGCAGCGTCTCCTCGAGCTCGTCCCAGTCGTCCTCGGTGAGGTGGTCCTTGGACAGGACGGCGAGCAGGCGGGCGCCCAGCGGCGAGCCCGACCGGGACAACCGGTCGCGCAACCGGGTCAGCCGCCCGGCGACGGGTGCGGGGACCTCGAGTGCCGGCGGTGCCTCGGCGAGCTCGGGCAGGACGTCGACCGGTGCGGACGTCGTGTCGTCGACGGTCTCGACGCCCGGTGCGGCCGCGGGGTTCGGGACGTCGACGGTGTCCGTCTCGCGGCGCGTGGCCTCGTCGATCGTCGAGCCGCGGCGGCGGCGCACCAGGAGGGTCGCCATGGCGACGACGATGGCTACCGGTACACCGGCGGCCAGGAGGATCTCGAGCGTCTCGTTGGTCACCGGGACAGTGTGTCTGTCGTCGGCCTCAGGACGCGAACCGGGTCAGCGACCGCTCAGGGGCTTGCGATTACCCGGGAGCGTGCCGGCCGCCTTGTCTCGGGCCCGCTGCAGCGTGGCCGCCAGGTCGTCGACCTGCAGGTAGGCCTCGCCCTCGTCGACGGTCTCGCGCAGGAACTGCGCGAGCGAGAGGTCGACGGGCTCGACGGCGGCCGCCTCAGCCGCCGCCTGCTGCTCGGAATCGGGCTTCCGGCGGCCCGACACGCCGTTGCGGAACGCCTGGAGCGGCGTCTCGGAGCGCTCGCTCGCCGAGGCGGAGCGGCTGGCGACGAGCAGGACGGCTGCAGCGACGAGGAGCGCGAGAACGATCGCGACGAGAACAGCCATGGCACCAGTGTCGGCCCGTCCCCTGGCCCGGGACCCACCGCGCGCAGGCATTGTGTCAAACGGCACACAATCTCCACACGCACACTTAGTCAGACCGCGACGTCCTCGCGCATCCGCTGGCTGATCACGGTGGTGACACCGTCGCCGCGCATGGTCACGCCGTAGAGGGCGTCGGCGATCTCCATGGTGCGCTTCTGGTGCGTGACGACGATGAGCTGCGAGTCCTCCTGGAGCTCCCGGAAGATCTCCAGCAACCGGCCGAGGTTGGCATCGTCCAGGGCGGCCTCGACCTCGTCCATGACGTAGAACGGGCTCGGCCGCGCCTTGAAGATGGCCACGAGCAGCGCGACCGCGGTCAACGACCGCTCGCCGCCGGAGAGCAGCGAGAGCCGCTTGACCTTCTTGCCGGCCGGTCGTGCCTCGACCTCGATCCCGGTGGTGAGCATGTTGTCGGGGTCGGTCAGGACCAGTCGGCCCTCCCCGCCCGGGAAGAGCCGGGGGAAGACGACGTCGAACGCCGCCGCGGTGTCGCGGTAGGCCTCGGCGAAGACCTGCTCGACGCGCTCGTCGATCTCCTTGACGATCTCGAGGAGGTCTGCGCGTGACTTCTTCAGGTCCGCGAGCTGCTCGACCAGGAACTGGTGGCGCTCCTCGAGCGCGGCGAACTCCTCGAGCGCGAGCGGGTTGACCCGACCGAGCAGGGACAGTGCCCGCTCGGCGGCCCGGAGGCGCTTCTCCTGCTGCTCGCGGACGTACGGGACCGCGGTCGGTGCGTCCGGGTCGACCTCGGCGCCGGGCGGGTGGATCACCGGGACGTCCTGGTGCGGGCCGTACTCGTCGAGCAGGACGGCCGGGTCCAGGCCCAGGTCGTCGATCGCGCGGGCCTGCAGCGCCTCGATCCGCAGGCGCTGCTGGGTGCGGGCCACCTCGTCGCGGTGGGCGACGTCGGTGAGCTGGGCGAGCTCCGCCGCCCGGACATCGACCTCGGCCCGCGCGGCGGTCACCTCGCGGTCGCGCTCGCCGCGCGCCGCCTCCGCCTCGTCTCGCTCCACCGACGCGCGGCGCAGCGACTCCTCCAGCACCACCAGCGCCTGCGTGGCGCCCTCACGCACGGCCTGGGCGACGGTCGCCTGACGTGCGCGCGCCCGCTCGCGCTCGGCGGCCCGCTCCCGGGCCACCCGCTCGGTCTGGGCGGCCCGTTCCAGGGACTCCGCCCGGCCCGACAGCGCTCGCGCGCGCTCCTCGCCGGTCCGCAGCGTCAGGCGAGCCTCGGTCTCTCGCGCGCGCGCACCCGCGGCGAGCTCCGCGAGCCGGTCGCGACGCGCGCTGCCCTCGACGATCGCCGCCTCGCTCTCGGCGGGCTCGACCTCGGCGGCGGCGAGCCGCTCGGTGAGCTCGGTCAGCTCGGCGGTGTCGGCCTCCAGCGTGCGGGACGCGGCCTCCAGGGACTGGCGCAGGCGCGCCGCCTCGGCGTTGGCGGCGCGGGCGGTCGAACCGAGGTGCCCGAGCTGCTCGGCGACCGCGGCGAGCGCGGCGTCCGACTCGTTCAGACGGTCGAGGGTCCGTTCGTGCGCCTCACGCGCGGCCGCCTGGGCCTCGACGGCGCCCGCCAGCTCGAACCGCACCCGCTCGGCGTCCGCCGTTGCGCGCGCGGCCCCGGAGCGGGCCTGGTCGAGCGCGGCCTGCAGGTGCAGCGCGCTGGGGGCCGTCGCGGAGCCGCCCGAGGCACGGTGCTGGGACAGGACGTCGCCGGTGCGGGTGGCGACGACCAGGTCGGGCCGGACGGCGACGATCGCGCGGGCCGCGGCGAGGTCGTCCACCACGACGACGTCGGCCAGGAGCGCCTCGACGGCGGCGCGCACATGGTCCGGCGCCCGCACGAGGTCCACGGCACGGTCGGCGCCGGCGGGCACGTCGGTGACCGGGTTCACGGGCGTCGACGCGCCGCTGACCAGGAGCGTCGCGCGCCCGGCATCCTCGGTGCGCAGGTAGCGGATGGCGTCGACGGCGGCGTCGACCGAGTCCACGGCGACGGCGTCGGCCACGGCGCCGAGGGCCGCGACGATCGCCTCCTCGTTCTCGGGGTCGACCGCGAGCAGCGCAGCGACGGAGCCCACCAGACCGGGCTGGCCGTCCGCCGCGAGCAGGGCACCGACCCCGTCCTTGCGCATCAGGCTGAGCTCGAGGGTCTCCGCACGCGACTCCAGCGCGGCACGTTCACGCTCGGCGGCCCCGAGCTGCTCCTGCAGCGCGGCCAGCCGCTCGGTCGCCTGCTCGAGGGCCTCCACCGCCGCCTCGTGCTCGGCGTCCAGGCCCTCCTCCCCCTCCTCGACGCCCGCGACCTGCGACTCGAGCACCGAGAACTGCGTCGTCGCCTCCTGGCCGCGCTGCTCGGCGGCGGCCAGGGACTCGCGCAGGCGGCCGAGCTCAGCCTGGGTCGCCTCGACGCGGCTGCGGCGGGCGGCCACCTGGCCGGCCAGGCGGGCGACGCCCTCGCGACGGTCTGCGGCACCGCGCAGGGCGGTGGCGACCTCCTTCTCGGCGGCCGTCGCCTCGGCCTCGGCCTGCTGGCGGGCGATTACCGCGGCGTCGAGCGCCGCGCGGGACAGCTCGACCTCGGCCGCGAGCTCCGCCTCCGCGGCCCGGACGCGCTCGGCCTGGGCCGCCAGGTCGTCGGGGTCGGACCCGCCGGCCCGTTCCGGTCCCGCGCTGCCCAGCAGCCGGACGCGGTCTGCCGCCAGCGAGGCCGTGCCGCGCAGCCGCTCCCGCAGGGAGGAGAGCCGGTACCAGACCTCGCTCGCCTCGCTCAGGGCGGGGGCGGCCTCGGCGGCCTCCCGCTCGAGCGTGGCGAGCCGGGCACGGGTCGCGGCCAGCACGCCCTCGACCTGCTCGCGCCGCGCACGCAGGGCGCTCTCGTCGGCGATCTCCTGCTCGAGCGTGGACGTGAGCTGGGCGAGGTCGTCGGCGAGCAGCCGGGCACGAGCGTCGCGCAGGTCCGCCTGGACGACCTGGGCCTTACGCGCGACCTCCGCCTGCCGTCCGAGCGGACCGAGCTGGCGGCGGATCTCGCCCGTCAGGTCCCCCAGCCGCGTGAGGTTGGCCTGCATGGACTCCATCTTGCGGAGCGCCTTCTCCTTGCGCTTGCGGTGCTTGAGGACCCCCGCGGCCTCCTCGATGAACCCGCGACGCTCCTCGGGCGTGGCCCGCAGGACCGCGTCCAGCTGCCCCTGGCCGACGATCACGTGCATCTCGCGGCCGAGGCCCGAGTCGGACAGCAGGTCCTGGATGTCGAGCAGCCGGCAGCCCTGGCCGTTGATCGCGTACTCCGAGCCGCCGTTGCGGAACAGCGTCCGCGAGATCGTCACCTCGGAGTACTCGATCGGCAGGGCGCCGTCGGCGTTGTCGATCGTGAGCGAGACCTCGGCACGGCCCAGCGGCGGGCGGCCGGCGGTGCCGGCGAAGATGACGTCCTCCATCTTGCCGCCGCGCAGCGACTTGGCCCCCTGCTCCCCCATCACCCACGCCAGCGCGTCCACGACGTTGGACTTGCCCGAGCCGTTGGGCCCGACCACGCAGGTGACGCCCGGCTCGAAGTTCAGGGTCGTCGCCGAGGCGAACGACTTGAACCCCCGCAGGGTGAGGGTCTTGAGGTGCACGCACAGAGCCTAAGGTGCGCGCACCCCGGCTCCTGGGAGGCCGCTCCTACAGACCGGGGAACCAGAGGGCGATCTCACGGGCTGCCGACTCCTCGGAGTCCGAGCCGTGCACCAGGTTCTGGATGACCTTCAGGCCCCAGTCCCGCCCCAGGTCACCGCGGATGGTGCCGGGCGCCGCGACGGTCGGGTCGGTCGCGCCGGCCAGCGAGCGGAAGCCCTCGATGACGCGGTGGCCCTCGGCCACCACCGCGAGGACGGGCCCGGAGCGCATGAAGTCCATGAGCGGGCCGACGAACGGCTTGCCCGCGTGCTCGGCGTAGTGCTCCGCCAGCAGGGCCTCGTCGGCCACCCGGAGGTCGACCGCGACGAGGGTGTAGCCCTTGGCCTCGATGCGACGCACGATCTCACCGGCCAGGCCGCGACGGACACCGTCGGGCTTGACCAGGACGAGGGTGCGCTGCGTGGTGGGTGCATCAGTCATGGGCTGCACCCTATGTCGCGGGCGGGTAGGTCAGGCGCGACCGCTCACGGCCCGACGGCCCCCGGGTGCGCGGCGTCGTACTCCGCCCGCTCGCGGTCGATCTTGTTGCCCAGGTACAGGGCCACGACCCACAGCACGACGAAGAGCCCGCCGATGGCGTACATGGTGGGCACGAAGATCCCGGCGGCGATGACGAGGACCTGGGCGATGGAGCCCGCCACGTAGCCACCGGGCCGGGCCACGAACCCGGACAGCAGGAGCAGGACCACGGACATGCTGCCCCCCACCCACCAGATCGCGGCGGGCTCGGCGAGCCGCAGGCCGTACGCCACGAGCGTCGCGAAGAACACGAGGACGGCCTCGAGGACGAGGATCATCTGCGTGAACTGGGGCTTCGCGGCACGCTTGCGGCGTACGGCCTGGCCGGCGCCGGGGTCGGTGGAGCTCATACCTGCAGGTTACCGGCGGGTCGGCGGCTCGACGTCGGCGCCGCCGTCGTGAGCACGGCCGCCCGACGGCTCCTCGACGACCGCCGTGTCGCCCTCGGGGGCCGGGGCGGCCGCACGCGGGGGTGCCGCGACGGCCTCTCCCCGGGCGACCATGCCGGCCATGTCGGAGAGCGTGACCTCGCGCAGGAAGAGCGAGATGACGAAGCCGACGGCGACCACCGGCACCAGGTACCAGAACGACGGCGCGAGCGCGTTGGTGAACGCGTCGATCACCCCAGTCTTGACCGGCTCGGGCAGCGCCTGGACCGCGGCAGGGGTCAGGCTGGAGGCGTCCACCCCGCCACCGGCGGGCGTCCCGGCGAGGACCTCCGAGAGGTTGTCCGCCAGCTTGGACGTGAACATGGTGCTGAACAGCGCCGTGCCGACCGCCGCGCCGATCTCGCGGAAGAAGTTGTTCGTGCTCGTCGCCGTCCCGATCTCGTGCGGGTCGACCGAGTTCTGCACGGCGAGCACGACCGTCTGCATCACTAGGCCCATACCCGCGCCGACGACGAAGATCATGGCGCCGAAGAGCCACATCGACATGTCGCCCGTGAGCTGGGTCAGCCAGGCGATGCCCGCGGTGGTGACGGCCAGGCCGATCACCGGGTACTTCTTGTAGCGCCCCGACTTGGTGATCGCCAGGCCCGAGCCGATCGCGGTGATCATGACGCCGGCCATCATGGGCAGGAGCAGGAAGCCCGACTCCGTGACGCCGGCACCCGTCGACATCTGCAGGAACGTGGGCAGGAACGCCAGGGCGGCGAACATGCCCATGCCGAGGATGAGACCGATCGCGGTGGCGATCGTGAAGGTCGGGTTCTTGAACAGGCGCAGGGGCAGGAGGGGCTCCTGCGCGCGCAGCTCCACCATGATGAACGCGGCGATCGACACGAGCGTGCCGATGACGAGGCCGAGCAGGGCCGGGTCGGACCAGTCGTAGCCGCGGCTGCCGGAGACGCTCTCCCAGCTCGTGGCCAGCACGAGGCCGGACGTGGCGACGACCATGAAGAAGATGCCGGCGACGTCGATCTTCTTGCCGGAGCGGTGCGAGGGCAGCTTGAGGGTGAACCAGGCCACCAGGAACGCCGCGAGGCCGATGGGGATGTTGATCCAGAAGCACCACCGCCAGTCGGCGTGCTGGGTGAACAGGCCGCCGAGCAGCGGGCCGATGACGGCCGAGATGCCGAACAGCGCGCCCATCGGACCCATGTACTTGCCGCGCTCCTTGGCGGGCACGATGTCCGCGATGATCGCCTGCGACAGGATCATCAGGCCGCCGCCGCCGAGGCCCTGCACGCCCCGCCAGAAGACGAGCTCGCCGAACGTGCCCGCGAACCCGGCGCCGGCCGAGGCGACCGTGAACAGGGCGATGGCGACCAGGAACGGCCAGCGCCGGCCCCACAGGTCGCCGAACTTGCCGTACAGGGGCATGACGATCGCGATCGCCAGGATGTAGGCCGTGATCACCCAGCCCTGGTGCTCGACGCCGTTGAGCTCGCCCACGATCGTGGGCATCGCGGTGCCGACGATCGACTGGTCGAGGGACGACATGAACATGCTCGCCAGGAGGGCGCCGAAGATGAGCCAGACCGTCCTGGGGGTCAGGACGACCAAGGGCTTGTCGGCCGCCGGCGCGTCAGGTGCTGCGATGGCCATGGGGAACCTCGTTCTGGGGTGGATGTGACGGTGGGTCGGGGTACGTCGGTGGATCAGTCGGAGAGGATCGAGCGCAGGTCGGCGACGACGGCGCCGACCTGCTCGCTCGCGTCACCGGTCCCGCCGGCGGCGTCCCAGCGCAGGAAGGTGGCGTGGGTCAGGAAGAGCAGCGTCGCGCCGACCATCTCGGCGGAGTACGGCGAGGCCTCGCCCAGCCGCCTGTCCACCAGGACGCAGAGCTGCCCCCTGTGCTGCTCCATCCAGGCCATGTGCCGGGCGAGCAGGCGCGGCTCCCGGGCGGCCAGCTCCAGGCCCACGGCGAGCCGCTCGCGCCCGATCGGTGCGGCGGTCAGCAAGGAGTTGACGAACACCTGCAGGTCGGCGAGCAGGTGGCCCGTGGGGCCACCCGACGCGAACGTCTCCGCCGCCGGCGAGTCGACCGGCCACGGGGTGTGGCCGAGCACGGCATCGTCCTTCGTCTCGAAGTAGTTGAAGAACGTGCGCGTGGAGACGCCCGCCTCCTCGCAGATCGCCTCGACGGTGACCGCGTCGAGGCCGTGCTCCGCGACGAGTCGATGGGTCGCGTCGATGAGCGCCTCGCGCCGCGCGAGCTTCTTGCGCTCGCGCAGGCCGAGCGTCGGGGTCTCGACCGCATCGTTCTGCACGGGGTGCATTTTTACACACCCTGCAAACTTGCAGCGACCGCACGTTCCAGCGGGTTCCCGCACAGGCCGACGCGGCGTCAGACCTCCCCGAAGCCCCCCTCGACCGCCGCGACGACGGCGGCGAGCGCCTCGAGGGCCTCGGGGCCGTCCGCCTCGATCGCCAGCGCGGCACCCTGCGTGACGCCGAGCTTCATCAGCTCCAGGACGCTGGCGGCGTTCGCACCGTTCACCGTGACCCGCGCGTCGTAGCCGGCGACCATCCGCGCGAGCACCGCAGCCGGCCGCGCGTGCAGCCCGAGCGGGTTGCGCAGGACGGCGGTGCCACGGACGCCGGCCTCGACCGGCCCGGGCGCGGGCGCCGGCGCCGGCTCCTCGGCGGGCGCCGCGAACGTCGTCCCCGCGTGCTGCGCCGACGCCAGGACCGTCGCCACGTCCGCTCCCCCGTTCGCCGTGACCGCCGCCGCGACGGCCCCCTCGACGAACGGCGCGTCCGCGAGCCGCACCCGCGAGGTGACGTCGTCGTCGGCCAGCTCGAGCACCGACTCCGTGGTGAGGACCGCCGACCCGAGGTCGGTCAGCACGACGGCCGAGCGGCCGTCCCGCGTCGCCTCGACGAGGGCCGACTCGATCGTCTCGTAGCTGGTCCCGAGGCCGCCGTCGTCCGTGCCGCCCGCGCTCACCAGCAGCACGTCCGGCGCCATCTGGCCGGCGAGCTCGGCCGCTCCCTGCGCGAGCGCGCGCGAGTGGGAGACCAGGACGAGCGCGACGGGCGCGAACCGGCGCGCGTCGGGCGAGGTCACCCCGCGGCCTGTGCGGCGGCGCGCAGGAGGAGCTCGGTCGAGCGGGCGCCGGGGTCGAGGTGCCCGGCGGACCGCTCACCCAGGTAGCTCGCTCGCCCCTTGGTCGCGACCAGCGGGATGGTGGCCTCCGCGCCCTCGTGGGCGGCGTCGGCCGCGGCCGCCAGGACCTGCGCCGGACCCGCCCCGCTCTCGGCGGCGGCCGCCGCTGCCTCCGCGGCAGGCGCCCAGGCGTCGACCATCGTCTTCTCGCCCGGCGAGGCCTTGCCGCGGGCGACGATGCCCTCGAGGGCCGCCTCGAGCATCGCGACCACCCCCGGGCTGTCGATCTGCGGGACGGAGGTGGCCTTGGCCGCCCGCAGGTAGGCCGTGCCGTACAGCGGGCCGGCCGCGCCCCCGACCGTCGACATCAGCGTCGTCGCGACGAGCTTGAGGACCTCCCCGATGTCGGCCGGCGGAGCCGGGAGCGCGTCGAGCTTGGCGACGACCGCGGTGAACCCGCGGTGCAGGTTCTCCCCGTGGTCGCCGTCGCCGATCTGCCGGTCGAGCTCGATCAGCTCGTCACGGTGCTCGGTCACCGTCTGTGCCGAGCGCCGCACCCAGTCGACGGCCCACGCGACGTCCAACGTCATGCCCACGCTCCCTCGAGCATCCGGTTGCCCGTGCCGACCGCACCCGGCGCCGTCACCACCGCAGGGCGGCGGTGTGCACCGGGGCGTCCCACAGGGCGGCCAGCTCGTCGTCCAGGCGGAGGACGGTGACCGACGCACCCTGCATCTCCAGCGATGTCACGTAGTTGCCGACGAGTGAACGGGCCACCTCGACCCCACGCTCCTCCAGCACCGCGCGAGCCCGACGATAGACGACGTAGAGCTCGGAGGCTGGTGTGCCGCCCATGCCGTTGACGAAGAGCAGCACCCGCTCGCCGCCGGACAGCTCCAGGTCGTCCACCACGGGCTCCAGCAGCATGTCGGTGATCTCGTCGGCCCCCGCCAGCGGGACGCGCCGGCGGCCGGGCTCCCCGTGGATGCCGATGCCGATCTCGATCTCGTCGTCCGGCAGGTCGAAGCTCGGCCTGCCCGCGTGCGGGACCGTGCACGCGGTGAGCGCGACGCCCATGGAGCGCACGTTCGCGACGACCCGCTCGGCGACCGCGGCGACCGCGTCCAGGTCGTCGCCGCGCTCCGCGGCCGCACCGGCGATCTTCTCGACGGCGACGGTGCCGGCCACCCCGCGCCGCCCGGCCGTGTAGAGCGAGTCCTCGACGGCGACGTCGTCGTTCACGACGACCGTACGGACGGTGACGTCGTCCGCGACCTCGGCGGCCATCTCGAAGTTCAGCACGTCGCCCGTGTAGTTCTTCACGATCGCGAGGACGCCGGCGCCTGCGTCGGCCGCCTGGAACGCCGGGGCGATCTGGTCCGGCGTGGGCGACGTGAAGACCGCCCCGGGCACGGCGGCGTCCAGCATGCCGACACCCACGAAGCCCGCGTGCAGCGGCTCGTGCCCGCTGCCACCCCCGCTGACGAGCCCGACCTTGCCGGGCGTGGTGCCGCCGGCCCGCGTGACGAACCACGGGTCCGCGTGGACGGTCACGACGTCGGGGTGTGCCGCCCCGAAGCCCTCGAGCGACTCGGCCACGACCGTCTGCGGGTCGTTGATGAGCTTCTTCACTGCAGCCATCCCTCCACCGGGCGCCCTCCACGACGGGCCGCGACAGGTCTCACCATGTGGTGGGCACCGGAGGTCGTCAAGGGGAGGACGTGCGCGACCGGACCCATGATCGGGGCTCAGGTGCGCCCCAGGAGCCGGCGGGCCTCGGCTACCAGCAGGATCGAGCCGGTGACGAGCACGCCCGACCCTCGCTCGGCCTCGCTCTCGGCGCGGGACACCGCGAGGTCGAGGGCGTCGCTGAGCCGCTCGGCCACGTGCACGCGGTCCTCCCCGAAGATGTCGACCGCGACCTCGGCGAGGTCGTCGACCTCGAGCGCGCGTGTGTTCGACGCACGCGTGATGACGACCTCGGCGAGCATCGGCTCCAGCAGGGACAGGATGCCCTCCGGGTCCTTGTCCGCCATGACCCCGACGATGCCCACGAGGCGGTGGAACTCGAACGCCTCCTCGACCGCCTCGACGAGGGCCTCGACGCCGGCCGGGTTGTGCGCGCCGTCGACGATGATCGTCGGGCTGGAGCGCACGACCTCGAGCCGCCCGGGCGAGTCCACGTCGGCGAACGCCACCTCGACGATGCCCGGGTCCAGCGCACGGCCGCCCGTCAGGAGCACCTCCGTGGCGGTGAGGGCGAGCAGGGCGTTGTGCGCCTGGAACTCGCCGTGCAGCGGCAGGAAGATCTCGGTGTAGGTGCCGCCCAGCGACTGCAGCGTGATGAGCTGGCCGCCGACGGCCACCTGCCGCTCCCCGACCGCGATGTCCACGCCCTCGCGCACCACGCGGGCGCCCCGCTCGGCCGCCGCGGCGAGCACGACACCCTCGACGTCCTCCTGCTGGGCGGCCAGCACGAGGGTCGCCCCGTCCTTGACGATGCCCGCCTTGACCGACGCGATGTCCAGGAGCGTGTCGCCGAGGTAGCGCTCGTGGTCCATCGCGATCGGCGTGATGATCGCGACCTCGCCGTCGGCCACGTTGGTCGAGTCCCAGGTACCGCCCATGCCGACCTCGATCACCGCCACGTCGACCGGCGCGTCCGCGAACGCCGCGAACGCCATGACCGTGAACACCTCGAAGAACGACAGCCGCGGCTGCCCCTTCTCCGCCGAGCGCTGGTCGACCAGGTGGACGTACGGCGCGACGTCCTGCCAGATCTCGACGAACCGCTCGTCGCTGATGGGCTCTCCGTCGATGACGATGCGCTCGGTGACGCGCGACAGGTGCGGGCTGGTGAACCGGCCGGTGCGCAGACCGTGCTCGCGGACCAGCCGCTCGACCATGCGCGCCGTCGACGTCTTGCCGTTGGTCCCCGTGATGTGGACCACCCGGTACGCCTTCTGCGGGTCGCCGAGCAGCTCCATCACGGCGAGCGTCCGGTCGAAGGAGGGGTCGATCTCGTGCTCGGGCGCACGCGCGAGGATGCCCTGGTACACCTCGTCTGCCGCCGCCCTGGCCTGCTTCTCCGCCTCGTGGCGGAGGTGGTCCGCCCCCGTGCCGTGCTCGCGCGGGCTCATGCCTCGTACCCTCCTGCGTCGACTGCCTCCACGGTGGCCCGCAGCGCGGGCCCCGTCTCGAGCTCCACGGAGACGGCCAGCGTCTCGCGCGCGATGGTGTCCAGGTGCTGCTCGACGGCGGCCACGTGCTCCGCCGGCACGTCGATCGTGAGCAGGATCCGGTCCCCCACCTGCAGACCGGCGGCCTTGCGGGCGTCCTGCACGACGCGCACGACGTCACGGGCGTAGCCCTCGGCGCGCAGGTCGTCGTCCAGGGTGAGGTCGAGCACCGCGAACCCGCCACCGGGCAGCACGGCCGCGGCCGTCGTGCCGGCGGCCTCGCCCCCGGCCACGACGGTGGTCAGCTCGTACTCCGCCGGCTCGAGCGCCACGTCGCCGTCGTCGGTCGTCACGACCACCGTGTCACCCTCCACCCGCCAGGCCCCGGCGCGGGACGCCTTGATGACCGCCTGCACCCCGCGGCCGAGCCGCGGCCCCGCCGCGCGGGCGTTGACCGCCAGACGCTGGGTGATGCCGAACCGCTCGGCGGTGTCGGCATCGGCCGTGACCAGGTCGACGCGCTTGACGTTGAGCTCGGCCGCGAGCAGGTCGACGTAGGGCGCCAGGGCCTCCGCGTCGTCGACCGCGACGGTGAGGCTCCGCAGCGGCTGCCGCACCCGCATCCCGGCGGCCTTGCGCAGGCCGAGCGCGGTGGACGTGACCGCCCGCACCTGGTCCATCGCCGCGACCAGCGCCGGGTCGGCCGGCAGCACGTCGGCCGACGGCCAGTCCGTCAGGTGAACGCTGCGCCCGCCCGTCAGGCCGCGCCAGACCTCCTCGGTGACCAGCGGTGCGAGCGGCGCCATGACCCGCGTGAGCAGCTCGAGGGACGTCCACAGGGTGTCGAACGCGTCCGCGTCCTCCGCCCAGAACCGGTCCCGCTGCGTGCGGACGTACCAGTTGGTCAGCACGTCCAGGTGCTCGCGCACGCTCTCGCACGCCTCGGCGATCTCGTAGGCGTCCAGCTGCGCCGTGGTCCGCTCCACGAGGGCGCGCGTGCGCGCCAGGACGTAGCGGTCCATCGGCGCGAGCGTCGCGGCGCGCTCGGCATCGACCCGGCGGGCCGTGTAGCCGGCCCCCCCGTCGGCCGCGCCCGCGTAGAGCGTGAAGAAGTAGTAGGTGCTCCACAGCGGCAGCAGGACCTGGCGCACGCTCTCGCGGATGCCCTCCTCGCCGACGATGAGGTTGCCCCCGCGCAGGATCGAGCTGGACATGAGGAACCAGCGCACGGCGTCAGAGCCGTACACGTCCCACATCTCGACCGGGTCCGGGAAGTTCCGCAGCGACTTGCTGGCCTTGCGGCCGTCGTCGCCCAGCACGATGCCGTGGCACATGCAGTTGCGGAACGCCGGTCGGTCGAACAGCGCCGTGGCCAGCACGTGCAGCGTGTAGAACCAGCCGCGCGTCTGACCGATGTACTCGACGATGAAGTCGCCCGGGTAGTGGTGCTCGAACCAGTCGGCGTTCTCGAACGGGTAGTGCACCTGGGCGAACGGCATCGAGCCCGAGTCGAACCACACGTCCAGGATGTCGGGGATGCGCCGCATCGTGGACGCTCCCGTCGGGTCGTCCGGGTTCGGGCGCGTCAGCTCGTCGATGAAGGGCCGGTGCAGGTCCGGCTCGCCCGCCTCGTTCGTCGGCACCCGGCCGAAGTCGGCCTCCAGCTCGGCCAGCGAGCCGTAGACGTCGGTGCGTGGGTACGTCGGGTCGTCCGAGACCCACACGGGGATCGGCGTGCCCCAGTACCGGTTGCGGCTGATGGACCAGTCACGGGCGTTCGAGAGCCACTTGCCGAACTGGCCGTCCTTGATGTGCTCGGGGGTCCAGGTGATGTCCTGGTTGAGCTCGACCATGCGGTCGCGGAAGTCGCTCACGCGCACGAACCAGCTGGTCACGGCCTTGTAGATGAGCGGGTTCCGGCACCGCCAGCAGTGCGGGTAGGAGTGCTCGTAGGTCTCGTGCCGCACCAGCACGGCACGCTGCGCCTCCGGGACGCGCGCCAGCGGGCCGGTGCCGGCCTTGAGGTCCGCGGTGATCGGCTTGTTGGCGTCGAACACCAGCTGCCCGACGTAGTCCGGCACCTCCGTGGTGAACCGGCCCTGCGAGTCGACCGGGACGACGGGCGTGATGCCGGCCGCGTCGCACGCGACCATGTCGTCCTCACCGAAGGCGGGTGCCAGGTGCACGATGCCCGAGCCGTCCTCGGTGGTGACGAAGTCGGCGAGCAGCACCTGGTGGGCGTTCTCGCGTCCGGCGAAGTAGTCGAACGGCGGGGTGTACCGACGGCCCGCCAGATCGCGTCCCGTGACGGTGGCCACGACCGTGGCCTCCCCGAGCTCCTTGGCGTAGGCCCCCAGGCGGGCGGCTGCGAGCACCACGCGCTCCCCCGCGAGCGCCGAGTCGGGTCCCGGCTCGACGACCACGTAGTCGACGTCCGGCCCGACGGCGACCGCCAGGTTGCTGGGCAGCGTCCACGGTGTCGTGGTCCAGATCAGGGCGAGCTCGCCGGTCTCCAGCCGCAGGCCGACCGTCAGCGCCGGGTCCTGGCGCGACTGGTAGACGTCGTCGTCCATCCGCAGCTCGTGGTTGGACAGCGGGGTCTCGTCGCGCCAGCAGTACGGCAGGACGCGGTAGCCCTCGTACGCCATGTCCTGGTCGTAGAGGCGCTTGAACGCCCAGATCACCGACTCCATGAACGTGACGTCGAGCGTCTTGTAGTCGTGGTCGAAGTCGACCCACCGCGCCTGCCGGGTCACGTAGTCGCGCCACTCGCCCGTGTAGCGCAGCACCGACTCGCGGCAGGCCTGGTTGAACGCGGCCAGGCCCATCTCCTCGATCTGCGAGGTGTCCGTGATGCCCAGCAGCCGCTGGGTCTCGAGCTCGGCGGGCAGTCCGTGGGTGTCCCAGCCGAACCGGCGCTCGACGCGGTGGCCGCGCATGGTCTGGTAGCGCGGCACGACGTCCTTGGCGTAGCCGGTCAGCAGGTGGCCGTAGTGCGGCAGCCCGTTGGCGAACGGGGGTCCGTCGTAGAAGACGAACTCGTTGCTGCCGTTCTCGCCGGCGTCGCGGGCGTCGATCGACGCCTGGAAGGTGCCGTCCGCCGCCCAGTAGGCGAGGACGTCCTTCTCGAGCGTCGGCAGGTCCGGGGAGGACGGGACGTCGGACTGGCGGTGCAGCGGGTAGGCCACCGTGCGGCTCCTGTGGTCGGCACCCGGGGGTGCGTCGCTCTCGGCTGCGAGGACGATCGGACCCGGACCGGCCGGGCTCCACCGCGGTACCACCTCGCTTGCCGGCTCCCCTGGCGGGTCGTCGACCACTTCGTGAGGGCTGTGACGGGCCTACCCGTCCGGTTCTACTGGGGTGCTCGCGCACCTGTTCTTCCGGAGGCTCACCGGTGATGGCCGGGTCGATGCCTGTGCGGCCCAGGGTAACGCACGGCCGCGGTCATCCCGGAGCGGAAAAGGCCGTGGAGAACCGGCGTGGCTTCCCGTCACCGAGGTCGCCGACGTCGTCGAGCACCGTCAGCGCGACGGGGCGCTCGAGCCACCGCGCCACGGCGTCCGCCGCCGCACGCGGGTCCGCGCCGAGCCCGCGCAGCGGGAGCGCCCTCAGGTGCACCGACCCGTCGGCATCCTGGTGCAGGTGGTAGGCCGCGAGTCCGTGGGCCTGGAGCACCTGCGAGGCGTCGACCGACGGTCGCGCGGTGCCGTCGGCCGCCCGGAACAGCACGGGCGCACGGCCCTCCAGCCCGACCAGGACTGTGCCGCGCGCGTCGCGGACCAGCGCCGCGTGGTCGCCCGTCCGGTAGCGCAGCAGCGGCAGGTACGGGTTCTCGTCGACGGTCACCACGACCTCGCCGCGGGTGCCGTCGGGGACCGGGGCGCCGGTGGCGTCCAGGATCTCCACGTGCACGCGCCGCGGCACGACGACGTGCCCGTCGCCACCGGCGGACACGGCGACCGGTCCCGTCTCCCGCAGCCCGTACAGGTCGAGCACCGGGCAGCCCCACCGGGCCAGCGCCGCGGCGCGCACGGCCGCGGGCAGGTGCGTCGCGCCGTTCACCACCGCGACCGGGTGCAGGGCCAGGTCCAGCTCCAGGAGCCGTAGCAGCGGGAGCGTGGACGTGCTCAGCACCTGCGGGTCGAGGTCCGTCAGGAACCGGTCGCGGCTCGCGGCGTCCGGCCAGCCGCTGAGGTTGACGCGGGCCATGAGCGGCGCCGGGGCGCCGGGCTGCCGCCGGAACGCCGTCATCACCGAGGCGTAGGTGAACGCGGCGCGTTGGTCGACCACGTTGGCGAGCCCGAGGCGCGCGGGGTCGGGCTCCCACACCGCACCCGCCTCGGCGACCAGCCGCTGCAGGAGCACCAGGTCGGCCGCGACGCTCGCGGGGTGCAGCGGGATCCGCAGGGCCGCACCGGTGCTGCCGGAGCTCGTGCCCTCGAGCACCCGGTCGAGGGGCACGTCGACCGGGACGTACGCGGCCAGGTCGTCGACGAGCTGGTGGCGGGTGACGGTCGGGAGCTCCGCCAGCGGGGTCGTCGGACCGCTCCTGCCGGCGCGGGCGGCCCGGCGGTAGGCCGGGACCGACGCGTGGGCCCGGGCGACCAGGTCGGCGATCCAGCCGGCGTCGGCGGGACGCGCCGCGGCGAGAGCGGGTTCGTCGGCGGCGGTCAGGCGGTCGCCCGTCGCGTGCACCCACGGCGGCGCGTCCGGGTGGTGGCGCAACGCGACGAGTGGCGCGAGGCCCGCCTCGTCCAGCGTCGGCCAGCGTTCGGCGTCCGTGAGCGCCAGGGCACCCATCGCGGTGTACTCGCCGAGTACGGGATCCGGGACGCCACGATCGTCGGGGACCCGGTCAGTAGTTGGCATACTGCGCCGCCGCCTCCTTCGCCTTGCGGTCCGCGAGCGCCCGCTCCAGCTCCTCGGCACGCGCCTGCTCGACCGCCATCGCCCGGACCAGGTCACGCTGATAGGCCGTGCTCACCGCGAGCCACCGGTCCTGCGCGACCGCGGCCACCTCACCCGCGGGCAGCACGCCGGCGGCCCGCAGGAACGCCCGCGCCAGCTCCTCGCGCGCCTCGTCCAGGTGCACCCAGTCCTGGTCCGCCCGCAGTCCGACGAGCTCGGCGGGGACGGCCTCGGCGACCGCGAGCATCCAGCGCGTCGCGCCGCCGGAGTCGGCCATGACCGCACGCACCCCGGCGTCGGCCCGGACGGCCGGGTCCAGGACCAGCCAGGAGACCAGGCCGACGAGCACCCGGCGGGTCGCGACCGCGCGGTCCGAGGAGCCCGGACCGTGCGCGAGACCCGCGTCGAGCCGGGCCAGCGCGTGGGCGTCGAGGACCGAGCCGTCCAGCTCGACGGCCAGGTCGGCGACGAGCGCGGGCACGACGACGGTCGGCTCGAACAGGTCCGGCGGCGCCACGGCGAGCCGGTGCCGGACGGCCGCGAGCGCGGGTCCGGGACGTGCGTCAGCTGCGGGCACGGCCCGGCCTCCCCCAGGTGGTGCGGGCGAAGTCCCGCGCGAAGGTCACCAGGTCGTCCTCGCTGGTCACCGTGTACACGTCGTAGTCCCCGCACATCGCGAGGATCCGGTCCCGGGCCGGCGCTGACACCTGCAGGACCAGGCTGCCGCCGCCGCCCGCCGCCTCCAGCGCGAGCGCGGCGGTGTCGTCGGGCTGCTCGCCCTGCGCCGACCACGGCCGGAACATCGTGCTGACGCCGTCGTCGGAGATGACGGCCACGTGCGTGGGGCCGGTGGCCGTCGCCGGGGTGCCCGGGGAACCGAGGTGGGTGCGCTCCAGCAGCGCGAGGGGGAACGACGTGCCGCCGCCGATGTGGGCGACCACCGCGTGCAGGACGGCGTCGACGTCGCGGGTGAACCCGTCGGTGCCGACCACGTCCCCGTGGCCGCTCCACGTCGTGGCCTGGACGCGCGCACCGGCCCGCAGCGCGGACAGCGCCAGGACGGCGCCCGCGAGCGCGACCGGCGCGTAGACCGCCGACGGGTCCGGCATCGAGCCGGACGAGTCCAGGTAGAGGTCCAGGTCCACGGGTCGCGGCCGCTCCTGGGCCGACTCGTCGTCGTGGTACGCGCGTTGCACCGTGGTCACGCCGGGGACCACCACGGGCGACGCCGCCATCGTGCCCGACCAGTCGATCGTGGACAGGTCGTCGCCGATCTCCCACGTGTCCAGCCCGCCCAGCAGCTCCTCGGACCTCGTCGGCCCCTCCCGGACCGGGAACGGCACGAGGTGTCCTGCGGCGTGCTCGCGGTACCAGGCCGCGGCGACGCGCTGGGCCGACGCCGGGCTGCCCAGCGCCGTGAGCAGGGCGTGCAGGGCGGCGGGCTGGAGCACGTTCCCGGCACCCCCCTCGCCACCGGGGACCAGCACGACGGGGTGCTCGTCGGGCGTCTCGGTCGTCCCGACCACGCGCGGGTCGATCGCGGGGTGGGTCGCGGGGGCGCCGAGGGTCGGGTCGGTGGCCAGGCCGTACGGGATGGAGTCGTCGTCACTCTGGTCGCCGCCGCACGCGAACCCGCCCGTGGCCGCGCCGCCACCCTGGGCGCGCAGCCACTCCGGGTCGAGGTGCATCCGCACGAGCCGCGCGAAGCCGGCCGCGCCGCCCACCGGGTCGCGCGCGTAGGCGCGGACCAGCCGGGCGCACAGGTGCGCGTGGTCCTCCGCCGCCTTGCCCTCCTCCGCGAGCCGCCCGCGCGGCAGGCCCCAGAGGATCTCGTACGTACGCCCCACCAGCAGGCCCAGCGGGTTGTCGGCCTGCGCCGCGCCCACGGTCTGCGCGAGCGTGGCCCGGTCGACCCCCGCCTGGCGCTGCAGCCGGTCGTTGATCAGCAGGTCGCACCAGATGTTGTCGACGAGCCCGATCAGGTGGTCCATGTCGATCAGCCCGACCCTGATCCGCGCCGCGATGCGCAGCGCGGTGAGCCGGTCGACCGGCGCCAGGAGGTGGTGGCCGACCTCGTGCGCCAGGACGGCGAGCGCGTGGTCCTCGATCCCGCGCTCGGCGACGACGGTCAGGTCGACGTGCACCTCCGGGTCGTCGGTGGTGTACCAGGCCCAGGAGCCCACGTGGCAGGGCTGCGTGTGCAGGACGGGGGCGTGCATGCGCGACGTGCGCCCCCAGACCGCGAGTGCCTGCGGCCACACCGCCAGCCATCGGGCGCCCAGCGCGTCGAGGTCCGTCATGCGGCGACCCGGACGGCGTCCACCCAGTAGGAGTGCCGGCGGCTCACCAGCAGCACCGAACCGCCCGCGCCCGCGACGCCCGTGACCCGGTCCGTCCACGGTACGGGCAGCCGGTCCGTCGCGGTCGCCGGTGCCGGCGGCGTCTGCTCGTCGCCGAGCCGCACGACGGCGGCACCGTGCACGTCGGCGACGATCGCCCAGCGCGCTCCGTCCGCGCTGACCGCGCACCCGGTCGGACCCCCGGGGACCACCCGCGGGGTGGTCACCCATGGACCGCCGAACCCGCGGAAGCCGCCGACGCGACGGACGACCCCCGGCTCCAGCCGGAAGCCGGGCCACCACCACGGGTCCTGCGTGTGCCGCGCGAGCGTCTCCGCCGGGTCGGCGCCCGCCGGCAGCCCGAGGACCGCGGCCGCGACGGACCGGGGCAGTGACGCCGCCTCACGCAGGGCCGCCGTCCGGAACCGCGCGGCCCCGGCGCGCCACGCCGCGACGAGCACGGCGGAGGGAACGGTCGCCGCGTCGGTGACCTCGGGCACCGCGGCGAGCAGGAAGCCGAACAGACCGAGGTCTCCCGCGCGCGCCACCGCACGGGCCGCGCCGCCCACGGCGTCGACGGTCGCCACCGGCTGGCTGCGCAGCAGGCCGGTGAGCCGGGGCAGGACATCGACCACGGCGGCACGGTCGGGATCACCGACGCTCCACCGGCCCCGCGCCGCGACCCCGACCGTCCGGCGCAGCAGCGCGCGCCCGAGCGCTGGGTCCAGCACCCCGGCGTCGACGAACGCCTCGGACACCCCGGCCAGGTCGGCCACCGCCGACCGCAGGACATCGGCGTCGCCGCCCCGGGCGAGGGCCCCCTTCAGCAGCGCGTCCACGGCGACGCGGTCGGCCAGCAGCCATCGCCCGAACGCGGAGTCGCGATCGATCGCGGTCGTCACGCACCGCTCCAGCTCAGCCACTCCAGGTACGACGAGTACCGCTGGTGGGCGTACTTCAGGGCGAGCGCATCCTCGAACAGGCTGCCGTGCAGCTTGGTCGCGTCCTGCCAGCCCGCCAGGACGCCCTCGATCTGCGCGAGCCGGCGGCGAACCTCGGCCTCGCGCAGCCCGTCCAGCCCCGCGGCGAGCTCGGCCAGGATCGTGCCGACCGGGTCGTCGGTGTCGAGGCCCTCGGCGTCGTACTGCTGGCACGCGGTGTCGAACAGGTCGCGGATCCACGACACGCGGTCCGTGCGCAGCGACTCGCGCTCCGGGTCGTCGAACGCGCGCGACTGCAGGTCCGGCTGGAGCTTGTCGTGCAGCACGAACGGGACGACCGCCCGCAGGTCGTCGAGCGTGACCTCGGCGTTGCCGCGGAAGTACGCCATCGCCTTGGCGTAGGCCACGAGCGACTGCAGCGCGCGGACGGACAGTCCGTTCAGGGTCTGGGCGCCGATGTCCGAACGCTGGTCGCGGCCCGTGTCGGCGGCGGCGAGCAGGTGCGGGTCCTGCCCGGCGAGCCGTGCGGTGTCCTTGGTGCGGTACTCGAGCTGACGCGCGGCCCGCTCGAGCAGCTCGAGCTGGGCGGCGAAGTACTCCAGCCGGCGGCGCACCGGCACGGGGATCGGCACCGCGACGACCTCCCGGTGCAGCCGCTCGTGCTCGTCCGCGTCGAAGACGATGGCGGGCGGGACGTTCTCCTCCGGTCGCACCCCGCGCTCGGCGCGCTCGACGAGGTCTCCGACGAAGCGGGAGTTGAAGGCCAGCGCCTTGACCACGACGTCGATCCGGTCCCGCAGTGCGTCGACCACCTGGAACGTGCCCCCGCCGGCGTCGTCGTTGGCGGTCAGGTACCAGGCGGCCGCACCGGTCTCGTAGATCTGGTCGAACACCTCGACGTACCCGTCGGCCAGGACCGTGAGCAGCGCGGACTGCGTGCGCGTGGGGATGCGGTTGTACTCGTCGACGATCTTGACCCGCAGCCCGAGCCACGAGCGCCACGCCACGTCGATGTCCGTGAGGCTCTCGGCGGCCACCAGGTCGCGCGGCAGCGGCGTGCCGAACATGTCCTGCACCGTCAGCTGCGGGTGCCCGTGCTGCATCGCGCGGCGCACCTCGCGCACGGGGTATCCCGCCAGGACGCCCATGAGGATCGCGCTCGCCGTCTTGCCCCGGCCCGGGCCACCCACGAGCAGGCAGCGGCCGCGCACCGCGAACGTGAGCAACGGCAGCAGGACGAACGACGAGTACGACTGGTCCGTCGGCAGGTCCACCCGCGCGCGCGAGTCGCCCAGGCGGAAGTGCGTGCGGGCGCGGCCCGGGTCGTGGAACTCGACGTCGTAGTGCGGGCTGATGATCGCGTGGTTGACCATCCAGAAGTACGCCTGGCGCAGCTTCTCGTCGAGCGGCGCCGGGCCGACCGGCGCCGGCGACCCGTCGGCGTCCGCGAAGAGCTGGTCGACGTCGAGGTCGATCCGCGCGGCGGGCGCGGTGCGGGCACCGCCGCGAGCGCCGGCGCGCGTGGGCGCCGCGGACACCTGGCCGAGGTCGTGGGTTGTGTCGGTCACCTGAGGGAGTCTCCCAGGTCGTTCACGCTCCGAGCGGCAGGACGTCGCCGTTGCGCTGCTCCATCGGCTCCGCGAGCACACGGGGCCTGACCAGCAACGGGCCGACGACCGCGACCGCCTCGGCCCGCCGCTGCGCGCGCGTGCCCCGCAGCTCCACCCAGGGTGCCGACTGGCCGGCGAGGACCTCGCGGAACCGGTCCTGCATGGCGTGGCGCAGGTGCTCACCGTCGCGCAGCCCGTCCTGCACGAACGGGATCTCGTCGCCGGTCAGCAGGTAGAGGTCCGGCACCCGCGCGGCGGCGATCCCCGCCACGCTCGGCGATGCGTGCCCGACGTAGCGCTCGTGCCAGACGGTCGTGGCCAGCACGTCCGTGTCGCAGACCAGGAGCGGGACCGGGGTGAGCGCGGCGGCGTCGTCCTCGCGGCGTGCCTGCTCGCGTGCGACCAGGTCGAACTCCGCCGTGTGCCAGGGCGCGGCGAACCCGCCCGGCCGGATCTCGGACCACTCGCGGCCGAACTCGGCCACCACGGGCAGCCCGAAGTGGCTGCTGAGGTCCTCGGCGAGCGTCGTCGTCCCCGTGGACTCGGCACCGAGCACGACGACGCGGCGCACGTACCAGGCGCGCACGGCCGCGGGCAGCGCCCACCAGTACCGGGCGGGGTCCGCGCGCACCGCGGTGCCGGAGACCGGGGTGGACTGCCGGCCGGGATCGACCGGGACCCAGGTCGCGGCGAGCCGACGGGCCAGCTCCGCGCCGTAGCTGTCCGAGGTGAACACCTCGTCGACGGGAGCGTCCAGCAGGCCGCGGATGACGGCGACGTGCGCGTCCCACGCGCGGGGGCTGGCGTAGTCGACCGGCTCGTCGTCGAGGGCCGAGACGACGTGGGCGCCCGGCAGCTCCGTGCGCAGCCACGAGGCGCGCAGCTGCGGCGTGATGCTCTCCTGCGACGAGCCGAGCACCTGGACCGTCACCCGGTCGCACCGTGCCATCGCGGTGCGCACCAGGGCGAGGTGGCCGGCGTGCGGCGGGTAGAACTTGCCGATCACCAGCCCGTGGCTCACGCCACGACCGCCGCCGGGACGCGCGGCGTCTGCGCTGCCGCCAGCGCGCGGCGCCACCGGACGACACCTTGCACGCACAGGCCGATGAACAGGACGTACAGCGCCGCCGTCAGGTACAGGCCCTGGCTCAGGTAGAGCCCGACCAGCAGCACGTCGGTGACGATCCACACGGCCCAGCTGCCGAGCCACTTGCGCCCCATCATCAGCTGCGCGACGAGGCTGAGCGACGTCGTGAGCGAGTCCCCGAACGGCGCGGCCGAGACGTCGCGCAGCGTCACCGTGAGGACGGCGGTCAGCACGACGACCGCCACGACCCCGACCACCCACGCGGCCCGGGGCGTGCGGCGCACCGTGAGCACGCCGTTGTCCCGGCCGCCCCGGAGCCACCAGTACCACCCGAGCCCGTTCAGGACGAGGTAGACCACCTGCAGCCCTGCGTTGGCGTACAGCCCGGTCGACGCGAACAGGACCAGGAACAACCCGGTGTTCACGATGCCGACGGGGAAGTTCCAGACGTTCTCGCGGGCGGCGAGCCAGACGCACGCGGCACCGGTCACGAACCCGAGGATCTCGATCCAGCCCATGGTCAGGGGGCCTGCGCAATGCTCGTCGTCGCCATGCCGAAAGCGTAGGCCGCGGCAACCGTTGCCCGTGTCACCAGGCATCATCGAGGGGTGACCTCACCCCGCGTCCCCCTCGTCCTGCTCGACCTCGACGGAACGCTCACCGACTCCGCACCCGGCATCACCGCCTCGATCGCGGACACCTACCGCGCCCTCGGTCTCGCGGTGCCGTCGCCGACGACGCTGCGCTCGTTCGTCGGGCCGCCGATCACGTCGAGCTTCCCCGCGCACGGCGTGCCCCCGGACCGGGTCACCGAGGCCGTGCGGGCGTACCGGGAGGTCTTCGTGACCAGGATGATCACCGGCAACAGCGTCTACGAGGGCATCCCCCAGATGCTCCGCGAGCTGCGGTCGGCGGGTCTGCGACTCGCCGTCGCCACGTCCAAGCCCGAGCTGTACGCCCGCCCGATCTGCGACGCCTTCGGTCTCAGCGCCCTCGTGGACGGCGTCTTCGGCGCACCGCTGGACGAGGCGACCTCGACCAAGGCGCAGGTCATCGAGGCGGCGCTGGCCGCGAACCGGGACGCCGGGCCCGTCCTCATGGTGGGCGACCGGGAGCACGACGTGCTCGGCGCGCGTGCGCACGGGATCGACACCATCGGGGTGACGTGGGGCTACGCGGCCGCTGGCGAGCTGGAGTCGGCGGGCGCCGCCGAGCTCGTGGACTCCCCTGCCGAGCTCACGCGGACGATCTTGCGCCGGTTGGCTGCGACCGCTTGACCTTGACGCTGCGTCAACTCCTACCGTGGAGCAGGTCAACCGGTCCGCACACGAGAGGACGACGTATGGAGGCCTCGATCCAGGAGGTCGCCCGTCTGACGGGCACCACCAGCCGCACGCTGCGGCACTACGACGCGATCGGGCTGCTCGAGCCCAGCCGGGTCGGCGACAACGGCTACCGCTGGTACGACGACCGGGCCCTGGTCCGGCTGCAGCGGATCCTGCTGCTGCGCGGGCTCGGCCTGGGCCTGCCCGACATCAGCCGGGTGCTGCAGCGTGAGCAGGACGAGGTCACCGCACTGCGTCACCACCTCGACTGGCTGCGCAGCGAGCAGCGACGACTGGCGCGGCAGGCCGCGTCGGTCGAACGGACCATCACCGCACGACAGGAGGGCGGGCCGATCATGGCCGAGGAGATGTTCGACGGGTTCGACCACACGCAGTACAAGGACGAGGTCGAGCAGCGCTGGGGTACGGACGCCTACGCGTCGTCCGACGCCTGGTGGCGTGGGTTGAGCGAGGATGAGCGCGCCGGGTGGAAGGCGACGACCGCACGCCTCGCGACGGACTGGGCGCAGGCCGCCGAGGCCGGCACAGACCCGGCGTCCGACGGGGCGGAGGAGCTGGCACGGCGGCACGTCGCCTGGCTCGGCGCCGTGCCGGGCACGCCCGGGCACGGCACCGCACCGGTCAAGGAGTACGTGCTCGGCCTGGCCGACATGTACGTCGCCGACGACCGGTTCGCCGCGAACTACGGCGGGCAGGCGGGGGCGACGTTCGTCCGCGACGCGCTGCACGAGTACGCGGCACGGCACCTGTAGGGACGACACGCCGGGGAGGTCCAGGCCGACGCCGGACCTCCCTGGCGGGTCGCCGCGATCTGCGACAGAGTGACATCCGGCGATGACTGGACGGAGTCGCCCCGGCACCTCCCCCGACGGCGCGGCAGGAGCAGACCATGCGGTGGAACTCGACCAGGATCCCGGCGACGCTCGTCGCCGTGGCGGCTCTCGTCCTCACCCTCGCGGCCCCGGCTCCGGCCGCGGTCCCGACAGCCGCTGTCCCGATGGCGGTGGTCGCCGGCCCCGCCACCATCACAGGGGTCGGCTCGGGGCGCTGTCTCGAGGTCAACGGCGGCGCACAGACGTCCGGGACCCGCGTGTCGATCCAGGACTGCCACGGCGGACCCAGCCAGGCGTGGACGCTGACGACGGCCGGCGAGCTGCAGGTCTACAACACGACCACGTGCCTGGACGTCGCCGGTCAGGACGTCACTGCACCCGCGGTCGTGCAGATCTACCGCTGCCACGGCGGGGCGAACCAGAAGTGGACCCTGCAGACCAACGGGACGATCGTCGGCGTGCAGTCCGGGCTCTGCCTGGACGTCACCGGCCGGGGCACCGCCAACGGGACCGCGGTCGCCATGTGGACGTGCAACGGACAGACCAACCAGAGCTGGACCACGACCTTGCGCACCGCCGACACGACCCCGCCGACCGTTCCGGCCAACCCCCGGGTCAGCAACCTGACCTGCAACACCGTGACGTTCGCCTGGGACGCCTCGACCGATGCTGTGGGCGTCCGGTTCTACGACATCTACCACGACGGCCAGCTCATGACGTCGGTGAGCGGCAGCACGCTGTCCACCAGCCTGCCCGTCGTCGGCGGCGCGGTGTGGGGCCTGTACGTGAACGCCCGCGACGCGGCGGGCAACGTGTCGCAGGCCAGCACGACCGTGACGATCACGGTCCCGCAGTGCCAGACGGACACGCAGCCACCCAGCGCGCCGGGCCGTCCCACGGCCGCGGTCTCCGGCACCACGGTCACGCTGAGCTGGGCGGCGTCCACGGACAACGTCGGTGTCCGCACGTACGAGGTCCGGCGCGGCGGAACCGTCGTCGGCACCGTGACGGGTACGGCCAGCGCGCCGCCTGCCACCACGTTCGTGGACAGCGGTCTGGCGGCGAACACCGCGTACTCCTACACGGTCGTCGCGCGGGACGCCGCAGGGAACGCGTCCGCGGCGAGCGCGGCGACGTCCGTGACCACCGGAGCCGCCTGCGGCACCGCGGTGTGCGGGGTGCGGCAGGTGACCACCGAGACCGACATCCCGTGGGGCCTGGACACCCTGCCGGACGGCTCGGTCCTGTACACCCGGCGGGACGCGCACCAGGTCGTGCGGCTCGACCCGGCCACCGGGACCAAGACCGTCGTCGGCACCCCGCCCAACGTCCAGGGCACCGACGGTGAGGGCGGCCTGCTCGGACTGGCCCTGTCGCCGACCTTCGCCACCGACCAGTGGGTGTACCTGATGCACACCTCGGCCACGGACAACCGGATCGTGCGGATCAAGCTGGTGGACAACGCGCTGGTCAACAGCAGCCTGCAGGTCCTGGTGACCGGGATCCCGCGCAACAAATACCACAACGGCGGGCGGCTGCGGTTCGGTCCCGACGGCAAGCTCTACGCGGCGACGGGCGACGCGCAGAACGGCGACTACGCGCAGAACACCTCGAACCTCGCCGGCAAGGTTCTGCGGCTCAACCCGGACGGCTCCGTGCCGTCGGACAACCCGTTCGGCAACTACGTGTGGAGCTACGGCCACCGCAACCCCCAGGGCATCGCGTTCGACTCGCAGGGCCGGCTCTGGGAGCAGGAGTTCGGCAACTCCGTGATGGACGAGACCAACCTCATCGTCAGGGGCGGCAACTACGGCTGGCCCGCCTGCGAGGGCACGGTCGGTACGTGCGGCACCGCGGGATACGTGGCGCCCAAGCGCACCTACCCGACCGCCGAGGGGTCCTGCTCGGGCATCGCGATCGTGCGCGACGCGCTCTACGTCGCGTGCGCGCGCGGCGCACGGCTGTACCGCGCCGAGATCAGCGGCAGCTCGCTGACCAACCTGCAGACCTTCTTCAGCGGGACGTACGGCCGGCTACGGACCGTCGAGCCGGCGCCCGGGGGCGGCCTCTGGCTGACCACGACCAACGCCGGGGACAAGGACAGCATCGCGAACAACAGCAACGAGCGGATCCTGCGCGTCCAGCTGGGCGGCTGAGGAGGCTCAGATCAAGGGCTTGGCCATCAGGAGGCACGGCGTGCCCGGCCAGAGGTCCGCGAACTCCTCCGCGGGCAGGAACCCGGTGCCCGCGTCGAACAGGCGGGTCCGCTACATCGTGCGGCGCAGCGAGCGCTGCCAGTCGGCGTGCAGCTCGGCGAACCGGCCACCCCGTGCCACCAGGTCCTCGGGTGAGCCGTCCTCGACGATCCGCCCGTCGTCGATCACCAGGACCCGGTCCGACCCCATGACCGTGGAGAGCCGGTGCGCGATCACGACCGAGGTCCGGTCGGCGAGCAGCGTCCGGAGACCCACCTGCACCAGGGCCTCCCCCGGCACGTCCAGCGAGCTGGTCGCCTCGTCGAGGATCAGCAGCACCGGGTCCGCCAGGAACGCGCGGGCGAACGACACCAGCTGCCGCTGCCCGGCCGAGAGCCGCACGCCGCGCTTGTCGACCTCGGTGTCGTACCCGTCGGGCATCGAGGCGATGAGATCGTGCACGCCCACGGCGCGGGCGGCGGCCTCGATCTGCTCGGGGGTGGCGTCCGGCTTGCCGAGCGCGATGTTCGCCGCGATCGACCCGGAGAACAGGTAGGCCTCCTGGGTCACCATCACGACCGCCCGCCGCAGGTCGGACGGGTCGATCTCGCGCACGTCGAGCCCGTCGAGGCGGACCGCGCCCTCGCGGACGTCGTAGAACCGCGCGAGCAGCTTGGCGATCGTCGACTTCCCGGCCCCTGTCTCGCCGACGAGGGCAAGCGACTGACCGGCCGGGATGTGCAGGTCAACGTGCGGCAGGACCGTCGGCCCCGTGCCGTAACCGAACTCGACGCCGTCGAAGCGCACGTCGCCGCGGGCGTGCGCGAGCCGCCGCGGGTGCGCGGGCTCGGGCACCGTCGGCTCCTCGGCGAGCAGCGACGCGAGCTTCTCCAGGGCGGCCGTCGCCGACTGGAACGAGTTGTAGAACATCCCGATCTGCGCGAGCGGGTTGAAGAACCGCCGCGCGTAGAGCACCGCCGCGACGAGCACGCCGACCTCGATGCCGCCGTCGAGCGCACGCAGGCCGCCTACCAGCAGGACCGTCGCGACGGTGACGTTGCCGATCAGCGTCAGGCCCGTGTCGAAGACGCCGTTGAGCCGGATCGACCGGGCGTTGGTGTCGCGGTAGTCCTCGGCCAGCTCGCCGTAGACGGCACCGACCTGGGCCTCACGGCGGAACGCCTGCACCGCGCGGATGCCGGTCATGGTCTCGACGAAGCGCACGATCAGCCGCGCCGCCGCCGTGCGCTGCTTGCGGTACTGGACCTGCGACCGCACCTGGAACCACCGCGTGAGGATCACGCCCGGCACGACGGCGATGAGCAGCACCAGCCCGCTGCGCCAGTCGAGCAGCGCGAGGGAGATCGCGGTGAACACCATGGCCAGGACGCCCGAGGCCAGCGTGGTCACGCCGCCGTCGAGCAGCTCGCGCAGGGCGTCGACGTCGGAGGTCTGCCGGGAGATGATCCGGCCCGACGTGTACTTCTCGTGGAACTCCAGGCTGAGGCGCTGCGTGTGCCGGAACACGCGGCGGCGCAGGTCGTACAGCATGGTCTGGCTCACCCGGGCCGACGCCCGGACTGTCGCCGCGGTGAGCAGCCCGCCCAGGAGCGCGGCCACGAGGTACGCGGCGGCGGCCAGGGTGATCGGTCCGGCGTCGCCGTCGGTGAGGGCGGGCAGGCCCTGGTCGATGCCGTAGGCGACGAGCGCCGGTCCCGCGACGGCGGCCAGCTGCGCGCCGACGACGAGGGCGGCGGTCCCCCAGGCGGCGCCGGCGACCGGGCGCAGCAGGGAGCGCAGCAGCGTGAGCGACCGCCGCCGGATGCGGCGGGACTCCGCCCGTGTGCTCTCGTCGCCGGGCCCGTCGGGCGTCGAGCCACCGGTCGCCAGCGTGCTCACCGGGGCGCTCACGGCCGGACCTCCGCGAGCTCGTCGGTCTGGTCCGTCTCGGCATCCAGCGCGGACAGCGCGGTGAGCACGTAGCGGTAGTGCGGGTGGGTGGACAGCAGGTCGGCGTGCCGGCCGACCCCGGTGATCCGCCCGTCCTCGAGGACCGCCACGCGGTCCGCCAGCGCGACCGTCGACGGCCGGTGCGCGACGACGAGCGTGGTGGTGCCGGTGAGCATCTCCCGCAGCCGGGCGGTGACGGCGGCCTCTGTGGTGACGTCGAGCGCCGAGAGCGGGTCGTCGAGCACCAGCACCCGTGGACGGACCGCGATCGCACGGGCCAGGGCGATGCGCTGGCGCTGGCCGCCGGACAGGCTGAGGCCCTCCTCGCCGATGACGGTGTCGAGACCGTCCGGCAACCCGTAGGCGAACCGCGCACGCGCCACGTCGAGCGCCTCCGCGACGAGGTCGTCCGCCGCCTGGCCGGTCAGGTCCGTGCCGAGCAGGACGTTCTCCCGCACGGACGCCGAGAACAGGATCGGGTCCTCGAACGCGATGGACACCGCCGAGCGCAGGTCGGCGCGGGTGAGGTCACGCACGTCCACGCCGTCGATCCGGACGCGGCCGGCGGTGACGTCGTAGAGCCGGGGCACCAGCTGCAGCAGGGTGGTCTTGCCGCTGCCGGTCAGGCCGACGAGCGCCATGGTCTCCCCCGGCTCGAGCACCAGGTCGATCCCCGCGAGGATCTCGGCGCCGGCGCGGGGGCCGTCGGGCGAGGCGGTCGGCGGGTGCGCGAAGTGGACCCCCGACAGCTCGACGCGCGAGCCCGCGGCGTCCGGCACGGGCAGCGTGACCGGCTGCTCCGGGTCCCGCACGGTCGATCCCGTGTCCATCACCTGCAGGTACCTGTCGGTCGCCGCCTTGGCGTCCAGCGTCATCGCGAGCAGCATTCCGAGCCGCTCCACCGGGTTGTTGACCACGGCGGCCGTCGCGAAGAACGCGACCAGCGCGCCGACGCTGAGCTCGCCGCGCGACGTGAGGACCACGCCGAGGCCCAGCGAGACGGTGAGGATGGTCTCCGGGATCGCGCTGAGCGCGAACGAGACGCGCGACAGGGTCCGGGCCTTGTGCACCTCGGTGGTCCGCAGCTCGTCCGCCTGCCGGGCGAAGTCGTCCAGCGCGTCGTCGCCCCGGCCGAAGGCCTTGAGCACGCGGATTCCGTGCACCGACTCCTCGACGGTCGTGGCCAGGTCCCCCGCCTGGTCGCGGGCGAGGCGGGCGACGACCTTGTAGTCCTCGCGGAACCGGAAGCTCAGCCAGATCATGGGCACGGCGCCGACCAGGTAGACCAGGCCGAGCACCCAGCTGGTCGCGAGCATCAAGCCGATGCCGACGACCACCGTGGTGCTGCTGACCAGCAGCATGACCAGCCCGAAGACGGTCCAGCGCCGGATGGTCCCCAGGTCGGACATGATGCGCGACAGCAGCTGACCCCCGGACCAGCGGTCGTGGAACTCCACGGGCAGGTCGAGCAGGTGCCGGAACAGGTCGGTGCGCATGTCCCGCTCGACCGTGGTGCCGGGGCCGAGGATGAGGGCGCGCCGGCACCACACGAGAAAGGCCTCCAGCACGCCGAGCCCGAGCACGACGAGAGCGCCGAGCACGACGCCGCGCCGCGACCCCTCGGTGAGCAGCGGGCCGTTGACGATCACGCGCAGCACCTGCGGGACGGCGAGCGCGAGCAGGCTCGCGCCCAGTGCCGTCAGCCCGCCGAGCGCGATCCGCGGCAGAGCCGGCCGCGCCCAGCGGAACAGGCGCAGGAGCACGCGGGTGGTCGACTCGGGGCGCGCGGGAGGAGCGGGTGGGGCGGAGGGCACGCCTTCACACTACGTACGGCCTCCGACACCTGCCCGGCCGGTCTCACACTCCGGTGCGCGCCACCCTGTTGTTGCTCGCCTGCGCGCGGGGGCGCACCACCAGCAGGTCGATGTTGACGTGCGCCGGACGGCTGAGGGACCAGGCGATGGCGTCGGCGATGTCGTCCGCGACCAGCGGCTCGTACCCCGCGTAGACGGCCGCGGCACGCTCGGCGTCCCCGTCGAAGCGGACCATGGAGAACTCCTCGGTGGCCACGGCCCCCGGGGCGATCTCGATGATCCGGATCGGCTCGCCCAGGATCTCCCAGCGCAGCGTCGTCGCGAGCATCCGCTCCGCGTGCTTGGCGCCGACGTACCCGGCACCGCCCTCGTACGTGCCGTGCGCTGCGGTCGAGGTCACCACGACGATGTCCCCGCCGTCCCCCGCACGCAGGGCCGGGAGCAGCGCCTGCGTGACCCGCAGGGTGCCCAGGACGTTGAGCTCGTACATCTGGCGCCAGTGGTCGAGGTCCGCCGACTCGACCGGGTCCAGCCCGAACGCCCCGCCCGCGTTGTTCACCAGCGCGTCCAGCGGGCCGCCCTCGGCCACGTGCGCCGCGAGCCGTGCGACGTCCGCGTCGTCGGTGACGTCGGCGACCACCGTGTCCGCCCCGGTCTCGTCGGCCAGGGCCGCCAGCCGGTCGGCCCGGCGGGCGGTCGCGACGACGTCCCAGCCCTCCGTGCGCAGGCGGCGGACCGTGGCGGCGCCGATCCCGGAGGACGCCCCCGTGACGAGGGCGCGGCGGGGTCGGGGCGTGGCTGTGCTCATGCAGGTGGCTCCTGAGGGGTGGTGGTGAGGGCAGCAGGCTAGGCGACCTCGGCGAGGACCTCGGTCAGCAGGGCGAGGCCGGTCTCGGCCTCCTCGGGCGTCACGACGCACGGCGGCACGACGTGCACCCGGTTGTCCGCGACGAACGGGAGCAGTCCCCGGGCCAGGGCTCCGGCCTTGATGCGACCCATCAGCGCGGCGTCGACCGGCTCGCGGGTGGCCTGGTCCGCGACCAGCTCGACCGCCCAGAAGACACCCAGCCCGCGGACCTCGCCGACCAGCGGGCTCTTCTCGGCCAGCTCCGCCAGACCCGGCCCCAGGACGTCGCGGCCGATCGCGGCGGCGTTCTCGATGATCCCCTCGTTGGCCATGGCGTCGAGCGTGGCGACGATCGAGGCCATCGCGAGCGGGTGCCCCGAGTAGGTCAGCCCGCCGGGGAACACCCGGTCCTCGAAGGTCGCGGCGATCGGCTCGCTGAGGATGACGCCCCCCGCGGGCACGTACCCGGAGTTCACGCCCTTGGCGAACGTGATGAGGTCGGGGACGACGTCGAACGCGTCGAACGCGAACCACTGGCCGGTCCGCCCGAAGCCGGCCATGACCTCGTCGAGGATCAGCAGGATGCCGTACCGGTCGGCGATCGCCCGGACGCCCGCGAGATAGCCGGGCGGCGGGACCAGGACGCCGGCAGTGCCGGGGATGGTCTCCAGCAGGATGGCCGCGACCGATGTCGGCCCCTCGGCCTGGATCACGCGCTCGAGGTGGCGCAGCGCGCGCTCGCTCTCCTGCTCGGGCGTGGTGGCCCAGAACTCCGAGCGGTACAGGTACGGCCCGAAGTGGTGCACGTGCGCGCGGGCGTACTCGTTGGGCACCCGGCGCCAGTCCCCGGTCGCCACGACGGCCGCCCCGGTGTTGCCGTGGTACGAGCGGTACGCCGAGACCACCTTGTCGCGGCCGGTGTGCAGGCGGGCCAGCCGGATCGCGTTCTCGTTGGCATCCGCCCCGCCGTTGGTGAAGAAGACGCTGCGGAACCCGTCGGGCGCGTGGCTGAGCACCTTCTGGGCCGCCAGGCCGCGCGTGAGGTTCGCGGCCGCGGGCGCCACCGTCGTGAGCGTCGCCGCCTGCTCCTGGATCGCCGCGACGACCCGCGGGTGCTGGTGGCCGATGTTCGTGTTGACCAGCTGGCTGGAGAAGTCCAGGTACCGGCGGCCCGCGTGGTCCCACACGGTCGACCCGAGCCCGCCCGCGATGACCAGCGGGTTCAGGTGGCCCTGCGCCGACCACGAGTGGAAGACGTGGTCGCGGTCGAGACGCAGCGCGGTGGCGTCGTCGTCGGTGGTCATGTGGGTCTCCTTCGTCGTGTCCCGCGCGCGGGCGCCGTGGCCGGCGCCCGCGCGCCGGGGTCAGCTGCCGCCGGCCTCGAGTGTGACGGTGAGGGGCTCGAAGTCCTCGCCCGACACGTCGACGCCCTCGTCCCTCAGCGCTGCCAGCGCTTCCTCGACGTACTCGTTGGTGTACGCCTCGGCGTCGGGCTCGGCGGTGATCACCGTGGCGCCCTGGTCGTTCTTGGTGGTGAGGGCGACGTCGACGGTCTGCGCCCACGCGTCCTCGTCGATCAGACCGATGCCGTCCGGCGACGGCCAGATCAGCTTGTTCACCTCGTTGGTCATCCAGAGCTGGTGGCTGTTGCCCAGCTGCGAGCCCTCCGCCACCACGATGTCCCGGGCCTCCTCCGGGTTGTCCCGCGCGTAGACCCACCCCTTGAGGCTCGCCTTGAGGAACTTCACGGTGGTGTCCTGGTACTCCTCGTCGGACGCGAGCCGCTCGGAGCTCGCCCACACGGCGTCCTGGAGCATCGCCGTGCCCTCGTCGTTCCAGTCGATCGCGGTGAAGTCGTCGGGCGTGTACAGCTCGCCCGTCTCGGGGTTCTCGGCCTCGAGCAGCTGTGCGTACTCGTTGTACGTCATGGCCTGCGCGGCGTCGATGTCGCCCGCCAGGAACGCGTTCATGTCGAACTGCTGCTGGACCAGGGTCACGTCGGTCGCGGGGTCGAGGCCCGCCTCGGTCATGCCGGCGAACAGCTCGAACTCGTTGCCGTACCCCCAGTTGCCGACGGTCTTGCCCTCGAGGTCGGCTGCGGACGTGATCCCCGTGTCGGCGAACGAGACCTGGAGCGTGCCGGACCTCTGGAAGATCTGCGCGACGTCGGTGATCCCGGCGCCCTGCTCGCGCGACGCCAGCGCCTTGGGCACCCACGCGATCGCGTAGTCGACCGAGCCGTCGGCCAGCACGGACTGCGGAACGATGTCGGTGCCGCCCTCGACGATCTGGACGTCGAGCCCCTCGTCGACGTAGTAGCCCTGGTCGAGGGCCGCGTAGTAGCCGGCGAACTGAGCCTGGGTGAACCACTGGAGCTGGAGCTTCACGGGGATCAGCACCTCCGAGCTCATGGAGGTCTCCTCCTCGGGCTCGTCGCCGCCGCCCGCGCTGCATGCCGACAGGGCGAGCGCCGCGGCCACGCCGACCGCCGCCGTGCCCCACGCAGTACGCCTGGTGAGTCTCATCGTCAATCCTCTCGTTGGCTGTGCTGTGCGGTGGTCGGCCGACTGGCTGCACTGGCAGGCGGACGCCTAGCCCCCTTGGCGCCTCGCGACCGCGCGCTCGAGAGCGAGCGTGGCGAGGTAGAACACGAGTCCGAGCAGGATGGCCCCGAGCACGAAGGCCCACGCCCGCGCGTAGGCGCTGTTGGACGCCGCCGACGTGATGCGCGAGCCGAGCCCGTTCTGCAGCCCGCCGAAGTACTCGGCGACGATCGCGGCGATGACGGCGGTCGACGACGCGATCCGCAGCCCGGTGAACAGGTAGGGCAGCGCGCCGGGGATCGTCACGGTCCGGGTGATCTGCCGGGGCGTCGCCGCGTAGGCCCGCAGCAGGTCCCGGTGCACCGGCTGCACCTGGCGCAGCCCTCGCAGCAGGTTGACGAAGACGGGCGCGAAGACCACGACCGCCACCACGAGCCGCCGAGGCGTGGTCGACGTGGTGCCGAACATGGTGTTCAGCGCGGGCGCGAGCGCGACGATCGGCATCACCGACAGGGCCGCCGCGGTCGGCGACAGGAGCGTGTCCGCCATCCGGCTGCGGGCCGCGACGATCGCGGCACCGACGGCCACCAGGGTGCCCACGAGCAGTCCCACCAGCACGTTCATCCCCGTAGCAAGCGCGGCGGACCAGACCAGCGGAAGGACCAGCACGAGCTGCTCCACGATCGCCGTCGGGCTGGGCAGCAGATACGGCTTGATGCCGGTCCCGACGACGAGCGCCTGCCAGAACGCCAGAGCGAGGACGCCGAGCAGCACCGGTGCGACCCAGCGGCGCACCGCGACGCCCGTCATCGCAGGTCCGCTCTGGTCCCACCGGGTGTCGGCACCGGCATGCCGTGCAGCGCCTCACGGACCGCGGTGACCGCCGCGAAGAACGACGCGTCCTCGCGCAGGCCCTCGCCGCGCGCCTGCCCCAGGTCCACCGGCACGACCGCGCTGATGCGTCCGGGCCGCGGCGTCATCACGACCACCCGCTGCGACAGGAACACCGCCTCCGGGATCGAGTGCGTCACGAAGACGACCGCGGCGCCGCTCTCCGCGCAGATCCGGACCAGCTCGGTCTGCATGCGCTCACGCGTCATCTCGTCCAGCGCGCCGAACGGCTCGTCCATGAGCAGCAGGCTGGGCCGCTCCGCGAGCGACCGGGCGATGGCGACCCGCTGCTGCATCCCACCGGACAGCTGGTGCGGGAAGTGACCGGCGAACTCGTCGAGCCCGACGAGCGAGAGCAGGTCCGCCGCACGTGCCGCCCGTTCCGCCTTGCCGACGCCGTGCAGCTCGAGCGGTAGCTGGACGTTGGCGGTCACGGTCCGCCACGGCAGCAGACCGGCCTGCTGGAACGCGATCCCGTAGTCCTGCGCCTCGCGCGCCTGCTGCGGGGTGCGCCCGAAGACGGTCACCTCGCCCGTGGTCGGCGTGTCCAGGTCCGCGATCAGCCGCAGCAGCGTCGACTTCCCGCAGCCGGAGGGCCCGATCAGGGACACGAACTCCCCCGCGGCGACGGTGAGGTCGATGCCCTCGAGCGCGATCACGTCGCCGGACCGGGAGGCGAAGACCTTCCCGACGGCGCTGGCCTGCACGGCGGGCGTGCTCATGTGACCTCCGCATACCGGTAGCGGCCCAGACCGAGCCCGATCAGGGACACGAGCCCGGCCGCGAGCAGGCCGAGCAGCGCCGCGGCGGCGATCGCCGCCCACGGCTTGGCCGGGTCGCCGCCGGCCGACTGGGCGTACCCGATGATCAGCCGCCCGATGCCACCCTTCGTCCCGGTCGAGACCTCGGCGACGATCGCGCCGACCACCGCGGTCGCCGCCCCGAGGCGCAGCGCGGGCAGCAGGTACGGCACGCTCGCCGGCAGGCGCAGGGAGAGCATCGTGCGGCTCCAGCCGGCCGCCTGCGCGCGGAACAGCTCGACCTGCGCGGCGGGCGGCGACTGGAACCCCCGCAGCGCACCGATCGTGACCGGGAAGAACGCGAGGTAGCTCGCGATGAGCGCCACCGACATCCACCGCTGCCACTCGAGCCCGCCGATCTGGATCCGCCCGCCCCAGCCCACCACGAGCGGCGCCAGCGCGATCAGCGGCACCGTCTGGCTGAGCACCACCCACGGCGCCAGCGCCGACTCGACCAGCTGCCAGCGCTGCATGAGCGCGGCGAGCAGGAGGCCCCCGACCGACCCGACCAACCAGCCCGCGAGCGCGACCCGCAGGGTGAACCAGCAGGCCGACAGCATCGCGCTCAGCACGGTCGGTGATCCGGTGGCGGACGTCTCGGGTTCGAGCACCCGCCCGACGACGTCCCACGTGTGCGGCATCGCGAGGTCGTCGGTCCGCGGCAGGAGGCTCGCCTCACCGACGTGCCCACCCGCATCGGGGACGACCAGCTTCACCAGCTCCCACAGCGCGGCGAGGAAGAGGACCGCCAGCACCCCGGCGACGATCCGCCGGCCGATCGCGGACCGCCCGCGCGCACGGACCGGCACCGGCGTGGTGCGCGGTGCGAGCGTGGCGGCCAGGTCGGTCATGTGGTCGCCACGACCGGCGTCGCGAGCGCGGGGATGACGTGCTCGCCGTAGACGCGCATCGTCTCCTCCTTGTTGTCGTGCTGGAGGTAGCCGGCGAACTGCGTCACGCCCAGCTCGCGGAGGGCCTCGAGCCGCTCGACGTGCTCCGCGGCGCTGCCCAGGATGCAGAACCGTTCGACGATCTCGTCGGGCACGAAGGCGGCATGGGTGTTCCCGGCGCGGCCGTGCTCGTTGTAGTCGTAGCCCTGGCGGCCCGAGATGTAGTCGGTGAGGGCCTTCGGCACGGAGGAGTCGGCGCCGTAACGGGTGACGATGTCCGCCACGTGGTTGCCGACCATCCCGCCGAACCAGCGGCACTGCTCACGCATGTGCTGGCGGTCGTCGCCGATGTACATGGGCGCGGCGATGCAGAACTGGACCGCGTCGGGGTCCCGGCCCGCCTTCTCGGCCGCGTCGCGCACCACCTTGATGGTCCACGCCGCGATGTCGGGGTCCGCGAGCTGCAGGATGAACCCGTCGCCCACCTCTCCGGTGAGCTGCAGCGCGAGCGGGCCGTACGCGGCGACCCAGATGTCGAGCGACGACCCGCGCGACCACGGGAACTGCACCTTGGCGCCGTGCAGGTACGCCGCCCGGTCGTTGGCGAGCTCGCGGATCACCTCGATCGACTCCCGCAGCGTCGCCAGGTTGGACGGCTTGCCGTGCAGCGTCCGCACCGCCGAGTCCCCGCGACCGATCCCGCAGATGGTCCGGTTGCCGTACATCTCGTTGAGCGTGGCGAACAGCGAGGCGATCACCGACCAGTCCCGCGTCGCGGGGTTGGTCACCATGGGGCCGACCATGACCTTGCGGGTGGCCGCGAGGATCGCCGAGTAGATGACGAACGGCTCCTGCCACAGCAGGTGCGAGTCAAAAGTCCACACGTGGCTGAACCCGTGGGTCTCCGCCAGGCGTGCCAGCTCGACGGTGCGCGAGGCCGGCGGGTTCGTCTGCAGCACGACGCCGAAGTCCATGGCCGGCCCCTACACCAGGTACTGGGACAGGCCGCGGGCCAGGTACCTGCCGTGCCCCGCGCGCCCGCGGAACCCGGTCTCGTCCACCACGACGGTCCCCCGCGACAGGACGACGTCGACGTGGCCGTCGATCTCGTACCCCTCCCACGCCGAGTGGTCCATGTTCATGTGGTGCGTCTTGCCCACCCCGATCGAGGTGTGCCCGGCGGGGTCGTAGACCACCAGGTCGGCGTCGGCCCCCGGCGCGATCACACCCTTGGTGCCGTACAGGCCGAACATCCGCGCGGGAGTGGTGGACGTGAGCTCGACCCACCGCTCCAGGGTGATCTGGCCGGTGACGACACCCTGGTACATGAGGTCCATCCGGTGCTCGATCGAGCCGATCCCGTTGGGGATGGCCCGGAAGTCACCGACCCCGAGGTCCTTCTGGCCCTTCATGCAGAACGGGCAGTGGTCGGTGGAGACCATCTGCAGGTCGTTGGTCCGCAGCGCCTGCCACATGTGGTCCTGGTGCCCCTCGGCCCGCGAGCGCAGCGGCGTCGAGCACACCCACTTGGCTCCCTCGAAACCGGGCGCGCCGAGCTGCTCCTCGAGGCTCAGGTACAGGTACTGGGGGCACGTCTCGCCGAACACGTTCCTGCCGTTGTCGCGGGCCGTGGCGAGCTCCGCGACGGCCTGCTTGGCGCTCACGTGCACCACGTACAGCGGGGCGTTCGTGACGTCCGCCAGCATGATCGCGCGGTGCGTGGCCTCCTCCTCGAGCTGCCAGGCGCGCGCGATGCCGTGGTAGTACGGGTCGGTCTTGCCCTGTGCCACCAGCTGCGCGGCGAGCACGTCGATGGCCGGCCCGTTCTCCGCGTGCATCATGGTGAGCAGGCCCAGGTCCGCAGCCTTCTGCATCGCCCGCAGGATCTGGGCGTCGTCGGAGTAGAAGACGCCGGGGTAGGCCATGAACAGCTTGTAGCTCGTGACCCCCTCGGCGACCAGGCCCTCCATCGCCTTGAGCGAGTCCTCGTCCACGCCGCCGACGATCTGGTGGAAGCCGTAGTCGATCGCGCAGTTCCCGGCCGCCTTGTCGTGCCAGGCGCCGAGCCCGTCCATGACCCGCTCCCCCGTGCGCTGCACGGCGAAGTCGATGATCGTCGTCGTGCCGCCCCAGGCCGCGGCCCGGGTGCCCGACTCGAAGGTGTCCGAGGCATTGGTGCCCCCGAACGGGAGCTCCATGTGCGTGTGGGCGTCGATGCCGCCCGGGATCACGTACTTGCCCGTCGCGTCGATCACCTGGTCGACGTGGGCCGCCAGGTCGAAGCCGAGCAGGGTCGAGCCGGGGCTGAGCACCGCCGCCACGGTCTCCCCGTCGACGAGCACGTCCGCGGGCGTCCGGCCGGTCGCGCTGACGACCGTCCCGCCGGAGACGAGGGTCTTCATCGGAGTCGTCCCTCGCTCACGGCGCCACGATGGGGCCGTAGGCGTCGGGCCGGCGGTCGCGGAAGAACTGCCACCGCTCCCGCACGATCCGCACCTGGTCCAGGTCCAGGTCTCGGACGATCAGCTGGTTCTCGGTCGACGAGCCGACGTCACCGACGTAGTTGCCGTCGGGACCCACGGCGTAGGACGAGCCGTAGAAGTTCACGGCCGCGTCGCCGTACTCGTTGTCCTCGAGCCCGACACGGTTGTTGGCGACGATGAAGTACCCGTTGGCCACCGCCGCGGCCGGCTGCTCGATCTCCCACAGCTTGTTCGAGATGCCCGGGGCCGTGGCGTTCGGGTTGAACACGATCTCGGCGCCGTTCAGCGCCAGCACGCGCCACCCCTCGGGGAAGTGCCGGTCGTAGCAGATGTTCACGCCGATCCGGCCGACGGCTGTCTCGAACACCGGGTACCCGAGGTTGCCGGGCCGGAAGTAGAACTTCTCCCAGAACTTGGGCAGGTTCGGGATGTGGTGCTTGCGGTACTTGCCCAGGTAGGTGCCGTCCGCGTCGATCACGGCCGCCGTGTTGTACAGGACGCCCGGCTGCTCCTCCTCGTACACCGGGAGCACGATGACGATGCCGAGCTCCGCGGCCAGCGTGGAGAACCGCTCCGTGGTCGGCCCGGGCACGGCCTCCGCGTAGTCGTAGTAGGCGGTGTCCTGCGTGATCCCGAAGTACGGGCCGTAGAACAGCTCCTGGAACGCGATGACCTGGGCGCCCTGCGACGCGGCCTCACGGGTCCAGGCCTCGTGGAGCGCGATCATCGACTCCTTGTCACCCGTCCAGGTGGCCTGGGTGAACGCGACGCGTACGACCGTCATGAGGCTCCTCCGTTCGTCATGTCGACCGGCCTCGGAGCCCCACGCGGCGCCTGAGTGCCCGTTCTGGGCACCGTAGCCTGGAATGTGACTGTCGGGGTTGAACATTTCTGTCCCGTTTCCCACCGGTGGCCGGTCGCGAACATCGCAGACCGCCGTGTAAACATCTCGGTCCGCATCCGGTGCGGCCGTTCGGCCCGGGAGTAGGCGGGCATCCTGACTCGCATGGACCTCGCCTCGCACGTGGATGACCGCAGCCCTCGCGGGATCGCGGCGACCGTGGCGCGCCTGGTCCGCGGCGGCGACCTGCGTCCCGGTGACCGCCTCCCGACCGTCCGCGCCCTCGCCGCCGACCTGGGGGTCAGCCCGGCGACCGTGAGCGGCGCCTGGCAGGCCCTGTCCACCGTGGGCATCGTCATCTCCCGCGGCCGGGCCGGCACCGTCGTGCTTCCCCCGCCCGCCAGCTGGCTCCCGCCGCGCTACCGCGACCTCGCCGGTGGCGCACCCGTCCGGCTCGACCTGTCCACCGGGACACCCGACCCCGAGCTGCTACCCCCGATCGGTCCCGCCCTGTCCCGGGTCGCGCTCCAGCGGCCCGCGGCCGACACCGGTGCGTACGTCGCCTCGCCCGTGGTGCCCGCCCTCGAGCTGCTGCTGCGCGAGTCCTGGCCGTTCCCGCCGCAGCGCATCACGGTCGTGGACGGGGCACTCGACGCCATCAGCCGCATCCTCGAGCGCGTCGCCGGCTTCGGCTCACGGGTCGCCGTCGAGGACCCCGGCTTCCCGCCGCTGTTCGACCTGCTGGACCAGCTCGGCCTCGAACGGGTCCCCGTCACGCTCGATCGGCACGGCATGCGGGCCGACGAGCTGGACCGGGCGCTCGAGGGCTCGGGGGTCGTCGTCCTGCAGCCGCGGGCGCACAACCCGACCGGCGTCAGCATGACGTCCACGCGGGCACGTGAGCTCGCTGCCGTCGTGCGCCGGCACGATGCGCTCGTCGTCGAGGACGACCACTCGGGCGAGATCGCGTCGGCCCGCGACGTGAGCCTGGGGTCGCTGCTGCCCGACCGCGTCGTGCACGTGCGGTCGTACTCGAAGTCCCACGGGCCGGACCTGCGCATCGCCGCCGTCGGCGGACCGGCGTCCGTGCTCGACGGACTGGTCGCCCGCCGCATGCTCGGCCCCGGCTGGACCAGCCGCCTGCTCCAGCACGTCCTGGTCGACCTCCTCACCGACGGCAGCGCGATCGAGGCCGTCGCCCACGCCCGCCGCGTGTACTTCGCCCGCCGCCGCAGCCTGCGCGACGCCCTGGCCGGGCACGGCATCACCCTCGACCCCGGTGACGGCATCAACCTGTGGCTCCCGGTCCACGACGAGCGCACCGCCCTGCTCCGGCTGGAGGCCGCCGGCATCCGCGTCGCCCCCGGCACCCCGTTCCGCGCCGACGGCGGCCCAGCGGCTCCTGACCCGTCGCGGGAGTGCGAGCCGCCCGCCGGAGAAGACACCGGCGGCGATGCGTCCGGCAGGGCTGAGACCGGCAGCGGCACGACCGGCAACGGTGCAACCAGCAGCGGTGCAACCAGCATCGGTGCAACCGGCAGCGGTGCGACCGGCCCCGGTGCAACCGGGAGCGGCGCTGCGACCAGCGGCGCTGCTACCGGCGGCCACGTCCGCGTCACCGTCGGGCTGCTCGGCACCGAAGTCGAGGACGTCGCCCGAGCGCTCGCCCTCGCGGCCGCCCCGTGATGGGTCGCCCCACCTGCCGCGCGGCAGATGGGGCCGGTGCGGAGGCCGCGCCCGCGCACCGCACGCCGAGGATCGCCGACCCCACCCGCCTCACGGCCCGAGGTCAAGGCTCGGCTGCGACGTCACCGTCGGGCCGCGCGCTGCCTGAGCCCGTGGCGGCGGCCCGGTCGCTGCGGTTGACCGCCCCGGCGGTCCCGTCGGCTGAGCCGGTCGTCCCGGCGGCCGATCCTGTGGTGCCCCGGTCGGCTCGCCCGGTGTCCCATGGGCAGCGCTCAGCTCGGCGGTCGCCCCGCTGGGAAGGCCCGGCGCCGGCAACGTGGCCGCGCCCGACCGTCCGACGACGGACCCGTCCGGCAGCCGGAAGACGTACCGGTCACCGGGAGGGGCGCCCGGGCGTGCACCACGCCCCACGGCGCCGGCGACGCGTTCGATCGACAGGTCGTAGCGATGGATCTCGTGGTGGTGGAACGAGCAGAGCAGCGCGGCGTTCTCGAGGCTCGTCACCCCGCCGTCCCGATCCCACCAGCGGATGTGGTGGATCTCGCACCACCGCGCAGGCTTCCCGCAGCCGGGCCAGATGCAGCCGCCGTCACGGGCGATGATGGCGCGACGCTGCACGCCGGTGTACAGCCGCTGCGTGCGGCCGAGGTCGACCGGTTGGCTCTCGGCGTCCACCACGATCCGCGTCACGTCGCAGTCGCACAGGATCCGCAGCGCCTCCGAGGTCGGGACGGGCGTCCCGTCCTCGAGAGCAGGCGCGCGGGTGAGAGCGACCTCCGTGGCGGCCCCATCGGTCGCGGCGCCAGCGGTCAGGCCACGCAGTCCGCGCAGTCCGACCCACGACTCCTCGCTCATGATCAGTGAGACGTGCGGACGCACCGCGGCCCCGGACCCGGTCTCGGGCAGCGCCAGCACCTTCTCCGCCAGCGCACCCAGCGCATCGGCGCGGGCCTGCTCGGGCGAGCGGTCGGCACCCGGCGCCTCGCCGACGGCCTCGAGGGCGAGCCGGAACGCATGCCCGGTCATCCGGTCCAGCCGGCCGCGGACGTGAGTGCCGTCGGCCCGGTCGGACAGGTGCAGGAACCGCTCCCGCCGCTGCGCCTGATGGTCTGCCTCGTGCGCGGCAGGGTCCTGCGCGGCAACCCAGCGGGCGAGCGTGCGGGAGAACGTCGGCTGAACCTGCTCGCACGCCATCCCGACGAGCGTGGCCTGCCCGCGCGGTGAGGCGAGCACCTCGTTCACCCGCGGCGACGCCTCGGCGATCACCGGGCGATGACGTCGAGGTGCCCCACCCGCACGACGCCCGCGTCGACGGCCTGGGCCACGGCGGGCAGCGCGGCGAGTGCCTCCGCCTGCCGGACCTCCTGCCGCGCAGCACCCGGGCCGGGTCGCGAGACCGCGGACCGTGCCGCCTCGAACGACGGCACGCCGGGCCGGCGCCACCCGTCCGAGGCCCTCTCGTCCACAAGCAGCCGCCCGCGCACTGTCGCCACGACTCCGGCCAGCTGGTCCAGCCGACCCAGGACCCGAGCCCGCTGGGCCCCGAGGTCCCCCGCCCCGGAGTGCGCCAGCGCCAGCGCCCGCGCCACCGTCAAGAGATCGTCGCCAGCGCCACCACCGGCTGCGCCGCGCGCCTGTCGCCCCGTCCCTTGCTCGTAGCCGATACGGGGTTGTGGGTGCCCGACGAGAGACTGCCCGCGTAGGCATGAGCGGGATCCGGGACCTCCCCGAGCCCCGGATCCCCGCCCACGCCGTCTTCGAACATGTGTTCGATGTTACCGATAGCGCCGGGCGACATCAAGCCTCGGAGCCGATGAATCCGCACCAGCCCGCCTGATCCGCCGCCGCGTTGCCCGACCGTTCGGACCCGGCGCGCCTTGAGCTCGCCCACAGCGCGCCCCGACGAGCGGCGGTGCGCTCGCCGCCTGACCAGACCCTCCACTTGCCGACCCGCCACCCCCCAGGCCTACTCTGTGCGCGGAACCCGACCGGTTGTGGCCGGGTCGCGCCGCCCGGATCTGGGCGGCCCTCCGGAGGTGCGACGTGCACCCCACCCCTGCCCGCGTGCAACCCGCTGCCGCGTGCCCACCGCAGAACCCCCGGAGCCGTCTCGAATGCGCAGCACCCGTCTCGTCCTCGCAGGCACCGTCGTCGCGCTCGCCCTGGCGGCGTGCTCCTCGCAGAGCACCCCGGAGGCAGAACCGACCACGACGGCGAGCGAGGGCTACACCCCGGTCACGCTCGACAACTGCGGCACCGAGGTCACGCTCACCGCGCCGCCGCAGAGGGTCGTCACGATCAAGTCCACCGCCACGGAGATGCTCCTTGCCCTGGGCCTGCAGGACGTGATGATCGGCACGGCGTTCGCCGACGGTCCGGTGCCGCAGGACCAGGCGACGGCGTACGAGGAGATCCCGGTGGTCTCGGAGAAGGTTCCCGGGCAGGAGGCCCTGCTGGGCCTCGGCCCGGACTTCGTCTACGGCGGGTGGGAGTCCAACTTCTCGGCCGACGGCGCCGGCCACCGTGCCACCCTGCAGAACCTGGGGATCACCACGTACGTGTCCCCCGCCGCCTGCCAGGCGGAGGGCTACGTGCCCGACCCCCTGACGTTCGACGAGGTCGCGGACGAGATCCGCGAGGTCGCCGCGATCTTCGGGGTGCCGGGGCGCGCGGAGGAGCTGGTCGCGCAGCAGGACGCCACGCTCGCGAGCGTCGAGAAGCCCACCGAGGAGACGACCGCGCTCTGGTACAGCTCGGGGTCGGACATCCCGTATGTGGGTGCCGGCATCGGCGCACCGCAGATGATCATGGACGCCGCCGGGCTGACCAACATCTTCGCCGACGTGCACGACAGCTGGACGTCGGCCGGTTGGGAGCAGGTCGTCGCGGCCGACCCCGACGTGATCGTGCTCGTCGACGCCGCCTGGAACAGCGCGGAGAAGAAGATCGGCCTGCTCGAGGCCAACCCGGCCACGAGCCAGCTCACGGCGGTCCAGCAGAAGCGCTACCTCACCGTGCCGTTCGCGGCGGGCGAGGCCGGCGTGCGCAACGCCGACGCGGTCGCCTCCCTGGCCGACCAGCTCGCCGAGCTGGGGTGAAGGCCCGCACGCCCCTGACGCTACTGGTCCTCGCGGGGCTGGCGGCGCTGGTGGTGACCGTCCTGGTCACGGTCACCATCGGGCCCGCCGACCTGAGCGTCGCCGAGGTGGCCCGCAGCATCGCCGGCCACCTCGGCCTGCCGGTCGACGCCGTCCCCCGGTTGCACGACGCGATCGTGTGGGACCTGCGCCTGCCCCGCGTCATCACCGCGGGCGCGGTCGGCGCCGGGCTCGCCCTCGCCGGCGCGGTGATGCAGAGCCTGACGCGCAACCCGCTGGCCGACCCCTACCTGCTGGGCCTGTCGTCGGGCGCCTCGCTCGGGGCGGTCGCGGTGCTGGTGGTCGGCGTGGGCCTGCTGCTGCCGGTCGCGGCGTTCGCCGGCGCCCTGCTGGCCCTCGTCGCGACCCTGGCGCTCGCCCGCTCGGGGAGCACCCTGTCCCCCGGCCGGACCGTCCTGGCGGGCCTGGCCGTGTCACAGATGGCCGCCGCGGGCACCAGCTTCGTCATCTTCTGGACCGCCACGGGCGACTCCTACCGGGAGATCCTGAACTGGCTCCTCGGGTCCCTGGCGGGCGCGACGTGGGCGTCGGTCGCGATCGCCGGGATCGCCGTGCTCGTCGTCGGGACCGTCCTCGTGCTGAGCGCCACTCGCCTGGACGCGTTCGCCTTCGGTGACACCTCCGCCGCGGCCCTCGGCATCGACGTCGACCGCACGCGCTGGACCCTGATGACCCTCGTCGCGCTGCTCACCGGTGCGATGGTGGCCGTCAGCGGCGCGATCGGCTTCGTCGGCCTGATCCTGCCGCACGCCGTCTCGTCGCTGACCGGGCCCGCGCACCGCCGGCTGCTGCCCGTCGCGGCGCTCAGCGGTGCCGTGTTCCTGATCTGGGCGGACACCCTGGCCCGGACCGTCTTCGACCCGCGCGAGCTGCCCGTCGGCATCGTCACCGCACTCATCGGTGTGCCCGTCTTCGCCTACCTGCTGCGCCGCGGGAAGGGGTCGGCATGGACCTGACCCTCGACGGCGTCGGCACCCGCCTCGGTGGCCGCTGGGTGGTGGACGGCATCGACGCGACTCCCCCCGCCGGCCACCTCACCGGACTCCTGGGCCCCAACGGCGCGGGCAAGACGACGCTGCTGCGGCTGATCGCCGGCCTGCTGCCGCCCGAGAAGGGCGGCGTGCTGGTCGAGGACGGCACCCCGGTGCACCACCTGCCCCGCAAGGGGCGCGCGCAGCGGATCGCGCTGCTCGAGCAGGAGTCGACGAGCACCGTCCCGCTGACCGTCCGCGAGGTCGTGTCCCTCGGTCGGATCCCGTACCGGAGCCTGTGGGGCACCGATCCGGACGAGGCCGCCGTGGACCGCGCCCTGGTCAGCGCCCGGGCCGACCACCTGGCGGAGCGCGCCTGGTCGTCGCTGTCGGGCGGCGAGCGTCAGCGCGTCCAGATCGCCCGCGCCCTGGCCCAGGAGCCCGAGCTCCTGCTGCTCGACGAGCCGACGAACCACCTCGACGTCAGCGCGCAGCTCAGCCTGCTCGCGTTCGTGCGGGACCTGGGCACCACGACGGTCGCCGCCCTGCACGACCTGAACCTCGCGGCGGCGTTCTGCGAGCACGTGCTGGTGCTGTCCGACGGTCACCTCGCCGCGGCCGGCCACCCCGCCGACGTGCTGCGCCCCGACCTGCTGCGCGAGGTCTACGGCGTCGAGGCGGACATCCTGGTGCACCCGCGCACCGGGCGCCCCGTCATCGCGTTCCACGAGCCGGCGGGTCCGTCGTGAAGGTCACCGTGCTGTCCGGCGGAGTCGGCGGCGCCCGGTTCACGCGCGGGCTGCGCGCGCTGCTGCCCGACGCCGACATCACGGTCGTCGCCAACACCGGCGACGACCTGTGGCTGCACGGCGTCCGCGTCTGCCCCGACCTCGACACGCTGCTGTACACGCTCGGCGGCGCGGTGCACGAGGACCAGGGCTGGGGCCGTCGCGACGAGTCCCGGCGAGTGAGCGACGACCTCGCGGCCTACGGTCTCGGCTGGGACTGGTTCACGCTCGGCGACCTCGACCTGGCGACACACCTGGCCCGCACCGAGCTGCTGCGCGCCGGCCTGCCGCTCTCCCAGGTCATGGCCCGGCTGTCGGAACGCTGGCAGCCAGGGGTGAGGCTCCTGCCGATGACCGACGACGAGGTCGAGACGCACGTCGTGCTCGCGGACGGGCGCGAGCTGCACTTCGAGGAGTGGTGGGTGCGCCATCGGGCGACCCTGCCGGCGGCGCGGTTCGTGCAGACCGACCTGGCGTCGGCCACCCCGGCCCCCGGCGTGCTGGACGCCCTCGCGGGTGCCGACGTCGTCGTGCTGCCGCCGTCCAACCCCGTCGTCTCGGTCGGCACCATCCTCGCGATCCCCGGTATCCGGGACGCCGTGCGCGCCACCGCGGCCCCGGTCGTCGGGATCAGCCCCGTGATCGGCGGCGCACCCGTGCGCGGGATGGCCGACGTGTGCCTCACGGCGATCGGCGTCGAGACCAGCGCGCTCGCCGTGGCGCGCCACTACGGCCACCGTCCCGACGGGATCCTCGACGCGTGGCTGGTGGACGAGCGGGACGCCGACGCGGCCGACGCCCTCCGGGCAGACGGCTGGGCGGCGCACGCGGTGCCCACCCTCATGACCGACGTGCCGACGACCGCACGCATCGCCGCCGAGGCGCTCGCCCTCGTCGGCCGGGTCCCTTAGTCAGGTCCGGCGCTCGTGCCGTCGGGGCTTGAGCCGGTCGGGCGCATCGAGAGCCGGCTCCCAGGCGCACGTGAACGCCCCCTGGTAACCGAACAGGAACCCGAACCGGTCGTTGACGACCTCCAGCTCGATACGGAACGTCTCGGCGGCGTCGTCGTACCACTCGTGCAGGTCCGCGCGGCCGCTGAGCGCCAGCGGGAACCCGAAGCCGATCGGCCCCTCGTAGAAGCGCTGGGCGCCCGACGTGAGTCGCAGGCCGCCGTCGGCGTCGGCGCGCAGCTCGAGGTCGACGGCGAGGTGCTGGTGCGTACCCAGGTAGTCGAGGACCTTGCCGTCGTGCGCGACCATCGTCGCGTCGAACCGACGCCGCTGGCCCCGTACGTCGAACTCGCGGACGAACGTCACCGTCTCCCGGCCGAGCGGGTCGCGGTACGGGTAGTTCTCGATCGAGAACGGCACGTCGGTGCCGCCGTCGGGGATGAGGACGTTGCGGACCCGGCCGAGCTGGAGGAACGGTCTGGTCCACCACGGGCCGAGCCGGATCTGCGACATCACGCCGGTGCCGACGCACGCCTCCCCGCTGTCGAGGCCTACCCCGAACCGGCGTTGCATCATCGGGTGCAGGTCGAAGAACGCGTCGCCCATCGCGCGCTCGAACAGTGACGTCATCGTGCTTCCTCCGGCTCGGGCAGGGTGGCGAGCGTGCCTGGCGCGTCGCGCAGGTGGTCGTCGCGCCGCCGGCCGTGCACGGGCGCGCGACGGCACCGGGCGGCGCGCGGTCGCTCCGGCCGCCAGACCCACAGCACGCTGTGCAGCGGCCACTGCTCGGGCGGCTCGTCCCGCTCCGCCCAGATGCGCAGGCGGTCGAAGCTCCAGGCTGTCGCCCACCCGAGCAGCGGACGGACGATCCGGTCGAGGACCGGACCCCAGCCCGGCCGGTAGTCGTACCCGGTGACGAAGCGCGTCCCGTCGTCGTCCGGCGCGTACCGCCAGTAGCCGCGGCCGGACCGTATCGGCGAGAGCGGGTCGGTCGTCGCGAAGCGCAGGGCCGAGGTCCGGGTGCCGTCGGGGCGGGTCGACTCGCCGATGCTGACCCCGTCCCCGGCGACCGTGCGGAACGGGGTGCGGCGGGTGTACGTGAAGCGGGTGGCGCCGCCGGCCGTCGGGGTCGTGGGCACGATGCGCGTGAAGCGCACGTCCCACCGCACGTGCTCGTCGGGGTCCTGCGTGCGGGCCCACACCCGGTCGACGGGCGCGGCGATGTGGGTCTCGACGTAGATCCCCCGGCCCGTCATGCGTCGCACGCTAGCGGTGCCGGCAGGCGACAGCGCCGGGTGTGACGACAAGCACACATGCGGGGGGTGCCTGGCGGTGAGCCCGGTGATCAGGCCTGGTCGAGGGCGGCGCGCGTCGCCGGACCGACCCCCAGGCGCTCCACCTCGACGAGGTCGTCCGGCACGTCGACGTCACGCCGCAGGGTCGACGTCGGCGGCACCGCCAGTCGCACGTGGCCGTCGTGCTCGTGCGCCGCGGCCGAGCCCGCCCCGAACCGTGGGTCGATCGACAGTCCCGGCAGGGCCGTGAGCAGGGTGGTGCCCGTGCCCTCCGCGTCGGCCACCATCGCGCGGTCGTGGGCACTTGCCAGGTCGAGCGCGTCCGCGAGGTCCGCGGGACGCAGGGCCGGCAGATCCCCCAGCAGGACCGCGACCCCCGTCCCGAGCGACCGCGCGCGGGCGATCCCGGCACCGACCGCGGCGTTCAGCCCGCCGCCCGGCTCGTCGACGAGGTCCACGGACGCACCCAGCAGCGCGCGCAGCTCGGTGTCCGCGGTGACGACGACGACCCGCAGAACACCCGCCGCCGCCTCGGCCGCACCGACGGTGTCGAGCGCCATGGCCCGCACCAGACGCGCCCTCGACGCCGCGGACAACGCCCCGGCCAGGCGCGTCTTGCCCTCGGCGGCCGGCTTCACAGGCACCACCACGACCCATCGCACGGGCGCATCCTCCCCCACTCGCGAGAGGATGCCGTCATGACCCTGTGGCTCACCGGCGACCCGACCGCCGACCAGCTCCTGACCGACGACCCGTTCGCGCTGCTCATCGGCATGCTCCTGGACCAGCAGGTCACCATGGAGTCCGCGTTCGCGGGTCCCGCAAAGATCGCGGACCGGATGGGCGGCCTCGACGTCCACCGGATCGCGGACGCCGATCCCGAGCAGTTCGCGGCCCTGTGCGCGACGCCGCCCGCGGTGCACCGCTACCCCGGTTCAATGGCCGGCCGCATCCAGGCCGTCGCTGCGGCGATCGTCGAGGACTACGACGGCGACGTCACGCGGCTGTGGACCGACGGTGACCCCGACGGGCCGACCGTGCTGAAGCGGCTGAAGGCGCTGCCGGGCTTCGGCGACCAGAAGGCGCGGATCTTCCTCGCGCTGCTCGGCAAGCAGCGCGGCGTCCAGCCGGCCGGGTGGGCCGAGGCAGCCGGCGCCTATGGGGAGCCCGGTGCCCGCCGGTCGATCGCGGACGTCACCGACCCCGTCTCGCTGGGCGAGGTCCGCGCGACGAAGCAGGCCGCCAAGGCGGCGGCGAGGGCTACCGCTGGTCCCTGAGGGCGTCCTTCCAGCCCTGCGAGTACGCCTCGGCGCTGCCCTGCTGGAACATGTCGTCGGTGCCCAGCCGCACGAGGACACGCGCCCCGGGGCCGTCCTCGACGGTCACCAGGTGACCCAGCCCGCGCACGACCGCGAGCGGCCGCCCCTCGGCCTTGCCCTTGACCAGCTCGCCGGCCGACGCGATCTCGTCGGCGACGGCGGCCTGCGTCATGACCAGCGGCCGGCCGAACGAGTCGACCTGCCCGCGTAGGTCGTCGAGCACCACGAGCCCGGCGGCGCCGATCGCGATGTCGGTGACCCCCTGGCGCCACGGCCGCCCGGCGGTGTCGGTGATGACGACGCCCAGGAGCGCGCCGAACGCGGCCGACAGCCCGGCGCGGATCCGCCGCGCGGACGCGTCGGGGTCGACCGGCAGCAGCAGCACGGTGCCCTCGGGCGTGTTCGACGCATCGACCCCGGCCGCGGCCATCACCAGGCCGAGCCGGTTCTCCACGATCCGGGTGACGCCGCCGGGGTGCTCGCGGGTGGCGACCACGCGCACGGTCTCGTCGGTGATCGCCTGCTCACGATTCTCCGCGCGGACGACGCGCCCCTCGGCCTTGGACACGACCTTGCTGGTGAGCACCAGCACGTCCCCGTCGACCGGGGGGTCGTCGCGCAGCAGGTCGGCCAGCAACGCGACCAGGTCGTCGCCCGGCGCGATCTCCGCCAGCCCGTCGGGTGCCCAGACGCGCAGCTCGCTCATCGGGCCAGCTTCGGCAGCACGTCGCGGCCGAAGACCTCGATCCACTCGCGCTGGTTGCGTCCCACGTTGTGCAGATAGATCCGATCGAACCCCAGGTCCACGTACTTCTGAATCTCCGCACGGTGCACATCGGGGTCCGCGGAGATGACCATCCGCCCGTCGAAGTCCTCCGGGCGCACCAGCCTGGCCATCTGCTCGAAGTCGAACGGCGAGCGGATGTCCGCCTTCGGGAACTTCATGCCGCCGTTGGGCCACTCGTGCATCGCGTGCGCGAGCGCCAGCTCGTCGGTCTCGGCCCACGACAGGTGCAGCTGGAGCACCTTCGGCATCGTGTCCGGGTCCTTGCCGGCCTCGCGCGCACCCTCGGCGAACTTGCCGAACAGTCCCGAGATCTTCTCCAACGGCGCCCCCACCGTGATGATCCCGTCCGCCAGCCGACCCGTGCGCTTGGCCGTCACCGGCCCGGCAGTGGCCACCAGAATCTCCGGGGCGACCTCGGGCATCGTCCACAACCGGGTGGACTCCAGCTTGTAGAACGGCCCCGCGTGCTTGACGTCCTTGCCCGCCAACGACGCCGTGAACAGCTTCTTGATGATCTCGATGGCCTCGAACATGCGGTTGATCCGCTCAGGCGCCTCGGGCCAGTAGTTGGCCACGATGTGCTCGTTGAGCGCCTCGCCGGAGCCGAGCCCCAGCCAGTGCCGCCCGGGGTACATCGCGGCGAGCGTCGCCGACGCCTGCGCGACCATCGCGGGGTGCCACCGGAACGTCGGCGCGGTGACGCCGGGGCCGATGTCGCCGGTGGTGCGCTCCCCCAGCGCGGTCAGCACGTTCCACACGAACGCGGCCTGCCCCTGGGCGGGAACCCACGGCTGAAAATGATCCGCAGCCATCACGCCAGAGAACCCGTGCGCCTCGGCATACGCCGACAGCTCCACCGCCTCACGCGGATGGAACTGCTCCAACATCGCCGCATAGCCGACCGTGAAGCCGTTCGACGTGATCGTTGCCATGCAGCACTCCTTCGTGGGGCCCTCGGTCGTCACTCACCCTAACCACGGGACCAGGCAGGATGATCCCCGTGGACCACGCCACCCTGCCGGTCACGGTGCACTGGGCGCGCACCGTCCCCGTCGGGGCCCTCGCGGACGTACTGACGCTCGGCGAGCGGGACCGCGCCGCGGCCGTGCAGAACGAGGAGTCGCGCGACGCGGTCGCGTCGTCGCTCGTGCTGGCGCGCACCGCCGTCGGCTCCTGGGCGGGTCTCGACGCCGGTGCCGTCGAGCTCCACCGGCACTGCCCCCGCTGCGGGAGCCGCGCGCACGGACGCCCCAGCGCGTCGTGGCGCACCGTGCCCGACGACGTGCGCCGGACACCGACCCCGCACCTGAGCCTCGCCCGCACCACCGGCCTCGTCGTCGTCGCGACCACCCGCGCGGGCGCGGTCGGCATCGACGTCGAGCGCCGTGCGGACCGGGTGTTCGGCGGGTTCGACGACGTCGTGCTCGCCGGCACCGAGGCGCGCCCCGTCGACGACGAGGCCCGGCTGAGGACGTGGACCCGCAAGGAGGCGCTGCTCAAGGCGGCCGGGCGGGGACTCGACGTCGACCCCCGCACGCTCGTCCTCGGCCCCGGCGACGAGCCCCCGCGCATCGAGGAGGCGCCGGCGGATGCGCTGGGCGGTCCGTGGCACCTGCAGGACCTCGACCCGGTCGAGGAGGTGCTCGGCGCACTGGCGCTGCGCGCCCACGGACCGGTCAGCGTCCGGGTGACGCGGGTGCAGCTGGCCGGTCGGCGCTGAGCGCCGGGCGGGCGGTGGGCAACGGGGGCAGCGCCGTCCGGTACACCCACGTATCGACCAGCAGCACCAGCGACCGACCCGCCACGGCTGAGGCGCACTCCACGAACGACTCGGTGCTCACGGTGCCGTGCCGGAAGCGCCCGGTCCACGTCCGCAGGATGTCGAAGAACGCGTCGTCCCCGACCGTGCACCGCAGCGCGTGCAGCGTGAGCGCGCCCCGCTTGTAGAGCCGGTCGTCGAACATCCCGTCCGGGCCCGGGTCTCCCAGGACCAGGTCCTGCGGCAGCGCCGTCAGCCGGGCGTGAGCGAACCGCGCGTGCCGATCGGCCGACCACCCACCCGACTGCTCCGACCACAACCACTCGGCGTAGCACGCGAAGCCCTCGTGCAGCCAGATGTCCCGCCACCGGGCGACCGTCAGGCTGTTCCCGAACCACTGGTGCGCGAGCTCGTGCGCGACCAGCCGCTCCGACCCCCGGCGACCGTCCATGTGGTTCGCCCCGAACACGGCGAGCCCCTGCGCCTCGAGCGGGATCTCGAGGACGTCGTCGGTCACCACGACCGAGTAGCCGCCGAACGGGTACGGCCCGAACCGGTCCTCGAACAGCGCGACCATCTCCGGCTGCCGCGCGAGGTCGTGCAGGGCAGCCGTGCGGAGCCGGGGAGGGACGAGGACCTGGCCGGCTGCCGTGCCCACCCGCACGTAGCGGCCGATCTGCAGCGTCGCGAGGTACGGCGCCATGGGTTCCGGCTGCTCGTACACCCACCGGACGCGCCCGGCCCGCGGCGTGCGCGACACCAACCTCCCGTTGGCGAGCACCTCGTAGCCGACCTCCGCGCTGACGGACACCGAGAAGGTCGCCTTGTCCGCCGGGTGGTCGTGGCACGGGAACCACGTGGGCGCGCCGTCGGGCTGACCCGCCACGAGAACCCCGTCCTGGAGCTCCTCCCACCCGACCTCGCCCCAGGGCCCGCGCACGGGTCCGGGCTGCCCGCCGTAGCTGACCTCGATCCGCAGGCTCGTGCCGGCCGCCACCTCCCGGCCCAGCCGGATCGCGATCCGGCCGTCACGGTGCGTCCACCGCTCGGGACCCTTACCGCCGACCAGGACCTGACTGACCCGAAGGCCGGTGGCCAGGGACAGCGCGACGCGGTCCAGACGACGGGCCGCACGGGCGAGCACCACCGCGCGCGCGCCGAGCCGGTTGGTGGCCACCCGGTAGTCGAGCTCGAGCTCGTACCGGTCGACCGTGATGCCGCCGTCCGGCCGGCCCGGCAGGTACGGGTCCTCGGGCGGCTGCGTCACGCCGGGGCCACCGGGTTCCCGGTCCAGCGCGATCCCGCCGGGATGGTGTCCCCGCGCAGCACGAGCGACGCCGGACCCACGCGGGCGCCGTCGTCCAGGCTCGCCGCCGGCAGCACCACCCCGTGCGGCCCCAGGCTCGCACCCCGTCCCAGCTCGACCGTGTCCATGCTCATCACCCGATCATGGAACAGGTGGGTCTGCAGCACGCACCCGCGGTTCACCGTGGCCGCGTCGCCGAGCGCGACCAGGTCCGCCTCGGGCAGCCAGTAGGTCTCGCACCAGACCCCGCGGCCGATCCGGGCACCGAGCGTGCGCAGCCAGGCCGTGAGCGCGGGCGAGCCGACGGCAGCCGGCCCGAGCCAGGGCACCGCGACGACCTCCAGGAACGTGTCGGCCAGCTCGTTGCGCCAGACGAACGAGCTCCACAGCGGGTGCTCGCCTGGGCGCAGGCGGCCGACCAACAGCCACTTGGCCGCCGTCGCCACGGTGCACGCGACGACGCCGGCAGCCAGCAGGACCAACGGCGACAGCACCGCTGCCGTCGCGAGACCCCCGGCGTCCAGCACCGCCTGCAGCGCCAGCAGCACGAGCACGCCCAGCCCCACGGTGCAGATCACGGGCACGATCCGGCAGAGCTCGACGAACGCGCGGGCCACCCGCAGTCGCGTCGGCGGGGCGAAGGTGCCGGCGTCGTCGGGCTCGCCGGCGGTCCGCCGCAGCCGCACGGGCGGCGACCCGAGCCAGCTGGTGCCCGCCCGCGCATCCTCGGGGGTCGCCGACAGCACCGCGACGAGGGCGCGCTTGGGCACCCGGCGGCCGGGGGCGATCATCCCCGAGTTGCCCAAGAACGCGCGCTTACCCACCTTGCTCCGCTCGACCCGCAGCCAGCCGTGACCGAGCTCGTAGGACCCGATGAGGGTGTCGTCAGCCAGGAATGCGCCGTCCCCCACCGTGGTGAGCGTGGGGAGCATGAGCGCCGTCGACGCCTCCACGTCCCGGCCGATGTCCGCGCCGAGCAGCCGGAGCCAGCCGGGCGTCGCCGTGCTCGAGTAGAGCGGGAAGAGCGTCCTGCGTGCGTCGTCCATGAGCCGCAGCGTCGCCCAGACCTGCCAGCCCGCCCGGCTGTGCACCGCGTGGTAGCCCTCGCGGACCCCGCGGCCGAACAGCCACACGGCCACGAGCGTGACCGCGGCGAGCACCACGACCGCCGTGATCGCGGCCAGTGGCACGGCGCGCAGCGCGTCGGACGCGCCCTCGCTCGCCGTCGTCGCGCCGCGCAGCCCGACCCCGACCACCAGCAGCGCGCAGAGACCGGCCACGACGGGCAGCGCCGCGAGCGCGGCAGCGGTCGCTGCGTAGATCGCGACCCACCGGCGCGCCCGGGGCGCCCGGTCGCTGGGCCAGTGCCGCCGGGAGGGCCCGTCGAACACCGCGGGCGAGCCGACCCACAGCTCACCGGGAGGCACCGAGTCGAGGACGGCCGAGCCGGGGGCGACCTCGGACCAGGCACCGACGCGGGTGCCGGGGGCGAGCGTGCTGCGCGTGCCCACCGTCGCGCGCTCGTCGATCCGCACCCGACCGACCCGGAGCACGTCGCCGTCCAACCAGTGCCCGCGCAGGTCCACCTCGGGCTCGACGGAGCACCCGTTGCCGAGGGTGAGCAGCCCGGTGACCGGCGGCGGCGCGTGCAGGTCGACGTCGCGACCGACCGTGGCCCCGAGCGCACGGGCGTACGTGGCGGTCCAGGGGGCGCACGACAGGTTCTCCGCGCCGGCGGCGGCCGCCCAGGACTCGGTGAACCAGAGCCGCAGGTGCACCGACCCGCCCCGCGGATAGCGTCCCGGCTGCAGCCCGCGCAGCAGCGTGCGGGCGACGAGCACGGTGCTCCCCATCCGGCCGAGCGGGCTCATCAGCACCACCCACCCGAGCGCCACCCACCACCAGACGCCCGGGACGACCGGCACCCATGCGGCGCCGGTCGTCGCGACGAGCACCGCGTCCGCCGCCAGGAGCCAGGTGAGCCAGCGCAGGCCGACCAGGGCGGCCAGCGGGATAGCGAGCACCGTCTGGAGCACCTGCGCCCGGAGCGGGGTCGGCTCGACCACCCGTGGTTCGGCGGCGACGGCGGGCTCGAACTCCTCGAGCCGGCGGGCTAGGTCCTCGATCCGCGGGTACTCGTAGACGTCGGCCACGGTGACCGTCGGGAAGCGCTCGCGCAGGGCGCCGACCAGCTGCGCGGCCAGGAGGCTGCCGCCACCGGCCGCGAAGAAGTCGTCGCCCGGTCCCGCGACCGCGACGCCGAGCGCTGCCGTCCAGCGCTCCGCCACCCACCGGCCGGTCGCGGTCAGCCCGGCGGCGGGCTCGGACTCCCCGTGGGTGCGTGCCAGCGGCCACGGCAGCGCGTCGCGATCGACCTTGCCCGACCCACGGGTCGGGAGGGACGCCACCGGCGCCAGCAGCGGCACCAGCGCGGCCGGCAGCGAGCCGATCAGCCGTCGCCGGGAGTCGACCAGGTCCAGCTCGACGCCGGGGCCGGCCACCAGGTAGCCGACGAGCACCGACGTCCCCGCCGGAGTCCGCCGGACGGCCGCCGCCGCTCCCGCCACGCCGGGCAGCCCGAGCAGCGCGGAGTCGACCTCACCCAGCTCGATCCGGCGGCCACCGACCTTCACCTGGTCGTCGGCGCGCCCGACGAACAGCAGCCCATCGGCCTCGTAGCGGACCAGGTCGCCGCTGCGGTACGCCCGGTCCCACCCGAGGGACTCGGCCGGTGCGTACTTCTCGGTGTCCCTCGCGGCGTCGAGGTACCGGGCCAGCCCGACGCCGCCGATGATCAGCTCGCCGAGCCCGCCCTCCTCGACCTGCGTCCCGTCGGGCGTGACCACGGCGAGGTCCCACCCGTCGAGCGCATGGCCGATCCGCACCGGCCCGTCACCGGTGAGGAGCGCCGCGCAGGCGACGACGGTCGCCTCCGTGGGCCCGTACGTGTTCCACACCTCGCGACCGTCGCCCACCAGCCGCGCCACGAGCTCCGGCGGGCACACCTCGCCGCCGAAGATGAGCAGCCGCACCCCCGCCAGCTCCTCGGTGCGCCACAGCCCGGCGAGCGTGGGCACGGTGGAGATGACGGTGATGCCCTGGGCG